>NZ_FNAZ01000002.1:411773-845238 GCF_900102125.1 Paenibacillus sp. cl6col
GCAACAGGAGCAACCGGAGCAGGAGCCACGGGAGCAACAGGTGCGACAGGAGCAACCGGAGCGACCGGCGCCATCGGATCAACGGGTGCAACAGGAGCAACCGGAGCAGGAGCCACGGGAGCCACAGGTGCAACAGGCGAAACGGGAGCAACCGGCGCCATCGGAGCGACAGGAGCGACAGGTGCAACGGGAGCAACCGGAGTAGCCGGGGTAACCGGAGCCACCGGAGCAGGAGTTACCGGAGCAACTGGTCCAGCGGCACCTTCTATTATTCCATTTGCGTCGTTCTTACCAATATTGCTAACGACTGGTTTCTGTGGAGTAGCGGGTATTGGTGGTCTCATTGGATTCGGCAACAGCGCACAAACTCCTTCGGTACTTGGACCTACGATAGACCTTACCGGAGGACCTGGGATACCTTTAAATCTTGCATTTACAGTTCCATGTGGAGGAACCATTAAATGTATAGCTGCATACTTTAGTGTTACTTCAGGGCTCTGCTTAGACTGCTTGGGTGGGGTTAATCAAACGTTAACGATTCATGCTCAACTCTGGCAATCCACTGTGCCAGATAATATCTTTACACCAATAGCAGGAACGTTAGTAGATCTGCAGCCATCATTGACGGGAGTTATTACGTTAGGTGAACACGTAAATGGGTTGCTGTCGGGATTGAATATCGTAGTCCCACCTCAAACTCGCTTGCTTTTGGTATTCTCCGTTACGACTACTGGATTGACAGAGCCAATTTCGATTGCAGGTTATGCAAGTGGAGGAGTCACTATCATTTCGAATTAACTGAGAGTCGAATATCCTTCCTGCTCTTTGTTTGATACGAAAAAAAGGCAGCCTCTTGGGCCAACGATGCATCATCGTATGACTCAAGGGCTGCCGCTCTATTTATAGCTGCATCTTATATTATAGGTTTGTATCGATATCTGCCCACATTTCCTCATCCACGTCAAGCTTAATCTGATGACGGAATACACGTTGTCCGTATTCCTTGCTCATGTACTGTTCAATGGCTTCCAGCAGATTGGACTCAATCAAGTATTGGGAGCGATCATGCACCCATACTTCTGCTGTGAATCCATGCTCTTCATCCCAGCACAGCTCAACATTTACATCTTCGGGTCGAACCTGCTTGCGCATCGCGATGTGAAGGCATACAGCATTAATGAGTTCGTCCATAGAGAGACGAAATTGCATTAATTCCACCGCCCAGGACCTGGTGTAGATGGGTTGCGTTTATTTCTGAACCTCTTCACTACCATCATAACAAGGCTGATGAGAAGGAATATTGCCATTACGTTGATCATAAGCCCAAGGATGTCTCCCAGAAATCCAAGATTGCCGAACATGCTGCCGAACAACATTCCAGCTAATCCACCAATCATTAAGCCTTTCATTAGGCCGCCGCCACTGAAAAATCCACGTTGCTGTGTCGGTGCTGTGCTTGATGTATTGCTCTTATTGGTGTTGTCCGTACGATTCACCTGATTCGTAGACTTGTTTGGAGCTGGCTTGTACTTCTGAACTCCTGAGCGGAATGAACCTCCGCGCTTGGCATCAGCCACGTCTATCACCGTCGGTGTTGTTACCGCGAAGATAAGGAAGAATGCCATAACGACCATGATCCATTTATTACGCATGAATTGCCTCCCTATTGATGTAATATTTGTTGACAAGTAATAATACGTGTTCGAGTAAAAAGAGGTTTCAAATAAATATTGAAATTGATACAATAAACGAAATTAAGTTCATTGCAACGAGGACTGCTTTTATAGTAGGAGGAATACGATGCGATATCCAAAAGCGTATATTGAATATTTGGCACATTTCCATGGGCCAAGAGACTGGTTCGAATGTCATGAAATTATGGAAGAGTATTGGAAAGAGGAGCCCTCTGCGGAACGGAAACGTCAGTGGCTTGCTCTTGTACAAATTGCTGTAGGCCTCTATCACGAGCGCCGAGGTAATGTGGCAGGGACATTGAAAATGTTATCAAGTGCACTTGGACATGCGGAAGCGATCGACTGGGGGGCGCTTGGAATTAATGGTGAGACCCTGAAGCATGAATTGAAGGAACGGGTAGCATTACTCACAGATGAGAACAAGATGACAAACGCAGCTTCCACATACTCGGAGTGGAACTTTCCAATAGAGGATCAATATCTGCTTGAATTATGTATCCAATCTTGTGCGGATAAGGGATGGACTTGGTGTATGAATGGCAGTCAATCAATTGCAGCGGTTAGAGACAAGCACCTGCTGCGCGATCGGACAGACGTCATCGAAGCGAGGCAGCAAGCATTCAAGGCTAGAACCACCAATAGAAAGTCGACACGATCAGGAAAATAAGGATCCCGTCTGTAGATACCAAGACACGGACGGGAACCAGATGTTTATGAATCAGAATCCTCTTGTTCTAACATTTGAACAACCCAGCGGCACCATTCAATTTGGGCGGCAGCAAGAGAAATTGCACGATGAAGCAGGATATAGTCGCCGAAATGCTTGGATCGAATATGGCGATCTTCCTCAGAGATGCGATCAAGCAATTTCTCAAAATAAGCCGTTTTGGTCTCCAGTTGTTTCATTCGGGTTAGGAATAATGGAATCGTGATTTCTTTCTCGGTCATCCAAATGCACTTTGTTTTTAAGCTGAGCTCATCACGTGTCATTTGCTCCGCAGGAGGTTCGCCCAGCCAATCCAATACAACAGACTTCCCTTGTTCAGTAATGGAATAGACCTTCTTGTCGGGTTTGTCCCGCTGTTCAATTCGCACAAATTGAACCAAGCCCTCTCGTTCGAGCTTTGCCAATAACGGATAGATCTGGCTGTGCTTCGCTGGCCAAAACGGCTGGATACGGAGCATAAGATCATAACCAGAACAGGAATCGCTAGCTAGAAGGCCTAGCAATCCGTATGACAATGTATTCAGCAACCCTAACACCTCCTCTTTCTTTCAATGTACCCCTTCTGTCGTTTCTACTTCATTCAACTTGTAACCATAGCAAGAATGCAAATGATACAATCCCCATTATATGTAAGAATATACATAATATCAAGTGTGATTTGAAAGATCTCAGCAGTTATTATTTCCCTCATATCGGATGTGGATAGATCCCGTAAGTGGCATGGTTGCTTCGCATAGAGCATGAGGGTATGATGAGAGAGCAAGCATGATTAGGAAACGGGGTTATTGTCAATGCGAACATCACAACAAAATCATAATCGAGACCGGGCTATACCGGTTATTATATTATCTGGCTTTTTAGGAACGGGTAAGACGACATTGTTGAAGCAGTGGCTGCAGTGGAGCACGGAAGAGAATCTAACACCTGCTGTCATTATGAATGAAGTTGGTGAAGTGAATTTGGACGGTCAGCAGTTGCCGCCTGAAGTGGCGATGAAGGAAATGCTCGGTGGCTGCATATGCTGTTCGTTCCGCGGCGACTTCAGCACCAAGCTGTATGAGCTTGTACAGGAAGAACAGCCGGATGTCATCTATGTAGAATGTACGGGAATAGCAGAGCCGATGGAACTGGTCGAGTCTATTACCGAAGTTTCTCTGTATTCAGATATTGTGTTGACTAACATCGTCACGGTTGTCGATGCCAAACATCTAGGAGACCTGCTAGATGATGAGACTGCCATCCAGAAAGCGAACCGCAAGATGATGCGATTGCTGGAAGAACAGGTACGAGCAGCAAACACAATCCTATTAAATAAATCTGATTTGGCAACAGCTGAACAGCTCGATAAAGTACAGCAGCATGTGAAGCAATGGAATGCACACACTAGCCTTGTCATTACTGATCATGCCGTCGTCGAACGAGAGCTGTGGATTCAGAGCTGTGTACATGCAGGAGGATCGTTATTGCTTGTTGAAGATGATGTACAATCCAGCGAAAATACGAATAATACACATGTGCAGCATGGTCATGATCATCTCCATGTGGAGCATGCGAAGAAGGATTCACACCATCATTCTCATTCACATGCTCATGATTTCGTCACAGCGTGGACGCATCCATTGTCTGAGCCGGTGGACAGTGAACGATTTGAAAATTGGCTGTCCACGCTGCCTTCAAATGTGTATCGTGCTAAAGGGATTGTAAGCTTTACTGATACGACGAAGCGTTATATGTTCCAATTTGCATATCGTCAATCTGAATTTATTCCGATAGCGCCTCAAGGCGAGGTGAAGGATGTGCTTGTCGTTATCGGTGAGCATTTGGATACGGGGATGCTTCAGCGAACTTTTGAAGCGGCCGTTTACAAGGCTTAGGTGTTTGTTGTTGACTAGATGATTACATCTTAACATGGAGAGCGTACAGGGATGAGCCAAATCGACTTTCATCATAATTTCAATCGATTTTTTGACGGACTTGAAATAAAGCGGATGGATTCGAACCGCAACGAACAATTACTGCTCCCTTCACACATAGGTGAGGGAACGATTCGAAGATTTATTCCGCGTACCGATATTGAAGTTATTGTCTCGAATTATACGATGAACCGTGAGCGAACCATATCGCTGCAAACGGAGGCAGCGATGGTTGAACTTCAGTATTGCTTGCAGGGGACTAGGGAAGTGAGCATAGCTGGTGAGCGAAATGAAATCATCCCAGGAATATGCTCCCTGCAATTGATTAAACAAGCAGATGCGAGGTTTGAGTTTACTGGCAATACGACGTATCATATGGTCAGTATTGGTATTCCGATTCACACTTTTCATCACTTTATGGAGGAAGGTGATGGGACGAGAAGGGTGGATTTCTCGCAGCTACTTGGCAGCCAAGATTATGGGTGTGAATATGAACGGATTACGCCTGATGCAACCTTACGTTTGCATCAGCTGCTTGAAGCATCCTTGATGTCCAGTACTCGAAATATTGAATTGGAATGCCGTGCTATGGAGTTATTAGAGGAAGCCTTCCAACTGTTCTTCTCGAATCCCAGAACATCTCATACGAAGAAGATGAGTAGAACGGATATGCAGAAGGTTAAGCAGGCGAGAGAAATTATGGTGCAGCAAATGTCAGATCCGCCCTCATTGCTGGAGTTGTCTCGCATGGTGGGCTTGAATGATTTCAAGCTGAAAAAGAGCTTTAAAGAAATGTACGGAGCAACAGTATTCGGCTATTTACGAGAGAAGCGGCTGGAGAGAGCACTGTTTCTGCTGCAGCAGGGCAAGCTGAATGTGACGGAGGCCGCTTATGAAGTGGGTTACTCGAATGCCAGTTATTTCTCGGAAGCTTTCCGCCGCAAATATGGTGTGAATCCTGGAAGCTTAGTCCGTCAATCAGAACGAATATAACATCTTTACTACAAACATGTCTATTTATACAGTAATGCAGAATGACCTCATTTCCTAATAATTTGATAATCTTGTAGACCGCTCTTGTGAGTGGTCTTTTTTTGATGGACGACACCGCAAACACGAACACGCAGTATGGTACCGTTCAGAGATCGAACAAGGCTCTGTGTCTCTTACAAGGGGAGGACATAGAGCCTTGCTGCATTCGAATTGATATTTAGGATTTGGACGCTACTCGATACTTGTCTAAGAATTCCTTTACCTTCTCAGGATCTGCCTTCAGTTCATTCCCGGTCTTTACGATTGGGCTGACCGTCGAGGCTGCCTTGAAGATATGGTTATTGTAGAATTTCAAGAAGTCTTCTTGGTTGATAGAGTATAGAACTGCTTTTCGCAGGTCTGCACTCTTGGCTACTTCTCGATTCGCTGTGTTGAAGAGCAGGTAAGATACTGCATTGCTCTCAATGCTTTGCAAGGACAGCTTGCTGTCATTTTTCACAAGGTCAAATTTTGTTTCAGGCACTCCATAGTTGACATAGATTTCACCGCTTCGAAGTGCGGCCAATTGGCTGTCAGCATCCTTTATGAAGCGCAAAATGACTTTATTGATTTTCGGTTCATGCTTTGTGCCTCTCAAGTAACCCGGATTTTTGTATAGAATCGCTTCATAATCATTTTTATAGGACAAGATATATGGTCCGCTCGTAACCAGTACGTTATTGTATTTGTTTCCTTCCGTAACTGTATTCTGATCTCCATATGGAATGTCCTTGTTCACATCGAACTTCGCTACATCGTATGTATTGATGCGCTCTACCTGCTGCTTCGATACGATTCCTGCCGACTGATGGGCCAAATAATTTAATACTTGAGGGAAAGGTTCAGTTGTTGTCAATTTGATAACTTGATATTTGCCGGTCTTGCTGTTCGCATCATTTTTATTCGTGACAAGTGAGGAAATCTTGTTTTCAAGTCCTTGCTCTAGCACAGTCTTAATTGTGTCACTGCCTCCTGAGAGCTTCGCAGTTACCAGCTCCTTCAAATCTGAGACAATCTCAACGGACTTAATATGCTCATGCAGGCTGTACGTGCGATGATCGGGAACAGAGTTCTTATCCTTTGCCCGATTCAGGGAAAATACAACATCGTCAGCTCCAACGCGCTCGCCGGTATCAACAGCAAGCTTGTTCTCAATTTTGGCAAAATGGATATCATCTCTCAAAATAAAGTAATAATCCGAGTTGCCTTCAGCAATTGCGTGATTGTAGGACAAGGAACCGTCTGAAGTGATGCGGTCATCATCGGTCAGATTAATGAGACGTACATACATATTCGTATTGATCATGTTGATCGATCCATCATTGCCTTTAATCGGATCAAGGGAGGTCAGCGTTGAAGATCCTTGCGCCAAAATGAGAGGAGTTGCTTGACGCTTGGACGTATCCTTAAAGTCTACATCCTCCCAGGCAAAGGAACGAGACTTGGACAATCTCACGGAATCTCCATTCAGCAGGTCTTTATTGTAAGCTTGGCTCTTTAACGAAATATATAAGGGCGCAATATAAGCTTGATCAAACACGAGCCGCTGCTCCAATTGCTTGTATGTCTCGATAAACTCCGCAGGGGTCTGTGAGGCCGCTTTGTCGATCAATGCATCGATTTCCGGATCAGCGAGGATACTGTAGTCTCCTCCTGATTTGAATAGGGAACGTACGGCATAATCAGGATTTCCCGTTACGGTGGTCCAGCCTGACAGTGCGATATCATAGTTGCCAGCTTCCTTCTGAGCCTTGAAGCTGCCGTAATCCGGCTGCAAGTTCAGCTTCACGTTGAAGCCATTTTTGGTTAGTTGATCACGAATGATGTTAAGATCGGATTCGCCAGTGCTCATGCCCAGCAGTTCGATGGTCACTGGTGCTCCTGTTTCTGTTTGCGGTTTATTTTCAGCGCTCTTGGCAGGCTCTTTGCCAACGGTATCGGATTTCGTACTTACCGAGCATCCGCTTACTAACACGAGTACAGACAATAGTAAGATGAAGAACTTGCTTTTGGATAGCATATGAGTTCCCTCCCATAATTTCGTATTTATGATTCTGACTTCTTTGTTCGTGCGCATATTTTTGCAGCATGACTTGCGGACATTTTTGCCTATATTAGGCCAAATAATCGCATTCCCTTAGTGCATTTTCGGATCTAGTGCATCCCGTATTCCATCGCCAAGGAAGTTAAAGGACAATACAAGTGCGATGATAGCAATGCCTGGGTAGATAGCGAGATATGAATGCGACTCAAGATAAGTGCTGCCAAGCTTCAAAATGTTGCCCCATTCTGGGATATGCGGCTCAACGCCAAGTCCTAAATAACTTAAGCTGCTTGTTGAAATAACTGCGCCACCGATTGTAAGTGTCGACTTCACAATCATCGGGGCAAGTGAATTCGGTACAATATGCTGGAATATAATTGCCAACTTCCGTTGACCAAGGGCCCTAGCTGCTTCTACGTATTCATATGTAGCTACGACCATGACGCTAGCTCTCATCGTGCGGGCATAGCTCGGAATTGATCCGATGCTTAGTGCAGCAATGAGATTGATCGTGTTGGCGCCGAATGCCGCGATGATGGCGATGGCAAGCAATATCCCTGGAATAGCGTAGAGTACATCGAGCAGCCGCATAATGATATTGTCCGTCCGGCGTCCATAGAAGCCGGAGATGGCGCCGAGCACACCGCCCACAATGACAGGGATTGCTGTGGAAATGATTCCGACAATGAGTGAAATACGAGCTCCAAATATAATTCTCGAAAATAGGCATCTGCCAAAGTTGTCGGTGCCGAGCGGGTAGGTAAGGCTCGGTGTTTGCAGAATCGAACTGTAATCATTCTCCACAGCGATGCTGTAGTCGAAGGTGAAGAAGCTGCAAATCGAGATCGAGAACAAGAAGAGGATAAAGAATAACCCTGACATGGCTGCTGCATTCCGTGTTATTCGTTCCCATACTTCCTTCCATTTCGCACCAGTCTCATCATACCGATTGTTCAGAAGCAGCATGACTCCAAGCAGCAGAGCGAATAAATTCCCGGTAATCGCTGTGAACAGGAGTAGAATCGCAACGATCCGTATCCATGGCTGTATTCGGTTCTGTATAATGCCGCAAGCTATTAGAATGAGGATTATGAGTTGAAAAATGGCGATCACGAGCAGGATCAGCATCGCCGCTGGGAACGTATCGGCCACATAGGGCTTAAAAAGATTTAGAGCAGAGACACCGATAACAAAGAACTGTGTAAGCAGCATGTATACAGCTAATGAATAATGCAGCGAAGCTCTGCTTTTCAATAAATGAAGGGAGGCGGCTGCAATAAATACATTCCCAGTGAGAAGGCTTAGTAATAACAGATAACCGACAGATCGCGTAGAGGTTCTGATGTCGCCGCTTCTGCTGATATCATGCTTAATCTTGATCGTGACACCCAACTGAAGCAAGGTGAAGAAGATATATAGGACAGCAGCGGTGAATACATAATGCCGTACAGCTTGTTTTGTTACATCATAACTGTTCACCAGCAGGAGTAGAGACAATAAGGATGATACGATGGTCGCGAAGCTGGCGTACGTATATCCTCTGTTTGTTTTCAGTCGGTTTGTGTTATCGCATCGTTTGTCTAGTGATTTGTTCATGATTCACCTGCTTTAGTATTGTTTCATCTTGGTACGAATCCGTGGGTCAATGAAGGCGTACATAATATCCACCGCTAAATTGACCAGTGATATCGTAATCGCCGTGTAGACAACACCTCCCATAATGGCGGGAATATCAGGAATGAACTGCTTATCGATGATATAACTGCCGATACCGCTAATATTGAACACCTTTTCAGTAACTGCAGCTCCTCCAAGCATTGCTCCAAATTGCAATCCCACAACCGTCAGAATCGGAATGAGGGCATTTCTTACCGCATGCCGGAGCAGTACCTGCCGATTGTGCAGCCCCTTCGCTCTAGCAGTTACTATGTAGTCCTCATGAATCACCTCAAGAGTAGAAGCGCGGGTCATGCGGGCTACGGATGCTGTCAATCCTGTTCCAAGTACAATGACCGGCATAATGACAGACAGCCAATTATTCGGATTATAGGTAGCAGGCAGCCATTTCAGATGGATGGAGAAGTTGAGAATAAAGATCAGCCCCTGCCAAAAGTTGGGTATTGATAAACCGAGCAATGCGATGAAGATGAACGTATAATCGAACAATGTATTAGGTCGTGTTGCAGAAATGATGCCGATCGGCAGTGCAATGAGGAGAGCAAGTGCAAGTGAAATAATTGTTAGCGTTAACGTAATTGGAAATTTGGCTGCGATGGCAGGTGATACTTCTTCGTTGCCTGCAAATGAACTGCCTAAATCAAATGTGGCGATGCCTCTTAATGTGTTCCACAGTTGAATGAAAAAGGGTTGATCCAAGTCGTGCATCTTATTGAACGCCTCGATCTGCTCCGCTGTCGCCGTTTCTCCCAAAATATTAACTGCAGGATGGAATGGGGACAGCTTCAATATGGTGAATACGACAATAGAGACCCCGATAATTACAAGCAGACTCATCATCAATCGCTCAAATATGTATTTGAGATATGCGTTGTGATACAAGAGCACAAGCAGATACATCGGAAATCCGGGAAGTAAGGTCAAGATGATAAACAGCGGGTATCGAAGCAAGGCTTGAAAGGTGTCAGAGTAGGTAGTGCGTCTATGGAGTCGTTGGTCAAGCTGCTTAAGGGTATGTTCTTGTACGGCTTGGCGGAATTGTTCTTCAGTCAACTTGTGAACCTGGCGATTGAACTGGAGATTGTCTATGTTCTCACCGAAGAAGCGATGCTTGCAGCGTAGTTGATCCTCGAAGTCGGCTTGAAGCTTCTCTTTGTAACCGGAAGCGAGGAGTTCCTGCGTGACCAAATCTCGTGCCGCTTGGACGTTATCATCCCTTCGTTTAACCTGATAGATAATGTATGCCGCAAGGTGGACAGGCAAGCCGAGCAGTATGGCAAGGCGTGCATAGATTGGATTCAGGCTCAATTTTGTATAGTTGTGGCTGATTGTCTCTGTCCATTTTGGAAGCTTAGGCGCTTCAGTATATTCCATTTGCATGTAGTATAAGCACCTCCTTCACTTTTAAATTGTATAATTCCGATGGATATAGTATATTTTATTTCAAGGTTTTGTCAAGAACTGTTAGCAAACCTATTCATCACTATGATAGACGGGAGAGCGGGCATGGAGCATATCCTTCAAGTTCAGGATTTATCGGTAGCATTTCAGAATCGGGAGCAAGAGATTCATGCGGTTCGAGGCGTAAGCTTTGTGGTCAACCCAGGCGAGACACTCGGAATTGTGGGCGAATCAGGGAGTGGCAAGAGCGTTACTGCACGATCCATCATGCGCCTGCTGCCTTCGTCGATAGCATCAAAGCAGAGTGGTACGATTATTTTCTTAGGTGTGGACGTGGCGATTTATTCAGAGTCCGACATGGAGAATGTTCGTGGACGTCACATCGGGATGATTTTTCAAGATCCGATGACTTCGTTGAATCCCACGATGAGCATTGGAAGTCAAATTGCAGAGAGCTTGATCAAGCATCAGGATATGACAGCTGCACAGGCAAAGGCGGAAGCGATCAACATGTTGAAGATGGTTGGGATCCGCAATAGTGAAGTGCGTTATTCTCACTATCCTCATGAATGCTCAGGCGGCATGCGTCAAAGAGTGATGATCGCTATCGCCCTTGCCTGCAGGCCGGCACTCCTTATTGCAGATGAACCGACAACTGCACTGGATGTAACAATTCAGGCGCAGATCTTGAGTGTTATGAAGCATATGCAGAGAGAATTTGGTACTTCAATCATTCTCATTACGCATGACCTTGGTGTCGTAGCAGGGATGTGTGATCGTGTGCTCGTCATGAAGGAAGGAGAGATTGTGGAGGAAGGCTCGACCGTAGAGCTATTCGCCAATCCACAACATCCATATACGCTAAAATTATTGAACGCGCTTCCCCGATTACATGAGAAGAAGGTGAAGTCTGCCCCATTCGTTCGTCCTCGGTCGGCTGATCAACGTCCATTGCTGGAGGTTCGTTCCCTGAAGCAGCATTTTGATTTGGGCAAAGGGAATATTGTAAAGGCAGTTAACGATATTAGCTTCTATATCCAAGAGGGGGAGACGCTTGGCGTCGTGGGCGAATCCGGCTGCGGCAAATCAACGACAGGAAGAGCGATATTGCGCCTGCATGAGCCGACTGGCGGTGATGTGCTGTATCAGGGCATGTCGGTAAACCGATTGTCAGCACAGGAGATGAAAATCGTTCGCAGGCATATGCAAATGATCTTTCAGGATCCGTACGCGTCATTGAATCCGAGATGGAAGGTTATCGATCTGATCGGTGAAGCGCTGGATGTTCACCGATTGGTCTCAAGCAAGCAAGAGCGGAAGAAGCGGGTAGAGGAGCTGCTCGATATGGTTGGGCTAGAGCCATCTCATGCTATGCGTTATCCGCATGAATTTTCTGGAGGGCAGCGTCAGCGCATCGGAATCGCTAGAGCGCTTGCGGTAGAACCGAAATTCATTGTGTGTGACGAACCACTATCAGCGCTTGATGTATCGATACAAGCCCAAATTGTGCAGCTGATGCAGGAGCTTCAGCAAAGTCTTGGCTTAACCTACTTGTTCATTGCACATGACCTGTCTATGGTCAAGCATATTAGTGATCGGGTAGCTGTGATGTATCGCGGCAAAATCGTAGAGTTGGCAGAAAGCGAAGTATTGTATTCGAACCCGCAGCATGCGTATACGAAGTCATTATTAGCCGCAATTCCTGTACCAGATCCGCAGATCGAAATGCGGAAGCCACGTGCATTCATGGAAGAATTGGGGGAATCCGATCCGTATCAGCTGGATCGTTCCCGATTGGTCGAGGTTGCCTCGGGTCACTGGGTGTCCATTCTTTCGTAGGTCAAGCATATATGGGATATTTGACAATAATAACAAAAAAGCTCCTGTATCAGAACGCAAGTTGGTTCTGGTACAGGAGCTTTGCCCGTGTTTATGTAACGGGATTATCGAGTAGCAGAGGGCGAATGCTGCCCATGCCCTGGTTCGGTATCCTTATCTTCCAAGAAGCGATATCCGTCTGCAACCCATTCCAATGCCCCCGTATCTGGATGGATGACCATGCCATGCACAGGAACGTCAGAAGGAAGAAGCGGGTGCTTGCGCAGCACTTGTACGCTGTTCATTACCCCTTCATGGACGTCATTGAAGCCTCGCAGCCAGTGGTGCAGCTTAATGCCGGAGTTCGTCAGCGTATCCAGAACAACATCTTCAACGCCGCGCTTTTTGGCTTTGTCGATAATTTGTTGAGAGTTCAAGCCAGTCATCCCGCAGCCATAGTGTCCGATAACGATAACCTCATCGGCTTCCAGTTCATAAATAGCGACAAGCACACTGCGCACAACACTTCCGAATGGCTGTGAAATGATTGCACCTGCGTTTTTAATAATTTTTACGTCGCCATTTCGCAAATTCATTGCTTTTGGAAGGAGCTCGACGAGTCGAGTATCCATGCATGTGATAATGACCATTTTCTTGTCGGGGAATTTGTCAGTCAAGTACTGTTCATATTCGCGTTTCTCGACGAATTCACGGTTGAAATCTAAAATGTTGGACATGTTGGACATGTTTTTCCCTCCCTTGCATGTTGACGCTTCACTTGTTGTCACGTCGATCCTTGCATGCGACATGTGTTGAATAAATTTGTTGTGCACTGCTCAGCTTGTAAAAGCCGCCTGTCCCCGATACATCAAGGTTCAATTTCTCATCAAAGAACACCATGTGATGCCGGTTCATGTAGATGTCAAGCGGGGCATTGCTTTGCAGTTGCACGTCATCTGCGTCAGCCTGCGGGGCGATCCATATGGCGGGCACGCCGTTGACGGCGCAGCCGCAGCCTTCCGTATCGTGTACAAGCTTGATAATTCCGCCATCTGCGGAGCTGAGACGCTGCTTGAGCTGCTCTTCGGCAGCTTCAGTCACTTGAATCCAAATTGACATCGAATCTGCTCCTTTATGGCTTGACATGTTCGAGTAAGTGTACAAATAGAAATGTAACAATGATTCCAAAATACGAATCGTTATTCATAATCGCTTTCGAATGTTGATTATATCGTTTTCACCGCGTATCATCAAGAAGGAAGACTATACATAATTCGAGGTGAAATAGGCATGAATGCGCAAAATGAGGCAATCTTGCAGAAATTTCGGGATATAACAACGAAACTGAAAAGTTATGGTGAAGCATTAAGCATTTTGCATTGGGATCTGCGTACAGGTGCTCCGCGCAAGGGGGCTGAACAGCGTTCTAAAACAATCGGAGCATTGTCCGAGGATATGTTCAAGCTGTCCGTATCGGATGAGATGGGAGAATGTTTAGATGCATTGGAGCAGGCTGATGTATTCGGCGAACTGTCCGATGCAGATCGTAAAATGGTTACAGATGCGCGTAAGGAATACAACCGCAGCCGCAAAATTCCTCCCAAGCTGTATCAAGAATATGTCGTATTAACCTCGCATGCAGAGACGATGTGGGAGGAAGCGAAGGAAAAGGCTGATTTTGAAATGTTCGCTCCGTATTTGCGTGACATCGTAGCGAAGACGCAGCAATTGATCGACTATTGGGGCGTGAAGGACACGCGCTATGACACGCTGCTTGATATGTATGAGCCAGGAATGACGGTGGAGAAGCTGGATGCCATCTTTGGTAAACTGAAAGAAGGTCTTGTGCCGCTTGTGCATGCTGTGCAGGAGAAAGGGGAACAACCGGTTCATGATTTTCTGCATCGCGATTATGCAATTGAGCAGCAGAAGGAAATCAGCCTGTATTTGCTGAAGGAAATGGGCTACGACTTCGAGGCAGGGCGCTTGGATGAGAGCGTTCACCCATTCATGATCGGGTTGAACTCAGGCGATGTTCGTATTACGACGCATTATAAGAAGGATGATGCGGCGAGTGCGATATTCAGTTCTTTGCACGAAGGTGGCCATGCCTTGTATGAGCAGAACATCACTAAGGAATTCGATGGCACTCCATTGTCAACCGGAACATCAATGGGCATTCACGAATCGCAATCCCGATTCTGGGAGAACATGATCGGCCGCAGCCGTCCGTTCTGGAATCGTTACTACGGGGAATTGCAGCGTCTGTTCCCAGAGCAATTGAACGAAGTGGATGTTGATACCTTCTACCGTGCAATTAACCGGGTAGAACCTTCCTTAATCCGTACGGATGCAGATGAAGTGACGTACAATTTGCATATCATTATCCGTTATGAGATCGAGAAGATGCTGTTCAATGAGAATCTGCCTGTTGAGGAGCTTCCTCGCGTGTGGAATGAGAAATATGAGTCTTATTTGGGCGTGCGTCCGAGCCATGCTGGAGAAGGGGTCTTGCAGGATGTGCACTGGTCAGGCGGCGGATTCGGCTACTTCCCATCGTATTCCCTTGGCAACATGTATGCCGCTCAAATGATGCATACGATGGAAAGCGCGCTTCCTAACTTAGAGACCCTCGTTGAAAATGGCCAGTTGGAGCCAATTAAGCAATGGTTGACGGAACAAGTGTATCAATACGGGAAGCTTTTGACTCCATCCGAGATCATTATGAAGGTAACGGGAGAGGCATTGAACCCGCAATATCTGGTCGATTATTTGACGAAGAAGACGAATGAAGTTTACGGCATGTAACCGAATCAATTTTGAATGTAGAACGCAGTCCCGGGTGGGGCTGCGTTTTTTTATGATTTATACTACTCATTCGGCGGCAGGGAGCACCTCAATCGCAACGATGGAGGATAAGCTTTTTTCAAGCGTTGCCATTTGATTAGGGTCGGGCGAATAACCATTTCAGTAATGGGTGCATACAATGCAATAACCGAACAACAGGGCAGGTTCAATTAGGTAAGAGTTTACGCGATTATGGGTCGAGCAGATTGACTCAGAAGAGTACGAACAGGTTCCATGGTATACCCATTCCAGATAAGGAGGACAGATATCGGATGAGACACAAGTGGCGAATAGGTACCTTGGCCATCGTAGTTTTTGCTGTGCTGGTGCTTAGTGGATGTGGTTCAAGCAGTGATTTAGTGAAGATCAAGGTAGGAGAAGTGACGCGCTCTGTATTCTATGCCCCTGAGTATGTGGCGCTTGGCAAGGGATTCTTCAAGGAGGAAGGACTGGACGTTGATCTACAGACGACTTCTGGCGGAGATAAGACAATGACAGCGCTGCTCTCAGGGGGAATTGATGTAGCGCTTGTTGGCTCAGAGACGTCCATCTATGTTGCACAGCAGGGGGCTGAGGATCCGGTTATTAATTTTGCGCAGCTCACGCAAACAGATGGCACGTTCCTCGTTGCCCGTGAGAAAAAGGACGGCTTCGATTGGGATCAACTGAAGGGAAGTACTTTCCTCGGACAGCGCAAGGGCGGAATGCCTCAGATGGCAGGTGAATTTACGCTGAAGAAGCATGGCATTGATCCACACAAAGACCTGCAGCTCATTCAGAATATTGATTTCGCCAATATTGCGTCAGCATTCGCTTCAGGGACTGGCGAATATGTACAGCTATTCGAGCCGCAGGCTTCTATTTTTGAGAAAGAAGGCAAGGGGGTTGTTGTCGCCTCATTCGGTGTAGAGAGCGGCAAGCTTCCTTATACGGCCTTCATGTCTAAGCAAAGCTATATCTCTAAGAACAAGGATGCTGTACAGAAGTTCACGAATGCGATCTATAAAGCGCAGCAATGGGCAGAGAAGCAGTCCGCTGAAGAGATTACCGATGTTATTCTGCCATTCTTCAAGGATGCTGACCGGGATATTGTCGCAAGTGCGGTTAAGCGGTATAAGGAACAACAATCGTATGCCGCAGATCCAGTCCTGGATGAGCAGGAATGGAACAATCTGCTGGATGTGCTAGATTCGGCAGGGGAGTTGAAATCTCGTGTACATCACGAGCAGATCGTTACGAATGAATTTGCCGAGAAAGCGATAAAGCTGGTGAAATGACGGATGCCCATAACGCTCATTCGAAGGGAGGCGCCTCAATGATACCTGCAGTAGAGCTATCCCGTGTGACTCATGTCTATGTGACAGATCGAGAAGCGAAGCTGGCAGTAAATGAACTAACCGCTTCCATCATGCCGGGCGAGTTCGTTAGTCTGGTTGGGCCGAGCGGCTGCGGAAAGACGACAATACTATCCATTATCGCTGGCCTGATGAAGCCAACCTACGGATATGTAAATGTAAATGGTCAGCGAGTGAGCGGTACCTCATCTCATGTCGGCTATATGCTTCAACAGGACTATCTCTTCCCTTGGAGATCGATTCTTGACAATGCATGCATGGGGCTGGAATTGACAAAACAGTTAACCCCTGAGATGAAGGAGAGAGTTGTTCAACTGCTTAACGGAATGGGGCTCGAAGGGACAGAGAAGCTGTATCCTCATCAACTGTCCGGTGGAATGAGGCAGCGTGTTGCACTGGTCAGGACGCTTGCGACGGAACCGGAGCTTATGCTGCTGGATGAACCCTTCTCTGCCTTGGATTACCAGACGAAGCTGCAATTGGAGGATTTGGTCGTGGAAACTTTGCGTCTACGAAATAAGACGGCCATTCTCGTTACCCACGATCTGTCAGAGGCAATAGCCGTTAGTGATCGGGTGATTGTGTTGAACCGTGATCCAGGCAGCATTCGGCGAACATTCGTCATACCAGAGTCAATCCGCAACTCCCAACCCTTCTATGCACGTGAGCAGGAAGGATTCAATGATCTGTTCCATGACTTGTGGAAGGAACTTGAGGCGTCAGATCGGAGGGAAAGCAATGAGCCGACATTCGGATCTTGATGATTCACCGCCCATACCCCATCCCTCAGATAATACGAAGGAGCTAGTAGCATCGACCTATGCGCAATATCGCGCACGCAGACGTGCACTGTCAACATCAGTTACGGTGACTCAGCTAATCATTCTAATCTCCTGTATAGCGCTCTGGGAGCTAGCAGGCCGACTGAGGTGGATCGATGTTCTGTTATTCAGTTATCCGAGCAAGGTAGGCGCGCAAATTGTGCAGGATGTCATGAACGGTTCCATTTGGCCCCATTTAGGGATGACAGTAGGTGAGACGATTGTAGGCTTTGTACTCGGTACTGTTTTCGGCACTCTGCTTGCCGTGCTCATTTGGTGGTCAGAATTTCTTGCGCGAGTGCTAGATCCGTACATGGTTGTCTTCAACAGCATGCCGAAAGTTGCGCTTGGCCCCTTGTTCATCGTCGGGTTTGGAGCGGGATTTACAGCCATTGTGGCTACCACTTTATCCATCACCGTAATCATAACAACCATTGTTGTGTACAATAGCTTTCGGGAAGTCGATCCAAACTACATCAAGGTTGTCCGTGTATTTGGGGGCGGGAAGCGGACGATATTTCGCAAGGTCGTTCTGCCGGCCTCATTTCCTGCGATCGTGTCCACGCTGAAGGTGAATGTCGGGCTTGCATGGGTAGGTGTAATTGTTGGTGAATTTCTTGTATCCAAGGTGGGGCTTGGATATTTGATTATATATGGATTTCAAGTGTTTAATTTTACACTGGTTATGTCATCGCTTGTCATTATCGCAATTGTGGCTACACTAATGTATAAAGCAGTTGCGTTCGTAGAGCGGAAAATCGTGAATCGTACGTAATCTTTATATGTTCTCGTGGTTTGCCGAAGTGTATATGGAGTGAAAGGGGAATGCCAATGAATGGCATTCCCCTTTTTTTGCAACACGTCATCCGAGTCGATATAATGAACATGTATCATAAGAAGATAACATTACATAAGGGTCTCATTGAAGGAGCGTACTCGCACATGGTGTTCGGATTTGTTGGTATTCGTGTCATTAAGACAGCGATCGCGTCAATATTGGCGATAATCGTTGCTAACCTTGCAGGAGCAGTGAATCCGCTAGGAGCGGGCTTGCTAGCTATATTAGGAGTGGATGTTACCCGCAAGCGCAGCATAAAGACCGTGTCGGCGCGATTTCTGGCATCGGTTGTCGGCTTGCTGCTAGCTTCATTATTGTTCGGGCTTCTCGGTTTCGAGCTATGGGTGCTGGCTTTATACATATTAGTTGCATTCCCGATTATCGCTAAGCTTAATTTCAAGGAAGGAATCGTAACAAGCTCAGTCGTTGTGTTCCATATCTATGGCGCAGGAACCTTAACGCTGCATGGCGTGTTGAACGAAGTGCTTCTGCTGGCCATTGGACTTGGTGCAGCCAGTGTCGTCAATCTGGTGTATATGCCGAATGAAGAGGATAAGCTTGTCCGAATTAAGAAGGAAGTCGATGCTTACTTTTCCCTGATTTTCACACAAATTAGCTCCAATCTAAGGGATACAACCTATGTATGGGATGGACACGAAATTATTGATGCGGATGAAAAAGTTAATGAAGGAATCTTTATTGCCTCGAAGGCCTTGGAGAATCGACTCATGCGTACGGATGATATTCATGCCGATGAGCAGTGGCTGATTTATTTCTACATGCGCAAGGCACAGCTGGAAAATGTGCAGGGAATCCTTCAGCTGCTCTCTCAAGTGTATCAATCATTCCCTCAGTGCTATTTAGTAGCAGATGTATTCGATCAATTGAGCGAGGATGTGAAGGAGCCGCATTATACGGGCAAGACAGAACAGCTTCTGAATGATTTGGACGAGGTATTCCGTCAAATGGATTTGCCTGTTACACGTGGAGAATTTGAAGTGCGTGCAGCCGTCTTGCAAGTAATTCGCGAGCTTCAACAATATTTGAAGATAGCGAAAAGAGATAAGAAACAACTTCGACTTGGCGTGTAACCCGCGTCAGGCCAGCATATGTTGACTCTCAAAAAATGCGTTCACTCTTAAAAAATTGTTGTCACCCTAGACGACTGTCCTGCATACACTTTAATTGAATGATTGTATGGAGGAGGTCCACAGGATGGCAAACACAGAAAAACACCACTGCCGGGAAATCATCACGAAAGCAGTCTGCGGCAAAGGTCGTAAGTTCTCTGTCGTCACACATACCGTCTCTCCGCCTAATCATCCGACAAGCATATTGGGGGCTTGGCTCATAAACCATCAATATGAATCGGTGCGGGCAGGAGACGGCATTGAAGTAATTGGTACTTACGATATCAACATCTGGTATTCATACGACAACAATTCCCAAACTGACGTTGCGAAAGAAACGGTGTCGTATGTAGATCTCGTTCCGCTGTCGTATGTTGATCCGAAGCATCGTTCTTCCACTGTTGAGGTATCTGCGGAAGCAGTTCAGGAACCGAACTGCGTTGAAGCGAGTGTATCTTCGCATGGACGTGGTGTGACTATTCGTGTTGAGCGGGAATTCGTTGTGGAAATGGTTGCAGAGACAAAGGTATGTGTTCTCGTTTGTAAGGACGGGTGCAATGATTTCGAAGACAAGGATTTTGACTTTAGTGTTCAGGATGAGAGCTTCGACGACTTGGAACCGGACTTGACGGATGAGGAGTTGTAATCATCGCCGCAGGCCCTGACCGCTTGCGGCGGTTTCTCATTTCCTATTGAGGATACTCTCAACCAACATGCGCATGGTGGGTGAGCTGCTGCAAAACCTGTGCTTACAAACTTGATGATATACCCACAGGATATGCAGTAAAGGAAAGATTGTAGAGGGCGGGAGCCCTCCTTTTTTTTGGATTCGCAACAAAAATTCAGGTAATGTTGTTGGTTGGCCTCATAGCTGCAATGTGAATTAATCAGGATGTAATCATATATGCTGGATGCGAAGGGGGAGGCGACGTTGAGCCGAGACCTTGCTTGTGAAGATAGCGTGGTTGTCATAACGGATGATCGGGAAGCCGCCAACATGTGGAAGCAGTATAATGTGAAGGCGGTCTCCAATACGAGATATGTGCAAGCCGGAGCTAGGTCAATTGCTGCTCAGGAGCTTGGGAAATTAATCGTATGGTGGAAGCGCAGTATGGCACAGCGGAATCGGGAGAATGCGGAGAGAGTAGTGGATCGTCAGGAGGAAGAGGGCGCAATCGTACTCAATCGCTATGCTGCAAGTTGGCGCTCAAGCACCATGCGTGAACGCTTGAAGCTATGGGGGTTGCCTGTTGCCGAATGGGCTACGTGGGCAGATGAATTGCCGCCGAATTCGGGCCAGCATTACGTTCGTTCTATATGCTTCTGGGTCAATGGCTGTCGTATCGTTGCTGCCGCACAGAGTTCAAGTCCTCCGCAGGGTCTTCCCATGTATCGTGCGCTTGATGATTGGTCCAAGCCGCCTTATCGCCGGCTTGCCCGGCTGGCTCTGCGAGCTGCATATGCAGTAGGCTGGGACATCGCTGCGGTTACGCTGCGCTGCACACCATCTTCTGCCGTGGAGGGAATGACAGACTTGCCAGCGGGTGTGCTGGATGAGCCACAGTTGGGTGATGTAATCGTGCATATCGACCCTATACCGCAGCGAATTCCATCATGGGTACGGGAGAGGTATGCTGCAGCATGGCATGAGGAGACAATACAGCATTCACGAATTCGGAACAAGGGAACACAACTGAAGCTTGGGATGGATGTAGAATTAATTCTATATGATACCCATGCCGGGAAGATCGTCCCCGCTGTTCGGTACTTGCCCAAGGGTGGGGCCGCAGGTTGTGATGCCGTGCGTCTGCAAGGACGTGTCATCTATCCTCTTATGGAGCTTCGTCCGGAACCTGCTGAGCGTCCGGCCCAGCTTGTGGAGCATTTGTGCAGGGCCATGCAGCTTGCAGACCGTATCATTGCAGAGAAGCGTGCTTCTCACTTGCAGGATTCCAAGCTCGTATGGCTGGGTGGATCGCATCCAGCAGGGAAGTTCTCGCTTGGAGGGCATATCCATGTTAGTGGAATTTTGCTAACCTCAGACTTGATAAGAGCGTTGGATACTTATGTAGCTCTGCCGCTGGCCCTTCTTGAGAATCCAGCGGGTTCATTAAGGAGGCGTCCAGGGTATGGGACGTATGGGGATGTGCGCGAACATGATCATGGCGGTGAGGGCGGATTTGAATACCGAACACTTCCATGCTTTATTATGACGCCGGTCCTGGCGTTAGAGGTGCTAACCTTATTCCGTACGGTTGCAGTGGTGTATCCAAAGCTGACTAGGCGCGACAGTGTGCGTGAAGAGGTGATTCAAGCATTCCATGCTTATCCGACAAGGCGCGATAATTATCTCACAGATGCAGGAAGACAACCTATGCGCATGCTGGCGTTAGAGCTTATGGACGACTTGCTGAGAGAAGTGAGGAAGTGCAGGAATGAATGGAGAGATGACAGCCTATCGGTGCAGGCCGAGCATGCTATTCAAGCGCTGTCTCATCGCATACGTGCACAATGGATATGGGATGAGCATGAGGATTTGCGGAGTACATGGCTGGGAACGAGTGAGCGGTGACCGCGTGAAATGCGCGTGAGTCCCCGCTCTTTTTTTGATATAATAGAGTTCTACTTATGTTATCGGAGGGTGTTTATGGTGAAGCTGACACCGATGATGGAACAATATTTGAGCATCAAGGAGCAGGTTAAGGATGCCTTTTTGTTTTTCCGCCTCGGAGATTTTTACGAGATGTTCTTTGACGATGCGATTCAAGCATCGAAGGAATTGGAGATTACACTGACGGGTAGAGGCAGCAGCGGTGCAGAGGATCGTATCCCAATGTGTGGCGTGCCTTATCATTCGGCAGATAATTATATTCAGCGATTAATTGAAAAGGGATATAAGGTTGCCATCTGCGAACAGGTGGAGGATCCAGCGGAAGCTAAGGGAGTCGTCCGCCGTGAGATCGTCCGGATTGTGACGCCAGGCACAGTCATGGAAGGCAAGCTGATCGACGATAAGTCGAATCATTATCTAGTCTGTCTATCTCAAGGGAGTACCAGCAATGCACTGGCTGCCTGTGATCTGTCCACAGGGGAACTGATTGTTACTTCAGCACCGATCGGGCAATCTTGGCTTATTGATGAGCTGAATGTCTATATGCCGACAGAAGTTATTGGCCATCCTGCATTGCTACAAGAGGCGGAGCCGCTTACGAAGGCGTGGAATCGTTCAGTTCTGTTTACCGAATGGAGCCGCAAGGATGAAGCATTGGCAAGGCAGCAGTTCGGCGAAGCCGTCTGGACTCGACTTGAGGATGAGCGGCAGCAGGCGCTTGCTATGCTGATGGGGTATTTGCAAGAAACACAGAAGCGCTCATTGAGCCAGCTGACGAATATTCGAACTTACGACCCGGATCAATATCTGGTGTTAGATCCTTTTACACGTCGTAATTTGGAGCTTACGGAAACCGTGCGCGAGCGTGCGAAGAAAGGTTCCCTGCTCTGGCTGCTTGATCGCACCGAGACGTCGATGGGGGCAAGGCTGCTTCGTCGCTGGATTGACAAGCCGCTCATGAATCGGCAGGCCATTGAGGAGCGCTTAGAGGCCGTTGATACGCTGTATCATCATCTCATATGGCGAGAAGAGCTGCGTGAGCAGTTGTCCTCGGTATATGATCTGGAGCGTCTTGTAGGCCGGATTGCCTTCGGTACGGCGAACGGTCGTGATCTCGTTGCACTGAAGTCTTCACTGAGTCAGATTCCGATGCTGAAGCAGTTATGCGAGCAGACATCGTCTGCAACACTTCACAATCTTGTTAGTGAATTGGATGCATGTGGAGATATCCACGATTGGATTGAACGTGCGGTGGTGGACGAGCCTCCGGTATCGGTACGTGACGGTGGACTGATTAAGCCAGGATACGATGAATATCTTGATCAGCTCCGAGAAGCAAGTGTGAACGGCAAGCGCTGGATCGCTGAACTAGAGCGCAGAGAGAAGGAAGCGACCGGAATCAAGTCGCTTAAGATCGGATACAACAAGGTATTCGGCTATTATATCGAGGTAACGAAGTCGAATTTGTCATCCCTGCCGGAAGGACGATATGAGCGTAAGCAGACGCTGGCGAATGCAGAACGATTCGTAACGCCTGAATTGAAGGAGAAGGAAGCGCTAATTCTCGAGGCTGAGGATAAGATGCTCGGCTTGGAGTACGAGCGCTTTAGCGAGCTGCGTCAGCGCATTGGAGGCGAGATTCGCCGCCTGCAGGCATTGGCAGAAGCAGTTGCTGAAATAGACGTCTACCAATCACTCGCTGCAGTCAGTGCAGCTAGGAGATATGTTCGTCCGGCATTCACGGAGCAATTGGATATGCATATTGCTGAGGGACGTCATCCCGTTGTGGAGGCCGTCATGCAGGGCGGAGACTTCATGGCGAACGATACGGAGCTGACAGAGCAGAATGAGACGATGCTGCTCATAACAGGGCCGAATATGGCAGGTAAGAGTACGTACATGCGTCAAGTAGCCCTGATATCGATCATGGCGCAGATTGGCTGCTTCGTTCCAGCTGAACGAGCGTCTATGCCGATTGTCGATCGGATCTTCACGAGAATTGGAGCTGCAGATGATCTAATTGGCGGTCAGAGTACGTTCATGGTGGAAATGATGGATATACAGGTGATGACAGAGAAGGCAACGCGCCGCAGTTTGGTCATCATTGACGAGCTGGGTCGGGGCACATCAACGAGTGAAGGGATGTCCATTGCACAGGCTGTAGTTGAGTATGTCCACGATCGAATCGGCTGTAAGGCGCTCGTTTCGACCCATTTCCATGAATTGGCGCATATGGCGGATCGTCTGCCAAGATTGAAGAATGTATGCATGGCCGTGCAGGAAAGCGGCAATCAAGTTACCTTCCTGCGTAAGTTGATTTCAGGCGCAGCCAGCACAAGTTATGGTATCTATTGTGCACGCCTTGCGGGTCTCCCTGATCAAATTATTGATCGTGCATACGACCTGTTGAAGCAGTATGAGACAACTGATCGTGAAGGGACACATGCATCCCCTTCGAGTTCGCAGCAAGAGATTCCTGTCAATCATGTGGAACAGCTGTCCTTATTCGGATGGGATCAGACTGCGGTATCTGCGGATAGTCCCGTTCAGGCACCCGTACAGTATGTGAAGCCTGTACAAGACGGTAAGACAGATGACGAGCAATCTGTCATGAGTATGGCAAGTACTGCCGAGACCCATCAAGCGGCACAGCAAGAGGGGCCGGATCATTCCATTCAACACAGTGCTGAAGTAATAGCAATGAAGGAGTTCATCGGCACTTTGACAGATGTAGATGTGATGTCAATGACTCCATTGGAAGCAATGAATCAACTGCATGATCTGATGAAGCGGGCACGTGAAATTACTCGTGAATCCTAATGAATAGAGCATGAGAAATCGAGAGTTAAGGAGGTGTGAGAGATGGCAATTATTAAAATATTGGACGAGCACATTGCCAACCAGATTGCCGCAGGCGAAGTGGTGGAGCGTCCTTCATCGGTTGTGAAGGAGCTGGTTGAGAATTCGATAGATGCAGGAGCTACACGTATTGATGTATCCGTTGAAGAAGGGGGCCTGCAGCTCATCCGAGTGAAGGACAATGGTTCTGGTATAGCGGATGATGATGCGGAAAATGCCTTTTTGCGGCATGCGACGAGCAAGATCCAGACAGGGAAAGATCTATTCTCGATTCGCAGTCTAGGGTTCCGAGGAGAGGCACTTCCGAGTATTGCGGCTGTTGCCAAGGTTGAGTTGGTAACGTCGACAGAATCTAGCGGGTTAGGCAGGCGGCTTGTTATTGAAGGCGGTGCGATCAAATCGTATGAGCCCGCACAGTCCATGCAAGGGACGGAGATTACGGTACGTGAACTGTTCTATAATACGCCTGCACGGTTAAAGTATATGAAAACAATCCAGACGGAGCTGGGGCATATCTCTGATCTCATCTATCGTTTGGCGTTATCGTATCCAAGTATAGCGTTTACCTTGAAGCATAATGAGCACACTCTGCTGCAAACGATTGGCAATGGAGACTTATTGCAGGTTATTGCCTCTGTATATGGCGTTCAGACAGCGAAAGGAATGCTGCAGGTCAAGGGAGAACACTTGGACTTCGAGGTGCAAGGCTATATTGGCAAGCCTGAATTAACGCGCTCAAACCGCAATGCGATGTCATGGATGATCAATGGCAGATATGTCAGAAGCTTTCCGCTGAATCAAGCGATACTTCGTGCGTACCATACGTTCTTGCCGATCAATCGCTACCCGATGCTCGTGCTTCATGTGACGATGCACCCTTCTCTCGTGGATGTGAATGTGCATCCTGCCAAGCTTGAGGTTCGCTTCAGCAAAGAGGCAGAGTTGTGCGCATTCATCGAAGAGACCGTGAAGCAATTGCTGCATAAGCAGCGTCTTATTCCTGAAGCGGCTCCGAAGAAGGCGAAGGTGCGAACATATGTCGAGCAAGCAGAGCTTCAATGGGAAGCTGCGGAGACGATAGCGGCCAATCAAGAGAAGCAATTAAAGCCAATGGGGGCGCTAGTCATTGAGTCTGATCCATCCTCTGCCACGCAATTAGCGGAGGAAGATCGGGAGCAGTCACGAAGCAATGCTGAAACATCCCATCAACCTAACGTGCAGCGACAACCTGAACGAACGGGGAAATGGAATCAGCCCGCAGCAACCGAAATGTCTCGTGTTGCTCCAGAGGCCTTGCAACCTCCAAATGAATCCGTTATTGATTCTATTGCTCTAAGTGGCTCGGTAGAACAGAAGAAGACGGAGCAGCAACAACTGCAAGAGATAGGTCGCAAGAACGAGGATGAGCTGGCTGTAGCTGCAAGTGCAGATCAAGTGGCTATTAAGTCCGCTGAATCGACTTCTAGTAATGAGGACGCCGTAGACAGTCCGGCGAAATTCAAGCAAACAGTGGATCACGAATTGATTCCATCAACTTCCTATGATGCAGAGAAATCCTCGATTGCGAGCGGTCAAGAGGAGAGAGAGAGAGTTCGAGAGACGTCTCCTTCTTATGGTAGCCGCAATGCGGGAAGTTCCAATACGAGTGCTTATTCGGATCCTTATTCGAATGCTAAGCAGCAAGCAGGGCAAGCCGCAGTGAAGGCCGGTGCGGAGAAATGGAAGGAATGGCTGACGGAGGAAGGTAGTACAGACAACGCTGCATTGCCGAAGTTCCCAGCACTTTCTTACATTGGTCAGCTGCACGGAACATACTTGATCGCTTCAAATGAAGAGGGGCTCTATTTAATTGATCAGCATGCAGCGCATGAACGAATCAATTATGAATATTATTTTGAGCGATTCGGCAAGCCGGTAGAAGCCTCTCAAGAGCTGCTTCTGCCGATCACATTAGAGTTTACCCCTGCTGATGCGGAGCGGATTCGATCGCGTATGCATTTGCTGGAGCAGGTCGGGGTCGTCATGGAGCCATTTGGGGGGCAAACATTCCTAGTTCGTTCCCATCCATACTGGTTCCCTAAAGGGGAAGAAACGGATATTATTCAAGAAATGACGGACTGGGTGTTGAGCGAGAAGGCGCCCGATATTGCAAAATTAAGAGAGGCCTCAGCGACGATGTGCTCTTGTAAGGCA
The DNA here is from genome assembly GCF_900102125.1 of Paenibacillus sp. cl6col. Classification (NCBI taxonomy): domain Bacteria; kingdom Bacillati; phylum Bacillota; class Bacilli; order Caryophanales; family Paenibacillaceae; genus Paenibacillus; species Paenibacillus sp. cl6col. Next base: position 438,734 of record NZ_FNAZ01000002.1, read on the forward strand.
TCGATTAAAGCGAATCAGCGCTTGACAGCAGCTGAGGCGGAGACGCTATTCGTCCGATTGGGAACATGCCGCCAGCCATTTACATGTCCGCATGGCAGGCCGATCGTCATTCGATTTACAACTTACGATCTGGAGAAAATGTTTAAGCGGGTAATGTAAGAATACTGGGGATTTGTAATTCCCTTTCCACAGCGTATATAATGAGGAGGAGCAAATGATAGTCACGACAGGCGAGTATACGTCACCAGAGCTTAAGGAGCGGGCGCGGAAGATGGCCAAGCTGTTCGGATGGTTCTATGCTGAACGGCGCGATCAGACCTTGCCTCGCATGCAGCGTAGATATGGCGACGATGAATTTCTCGTCTACCTGAACGATTGTGTCCGCTATTTGAAGTTAGGGGTCACCGAGCTGACTTATCATCCGAGTATGGCCTATGTGCGGGCGAAGCGGATTTTGTCCGGAGATGCGGACGGGATGATTACAGCGAGTGGTGTTACGCCTGGCGATGAGGTGTTAGACTGTACGGCAGGCCTAGCAGGGGATTCTCTGGTGTTTGCCGTCGCGGTAGGCCCTAAGGGGAAGGTTACAGCGCTGGAGAGTGAGCCATCACTTTTTGCGCTTGTGCACGAAGGGCTGCAGCTGTATGAGAGTGGTGTGGACGAGGTTACGGGAGCGATGCGCCGTATTGTGATGAAGCAGGCTGAACATCTAAGCATGCTCAGTTCACTGCCAAGCCGTTCCGTCGATGTGGTATACTTTGATCCGATGTTCCGCTCTCCCGTTACAAGCTCGGCATCGATTGATCCGCTGCGTACGATGGCGAACCATAAAGCCTTGACGCTTGAAGCGATTGCGGAAGCTTGCCGTGTGGCGCGCAAGAGAGTGGTCATGAAGGAAGTAAAGAACAGCGAAGAATTTGCCCGGCTAGGATTCACCCGTGTGTTACCATCCGGAGCGAAATTGGCATATGGGGTGATTGACATTGCTGGAGGCAACGATGAGTAATAAACCGAGGCTGCTTGTACTCATTGGACCGACTGCGGTTGGAAAGACGAAGCTTAGTCTTGACTTGGCTAAGAAATTCCAATGTGAGGTTATATCCGGTGACAGCATGCAGGTATATCGGCAAATGGATATTGGTACAGCTAAGCTGCCAGTAGAGCAGCGAGAGGGCATTCCACACCATTTAATGGATATATTAGATCCCGATGAGCCGTATTCGGTCGCCGATTTTCAACTTCAGTGCCGGACACTTATCGACGAGATCGCGAACCGCAATCATACCCCATTTATCGTCGGGGGAACTGGGCTCTATGTTGAATCAGTATGCTACGGGTATGAATTCAGTGAACACGGTGCAGATGAAGCATTCCGTCAAGAAATGGTGGAATTTGCAGCTTCTCACGGTGCAGAAGCGCTTCTGGAGCGCTTGCGGGGAGTGGATCCGGAAACTGCTGACAAACTGCATGCCAATGATCAGCGCAGAGTAATTAGAGCCTTGGAAGTATATCATCTTACAGGCGAGCCATTTTCGAAGCAATTAGGCCGTCAGAAAAAGGAATCGCCGTTCGATCTGTGTATCATAGGTTTGACAATGGATAGGCAGATGCTATATAAACGAATAGAGGCAAGAGTTGATATGATGATGGAGGAGGGGCTGGTGGAAGAAGTTCGCCGGCTGCTCGAACAGGGCTACTCGCGAAATCTCGTATCGATGCAAGGCCTTGGCTACAAGGAAATCGCAGCGTATATTGAAGGTGACATGTCACTCGATGCTGCCGTTGAACTGCTTAAGCGCGATACAAGAAGATTTGCGAAGCGCCAGCTCTCTTGGTTCCGGCACATGAAGGATATTCACTGGGTTGATGTCACAGAATCAGATTGTGCAGATCAACAATTTGAACAAATTTGTAAGCTCATAGCAGGAAAGTTTCGATAACAGGTTGAATATATTTCAACACAATCTCATGATTATTGGGGGTACGGACGATGAATAAATCTATTAACATTCAGGACACTTTTTTGAATCAATTGCGCAAGGAAAGTATTCCAGTGACCGTATATTTGACGAACGGATTCCAGATTCGTGGTGTCATTCGCGCATTCGATAACTTTACCATTGTCATCGATAGCGAGGGACGTCAACAAATGGTGTATAAACACGCCATTTCCACATTCACGCCACAACGTAACGTATCCCTGATGCAAGATCATCAGAACGAGGCGTAAATTAGATGGATTGGGGCAGATTGCCAATGAAACTTTTTGCCCCTCCATCACGTCTAATGGAATATAGTCGCTGCCGAACAACCCTGAAGGGTTGTTCTTTTCATTCGTAGTCATATTGGGTATAAGTATGAGGGATATGCTTCAATCGTATCTCAACAAGGTATGAAGAGAGAGACAATCAAAGGAATAAAGGGAGTCGGATTGCAGATGACGAGAGAAAAAGAATCAACTCAACGTACGCGCACACCGGCACATGGAAATCCTAAGCGCAAAGCTAAGAAGAAAAAGAAATGGACTTGGAAAAAGACGTTTTGGCTTATGTTTTTCACGACGGCATTTGCCGTGTTCTGTGCCGTTGGCGGTTATTTGTTCGTATTATTGAACGGGGAGCGGCTGATGCGTGAATACAAGGATGCTGATATGTTCAAGCTGGCTGAGGTATCAACTGTATATGATGTGAATGGTACAGAGCTTGCTAAGCTTGGTAAAGGCATAGAGCATCGAGAGATTGCGGAGCCAAGAGATATTCCGGAATTCGTTAGCAATGCCTTCATAGCGACGGAAGACAGACGCTTCAAGGAGCACTCCGGGGTTGATCTGTGGTCAATTGGGCGTGCGATGGTTAAGGACGTTGTGTCACGAAGCCTTGCAGAAGGCGGAAGTACCATTACACAGCAGCTTGCTAAAAATATGTTCCTGACGAGTGATAAGACATTCTTCCGGAAGGCAACGGAAGTGTCGATTGCGCTTTCGTTGGAGAATCATTTTACGAAGGACGAAATAATTACGATGTACTTAAACCGGATCTTCTTCGGTAAAGGTGCGTATGGCCTTAAAGCTGCTGCTAAGGTGTATTTCAATAAGGATGACTTGAATGATCTGAAGCTATGGGAAGTTGCGACTTTGGCAGCTATCCCAAAAGCGCCATCCCGATATAATCCGCTGTCGAGTCCAGAGCGATCGAAGGAACGCCGGGCTGTTGTTCTTCAGCTGATGTATGAACAAGGCTATATTACGGCTGAAGAGGCGAAGAGTGCTGCAGCGGTGGAATATGATCCGAAAATGTCGGGGCACGCGGCTAAGTCGGAGGATAAGCAAAATGAAGCATACAACGCATTCATTGACTACATGGTAGAGGAAGCGACTGAGAAAACGGGTCTTACCGAGGATGAGCTGTATCGCGGAGGATATCACATTTATACGACGATGGATGCGAATGCTCAGCGCATTATGTTCGATGCGTTCAACAATGACGATATGTTCGAGCAGAGCCCGGATGATACGAAAATGCAAGGCGCAATGGTTATTACAGATCATAGCAATGGCTCCATCATCGCGATGGTAGGTGGGCGGGATTATGCTCGCAAAGGATTGAATCGTGCTACTGTAAAGCGTCAGCCGGGATCGTCCTTCAAGCCAATCGTGTCCTATGCGCCAGCGCTGGAGACGGGCAAGTACTTCCCGTGGTCGAAATTGAGCAATGAGAAGCAGTGCTTCGGCAAATATTGTCCTACGAACCTTGGGGGCTACACGACATCAGTAGAGATGACGGAAGCGGTTAGACGTTCCATCAATATCCCTGCTGTATGGACATTGAATGAAATTGGAATGAAAAAAGGGTTTGAATTTGCAAAAAGCCTCGGCTTCCCTCTGACGAATGACGATTATAACTTGTCAATCGCATTGGGCGGGATGACGTACGGGGTTACTCCGATCAATATGTCAGAGGCTTATAATGCATTCGCTAACGGAGGAAATTATTATGATGCCTATGCGATTGCAAAGATTACAGACCGCAAAAACAATGACTATTATGTGTATCACGTGCCGAAAGGCAAAAAGGTCATGAGTGAGAAAACGGCTTACTATATGACTGAAATGATGCGCGAAGTCGTTACGAATGGTACGGGTAAAAATGCACAAATCAGTGGTCGTACTGTTGCAGGTAAAACGGGTACGACGCAGTATTCTGTGCCAGGCTACACTGGCAAGGGCGACCGTGATGCGTGGTTCGTTGGCTATACCCCGGAATGGACAGCAGCCGTCTGGATGGGGTATGACAAGACTGATAAAAATCACCTTGTCCATGAGAGCAGTCGCAGAGCATCGAAAATGTTCAGCGAGGTTATGGGTAAGGCGCTGCAAAGCAAGAAGTCGGGTTCCTTCAAGAAGCCGGATAAAGTGGAACAAAAGCCGGAAGAACTGCGGGCGCCTAGCGGGTTGAGTGCATCGTACTCTGAGAATACAAAGAGTGTGGCACTGAGCTGGAACAGCGTATCTGGTGATAATATTTCTTACCATGTTTATCGGAAGTCTTCTAAGGACAACACATTCACACAGCTGCTCAAAGGCTTGAAGAGCAACAGCGCTGAAGATGTTGGTGTCTTCCCTGGAGAAACGTACACGTACTATGTTACAGCGGTAAATGCATCCGAAGAGTCAGGAAGATCGAATCAATCTTCCGTCACGATTAAGGAGGAGACACCGGAAACGCCAATTGATCCACCGGCAGTAGATCCACCGGCCGTTGATCCGCCGACAACGGAGCAGCCTACGAACCCGGATGAGCCGACACCGCCAACTGTACCGGAAAATCCGGATTCGAATAATAATCAGCCGGAAACTGGCGATAACGGTACAGGCATTGGAGACGGCGGTTCTACAGGGACATCTAGTGGGGATGGTTCCTCAGGATCTACAGATACGACGGATTCGAATGCATCTAATGGAACTTCGGGGATGAATAGCTTTGGAACGAAAGGGTCGGATCGCATTATTAACTCTGGCGGTCAGAAGGATAAAGACAACAGCAGCAAAGATAAGTCTGCAGGCAACGGGGCAGAGGATTCTTCGGTAGAAATTCAATCTGTTACTGGGAAGATAATGAATCACAAGCAGAATAAGAATTCGAATAAGGCTGCTTAAGCTAAGAAATAGACCGTGCAAACCGTGAGCAATAGCGGTGTTCTTCATCCACATAAGGTAGCGTAAGGCGATGTGCAGAGTGTGCAGGAGAGAGTTCCTGCACACTTTTTTTGTGATTATGTTTGTGACGTAGTATATATCCATGTTCGGATTGCAATTCCCCTTGATATGAATCATGCTCAGGAATAGCTATAGTAACGAAACTGCTAATAACCTGTCAGACGATAGAATATATTGGAACATCGACTATTTGTGTTCAGTGTTGTGAGGAAACATGATTAGGATGAACGTCGAAAGGGTGACAATCATGAATGTTAGGCTTCGAGCGGCAAATTCCGAAGGAAATGCACGTCCGTCTCGTCAAATAAATGTCGTGCTGCGACCTGTGGAGCAATCCAATCAGGAGACAGCCGTAAATCAGACAAATGGAGAAGCAGCAGCGGATAGCTTGGCTGTCCCACAGGATGGGCCATTTGGCGAGGTTCGCAAAGAACTTGATCGACTTGTCGGCTTGAAGCATATGAAGGACATTGCCTATGAGCTCTATGCGATTTTACAGATGAATCGTAGACGGCAGGATGCGGGGCTGATCTGCCAATCACATGTATATCATATGATCTTCAAGGGCAATCCTGGCACGGGCAAGACGACTGTAGCCAGGATCATGGCGAAAATGTTCCAGCAGCTAGGAGTGCTCAGCAAAGGGCATTTGCTCGAAGTAGAGCGGGCTGATCTGGTTGGCGAATATATCGGACATACGGCACAGAAGACGCGAGATTTAATTAAAAGGGCAATGGGTGGCATTTTGTTTATAGATGAGGCATATAGCTTGGCCCGTGGCGGAGAAAAAGATTTCGGAAAAGAAGCAATTGATACTTTGGTAAAAGCCATGGAGGATCATAAAAATCAATTTATCCTCATATTGGCAGGGTATTCGGATGAGATGGATTGGTTAATGCAGACGAACTCTGGGCTGCCTTCGCGATTCCCAATACAAGTGGATTTCCCTGATTATTCGGTAGATGAACTTCTGCATATCGCAGAATCTATGGCAAAGGATCATGATTATGTACTAATGCCGACTACACAGGCGCAGTTAAAACAGGTGATTTTGGATGAGAAAATTCTAGCCCCTAATCTGTTCAGTAATGCGCGCTTTGTTCGAAATGTGATGGAAAAGGCGATGCGTAATCAAGCGGTTCGCCTCCTTCAGCTATATCCGCAGCAATCTCCGGGCAAGCTGGAATTAATGACATTGAAACCAGAGGATTTAAAATGGGAGCGAAAATGAGGTATACTGAACAACGTATATGGTCAATGATCATAGTTCGATGGAAATATGGATGATGAACCGATAAGGAGAATGTACGCGAATGCGAAAAGAGCCTCACCAAACGAATCAAAATATACCCGATCGAGCGGTGCTCGTGACTTTAATAACAGATGATGTCAAGCGGAGCGGGGTTGATCCCCAATATTCGCTTGACGAACTGGTGCAGCTGGCGGAAACGGCTGGCGTTGAGGTGTTGACCACCATGACACAGCAGCGTGAATTCCGTGATCCTAGATGGTTCATAGGAAAAGGCAAGGTACAAGAACTCAAGGCGGTCATTGATGAGATGGGTGCAACGACCGCTATTTTTGATCAAGAGCTGTCTGGCGCTCAAGTCCGCAACCTGGAACAAGCGTTGGATGTGAAGATTGTAGACCGTACTCAGCTCATTCTCGACATTTTCGCACAACGAGCAAAAACAAGAGAAGGTATCATTCAGGTGGAGCTGGCACAATTGTCATATCTGCTCCCTCGTCTATCCGGACACGGGAAGAACCTGTCGCGTCAAGGCGGTGGTATCGGCACAAGAGGGCCCGGGGAATCTCAATTGGAAACGGATCGCCGCCATATTCGAGGACGTATAACTGACTTGAAGCGTCACCTGCATGAAGTCGTTCGCAACCGCAATCTGCATCGAGAGCGCCGCAAGAAGACAGGAGCGTACCAGGTTGCGCTTGTCGGCTATACGAATGCGGGGAAGTCAACGCTGCTGCGACAACTGACTCAGGCGGATGTGTATGTGGAGAACCAATTGTTTGCGACGCTGGATCCGACTTCTCGCCAGTGGGAGCTTCCTAGCGGCAAGGAAGTGGTCTTAACGGATACGGTTGGCTTTATTCAAAATTTGCCTCATGATCTCATAGCGGCTTTTCGTGCGACATTAGAGGAAGTGAACGAAGCTGATCTCATTTTGCATGTGATGGACGCTTCTTCGCAGATGCGAGAGGATCATATGCGGGTCGTAGAGGATATTTTGCAGCAATTAGGAGCGGGAGCCAAGCCGCAAATTGTTCTCTATAATAAGAAGGATCTGTGCACCCCAGAACAACGACAGATGCTGCCGCATGATAAAGATCACTTTATTATAAGCGCTTATGATGAAGGGGATCTGGAGCGTATTCGGCAGGCAGTGCAAGATCAATTGTCCGGCCAAACGGTTACCTACCGAATATCCGCGGATCGTGGGGATTTAATTGCCTTGATCTATCGACTGGGAGAGGTTCTGGAGCAGGAGATTGACGAGAATGATCTGCTGCTTAAGGTTCGGTTGGATCGGCTAGCTGCTGAGCAGCATGGATATAAGTTGAAAGATTACATCAATAAATAAGCTTTCCTTCATGGGAATGGATCAAGGGGAATGGATAATATGCAATTTACAGCAAGACTGGAGCAATTGGAGCAGCAAATCGAAGAGAAGATTGCTGGGCAGGTACGGGGAATCGAGCGAATCGCAGAGCGGAATCAATGGAAGGTTATACAGGCGTTTCAGAAGCATCATGTGAGTGATTTTCACTTTGCGGGATCGACGGGGTATGGCTATAATGACCGTGGACGCGAGGTGCTTGATGAGGTATATGCTGAAGTGTTCGGTGCGGAAGCGGGATTGGTGCGACCTCATTTTGTATCAGGCACACATACGATTGGGACGGCTCTATTCGCCGTACTTCGCCCTGGCGATGAATTGTTATACATTACGGGGACACCGTACGACACGCTGCATAAGGTGATTGGCAAAGAGAATGATGGGACAGGCTCTCTGCGTGATTGGGGAGTATCCTATAATGAGGTGCCGCTGACTGAGGCAGGAGATGTAGATTGGGAGCATGTGCGTGAAAGCATAACCGAGCGTACGAAAGTCATAGGCATTCAACGTTCACGCGGTTATGGATGGAGAGCATCCTTCACGGTTGAACAGATCGGTGAGATGGTACGGCAAGTAAAAGCGATTAAGCCGGATGTTGTTGTGTTCGTGGATAATTGCTACGGGGAATTTACAGAACTGCAGGAGCCGACGGAGCTAGGTGTTGATGTAATGGCGGGCTCGCTTATTAAGAACCCAGGAGGCGGTATTGCTGAAACAGGCGGCTATATTGTCGGTAAGCGCCTGTATGTGGAAGCAGCGGCCTCTCGCTTAACTGCACCGGGAATTGGCGGAGAAGTCGGAGCTATGTTAGGGATGACACGTTCGATGTATCAAGGTCTCTTCTTAGCGCCAAGCATCGTTGGACAAGCAGTGCGAGGCAGTGTGTTTGCAGCAGCCTTGTTCGAGGAGCTTGGGTTTGAGACCTCGCCGCATTGGAAGGCGTCTCGTACTGATTTGATTCAAGCCTTGCGATTCCATACAGCCGATCATCTAATCGCGTTTGTGCAGGGGATTCAGAAAGCCTCGGCCGTTGATGCGCACGTCGTGCCTGAACCATGGGACATGCCTGGTTATGAGCATCCAGTCATTATGGCGGCAGGTACCTTCATTCAAGGGGGAAGCTTGGAGTTGTCTGCCGATGCGCCGATTCGTGAGCCATATACAGCATACATGCAGGGTGGGCTTACGTATGCGCATGCGAAGCTCGGAGCGCTGACAGCACTGCAAACCATGGTTGATCGAGGCTTGCTAGAGCTATAAAATTATTTTGTTAGATTTCCTGACATCCATTGACACGTTTGCTTCCAGGGGATAAAATGAGAACAAGAAAGGCATAGCACATACTCTGATCGGAGTAAATTCACTGATGAGCGACCGCGCGTAACAGGCGTTGTTAGACTAGGATGTCAGTTAGCGCACACAGCACGTAAACTTTCTTTTATGACAAACTAGGAAGGTTGATAAGCAGTGGGAGATGAAATTCGCAGAAATATGGCGTTGTTTCCAATCGGCATCGTGATGAAGCTGACGGATTTGACGGCTCGTCAAATTCGTTACTACGAACAGCATGAATTAATTATGCCTGCTCGTACTTCTGGAAACCAGCGTCTCTTTTCCTTCAATGACGTAGAGCGATTGCTTGAAATCAAGTCACTTATTGAAAAGGGAGTCAACATAGCAGGCATTAAGCAGGTACTGAATCCGGTAACGAAGGAATCGGAAGAGGCAACTGTGCTTAGTGAAGCTTCGGAGAGCAAACGCAAGGAATTGTCCGATCTCCAATTGCACCGCATGTTGAAGCAGCAGCTTATAGCCGGTAATAGACCGGGGCAAGTATCGCTGATCCAAGGCGAACTGTCTCGTTTCTTTACAAAATAGATATGAATCTAATCATGCTTATGGAGAAGGAGATGTTACCCTGTGGGTTATACCAGAGAAGACATTGAACGCATTGCGAAGGAACAAAATGTACGATTTATCCGTCTGCAATTTACGGATTTGCTCGGTACGATTAAGAATGTCGAAATTCCGGTAAGCCAATTGCCTAAGGCACTGGATAACAAAATGATGTTTGACGGTTCTTCAATTGAAGGTTATGTGCGCATTGAAGAATCCGATATGTATCTTGTCCCAGATTTGGATACTTGGGTTGTCTTCCCATGGGTAACGGAAGATCGTGTCGCTAGATTGATTTGCGACGTATACACAACGGATGGAACGCCGTTTGCAGGATGCCCGCGCGGAATTTTGAAGAAAGCCTTGAAGGAAGCAGAAGCACTTGGCTTCACGTCTATGAACGTAGGTCCAGAACCGGAATTCTTCCTGTTCAAGACGGATGACAAGGGCAATCCGACGATGGAACTGAACGACCAAGGCGGTTACTTCGACTTGGCACCGACGGATCTTGGTGAGAACTGCCGCCGCGAAATCGTGTTGAAGCTGGAAGAGATGGGCTTCGAAATTGAAGCTTCTCACCATGAGGTAGCTCCTGGTCAGCATGAGATCGATTTTAAATATGCAGATGCAATTAAGGCAGCAGACCAAATTCAAACCTTCAAGCTCGTCGTGAAGACGATTGCTCGTCAGCATGGCTTGCACGCTACATTCATGGCGAAGCCGCTGTTCGGTGTGAATGGTTCAGGTATGCACTGTAACATCTCCTTGTTCAACGGTAAGGAGAATGCGTTCTACGATGAAAGCGATAAGCTTGGCTTGAGTCCGGCAGCACGCCAATTTATGGCGGGGGTATTGAAGCATGCTCGCGGATTTGCGGCAATCACGAACCCAACGGTCAACTCCTATAAGCGCTTAGTTCCTGGCTATGAAGCTCCATGTTATGTGGCATGGTCTGCAAGCAACCGCAGTCCAATGGTTCGTATCCCAGCATCCCGTGGTTTGAGCACGCGTGTTGAAGTCCGCAACCCGGATCCAGCGGCGAACCCGTACTTGGCTCTAGCGGTAATTTTAAAAGCAGGATTGGAAGGCATCAAGAAGAAGTCAGACCTTCCAGCTCCTACGGATCGTAACATTTACGTTATGACAGAAGAAGAACGTCTGGCTGAAGGCATCCCAAGCTTGCCATCGAGCTTGAAGGAAGCATTGGAAGAGCTTCTGCGCGACGAGACGATTTGCGATGCACTGGGTGATCATGCATTGCAGCACTTCTTGGAATTGAAAGAAATTGAATGGGATATGTACAGAACGCAAGTTCACCAATGGGAACGCGATCAATACATGACATTATATTAATTCATCTAAACCCTAGAGTCGTAAGGCTTCTGGGGTTTTTTATTTTTAGGCTTTGGCCAGTTGAGAGCGTGAAACGGGCGAAACTTATACATTCCTGAGGGGGCAACAGTATATTTATCTGTTGAAAGAGTAGTGGATACCGTTGCGCAATATACAATTTCCTTACATGCATATGATAATTAATATTAACCGTTAAAGCTGCTAATGATTAGCAGCTTTTTTCATAGGGGGAGAAATATTTCCCTTGTGTCGAAGTATGACGTTATAGGGAGGGAATTAATCAGTGAACAACATGAGTATTATGGAACAACTATGGATAATTGCTGGGCCTATAATCATTGCTGCCATGAGTAGTGTGGCGGCTGGATTGGTTTGCAATAGCGATCAAGTATGTTCCGAACAGTAGCGCAGCAGAAGGGATTAGAAAAGGGGCTCGCTGGATAATCATATCAGTCTTTCTGATAATGATTTATATAGATAGAGGGATGTGGGGTTGGAGATAACAACGGTATATAAAATCAGGGCATCTTTAGGGGGCTCTTTTATTTGAAAGGAGATAATACACATGGCATTGATGGCAAAACAAGGACGATCCAAAAAGGAATACCGAATTGACATCAATTTCAATTACGCATATAAGGCAGTAGGGGTTAGCATGAAGAGCGGAAGCTGGGTGCCATATGCAGAGGTTGCTAATATTCTAGAAATTTAAAGAGGTACTGTACAAGACTTTGAGGAGTCGACAGATGAAAAACTCAGATTTAATTCGAGACAAGCGGATTTATTTGATTATATCTAGTACAATGGTGACTGCACTTATATCAGAGTAGTCGCCATTATTTATTTTACCTTTTCGCTATTTAATATAGCTTGATGTAAGTACTTTAATCTGATCCTTATTGCTTCAAGATGATTTGTTCTAACCCTGTCAATCAACGAAGCAGCAAAAGAAAAAAATAAAAAACCTGGCAATAGAAATAGCAATCAAGGCAGCCATAGCAGAAACAACAGGGATTAAGATAGTAGTAACATTTTTAATTAGCATGTCATCAGTCAGTTTTAATTCTTCCATCTCTAATTTGAATTTCATATCAGAGATTTGTTGTTTATTTTCATATTAACGAGCCATGTAAAATTTCAAAACGAGCAGGTGATAGTCATCTCTCTTTGTTTTATCTTTATGAGGCAATGGATACTTTCTTATAATTTCAAGTGGGACGGCATTTGTTGATGTTAAATACTAATTAGTTTTTTCTATAAGCTACAGGATAGCCGCTCCTTAGGGGGCGGTATTTTGTTTTAGAAAGAAAATACTAAATCTATTGCCTATTTCCAGATATTAGGATACAATGAGGGTGTAAAACAAAAAATCCAATATGTGGGGGTTGTTACAATGAAAAAAGCACTAGTTGTATTCGGTACAACTGTAGCATTGATGGCAAGTGTTTTGGCTCCAACAACAGGAATGGCTGCAAAATCAACTAAAGCAACAATTAACAATGTTGTTGCGTCGTCAGCTACTGAGCAGTATGTTAAGGGTGTTTTGAGTAAGCAATACTATAATGATATAAATAGTGTCCCAAAGACGATGTTTTATGTAAAAGGGAATTTTGCAGGGACACTCAATCTCACTGGGACCCACTATGATGGTAGTGGAAGTGGTAGAGTCAAAAATATTTGGGGAGTTTACGCAGGTATCATTTACAATATGGGACCCCAATAAGCCGTAGATTATCAAGCCGCTGTTTATTCAGCGGCTTTTCGTATTATTAGGTCAACCGGACTTTCTGGTTGGCCTATTTTTGTAGGTGTATTAAGATGGCGGTAGCCGGGAGAACGTGCGGCCTTTAGGGGAAAAACCCTGGAATAAAAACTGTTCTCCCACCACCCCCAATGACCATGTTTGAGCTGGTTGGGACATTGAAGATCCCGTATCACATGCGAAGCTATGGGTTTGGAGCCATCGTGGGGGTGCCGGCGAGTATCATTAAGGAGGGTATTATGGAACCGGTAATAGGAATGGATGTATCAAATGGAAGCAGTGTCATTCAAGCCTTCTTAGGGAGAAATGAACCCTATGGAAAAGCGAAACAGATTTATCATAACGAGCAAGGGTTTGAGTGGCTCAGCGCTTTGTGTGCAGAATTAAAAACAAGGACAGGAGCGGAGCCGGTAGGTATTATTGAAGCTACAGGGCATTATCACCGAGGGGTCGTTTGTTACCTGACTCGGAAGGACATTCGTCATATTATTCTTAGTCCGCTACAGTCCATGAGTTTGTTACATCGTTATATGTGCAAGCCAAGCTCAACACTAGGGCATTGTTAGATCAAGTAATTCCGGCTTATGAAGGAGTGTTTAGCGACCTATACTCGGCTACATCACTACAAGTGCTGCAGAGCTGTCTGCAAGGACAAATGGATGGGGCGGAGATTATAGAGAAAGCCCTAATAAAATATGCTGGGAGATCTCGCAGTCAAAGCTGGATAAGAGAGAAGTCGATACGAATAGAAGAGTTATTAGGTAAGTGGAAGGAAGAGAGGACAAGTCCTTCTCAAACGGAAGCGCTGAAAGGGATGATTACGCTCCTTCTAACATTTCAAGCCCAATTGAAGCAGTTAGAACAGCAAATGGAGGAGATATCTGTTCAGCTACCAGAATTGGATTTATTGAAATACATTCCTGGGATTGGAGAAAAGCTTGAGCGGCTATAGTGGCAGAGATAGGAGATATTAAGCAGTTTAGACATGCTAAGCAGCTGGTAACTTATGCGGGACTAGATCCGAGTGTGCATAGTTCAGGGAAATTTACAGCTAACAGTAACCGAATAACGAAGCGCGGGTCAAAGCGTCTGCGTAGATCGTTATATCTAGCGGTGCAGTGTGGACTTCGGCAAGGAAATAACAGACGGTTAGCATCGTACTATGAGCGAAAAAAGAAAGAAGGCAAGCCCTATAAGGTAACAGTGATCGCTTGCGCCAACAAGCTACTGCATCACATTTACGCTATCTTGAATAGAGGCCAGCCTTACCAAGCATAAACTTATTCGATTCGAAAAACTCCACGCCAATGGAGTTTTTTTTGCCGTGCTCAAAAACCAGTATATCAGTAATTCATTAAATCACCAAGGGGATAGCTTGACAAAACATTAGCTGGTTTTTATTGCTGCGCGGAGTATTCCGTGTGCTTGTCGAAGGATTGATTAAATACAACGATTGCTGCAAAGAAACACTGCGTGAGTTCTCATGCTATGTATGGGATGAGAAGGCAGCAGCAAAGGGAGAAGACAAACCAGTCAAGGAAAATGATCACCAAATGGACGGAGATCGGTATTTCGTTCGTGGTATGGTCAAACGTAAAGGTGGCGTGTACTTCCCGGATGCTTCTTAAGAAAGGAGGATGCACCTGTTTTTTCAGTTTGGGGATGAAATGAAGAATATCGAGACAATTTTGAAAGATGGAGCCATGACCGCAGCTATTCTTCCTGACATCATTCAGATAGAAATAGGCGACTGGAAGAAATCAAAGAAACGCGAATGGATGATTACCGGTGAAAACTACTACAAGAATGAAACAGATATCCTTGAACGTGTACGCACTGCTATAGGTGCAAGTGGAGCTCAATAAGCTTCCAAATGCGTTTACACGAAAGCTTATTTATCAGAATGTAGGCTTCGGCAAGCCAATAAGCATTCAAACAAAAAACGAAGGCTATCATGAAATGCTTACTGACATCTTCAATGATGCTATGATGCGCCATATACAATCAAATGGTGAAGAGGCGTTAAGTAAATTGATGGGGCACGGGTTGGTCGAGCCATTATGCCATTACGTGAAGTAGTTGAATTGGCTGGAGGAAAGTCAATGCTTGGGATGGAAAGGAGTTATGTGTGATTATTTGAAAAAAAGTAGATAACTAGGTATAAAGACAATTATCATATTATATTTACAAATATACCCTATTGAGTTAATATGTTGATATATGGGTGTGAATCCCTACTATACTAAATGAAAGGGAAGTGAGGCTATGAAAGCAAAAAAAATGTTTGTCGCGTTTTTGATGGCAGTAGTAATGGTAGTGACTTCGCCTTCTGTTTTTGCATACACGGGTTTCGGTGATACCCTACAAGAAGCTGTGATGCTTTATAGATGGGGGTACTCATATGAAGACCAATTCACCTTACCAATTGATAATATCAATGACTATGATTACTATGTGATCGATTATACAAATGGTGATCAGAGTGCAATGGGTTTCCATATTAGTATGAAGCCCCAGCCAGGAGTTATTTACGATCTTCAGCTTATCGAAACAGATTCAAACGGGAGAATTATTAAAGTAACCGAATACAATGACAACACAATTGAGAAAAATATTTGGCATTCGCTTTATAATGGGCATAAGGCATACATCAGAGTATCCTCACATGGGTTTAATGATTACGGTAAAGATTACACTCTGAAGTTTAAGAGAGTTGTATAACTGATATAACACGAGTATGAGCCGTAGGGAATCCCGCGGCTCTTTTTAGTTTTGGCATCTTTATATGGCTTGCGAGGACGATAAAAGAACGGGAAAGGTTTCGATTTTCGGATCTACACGAAGCTGGATCTCCTCAGCTGTTCACAATAACACCACCTGTAGCATGAATGAACTGTCCGGAAATATACGATGCGTCTTCCGATGCCAGAAATACATACGCGGGTGCGACCTCGCAAGGTTGGCCTGCACGTCCCATCGGATTTTTTTCTCCCCACTTCGCGACTTGAGCGGCAGGAAAGGATGCGGGAATAAGAGGCGTCCATATGCTTCCAGGGACGACGCCGTTTACTCGAATGCCTCTGCTGTGCAACGATTTCGAGAGCGACCGGGTAAAAGCAACGATGGCGCCCTTGGTGGCTGAATAATCGATGAGCTGTTCATTCCCCTCATAGGCAGTAAGCGAGGCGGCATTGATAATGCTGCTTCCCTTTTTCATATGGGGAAGGGCAGCCTTCGTTAAATAAAATATCGAGAAAAAATTGGTTCGAAACGTTCTTTCCATCTGTTCGGAAGTAATACTTTCTAAACTGTTCTGAACATGCTGCTCAGCCGCGTTATTCACGAGAATATCCAGCTTTCCGAATTGTGTAACGGTTTGTTCCACGATTTGTTTGCAAAAATCTTCTTGGCCAAGATCCCCGGCAATACACAGACATTTGCTCCCTTTTTGCTCGACAACCTGTTTGGTTTCTTCAGCATCCGTATGTTCGTTAAGATACACAATGACGACATCTGCGCCTTCTTTGGCGAAGGCTACCGCTATGGCTCGTCCTTGGCCGCTGTCTCCTCCGGT
Source organism: Paenibacillus sp. cl6col (assembly GCF_900102125.1). Taxonomy (NCBI): domain Bacteria; kingdom Bacillati; phylum Bacillota; class Bacilli; order Caryophanales; family Paenibacillaceae; genus Paenibacillus; species Paenibacillus sp. cl6col. The sequence continues at coordinate 455,170 of NZ_FNAZ01000002.1, forward strand.
AATGATGGCCACTTTATTTTTTAGTTTGCCGCCCGGTTTGTAGTTCGGATCGTCATAAATGGGACGCGGGTTCATCAGAGACTCAATACCCGGCTGCTCATCTTGGTGTTGAAGTGGATAAGGAGGTTTGGGCATGGTTACGGAGGTAGGATGTTTTTCGGTTTCCGATGTCATATAATCATGCTCCTTTATTTTTGGATTTGAAAATCTGGATGCGTTATTTTTGCCGTCGGGACATCGATGAGGTAAGGTTTGGAGGTTGATTTCGCTTCATCTAAGGCGATGCGAAGCTCATCATTCGTTTTTGCTCGTTTAGCTACCCATCCAGAAGCTTCTGCAATTTGGACGAAATTCGGGTTCGAGATGTCCGTCCCAAATGGGCGAAGATGTTTCATCATCATTTTATCTTGTTCCATTTGCAGGGTTCCATTATTGAAAACGATGACTGTTATGGGAAGTCCGTAACGTGCGGCTGTAATCAAATCCGCCTGTACCATTCCTAATCCGCCGTCCCCTGTAACACAAATGACTTGCCTGTTCGGAAATGAACATTTTGCTGCCATTGCGGCCGGCAATCCAAACCCCATCGTTCTCCAACGCTCCGATAACACCAAATGATGGGCGGTTCCCCTGAAGTTTCTTAGAAACCATAAGGTAACATCTCCTTCATCCAGCGCAATAATGGCGTCCTTGTCAATGTGTTGTTCAACGACGCTGACGATCAATGCGGGATGAAATGGTGACGATGAGATGGCGCGTTCTAGTTCATTTTGTTCATTCCAGACTTGTTTACATTGGTTCACGAGCTGCAACCAATCTGGATTTGAACGGTAGTCTGTTATGCCTTCTGTAAGTGCTTGGATTATCTCTGCGATATTACCAACGATCCCGACTTGTGACGGAATGACCTCGCCGATAGCTGATATCCGTTCTTCGATATGGATCACTTGCGCATTTTTAGGGACATGATATTCCGGCCACCAAGAGGTACCGATGGCAAGGACGACATCCGCTTGTTTGCATAAGTCGCTTGCAAAAGGATTCCCGCCTTCGCCCAAACCGCCGAGCAGGTAAGGGTGAGAACCCGCAATTATCCCCTTTGCTCCATAACTCATAACAATTCCGCATCCCCAGCGATCAGCCAGTTTCCGGATCGCATCACAGGCATGATTTGCTCGATTGCCAGCAAGGATCAAGGGGCGCTTCGCCTTAAGCATAAGATTCGCCGCTTGTTGGAGTTGGCTATGTCCAGCTATTTGATTTGCTATTTGAATCGGTTCACGCGGTTTTGCCCCGCAGGGAAGAGTCCATAGATCGGAAGGTATGGAAAGATGAACGGGAATTGCCTGTTCCATTGCCGTAAACATGGCCTGTGCTAAGGTGTCAACGACTGCTTTGGGATGAACGACAATTCGGCTGAACCCGGTAATCGCCTGAACTAGTCCCTGCTGATCAATATACTGCTTATACGCTGTTCCGATCTTGGGGGTAGGCGCTTGACCTGATATGGCCAAGACTGGAACGCGATCTAAGTTTGCATCTCCTAGGCCAGTCATTAAATTAGTCAAACCAGGTCCCATTTGCGCGGCGCATACTCCGATTCGACCGGTTAATTTGGCTTCGGCAGACGCCATTATTGCAGCGACAGACTCATGTTTTACCCCAATCCATTCCAAATCATTCTGGCGTGAGAGACCTTCCATCAATCCAAAAATGGCATCCCCGATCACCCCGTAAATCCGCTTAACGCCCCATAATTTCAGTTGGTTGATAATCACATCCGCAACCTTTTGAGTTTCGGTTCGATCCTGTAATTGATTAACTTGGGCATCTTCTGCAAATATACTCATTTTGCCGCCAGCTCCTTGCCTTTTTCTTAGTATGGATGCGCAGACTGTTTATTATGAACAAGCTTGAATGAATGTTACGAATGCTTCGTCGGTTTTGATAGTGAGGGATTAATCGACCTTTTGAGAATGGGTCAAGAAGTATTCGGCACTTTCTACAGTCCATAAAATGAGGCAAGGAGGTAGCAGATGTTGAAGTAGAGAATGAGCTGTTTAAGCGCACTTGTTGGGCCGTTTTACCTATGAGTCGGTGCATAGAAGCTGCAGGCTATCTGATGATAGCTTGGAATGGGAAAGTGAATACGGTGTCTATCCAAAAACAATGAGCATGGTTTAAAGCGGAATATGAAACAGGCTTAATAAAGCACTGTGGGAAAGGAAGTCTGTGGATCTTAGTATTTTTTACAATGAATAGGGTATAGCCGAGACACGCACATAACTACCTTAATACTATATGTATTGTATCTAGCGAGAGGAGGGCATCTCAAATGAGTGAAATTGGTCATCATCATCGCTTTACTTCTACAGCCATTATATTGGTTCTGTTTATTTTGTTGGTCATTGTACTCTGTGGCAGCTTTTGTTAATTTGATAAAAGGATCTGAACTCACACTATTCCCCCATAGGCATTTCACGAGGATCAAATTTACTAATGACGCATCTTCAGCATTGATAACTTGAATATCCTGTTGTCGAGGGGGCATAAAGGCCAGTTCGAATAAGAGCCGATTTAATGGACGGAGTCGTGGAATTCTACCCTTTGAAGGGGCAACACCGCCTAATTAATTCAGTATAGGAAATAGCCGGGTCAGAATGAAGGTAACATTTATACGATGTAAATGTGCCAAACGAGAGGAGGTTTACGCATATGGGTGAAGTTGTTGGAGGTTTCTCATGTGGATTTGGAGGTTTCACTTCGATTGGTGTAATCTTGGTCTTGTTCATTTTGCTGGTTATCATTTCCCGTTCATTTATTTTTTAGCATCTAAGTAGATTGGTTTCATAGCTCTGTATCTGTGCACTGCAAATCTGTTTGAAATACTGGTGTTGTGCCGGCACACCTGTAAGCAAATAAGAGCCGTATGGGCATTCCCCGGCTCTTATTTCTTTTTCCTAGATGTAATTTTCCATTATCCCCAAAATTCATCCATAGCGGGGTCCTTCGTAAATACAACAGTATTTGGGTCGATTCAATCAAATGATTCGCATCGAGCTGTAAAAGATGACATTTAATTTGATTTACTGATTGTTATCCATTATAATAATTTCAATTATATATGAACGGATCAACGATGTTGATGAAGAGCAAGTACGTATCAGATAATGAGGTTCAGAGAGTCGGTGGATGCTGTGAACCGATCCTCACCTGATGCCGAATGGGCTTCTGAATCGCTCCGCTGAATTGAGTAGGCGTTGCCGGGATTCTCTCTCCGTTATCATGAGAGGAGTATCGTATTGATGGTTAAACCATCTTGCCGTACTTTAGAGTGAATCGCTATTAGCGATTAAAAAGGTGGTACCACGAAAACCTCGTCCTTTATTGGGCGAGGTTTTTTTATATTACTTGAAAGGGGTGATGGCCATGGATGATGGTTGGTGGATCACAAGATTGCATTTCAGAAATAACATTATGAGGAGGAACATAAGTGAAAGAACGGATTTTGACAGGCGATCGGATTACAGGAAAACTGCACCTTGGCCATTACGTTGGCAGCTTAAAAAATCGTGTGGAGTTGCAAAACCAATACGAAACTTTTTTAATACTTGCAGATGTTCAAGCCCTGACTACTCATTTTGAAAAACCTGAATCAATTAAACAAAACTTGCGCAATGTGGCATTGGACTATTTATCAGCAGGTATTAACCCTGATAGCGCAACAATATTTATTCAGAGTATGATCCCAGAGATTGCTGAGTTAACCACTTATTTTTCCATGTTTGTTACGGTCAATTCGTTACGTCACAATCCTACTATAAAGGCGGAAGCCACAGAACGTGGATTCCATGATATGTATTACGGATTCCTGGGCTACCCCGTAAGCCAGGCGGCTGATATTACCTTTTGTAAGGCGACTTTGGTTCCAGTAGGAGAAGACCAAGTTCCTCATATCGAACAAACAAGGAAAATTGTCCGGCGGTTTAACCAACTTTATAAACCTGTGTTAGTGGAACCAAAACCACTTGTAGGTGATGTTCCACGACTGGTCGGATTAGATGGAAATAATAAAATGAGCAAAAGTCTAGGTAACACGATCAATTTGGACTCCACTCAAGAAGAGGTTAGTGAGAAGCTAAAGAAAGCGACAACTGATCCTGCGCGGATCCATAAAACGGATATCGGACATCCTGAAATTTGCCCAGTCTACGCTTATCATCAAGCATTTCGTAAAGAAGGCTCCGATGAGATTTATGAAAGTTGTAAAAAGGGGCAGATTGGATGTATGGAGTGCAAACGAAAGATATCGCAAAGTATCAACCATTTACTTGAACCAATGAGAGAACGGAGAAGAATGTATCAAAACGAACCCAAAAAGATCGATGAAATTCTTATGTCGGGTACAGAAAAAGCACGCCTTGTAGCAAAAGAAACGATGTTAGAAATACGTGATGCAATGAGTATGAACTATTTCTAAGCTGATTGTTTGTTCTCTTGATAGACTATTTTGCTTACGAATTGACTGTTACTCCAGGTTACCCAATATAGTATTAACTTTCTGATATAAAACCCATGCTAAGATATAGCATAGAAGATAAACAGCCAATTTCCTACATGTTAGGGGAATTGGCTGTCTGCTCAGTTATATCACTCAAATGAAATGGTGTACTTAAATAGAACACAAGTTCACCGATGGAACGAAATCAATACATGACATTATTTGCAGTTGAGTTGGTTAAACGAGGTAAGGAATTTAATGTAGTGCATTATCTGATCACCCAGGAACGATTGTAACGAATTTATCTCAGAATTTATCGGAAGAAGAAATGCGCTCAAATGGAGCTTTTGAGTAGTTAAATATGATGAAGTATTTGGTTCTCTTACATACATATCAATAGTGGTTCATTTTTAGTATATGTCAACTTGCCTAAATATTTTCAAGTTTGTCATGCATAAATATATAATATTATGTATTTATATAGTATAGTGTATATTGACTAGCAACTATTACATATAGAAAGTAGTGTTGGAAATTGAATCTTTTCTTCACGTATTTACTAGCGGGGCTTGCCGTTGCAATGCCTGTAGGCGCCATGACCGTTGAAATGACGAAGCAAGGGATGAAAAAGGGTTTTATGCATGGCTGGGCTGTTGGATTAGGTGGAATGACCATTGATTTTCTATTAATCGTTGCCTTATATATGGGCTTGGCTTCCGTGCTTGCCATCCCTGTTATTCAAATCCCTATGTGGCTCATCGGAGCATGTTTTTTAATTTATTTAGGCTATGATTCCATCAAAAACTCGGATCAAGGCATTACATTGGCTGGCGATAAACCGAATGCATCATTTTTCAGTTCCTACCGAAATGGACTGCTCGTCGCTATATCGCCAGGTAATCTTGTGTTTTGGATTTCCGTTTTTGGTGCGGTGCTATCTGATTCGTATGATACGACACAACCGGCTAAATTTCTAATCGTAGGTGCAGGAATATTAGCTGGTATCCTCCTCCATGATGTTGGGTTGCTTGCCATTGTGGCTGTCACGAGAAGAGTAATGAGCCGAACTATGATTAAGCGGATGTCTATTATCGCAGGACTGATTTTATTTGGGTTCGCGGGGTATTTCTTATATGAGTTTTTAGTAGCAATTCAAGGAATACTGTAACAAAACCTAGAGCTGTTAGGGCTCTAGGTTTTTTGCTTTTGTATTTAAAAGATTGTGTTTTACTTCTGAAATGTCGACTCATTGAAGCGAGTATGACTATTTCTCTTGAAGTGTCCTCCTTTTACATGCTTCAGATGGGCGACGATCATGAAGGAAACGATGACAAGCAAAAACCATGAGCTGAATTTTCCCCACTTTACGAGATTCCAGCCGTTCGTCTGATGTGGATAATACCATGCGCCCAAGAAAGTCCCGATGTTTTCAGCCACCCATATAAAAAATCCGATTAAGACGAACGACAGAACAATCGGCATTCTTCGTGTCACGCCTAATACGGTATATTCCACGTAGGTTCTAAAGAAGATGACGAATAGCAAAATCATCAAAACCCAACGCAAATCGTAAATGAAGTGATGAGTCATGAAGTTGAAGTAAATCGCCGCACCTAGCGGAATCGTTAACCAAGCAGAAGGGTATCGATTTACCTTGACCTGCAGTCGTCGCCACGCTTGACATAAGTAACTTGCCACACTTGCGTACATAAATCCGCTATATAGAGGAACACCCAGTATTTTAGACCAACCGTCTTCCGGATAGCCCCATGATCCCATGTGGATTTTAAATATTTCAAGTGCAAGACCGATGAAATGGAACATACAGATTACTTTACATTCATCCATTGTTTCTATCCCAAACCGGATCATTAGAACCTGCGCCAAGATACAAACAAGCAATAGGAAATCATAGCGATGCATAAATGGAATGTCTATGATCTTCGTGAGTGCCAACATCGCGAAAATATAAGCGGGGAACAAGCAGGACATTGCCTGGTGCCAGCCAAAATTGAGGAATGATTTTAGTTTGAAAAAGTTATTCATAGTTATCTCCTACCTTGTGTTCGTGAAAATGAATTTTGAACAGTTATACGAGGTGTATCATTAGGTATTATCCTATTCAAATAAATACTTTTAGTCAATAAAAAATTATTGTTATACAATAAATATTTATTGCTAAAGTTGATGTGTGTATATATTCGATGTGGTATAAATCTCTCGAACGATTAGGGTTTATAAGAGTGAACAGTGGTGAGGTTGTTTCGATGAAGATAAGGAGAGAAAGTCGAATTTTATGAAGCTTCTTTTCTAGATGAGATTGTTCAGGTACTGTTCAGCAAATGATATGAAATAATGAGAAAGCAAAAATGCCTCGCTCCCTTCTTAAAAAGAAGAGAACGAGGCATCAATGTAATGTCTTAATGAAAATCACGGAACAAACCAATAACTTTGCCCAGAATCGTTACATGCTGTAAGCGAATCGGTTCATAGGTTGGATTCTCAGGCTGCAAGCGGATATGATCCTTCTCACGATAGAAAGTCTTAACCGTTGCTTCATCTTCTTCAGTCATGGCTACCACGATATCACCGTTGTTCGCTGTCTGCTGCTGACGCACGATGACAAAGTCGCCATTATGTATACCAGCCTCAATCATACTATTACCCATGACCGACAACATGAATACATTCTCGTCATCTCCCACCATATGCATAGGAAGAGGGAAGTAATCTTCAATATTCTCTGTTGCGGTAATTGGCTCGCCTGCAGTTACTTTCCCAACGACCGGCACGCGTGCGAAGGAGCGAGAGAAGTCTGTTGAACGTTCAGATTGATCATGGCTAAGCAGTTCAATAGCACGAGGCTTCGTAGGGTCACGTCGAATGAATCCCTTCTTCTCGAGTCGATCAAGATGACCGTGAACAGTGGAACTGGATGCTAGACCAACGGCTTCGCCTATTTCACGAACAGAAGGCGGATAACCTTTAGCTCGAACTTCATCACGTATAAAATCAAGGATAGCTTGTTGACGACTTGATATTTTAGACAAGGGTATCAACTCCAATGAATACTCTTTTGACAAAATTATACCACAGAACCTCCGTTCGTACAAACATAAGTTCTAAAGATTCTGAAGAAAAAGATTGTGAGAAGTTCGTAAATTACGAGAGAGAAACAAGAGAAAGTTAAATGAGGCTAAATGCTTATTTTTCGATAATATAAAAAGGGGAACGAACGTTCTAAAAAGGCATTGACTCAAACGTGTGTTCGTGTTAGATTAAATTATACAAGATAACAGAACAAGTGTTTGGGAGATGAGTCATTTATGATGTATACAACATATCGTTCAATCTATAAGGTGTCGACAACAGCTTCACAACCTATTCAGAAGAAGCGTTTGTTTCCTTTACGTGTTCGATTCATCATGAGCCTGATTGTATTGTTGTTCATTACTTGTGGAAGCATTGTTCAAGCGCTTGGCATGGATGATAGCCAAACGGAAATTGTAAATGGAGCTGCTGTGGAGCGCGTACTTGTTCAGCCTGGAGATACACTCTGGGGGATTGCATCCTCTTATAAGCCAGAACATACGGATACGCGTCAGTTTATATATGAAATCGTTGAGATGAATCAATTGAAAGGTGATATCTTACCGGCAGGAGAAGTATTGCTCGTTCCGATCCGATGAGTCGGGGTCATTGTCGAATTTACGGTTGAGAAGCTTTGCATTCCTATACATAAGAGCAGAAGGTAGGAGGCCCGAAGAGGCCTCTTTTTTGCGATATAAAAGCTTTCTTGCTGCTTGCTTGACAAGCTGTTACCTCCATGTCAAAGTAGAACATATGCTTACACACATGGAGGTACCTGATGAATATCGACAAGCTTATTGCACGAATTAATGAATTGGCCCGCAAACATAAGACAGTTGGGCTGAGCGATGAGGAAATGGAAGAACGCGCGAAACTGCGCGAGGAATATTTGGTTCTATTCCGCAAGCAGGTACGCAATCAATTAGACACTATTCGCTATGTAGAAGATGAAGAAGGAACAGATAACTCTGGATCGAACGGGATCGTTCATTAAATGAACCTTCATCGATAACGATGGATTCACATTATTCGTTTACTATACAGGGGGTTGCGAATTCATGTCTCGCAGTTGGGAACGTAAAGTCCGTCAAAATAGTGAAAAGTTAAACAAACAGCGAATGAAGCAAGGCAAGCCGACGTTCGCTGCTGGCAAGCCTGCACACGAAGAGTTTAAAGGACGCAGCTTCATTATGCCAATCGCTTTAATCGCCTTCGCCATTATGTATGGATTGTTGGGCGGTATCATTACGGACAATCAATATCCAACTCTATATTGGATCACAATCGTGTGTTACGTCGGATTGGGGATTATATTATTCCTGAGAAGACCATTTCTTCGTGTTGGAGCAGGTGAGGTATCTACGATTCGCTGGAATCGTCTCCGTACTCTGTCTGCAAAGGATATGAAGAAAATTGCGATCCAACCTGGTTATGTTGTTATTGAACACACGGGGAAAGGTGCGAATTGGATTTTCTCGCGAGTGCTGAATCGTTATGATACGAATGCAATGGGGGAACGTCTTCGTTCCTTCGCAAATCAACATAAGATTGAATTCGAAGATACATCGAAGAAAGACTCGAAAAAATAGAGAAATCCGATATAGAGGATTCGTTATCATTGTCGCTGTGATGGGAGAGATGAAACTTGGCTATTCGTGCTGTACTGTTCGACCTGGATGATACTTTGTTATGGGATGAGCGTTGTGTTGAGGAAGCTTTTGCTGCAACTTGTAAATACGCGCAAGATAAGACTGGGGTCAATGTAGAACAATTGGAAGCATTGGTTCGTCAAGCTGCTCGTGAATTGTTTGCCTCTTATGAGACTTATCCTTTCACACAGAATATTGGGATTAATCCCTTTGAAGCGCTGTGGGGGAGATTTGCAGAGGGAGAACATCCTGAATTTCGATTGTTGGAACAGCTTGCGCCGATGTATCGACAATCTGCATGGACACAAGGTCTTCAAGCCGCTGGTCAACCTGATGATGCATTAGGTGCCGAGCTGGCGGAGCGATTTATGAGTGAACGTCGTTCTCGTTCGTATGTGTACGATGAGACTTATGAGGTGCTGCGACAATTGATTGCGCAATATCCACTATTGTTGTTAACGAACGGATCGCCTGATTTGCAGCAGGAGAAGCTGAATGGAGAGCGTGAGCTTCTATCCTATTTCGATCATATCGTTATCTCTGGACATCATCCACAAGGGAAGCCTGATCCAGAACTGTTCAAGCACACGATGTCATTGCTCGGCATCGAACCGCATGAAGGGATCATGATTGGCGACAAATTAACGACGGATATTCTAGGCGCGCAGAATGTTGGCATGCATCATGCGTGGCTGAACCGCAAAGGCGTTGAATTGTCTGGCAATATTCACCCTGAATATACGATTGCAAGCTTGCGTGAAATTGAGCAAATTATTGATGAGATAAATTCGAAGGAATCATAAATCGGCGGGGATGTAATTACTTACTCCGCGTGTATGACAAAGAGGCCTGTGGGAACACAGGCCTTTTTGATATACGGTAATCTTCGCGAGGTGTCGGCAAGATTAGTGTGAGTGCCTTGATTTGATTACCCTCCACATGAAACTACAAGGGTAAATGTGACAAATGTCATAGGATCGTCACACAATGATGCTCATTATAGCCCAATGGAGTCATGAGGAATTGGAGAATGCTGTCTATAATGTGATACGATAAATCTAGGATACAGTTGAGGAGTGAACGACGATTATGTTCAACAATAAGAGTAAATTAATCGTACTAACAATGGCAATAGGAGCAATGCTATTAGCCGGTTGTGGAAATAGCTCGTCAGCAGGTGGCGGTCATGAAGGACATGCAGGTCATGGCTCCAGTGATAAACAAGACAGCAAAAATGAGATGCGAGCAATGATTAAGGTAAACTTGCAAGTGCCGGAAGAAATCAAAATCAATGAAGCTGTCACCATCTCTGCACAGGTCACACAAGAAGAGAAAGAGGTAGATGATGCAGATAAAGTAGAGTTCGAGTTGTGGCTGGATGGGGCTGACCACGAGAAGATTGAGGGGAAGCTCACGAAAGATGGCACGTATCAGATTGAGAAAACGTTTGATAAGGCTGGTACCTACACGGTCATTTCTCATGTGACTGCTCGTGACATGCACTCGATGCCGAAGAAGCAATTTACTGTAAAATAAGAATCTAAATACATAACAAGAATTTATGCGAAGAAGGGGCAGCCTCAGAAGATCCAAATCGGGATCTTGTGGGGCTGCCCCTCTTAATATCAGTAATGGGACGTTTTTTATCGATTATGATTCCGAATTAGGCCTGTTGGAAAGTAGGATCCGAATACGGATGCGCGATCCATCCTTCTGTTTCAATGAATAGTCGAACTGCAACAATTTGACGATTATCCATCAGAGTGAAGTAGTGCGGCTTTTCTTCAGGGACGGAAATTACATCCCCAGCCTCCAATTCAACATCCATATAACCAATGTCGTCGCTTCCCTTAATTATGAAAATACCATTTCCGGCCGTAATAGCTCTTACTTCGTCTTCTGTGTGCGTGTGAACCTGTTCAAATTTCTTTAGCAGCTCTTCGATATTGGGAGTAGCGTCTGATAAAGAAATCAAATCCCACGTACGATAGCCTCGTCTTTCAGCCAAATCACGGATTTCTCCTTCATACGTGTCTATAATGGCTTGCTTCTCTTCATCGGATAGTACGTACTTATCACGCAAAGATGGGGCAAGTTTGTTCGGATCCCAGTGTTCATACAGCACTCCTTGCGCTGATAGGAAAGAACGAACTTTTTCTTCGCCACTTATGATTTCGTTCGTGTTTCGGATACGTACCTGTGCCATTTGCAAAATCCCCCGTTTCCCAATGCGATTTATTTATTTAATTATAGTACAGAGGAAATGTTTGGGCAAGAAACATTTTACGATGACTCATTCATGAGTCTTTTCTAATCGGATCACATCTGCTAAACTAGGGTTTAACGTTTAAGACAGAGGGTGGGCAGAGCGATGAAAACGAGAACGATACAGGAACAACTACAAGAACGCATTCTCATTTTAGACGGTGCAATGGGCACGATGATCCAACAAGCCGATTTAACGCCACAGGACTTTGGAGGCGAACAATTGGATGGGTGCAATGAGATGTTAGTCCTGACACGTCCAGATGTCATTTCTAGAATACACGAACAATATTTAGAAGCGGGCGCAGACATATTAGAGACAAATACGTTCGGGGCCACCAGTATCGTGCTTGCCGATTATGATATTGCTGATCAGGCACGTGAGTTGAACGTTGCCGCGGCTAAGCTTGCTGTCGAGGCAGCTGCAAAATACAGCACACCAGAATGGCCGCGTTTCGTTGCCGGTGCTATGGGGCCGACGACGAAGACTTTATCGGTTACCGGCGGGGTAACATTTGATGAGCTAATTGACAGCTATTATGAACAGGCAGTCGCGCTTATTGAAACAGGCGTTCATGCGCTCCTATTGGAGACTTCACAGGATACGTTGAACGTTAAGGCGGGTTCGATTGCGATTCAACGGGCATTCGAGTCTACGGGCATCACGCTGCCGCTCATGATATCGGGGACGATCGAGCCGATGGGGACAACGCTTGCTGGTCAAAATATTGAATCATTCTACATCTCCCTAGAGCATTTGAAGCCAATCTCGATCGGATTAAACTGTGCGACTGGGCCGGAATTCATGCGCGATCACTTGCGTACCCTTGCTTCCATCGCGAACTCTGCGATCAGTTGCTATCCAAATGCAGGGCTTCCCGATGAGAATGGTCACTATCATGAATCACCAGAATCGCTTGCCCGCAAAATCGCAACCTTTGCTGAGCAGGGCTGGCTGAATATTGCAGGGGGATGCTGTGGAACAACACCTGAACATATTCGCGTACTAAGAGAGACATTGCTCGAATATGCTCCACGTACTGCATTCGGCGAACATCCTCCGGCTGTATCCGGGATTGAGACGGTATATGTGGAAAATGAGAGCCGCCCTTATATGGTAGGGGAACGTACAAATGTTCTCGGCTCGCGCAAATTCAAGCGATTGATCGCTGAAGGTAAAATCGAAGAAGCCGCTGAAGTCGCACGTGCACAGGTGAAAAATGGAGCACATGTCATCGATGTGTGCGTTCAGGATCCAGATCGCGACGAAGCTCTTGATATGAAGGAATTTCTGCAGGAAGTTGTAAAGAAGGTTAAGGCACCGCTCGTCATAGATACGACAGATGCCAAGGTATTGGAACTGGCGTTGAAGTATTCGCAAGGGAAAGCGATTATTAACTCTGTTAACTTAGAGGACGGACTAGAGAAATTCGACCATGTCGTACCGCTTGTTCATCGTTATGGTGCCACCTTGGTTGTAGGTACGATTGATGAACGTGGTCAAGCGATTACGCGTGGAGATAAACTTGAGGTGGCGAAGCGATCCTTCGACATCCTTGTAAATGATTATGGTATACAGCCTGAAAACATTATCTTCGACCCACTCGTGTTTCCAGTTGGGACGGGCGATGAACAATATATTGGTTCTGCAAAAGAAACAGTGGAAGGGATTCGCCTCATTAAGGAGACCATTCCGAAGGTTCAAACGATTCTAGGAATCAGTAATATCTCGTTCGGTTTGCCTGAGGCTGGGCGTGAAGTATTGAATTCCGTCTTTCTATATGAATGCACGAAGGCTGGATTGGATTACGCGATCGTCAATACGGAGAAGTTGGAACGCTATGCATCCATCCCAGAACATGAACGCAAGCTTGCGGAAGATTTATTGTACGACACAAACGATGATACACTGGCTGCATTCGTAGCTGCGTTCCGCAACCGTAAAGTCGAGAAGAAAGAAAAGACTAGCAACCTGCCGCTTGAAGAGCGGTTAGCTTCATATGTAGTAGAAGGCACGAAGGAAGGTCTTGTTCCTGACTTAACGGAGGCGCTTCAGAAGTACTCGCCGCTTGAGGTCATTAATGGTCCGTTAATGGAAGGGATGGGAGAGGTCGGACGACTGTTCAACAACAATGAGCTCATCGTTGCGGAAGTGCTCCAAAGTGCAGAAGTCATGAAGGCTTCGGTAAGCTTCTTGGAACCCCATATGGAGAAGAACGAGTCTGCTGTTAAAGGGAAAATTCTACTCGCAACGGTCAAGGGCGATGTGCATGATATCGGCAAAAATCTAGTTGAAATCATCTTATCGAATAATGGGTATGAAATCGTCAACCTTGGTATCAAGGTTCCGCCAGATCAATTGATCGAAGCCTATCGCAAGGAGAAACCAGATGCAATCGGTCTGTCGGGCTTGCTTGTGAAGTCTGCACAGCAGATGGTCATAACCGCACAAGACTTGCGAACAGCTGGAATCAATGTGCCGATTCTTGTTGGCGGTGCGGCATTGACGCGGAAATTTACCAAGAATCGGATTAGCCCCGAATACGATGGATTAGTTTTATATGCGAAGGACGCCATGGAAGGTCTTGATCTTGCCAATAGAATTATGGATTCTTCAGAACGCCAGAATTTAGTGGAAGAGCTCCGCGCTCATAAGGAGCGTCTAGCTCGTGAAGCGGAAAATCAATCGAAGTTGCCAGAGCTTACACGTGCGGTACGCTCGGACATAAGAGAAGCAGAGGTATACATTCCGCCGGATTTGGAACGTCACGTTCTTCGAGATATTCCAATTCCTCAAGTCATCCCTTATTTGAACTTCCAGATGCTGCTTGGCCATCATTTAGGATTGAAGGGATCTGTGGAACAGCTTCTGAAGAATCGGGATCCTAAGACTGTTGATTTGAAAGAAACCGTTGATCAGATTTTAGTGGAAGAATCACAAGCAGGTGTGCTAAAAGCGAACGCGATGTATCGTTTCTTCCCGGCTCAATCGGAAGGGGATTCTATTCATATATACAATCCGGACAACGTTCAGGAAGTACTGCATACCTTTACCTTCCCGCGTCAGCAGGTTGAACCTTACTTGTGTCTTGCAGACTTCCTCCGTACGAAAGAAAGCGGAGTAATGGATTATGTAGGCTTCTTGGTTGTAACTGCTGGGGACGATGTTCGCGGCAAGGCCGATCAATGGAAGGAGAAGGGTGAATACTTGCGTTCTCATGCGCTTCAATCTGTAGCGTTGGAGCTTGCAGAAGGACTGGCAGAACGAATTCACCATATGATGCGCGAAGTATGGGGCTATCCTGATCCAGAAACGATGACGATGAAGGAGAGATTTGGTGCTAGATACCAAGGCATTCGAGTCTCATTTGGCTATCCAGCTTGTCCAAATCTTGAGGATCAAGAACCATTATTCAAGCTCATGCAGCCTGAGGATATCGGGATCCACTTAACAGAAGGATTTATGATGGAGCCAGAGGCATCTGTATCCGCGATGGTCTTCGCTCATCCGCAAGCGCAATACTTTAACGTGGATAAAGCATAAATAAGGCATAATTCTAATTCATTTTCGATTTATCAACGGAAATGGTAAGTTGTCTATATTAGGGACGCCCTCTTATCTACAGATACACAATGAGCTCCGTATTGCCGGCAGGCGTGCGGAGCTCATTATATCTTTGCATAGTGAGGCATACTATGCACGTTAATCATTTATACAACAAATAGTTAACTAGGTTTAAAATATACATATCACCAATCTTAGCTGGATGGATTACTTCAGAAGTAGGAGGTATTACACGAGTATGGATATATACTTCTTAGGAACAGGAGCAGGCATGCCGACAACTAGGCGCAATGTAAGTAGTATGGCGCTGCGTCTGTATGAGGAACGCGGAACCTTCTGGATGTTTGACTGCGGGGAGGGAACCCAGCATCAAGTGCTGCAATCTCCATTAAAGCTAGGCAAGTGCGAATTTATTTTTATCACCCATTTGCACGGGGATCACATTTTCGGGTTACCGGGACTATTGTCCAGTCGTGCCTATCAAGGTGGAGTTTCTCCACTCACCGTCTTTGGCCCGGTGGGACTGCAACGATTTATACATACTGTGTTCGAATTAAGTGAAACGTATCTGCCTTACGAGCTTCATATTCAGGAGGTGGAGTCTGGAGTCATCTGGGAAGATGAACAATTTGCGGTTACGGCACTGCCTCTTGAACACCGCGTTCTATCCTTAGGCTATCGAGTGCAGCAGAAGGAGAGGCCAGGCAGACTTGATTTGAATCTGTTAAAGGAGAAGAATCTGCCGCCGGGGCCGTTATATGGACAATTGAAACGAGGGCAAAATATTGTGCTGCCGTCTGGTGAGTTGGTAGAAGCGTCTTCTGTTGTTGGAAGCCCAATTCCCGGTAAGTCAGTGACGATACTCGGCGACACTCGTCCATGTGAGAATGCAATCAAGTTGGCTCACGGTGTTGATCTGCTTGTGCATGAGGCGACCTTCATGGACGATAAACGTGAAAATGCAAATGAGTTTGGCCACAGTACGGCTTGGCAAGCTGCAGAAATAGCAGTATCAGCAGGCGTTAAGAAGCTTGCGTTAACCCATTTCAGTTCACGATACAATGATGAACGGATGGAGGAACTGCTGCA
This sequence comes from Paenibacillus sp. cl6col, assembly GCF_900102125.1. Classification (NCBI taxonomy): domain Bacteria; kingdom Bacillati; phylum Bacillota; class Bacilli; order Caryophanales; family Paenibacillaceae; genus Paenibacillus; species Paenibacillus sp. cl6col. The sequence goes on from NZ_FNAZ01000002.1 coordinate 471,329, forward strand.
GGAGGCGTGCGAATTATTTTCTAATACCGTTCTTGCTGATGAACATACGATCGTTACAACATCTTAATATCACCACAATGCACCGTTAATGGTTCCTCGATACGCTATCCATAACTGGGTTAGTTGGATATGCAATTGCCTAGGCAATTGTATGTTCAGCAACCGTGATGCTAAGGAGGAGTTATGGATGGATACAGCGAGTCATTTGCTGCTTGGGACTTCATTGGCTGGAGCTGCTTGTATGCACCCTCAGGTTGCGGAGCAGCCGGGATTGTTCTCTGCAATCTTTACCGCCACACTCATTGCTTCACATGCACCTGACTTTGATGCAATTACACGAGTTCGCAGCTATGCTGCCTATTTGCGCCACCATCGGGGCATTACTCATGCGATTCCAGCATGGTTCGTATGGCCAATTGTCATTGGTCTGCCGATCTCATGGTTATTTCAAGTGGGGGACGAATGGCCGCTCGTTCTGCTGTATACTTGGCTTGCAATCATGGTGCATATTGGCTTGGACTGGCTGAATGCATATGGAGTTCAAGCTGGAAGGCCTTTTTCGCTCAGATGGCTTCATGCTGATGTGTTATGTTTGTTTGATCCTTTCTTATTTGTCGTTCATCTAATAGGGGTGATTAGCTGGTTATGGCTGACGCGAACAGATGCTGCATGGTTATTTATCGGAGGATATGCGGTGACTCTGTTGTATATCGTGTGGCGTTGGAAGGTTCACCAGCGTCTCCTGCATCGATTGCAGGAGCAATTTCCAGGCGGCCTTCATTATCAACTTGTTCCAGAGGTCACTTGGCTTAGCTGGCAGTACGTTGTTGAGTATGAACAGCATTATGAGACAGGTTGGATACGGCACTGCAATCCGTTGCGGTTATCGTCAGCTGTAACTTTTGAGAAACACAGCATATACAACAAACTGTTCATAGACGACCGAGTTATGGAGCCAGCCCTAACGACAGATGGAGTACGGGCATTTCTTGGATTTGCTGAACGAGTGATCGTTCGAACACAGCGCTGGAGCGATGGCTACAAAATCATATGGAATGATGTTCGCTTCTGGCATCGAAGGGGGCTGCCGTTCGGCGTTGAGGTAGAGCTTGATGAGCAGCTTCGAGTAGTTAGAACGAAAGTCGGTTGGAGTAAAAAAGGCTGGGAGCCTCCTTATGTATAACAGAAACGTACTGCTTGAATAGCTGCAGCATTCCAACTGAGAATAATATGCAAAGTGAATCTACATTAGGAATGACTGGCTCATCTACAAGAAACGGAGCAATCCGTTTCTTTCTTTTTCATCAAGGTTATGATACAAATCGTTGGCGATTGACTTGAAATCCAGCAGTCTGATACGAGCGGAAGGGGAAAAGCAGGGGAATAGAAAAGCAATTGTACATAAAAAGTTTCCCGGGAAAGCGCAGAACCTGACAAATAGTCCGGCTTGCAGCTTGTTTGCATCACGCACTGCCTGCAATCGACAGTCTCTGACATCACTCTTCGTCGAAGCGACGCCTTGTTGAGCCGATTATATGCTCTTGCCAGCCTTGAAATGGTTATTTACAATGTAGAAATAAGTTATTTCATTTCCCAAGGCACTTCTATTCGAAACATCTTAGTCGTTGCTGGATACAAGGAAGGTGGATCTGCTATGAATACACTTGGATTTACGATCGTAGGCTTCGGCAATATCGCTAAGACGCATATGATTGCACTGCGTACGATGCCGATTATCAAGCAGCTTCCCGTTACACCGGTATTGAATACACTCGTTACCCGTCGACCTGAACAGACGTTGGATCAGGCACGCCAAATTGGCTTTGTACATGTTACTTCCTCCTTGGAAGAAGCTTTGCAATACGATGGAGCGGAAGCAATTAGCATTTGTACGCCGAATGCGCTCCATGCTGAGCAAGTCCGTATGGCGGTTCAATATAATCAAGCCATCTATTGCGAGAAGCCAGTAACAGAAAGTGCCTCTTCTACCGCGCAAGTGCTGAAGGATGTCCCTTCAACACTGACACAGCAGCTTGCATTTGTCTATCGTTATCATCCGGCAGTTATGCGGATAAAGGCATGGCTAGAAGAAGGGATGATCGGCGATGTGCTTCAGTGCAGACTGGCATATTTGCGTTCAGGATATTTAAGTGATGCCAGGCCTTACAGTTGGCGGGTAGACAACTCGTTATCTGGAGGAGGAGCTATTACGGATATCGGTGTTCATGCACTTGATTTACTCCGTCATTGGTTTGGTGAAATGAAGAGTGTGGATGGCAATACCGAAACATTTATTAAGAGCCGTAGAGCAGGAAACGGAACGGACGAACGGTTGGCTGTTCATGTAGATGATTGGGCACTTATGAATTATGTAACAGAGCAAGGCATTCAAGGAATCGTGGAAGTATCCCGTATTGCATTAGGTCAGGATGCGTTCCGTGTGCACATTGTTGGAACGAAGGGCAGCATCACTTGCGATTTGGAAACCGATAAGAAACCGCAGCTGCATCTAGTCAGCGGTCGTCATGGGGCGACACCAGAACCAGAATCACTTGCACTGCTTCCTGATGAGAAGGCAACAATGGGCATATTCCAGGACAGTCATTTCGCTGCGCTGCATCACTTTATTTTGCGCCACTGCGGGGATGAACGTTGGGATAACTTGGCTCCAACACTTGAAGATGGGCTTGTCGTAGAACGCTTGGTAGATCAAGTGATTCACGCCTCACAAGCACGGAAGCAGCGGTAAACGTTCCGAAGCACACAGAATGTAGGCGCAAGATATTCAATCCCAACACGCCAAGCAAGGCTCCCGCCCCTCTACATGGGAATAGCGGGAGTTGTTCTATTTCATCGCGTCTGTTCTATGTATCGGAACACTCACTAGCGGCGGGAGTTCTCTACAATCAATAGGAAGCGAATAGGAATCGCCCTTGGATTTGATAAGGGGCTCTGTCCTTTTGGCTCGGAATTGCGTATACTAGCATTGATTCAACTGTATGGGCTTTGATGCTATGGATATCAGAGCAGCAATCTGTGGGGGACTCCAGACAGGTTTTGATTTTGAATCCAATATGTGCTGGGGGATTTTCAGATTCTCTACTCGATGATTTGATGAGTACTTCCCATTAGATGGTGGAACGATTGTTCTTGCAGGTAGGTTGCTATTTTCCACAGCATGATGCAGGCATGTGTTAGGCAAGGAAGGAACGTGTATAGAAATGATGACAGAAAAATCGCGCAACAGCATATATGCGCTTATCGATTTAGATGGAACCATGTATCATGGGACTTCTCCGATTGAAGGAGCGGACAAGCTAATAGAGGAGCTTGGCCAACTTAGAGTTCCTTATCTGTTCGTAACAAACAATTCAACGCGCACGCCGGAAGAAGTGGCCAATCACTTGCAGCATTTTGGTATTTCTGCGGGTGCTCAAGATGTTCTCACCTCTGCTCAAGCGGCTGCATCGTATATTCAGAAGAGATTTTCGGATAAAATGGTATTCATGATAGGCGAGCTTGGCTTGCAGCAAGCGCTGGAGGATTCCGGAATATCGTGGACGGATCAAGCAGATGATGTGTGGAACTCTGAGATTGGAGTTGTCGTTCAGGGCTTGGATCGAAGCTTGACCTATGCCAAATTGGAGGCAGCTGCTTGTGCTCTACGTGGGGGAGCTGTATCCATCTTGACTAATCCAGATGTTATGCTGCCATCAGATCGTGGATTTTCCCCTGGTGCAGGTACAATAGGTGCCGCTCTCCAATCCGCTTCTGGTGTGGAACCTATTATTATTGGGAAACCAAGTGAAATTATTATGGATGAAGCGATGAATAGGCTTGGGTGTACGGCACAGGATGTTATTGTTATTGGAGACAATATGATGACTGATATTCTTGCTGGAGCGAATGCAGGATGCCGCACAGCACTTACCTATACAGGAGTAACGACGCCTAACAATTATGATTCATTTTGTGCTCGTGCCGGTGTGGAGCCAAACATGGTGTTTCATAACATGAAGCAAGTACGTGAATGGTTCATTAAGGAAATGCTATAATGTATATCTTGGAATGTGAATGATTTAATTAATAACATAAAATACAAGGCGATCATGAAAGTGATTAGGAAGGAAGATGCAAGGTGCCGGAAATTCCAGAAATGGAACGCTACCGCAAACAGCTGGATCAGTTGATTACTGGAGAACGCATTCGCAGCCTTCATGTACAGCGTGAATCTTGGTTGAATACGGATCTCCATAGCTTGACAAATGGCTTGGTTGGAAGACAAATTCTGTATATTGAACGCAAAGGGACAGATTTAATATTGCATCTTGATGATGGCCGTAGACTTGTTTTTCGTGTAGGAACCGGTAGTCGTATGGAAGCAGTTTCTACCCTTCAAGCAGTTGCTCAAGGAGCAGCAGGACATATAGAACCAGATGAAGAACAGCAACTTGATGTCTCCCATGCACAATTCGCAATTACTACCGATCATGCACAGATGTACATTCATGGTGCACGAAGCTGCCAGATTATGTGGTTAACAGCGAAGCAGGTGGAGGAAATGCATCTCGAGATGGGGCCAGACCCATTATCTCGCTATTTGACAGCAGAGCGCTTCGCTCAGCGGTTCGCTAAGCGTCGTACGACTTTGAAGTCCGCATTGACCAATCCGAACATTATCGCTGGGATAGGAAGTCAGTTGGCGGATGATATCGCATTTGCTACTGGACTGCTCCCAACTGTACGTACGGAGAAGCTTGAATCAGAACATTGGAATCGTGTGTTTTACGCGATGCTTGATGTGTTGCATATTGAAATTGAACAAGATGGTTTAGTGAATACGCAGACACAACAGCACCAGCCCGAAACAGGGGAAACAACGGGCATAACCATTCATGGCAAGACAGGAGAACCTTGTCCGAAATGCGGCACAGCGATTGAAGTCACGATGATTCAACGTCGTCCTGCGAACTTCTGTCCACATTGCCAGATTGATCCTGCAGCGGATGGCTCCGAACAAGAATGAATCCCGCCATGCTGCGCGCGCATTTGGTTGTCATTTGCCTTTACGGGGAGGATATGCGCACGCAGCGCGATTGGCAGTTCAACTGCAGCAGGAAGCAGGAGTTCGAAGTTATCAGTTTTTTAGCAAAAATCCGCGAGGCTTATCGATTAAAAGTGGATATGAGGCCGATGCTCAGACTGCGCGCGAAATCTGTTTACAGCATGGCATCCAGTCCATTGCGCATACGCCATATCCGACAAATTTAGCTGTGGATGCAAGCCGTTCACCTGAGAAGTTTCAGCTTACGGTTCAGTCATTACTGAACGATCTTATGATTGCAGAGGCTTGTGGAGCGGTAGGGATTGTCGTACATTTTGGTTCGTATAAGGGGATCTCAAGTACAACCGCCACAGATGCGGAGAAGCTGAGTTGCTACGAAAATATTATTGTTACACTGAACACTGTTCTTTCCGTATGGAGTGGTCGAGCTAAGCTGCTGATTGAGAATCAGGCCGGGAATCACGGTGGGTTAGGTGCTACGTTGGAAGAATTGGTGAGTATCCGGCAATTCAGTCAATATCCCGAAAAGATCGGTTTTTGCTTTGATACCTGTCATGCGTACGCAAGTGGCTTGTGGAACCCCTCTGCAACGAGTGAACTTCTCATGGCGGGGAACCGTCATGACTATTGGAAACATGTGCATGCAGTTCATTTGAATGACTCTCGCGAGCCCTATCGTTCCAAGCAAGATCGACATGCAAATTTGGGGCAAGGCTATATTGGAATTGACGGATTTACGGAGCTCCTCAGAGCGAAGGAATTGGAGCGAAGTATGTTCGTGCTGGAGACGCCAGGCGATGCTTCTGGAGGGCATATGCAGGAATGGAAGCTTATCCAGGATATTTTGCAGTAGACCAATCATTGTACGGTAGTTATGCTGCTGCTTGTTATCAATGGGCATCGGATAGGTAAGGAAGTGATAATGATGATACATGTGTACTTGGATGATTACCGTCGCTGTCCAGAAGGCTTCGTGCTTGCTCGCAATGCGGAAGAGTGCCTTTTGCTATTGGAACATGAACAAGTGGGGATCCTGTCCTTGGATCATGATTTGGGTGAAGATGAGCGAACGGGAACGGAACTAGTTCGAGAAATGGTTGTACGTGGCTTATATCCGCAGACTGCGATTTATTTGCATACGTCGAGTATGATTGGCAGAAAGCGAATGTTCGAGATGCTCTATGCGAATAAGCCTGAGCATGTTGAACTAAGTAATGGGCCGATGCCAGAGTCTTTGCTTATGCGGATACGAGGAAATAAGGTATGATTGAAATTTCGGAATTACAGCTGAAGGCAGCACAGGTGCAATCACAGAGCTTGTCTGCTGTAGAGCTGTTTTTTAGGCAATGGGATGCAGTATTCATACATAGTCCTTTTTGTGGGACTTGCCAGTTAGCATCTCGGATGCTGAACATTGTAGAAGTAACGAATCCGAAATTGGAAATCGCAGCGGTCAATGTCAGCTCTATTCCTGTATGGGTGAACGCATTACGAATTGAAAGTGTCCCTTGTTTGCTTGTATGGGATCATCGAGAAGGCATGGGCAGCGTTGACAAGATATATGCCTTTCATTCTGTATCTCACATTTATGAACGTTTGAATCCTAGGAGAGAAGAGGAGACCTCTTCATAAATTTAATCCTAATGTGAGCAAGGAGCAGCTCGTAACTCAATCATTCACTAGAGAATATTTGAATGTCCTTATAGGGCTGTTCTTCATGCAAGGATTATGCTGGTTAATGGCCGGACGCAGAATGATCTGATACACCTGATTGGGTGTCTCGTGTTGATTGTCTTAAGCAAGGAAATGTTCCGAATCGTGTAGTTTCGGCAGATAATTAAAGACGTAAATAGATTATAATTGGTTAACATAATGAAATGGAAACAGCTGAAGCAAGTTAAGTTGCTTAGCATTTGGAGGTTGCACTGCTTGGAATTATTACATCCGCTACAATTAGACACAAATTATGAATATGGATCACACTGGATCGTCACGTCCAATCATGGCTATATTGCCTACGCGCAGGAAGAGTGGCGAAGAAGGTTCGGTCAGTTGAAGAGTCGAATGATGGTTTCTGGTGAAATTGCACTAATGGAATTGCCTGTTGATCGCAACGAGGTATTCCAAGCGATGGAGTCTGAGCCGACGATGTTCATTCGCTATTTGCAACCAGTTGACATTGCATTCGACATTCAAGCATTGCAGACTGACACAGTTCAATCATTTGACAGTTTGCTTACTCATTTGATTCATGATCTAGAAGGTTCTATAGAGGGCATGCGACTAGGCGTCCATGTTCGTTCCAGCGCATCGGGTGATTCACTCGACAAGGAACTTCGAGATGCGCTGCGTGCTGCTGTTGAGCGTACTGGAGCATCTGTCGCGATCCAAGATCCCGAGCGAATTGTATCCTTATTTATTCATGATGGCGTTGGTTATGCAGGCCTCATGACAACAGCTGAAGCGGGTTCAGATTGGCCAGGAGGTACGGTACGCTTCCGCAAGGAAGAGGGGCAGGTATCTCGAGCAAAGTTCAAACTACTTGAGGCGGAACGGACTTTCGGTTTGGACTTTACGGCTTATCGGAATGCCCTTGACATTGGAGCTGCGCCAGGAGGTTGGACAAGTCTTCTTCTGGAGCGAGGTGTGCAAGTTACAGCAGTCGATCCTGCTGCAATGCATCCGAGCTTGATTGATCATCCGAACTTGACTTACTATAAGAGCAATGCAGGGGACGTGGCTTTGGAACCTGGAGAATTCGATTTGCTCGTATGCGACATGAGCTGGAGCCCTAAAGTTACAGCGCAGCTTGTTATTGGTTTATTGGATTCGGTTATGCAAGGCGGTACTGTCATTGTGACTGTAAAGCTGATGCACAAAAAACCACTGCAGACGATACGGGAAGTGAAGGAAATGTTCCTTGAGCATCTTCACATTATTCGTGCGAAACAATTGTTCCATAATCGCGATGAAATCACTCTGTACATGATGAAAATGTAGTGTATGCTGCGGCGTACTAGCATTGCCTGATTGGGAAGTTTAGTATTCTTTAGAAAAAAGACTAGACATATACTTCCGAATGGCATAAAATAACAACAAATGAATATGAGCGAAGGGAAGCACCCTGATTGTTCCAAACCGATAGGTTTGCAATCAGGGTGCTTTTTTTGTCGCTTGGAGGGAGAATTGTGGCGCATTCCATAACGAACCATTTGCAGGCTGGACACTTATTGCAAGACAGATATCGAATCGTTCGGTTGCTCGGAACAGGGGGAATGAGCGTTGTATATTTAGCCAATGACGAGCGATTGATCGGCAAGCAGTGGGCGATTAAGGAATCAAGACCAGCGGCGCAAGATGTGAGACAGCTTGTTCATGAAGCATCTATTTTAACATCGCTTCGACATCCACATCTTCCGCTTATTGTGGATTTCTATCCACCTGATGCCAGCGGCAGAGCATATCTGGTGATGGAGTATATTGAAGGGCACACGATAGCAGATCGGCTGCGCATGAAGCCTCTAAGTTTTGAAGAGACGATGCATATTGTCATTCCGGTATGTGAAGCGCTTGCCTATTTGCACCGGCAGAATCCGCCCGTTGTATTCCGAGATGTAAAGCCATCTAATATTATGCTGGCGAAGGATGGCCAGGTGAAACTTATTGATTTTGGAATCGCTAGGAATGTGAATCCTTTATCTAATCAAGATACGGTTAAGCTTGGTACAGTAGGCTTTGCTGCTCCGGAGCAATATCGGGGACAACAGACCGATGCAAGAACGGATCTATATGGGGTAGGTGCACTCATTAGTCATATGTTGACCAGCGGCATATGGAAGGGAGAGCGTCCGCTAACCGCATCCATGCTGGCAGAAGATGTGCCAGAGAGCGTTTTTTCGGTACTGACACGATTACTCGCAAAGCGGCCTGAAGAACGCTATCAAACTGCTGATGAACTAATTGATCATCTACGACGTTACTATTCAGGACATTCTGAAAGCCAAGGAGTTAACCGTGATGAGGTCAAGACATGGCAAGCCTCGAATGCAGGGGTGGTGATTGCTTTTCTGGGTGCTGCTTCAGGACTTGGAACTACACAATCAGCGCTCATGTGTGCCGCCATGCTTGCGAAGAAGGGGCGGAAGACGCTATATATCGATGCTAACGTTAAAGATCCATCTCTTGTTCCATTATTGGCTCAGGAATATGAGGGTGAAGAGGAGCTGTATTTAGCTGATGGGGATATGTTCAAATTGTTTGGAGTGGATTGCATGGAATGGAAGTATGGTGCGAATCCAATGCCAGCCTTGCTCGGATCCTACGACTATATTGTGTTAGACCTTGGTTGTGATGATCATGGAGAACGAATGGATGAATTCATGAGGGCTCATATCCCTGTGCTCGTGGGAAGCCTCGCTCCTTGGAGAAAGAGTGATTGTACAACAATCGTTGGGGAATTTGAGCGAAGAGGGTTCCATCGTTGGGTACTAGGCATTCCTTATTCGAATCGTTCTTATCCTGGTGGAACAGTGAAAGGGCGAGGAGCAAAGGTCACCTCCTACATTCCGATTCAAGCTGATCCGTTCGTATGTTCGGACGATACAGCCCTTTGGGTGGAACAATTAGTTGGACCGAAACAACGGAGAGGGCTTATCTATCATCTGCGGCGGTGGATGAGTCGGAACAGAACAGAGAGAGGAGAGAGAAGAAGTTGAGAAGATGGACGAGGAAGACTAAGCAGATGATTGCGGCGTCGGTAGGAGGAGCAGCGGTAGCTGGGCTGCTTGTTGGTGGGTACCACTATTGGGCAATTGGCAAGAATGATGCGGTTCATCGTAAGGCAGTAGCGCATTACGAAGATGAGATTGCCAAGCTGCGCAAGCTTGCAGATGCTGAAGTGCAAAAACGAACAAGCGTCTGGGTTTTCAAGCAGCCTCTTCTTGCAGGCAAACGCATTCGATCCGATGATATTGTCAAGATTGAGATGTCGTCAGACCTAGCCCCGAAACAGGCGTTGAATCATCCTGATCAAATTATCGGGAAAGTATTGAAGATTGACACGGTTCCCCGTACACCTGTGATATCTACAATGCTATTTGAAGATGAGAAGATGACTGATGATTTGCGCTGGGTGGAGACAGCGGTCATTCAGCTTCCATTACGACTGCAAGAGAAGGATATGATTGACGTAAGAATCCGCTTCCCGAATGGTCAAGACTATATCATTCTTAGCAAGAAAGAGATTAAAAGCATGCAATATCCGACCATTTGGGCACATATGGACGAACAAGAAAGACTGCTGTTCTCAAGTGCTTGTGTCGATGCTTTTGTTAACGGAGGGCAAATCTATGCGCTGCGATACATTGAACCTCAAATACAAAATGAAGCGGTGCCGAATTATCCGGCCAATGAACAAGTGATGATGTTGATTGAGGCGGATCCGAATATTGTAAAGAAGGCAGATACAGCATTGACACGATTAGTTCGAACACGGATGGAGAAGGAATGGGAAAGACAGAGTGCCAACAAGAGTCAAGCAGAAGGCTGGAACAACTTGCAGGGGAATCGTACAGACGTAAGTTATGTTTCTACGCATGGAGAGGGTTCGGCTGAAACTTCAGGTTACTCACCTTTAACCGGCAGAGCAGGGGCGGCTAATCGTAATTCACCATTTGTTGGACAACCTGATTCTAGTTCCATGAAGTCTTCAGATCCGTCACTTTACGGAAATCAACGGAAGACAGATGTTTATCAACAGGATCACGATTCTCGCCAGCAACCGAAATCGAAGGATGGTGAGCAAGATATCGCTAAGAAGGGCGGTACAAGAACTCATGATGCCGCAAATCCCCAAGATAGGATATTACCTCAGGACGATCTGAATCAAAATTCGACGGTGGAGGTAACGAGAGGGGAAGAGGTAAGCTCTATTTTCGCAGAAGCGGTACCGGGTTCGAAGAAGCAGTAACGATGAGGATTTTCTACAAAGAGTAGTTACATAGATGAATATACAGGAGGAGTTAGGAAAATGACGATCGGAATATTCGTGGGCGCTTGCGATAAGAGCGATCATGTAGTGGCGCTAGCGACGTTCCTAACGAGATTAGAGGAGAAAGTGCTTATTGTTGATGCAACAACAACAAGACGGATTGGGACTGAGGCAGGTCTACTCACGCAATCTCAGCAACCTATAATGCACTGGAATGGTTATGATGTGCTGTCAGGCGCTATATCTTGGGACGATATGATTCAGTTGCTTGAACGGCATGGGAGCAGTTTGGATACTTACGAACATATTATTGTTGACACGGATCGCGCATTGTTTTGTAATGCTCAACAATGGAAGCAGATCGACACCCGCTTGCTTGTGCAAACGATGGAAAGATACTCATTGCAGAAAAACAGAGAATGGCTGCAAGCATTCCAGCAGCAATACGACGGAGATGAGGAGTTTGAATTCGTGCCCGTAATCCTGCGTTCGCTCATGCCGGATGATGAGTTTGCGTTTATGATCGAATGGTATTATTCCATATTTGAGCACCGGTGGGCTCGAGAATGTATCGCTATAGAAGAAGATGAGCGTAATTGGACTGCACGCATGTCAGACTATCAGGATGGTCAATTGCAAGCATCCAACTATCCACGTGCTACGAAGCGTGCTTGGCGCATCCTTACAGAGCATTTCACTGGTAAACTGACAGAACGTGCTTGGAAGCAGTGTTTAAGAACGCCTAAGAAGGGACGAATGAAACATGTCGCTCTGTAAACATTGGATGATTTCGTCAATCGGAAGAGGTATGGCTGGAGGAACAACAGTTGCTGCGTGTACGGCAATTAGTCTCGCTTGGCACTATCGGATGAAAGTGCTGCTCATACATGTCAAGGGCAGAGGGGAAGGAGTTGAGAAGTTATTTCCTCCCGCTTTTGATGTTACGCGCCAGGCTGGAACAGGCGGGCGGCTAATAACCCCTAACGGCTGGAGTGCACTTGCGCGTGTGCTTCGACACCATCAAGTTGAGGAAGAATCGATCTCCTCCTACATGATAAGTGTGATGAGTCGATTAGATATTCTCCCCGGTTATGACTCAGAGGAGATGGAAGATACGCTGCATGAGCATCTTTTACTTCACGTGCAGAAGCTAGTGAGCAAACGATATGATCTTGTGCTGTGGGATATGAATGAGCAGGATATTATCGCTTTGAAACTCATTGGTAAAATGAATATGCATGGTACGATTGCAGTGTTGCCGCAGAACCGATCAGAGATCCATTGCGCAATGGAGAAAGCAGGAAAAAGCGCAGATGCATTCGTGATAGGACAGTATGATGCGGATGTAAAAGTAAATCCAATGAACGTAAAACGAATGTATTCACTCCATCAGCCCTTTTTCACAACGCCGTATGCAGCAGCTTACCGCAATGCAGCAGACGATAGAATGGTGATGGACTGGTATTTGCGCCAGTCTCAGCGACATGAAAGAGGGAAACGTTGCCCTTTCATCTTAGAGAATATGAAGCTCAGCAGATATATTCTGGAAGAGTCCGGCTATCATCAAGGAAGAAAGGCAGGAGGATAGCGGATGTCAATATGGAGTTATTTAGGATTCTCAATTTTGGGTGTTTCGGTTCTATTCCTAGCGATGTTCGTTTATTGGCGCTTGTTCCGAAATCCTAGCAGACACACCTCTTATCGTACGATGGATGAATGGACATGGGACATGCTGGATCAAACAGTGAAGGATACGTTTCTAGCATGGACGAGTGATCTGCCGCTAGATTTGTATCGTAATGAAGAAGAATATTCTCGTGAAATGAAACGGCGTGTTTCTCTTCGCAAAACTCTCCGTTCATGCTGCGGTGGGGATATCGCAGATAAGGAGTATATTAAGGAATGGATTGTGGATATGCTCAAAGAGCAAATTAAGCTCAGCAAAGGCAATTCAGAACAGTTATTACCGATAGATCGACCCGAGCTTTTAACTTCACAAGACAAATTTGATCTATTACTGTACGCCTTTAAAAAGCGGTACAGCTTTGATGCCTTTCATAGGTTAATCGATAAATATGGCTGGAGTGAGCGTAAACGCATACCGATGGCACAGGGTGTTCATCAATTGCACGATGCAATTACGGAGGAAGATATCGATGCAGCATATCGGTTAGAAAGAATTCAATTCAGTTGGGAGGATCGGATCTGGATAATCGCACAGCGGTTGTATCAACGTTATAAGGGATTCTCTGTTATTGATGAGATACGCGACATGCGGATAGATGGTGTGTCAGGTGGAGTAAGTGGTATTCCAGATGAAGCCATGACAAGAGGGGGCTACTGGCAAAGTTCGAACACAGCTTCACCGACAAAGAATCAAGGGGATTTAGTTGTTGGCGGCCTACAGCGGGCATGTGATAGTGTATGGATCTTCTATAAGGGGAAGTCGATTAAACTTTCCTTCCTATCATTTGGATCGGAGGCTGAACTGCGCCGGGTATGCCACAACATATATAAATACCAGACGCCTGGATCATTAACGGAAGCGGACGGCTATCGGATCAATCATATGAAGGACGGTTCGCGTGTCGTTGTGCTGCGTCCGCCATTTGCAGAATCTTGGTCATTCTTTGTTCGTAAGTTTGATACGCAGGCTGTATCACTTCAGCAGCTTATACGAGACAAGAACGCTGAGCTTCCTACTGAATTGCTTCATTTCTTAATGCGAGGGGCAAGAGTGACCGCCATCACAGGTGCGCAAGGATCGGGGAAGACGACTCTGTTAATGGCATTAATTCAATCGATTTATGCGTTCTATCCGCTTCGAGTACAGGAACAGGCTTTTGAACTGAATCTTCGTAAGTTATATCCCAGCAGGAATATCCTTACGCTCCGAGAGACAGAGCGCATAGCGGGGCAGGCTGGTTTGGACGTACAGAAGAAGACAGACGGAACTGTACATATTTTAGGTGAGGTGGCAACGGATCCGGTTGCAGCTTGGATGGTGCAGATGGCTCAAGTCGCGAGCCTGTTCACCGTCTTCACGCATCATGCCAAGACATTTCCTGATTTGGTGCTGTCGCTTCGGAACTCGTTGCTTAAGACGGGAATGTTCCATAATGAGTCGATAGCCGAGCAGCAGGTAAGCCAAGTGATTCATTTCGATGTTCATCTCTCTCGGGATGCCGAGGGCAAACGATATATTGAGCGCATTACGGAATGTATTCCACTTCTTAATCATAACGAAGGCGAAGAAATGATTGACACACAAAGTGATGTGAACATGACATGGGATCGCTATATCGAATCCTCGCAGCGTGTGCACCGACATATGATGCGTACTCGATCCTTCACTTACCGAAATATTATTGAATATCATCAAGGCCGATATTACCTCGTGAACCCGATATCCGTGAAGCAGAGAGAAGCGATGGAAGCCGAAATGACTGCTGAGGATAAGCAGCGATTCCGCGATTGGCTTGCTCAGGAGGGAGGATATCCGGTTGCTAGTTAGCAGCTTGTTACTATGGATTGCAAGCGGGGCAATAGCTGTTTCTTTCATGTTATGGATGTTGTCTAGAAAGTTAATATCGACTGGGATTGCGGAGAATAAGGTACGTGCCCATGGAAATCAGAATGGAGTTAAGGCCCTCACACAATTGTATAAAAAACTGTTGAGGGATGTCTATCGTTGGAGCATGAGTGTTCCTGTGCTCAAAAAGAAGACGGCGTCACTCCGACAACAGCTTGCACCGTTATACAGTTATGACGAGTGGCTATTGCGTGAGCGAACAGCCTCCATACTGCTAGGAAGTGGAATAGCGATTCTCATTGCGCTCTCAATATTCGTCTCCTTCGATCAAAATCTGCTGTCATGGATCATGCTAATTGTTGTACTTAGTGTGGCGGAAAGTCTATATCGTGATGTTATGATCACACGTGCCGAAGTGAAGCTTCTTCATTTATCCTCCATGTCGATTGGGCACATGCGACATGCCTATCATCGGTACAAGATGGTGGATGCTGCACTAGAAGATACGATTGAACGCGCGCACCCGATGCTCGTACCACATTTACAGCGTATTGCGAAGTTGATTAGCGATCCCGATTCCGATTCCGCTATGGCTGCTTATGAGGAGGCAGCTCCGAATCGTTATTATAAGATGCTTGGAGGCTTATCCAAGTTGGTAGCTGAGTATGGTGATCCGAAGGGAACAGCTGGGTCTTCCTATTTGAAGGGACTTGCCATGATAGTTCGTGAAATGCAAACAGAGCTCGTTATGCGTGCACGGCTCGATTATCTGCTTGGGGGATTAAAAGCAATTGCCGCTATTCCTGTCCTTTTCACAGATCCACTGGAAAGGTGGGCGACGACCTATTTTCCGTCCATGGAACTGTTTTATCATTCGAAGCTTGGTTGGTGTCTGCAACTAACCGTTTTCTGTTCCGTCTTGATGTGCCATCGCATATTACAACAGCTTCATTGGAGAAGCGCGATGGCTGAGGATCAATCACAGCGAACTGGGTGGATCAGAAGAGTACTGGAGCAGCGAATCATTCGAAGATTACTGGATGTCTGGGTGAACAGTAGGCAGATTGGGTCACTTAAGCGTGCTCAGCGCTTATTACATGAAGCAAACGAATCGATGACCTTAGGGCATTTCTATGGCCATCGCTTCATACACGCGATCGTAACTTGTGGAATCTGCTTTGTGTTAATTGTCTCATTGCACTTGGGATCTACGCAATGGATATGGAATCAGCTGAATACCAAATCGCTAGAAGCGGGACTAAGTATGGAGTTAACTAAGCAATGGATACTAAGTTCCAACCCAGAGACAGGCAATCACGGACTTCAACTCGCTCTGAAAACTGCGATCTTGAAGGAACACCCAGACTGGAGCTATCAACGAATCGAACAATCGACGAAGTCGCTCGTACCACTTGCTATTTATCATCGTGAGATGAAAGTTTCATGGTGGGAAGTTCTGCTTCCATTCACCGTTGGGTGGGGTGCATATTATGCATTTGTTATGATTCTACGGATCCGTATTCGGATTCGACACTTGGATATGCGTACAGAGATCAGTCAAATGCAGTCTCTTTGCATGCTGCTGCGTGCTTTCGAGCGGATGACGGCTGAATCGATGATGGAGTGGATGAGTCGCTGCACGACTATGTTCCGCCGCCCTTTACAATTGTGTCTGCTTAATTGGGAGAGTGGTTCGGATCATGCGCTACAACAGCTGCGAATCCATGCGCCATATCCAGACTTCGTCAGGCTTGTGGACAAGCTGGAGCTAGCTCACAATCATATTCCGCTTAATGAGGCGTTCGATGATGCAGAGCAAGACTGGTTCTATGAACAGGATATGCTTAGACAGCATTATGAGACAAGTATCGAAGCCAAAGCAGGCTGGGGAAGGTGGCTGGGCTTCGCTCCGATGTATGCCTTAATTTTTTTGTATCTCGTGGTACCCCTTGTATGGATGAGCGCAGAGCAAATGCGTTCTTCCTTTGAACAAATCCGATCTCTATAACAAAGGAGTGTATAAAGTATGAATAATGCCCAATCTGCATTGAAGGTGGCAGCAGGGATTTTCCTTACCATTGCACTAATTACAATTGTTGTGTTGTTGTTCGTTAGTGCGCAGGAAGCGACAAAAACGGCTCAAAATGAATTTTCATCGATCCAGACAGAGTTAAGCAAGGCATCATTTACGGTTTATGATAATACATCGGTTAGCGGTTCTCAGGTCATTAATGCAATACGTAAATTTTTCAAGCAAGATCAATTCGGGATTCGTGTTGTAACTGGTAAAAATCGTGCAGGAAAATCGGATGGAAATCATTATGGATATTACGTGCTGCCGAACGGTGAGATTGCGGGGAACAATCGAAATGACAGCATAGATTTGGCATTGAATGAATCATCTGATAACTACGTGAATCCTAGCGGAAAGTTTAAAGCAAAGCTAATCGTGGACTCCAGCAACGTAACAAGAGGGATTGTATTTGAACAGCAGTAGGATTCGGGGTGTCACCCTGAGTTTTCTTATATACATATCTCCACTGTGGAATTTTGGGAAACTTATATTTTGACATCAGTGCTTGAAAAGGGAGGCAGTATGCATAATGCGAGTCGAATAGCTGAACTAGCAGTAGCATCGATACTGTTTTTGGTCGCATTGACGGGGGCCTTACAACTCATTGGAAGTACGTCCTTTACGATTCGACAAGTAGATTATGCCAATCAAGTGAAGGATCGGAATGTTAGAGCTACGATGGAGCCTATACGATCTAAGCCATTAACGGGAGCTGATGTCATTCTATTTATCAGTCAGTTGAGGGAGAATGTTGAGCTTGAGGTTGAAGGCATGAGCGTCAAATCTCCAATCCCCCTTGAGAATATTCAGTTCAATTCGATATCACGAACGAAACAATATCATCTTCATATCGAACGAAATGAAGATGGAGACATCCGTAAAATGATCTTCAGGTAGGAGGTAGCTGATTGGGCAATGCAGTAGTTAAGCTGCTTGGTGTGATGATAGGAGTGCTGCTGCTCTTTCTTTACCCGATATTAGAATCATATCAGCGGCAGGATGACCTAGCTGCGATGTATGTGCAGCGAAGTGCATCTACATTCTCAGATGCCGTAAGGGATAAGGGAGTGATCACTCCTGTCATGTGGAATGATTTTATGGCGGAAATGGTGAAGACGGGTAATGTATATGAGGTGGTTGTTGAGCATTATGAGAAAAAGTATGATCCGATCTATAGGGATCCCGTTCAAGTCAATACATTTACTGGGGACTTTCTAATCCGTTACCAACTAAACAATAAAGTGATGCTGATGGAAAAGCTGTTTCCGGGAGATGGACAATCTGTTGAATCTCCGTCCCGTACGTATAAGCTGAGCATTGGAGATTATTTCTATGTGTCCGTAAGCAATACGAATCGAACACGTGCGGCTATGATTTTGGACTGGCTGACAGGCTCATTTGGCCCAACTGAACGGATTCGTATTCCTGTCGGAGGAATGGTTCGAAATGAAAGTAGTTAAATTTTCAATACTCTTTGTTCTGATCTGTTTCCCTTTGTTTTGGGTGAATAAGCTACAAGCAAGAGAGGAAGCGAGCAAGCTGCAGCTTGAACTGAAGTATAATGACGCTATGAATCAAGCCGTTGATGATGCAGCCCGTACACTGCAGATATCTGCTGTGTGGAAGGAGACGGAGGAAGGATATGAGTCACAGAAGCGGCTGGAACTGCGTCGTAATGATGCGGTTAATTCATTCTTTATGACGTTATTTCTTAACTTTGGTTTATGGAATGAGGAGAAAAAGCAGGATGAATTGAAACGATATATTCCGGTGATTGCAATCATTGGCTATGATGGTGTTGATATGTATGCAGAGGATGATTATATCGGCCGTAATGGTGAATCCCAGATGCAGCATGTATGGAAGCCGAAGTTACCTTATGGGTTTATGGATCAAGGTGGAAATGTGATCGGATTTACGTTAGATGACTATATTACCGTGTATCGTCCATCATCGGGGAGCTGGCTTGCAGGATATCAACGGGAGTTAAAAAGCACGGCTTCAGATGTTCCGATACTACAGGATGATCAGTTATTTGATGCGGTAAGACGTACGACAATCGTAGATACCATTCAACAAGCGCTGGCCAACACCATCAATGAACACAACGAACGGGCTTTACGAAATGGTGTTTCCTATACATTCACCTTGCCTTCCATTTCAGATGAAGAATGGCATAATACCATCAACGACGTGGGTGTTATGGCCTTCATACAAGGTTTTCCTTTAGGCTTTTCTTCGTATAATCATTATGCTCTCGGCGGCTCACGGCTGCTTAAGAGAAACAATTATCATGGCGTAATCATGAATGGCATTAAGTATGCATTCCCCGAAAAATGCGCTCCATCGAATGCTTTGGAATCCTATCATTCATCAGCTGATGCGGCCAAACAAGGATATTTTTTGAAATCATGTCCCTAATGAGATTTCAACTTAATAGGGGTCTTTGCTGTAATACATATCGCAAAGCGACGTTTTAATGAGCCGTCCTGAAAACAGCAGGGCGGTTGTTTGTTTTACTGTAAATTTGCTGGGCTGCTTCTGATTCACAAATTTAAACGCAGTTTGCACAATAATAAGATTATGTAAATCTATTGCTTCAATTCGGATGGTACCTCATCATATAAGAAATGAAGGAACAATGAAGATATATTCGTGCGAAATAGAAGAGGAGTAACAGGAATCGGATGAGAACCTATTGGCATGGAGTTAGAGAAACATTTGTGACCGCATTGCGGCTAGGATTGACTTCTTTTGGAGGGCCGGCTGCGCATATAGGCTACTTTCATAAAACCTATGTACAGCAGTTGAAATGGTTAGACGATCAGCAGTTTGCTGAATTGCAGGCGATTAGTCAAATGCTTCCCGGCCCATCCAGCAGCCAACTTGGAATTGGAATAGGTATGAAGAGAGCTGGATGGCTTGGAGGGGCGATGGCGTGGTTGGGCTTCACGCTGCCGTCTGCTTGTCTGCTTGCCTTATTTGCCTTCGGAATTAGTTGGCTGCCCAATCAAGATCCTGGGTGGCTGCAAGGATTGAAGCTTGCGGCAGTTCCGATTATTATTCAGGCGTTATGGGGAATGAATAAACAATTGACACCTGACGCGCTTCGAAGAACGATCGCAATTGTTGCCGCAATTCTATCCCTTCTTCTTATCGGCGTTTACGGACAGCTCCTTATTATGGGGGGTTCACTTGCTGCAGGTGTCGTCCTATTCCGAAATCGGGCGGAAATTAGCGAACCAGCGATCAGGACCAATCAAAACCAATATGAGTGCATTGAAGAAGGGAAGTCAAACATTTCACGTACATTTGCAAAATGGATGACTCTGTTATTTTTCGGACTGCTTATCGGGTTGCCAATGCTGGCGTATTATATACCAAGTGTAGTGACACAGCTTATGGAAGTCATGTATCGTACCGGGTCAGCGGTGTTCGGTGGCGGACATGTTGTCCTTCCTGTACTGAAGCATGAACTGATGACGGCAGGGTTGCTGGATGATTCTTCACTGCTCGCAGGGTATGGGGCAGCACAAGCAGTACCAGGGCCTTTGTTTACATTTGCAGCATTTGTAGGTGCTTCTATTCATTCAGGTGGATTTGGAATCGTCCTTGCCATCGTTGCTACTTTATTTATTTTTCTCCCTTCTTACCTGCTAATGGGGGCAGTACTCCCTTATATGTCGCATGTTCGGCAATGGAGTAGTGTTCGGGCAGCTTTTCAAGGGATCAATGCCGCTGTTGTAGGGTTGCTGCTTGCAGCACTTTACGATCCTGTCCTCACAACATCGGTAACGAGTCCGATTCACATGTGTATCGTGCTAATTGGTATATTATCACTAATTGTATGGAGGCAATCGCCCTGGATTACCGTTCTGCTGTCAGCCATGCTAGGTATGCTGTTGTTGTAAGCGGTGATGTAAAGATTATTTACAAATAAAAAATACGCCATTCGAACGTTCGCAGGTAGTTACATCATAGAACGATTGAATGGCGTATTCCTTTTACGAATGACACTTTGACAGAGATTGAAATCCACTTTATATTAATCGCGACTGCAAATAATTAAGAGGTAGCCTTCTCGCACACGAACCGAAGCAGTATCACCGTCATCCCATTCGTTGCTTATTCCTAGGGATTGTCCAATCTGCAGGGTTGCATCATGAAGCGGGTACTTAAATCCAGTTAACGTAATACCAGTTACCGTTGAGCTCAGTGGCAGCAATGATACATACGGGAAGGAATTCGTCTGTAATGTAACACTCGAATTCGTTAGCATAATGATATTGTGTTCGTCTACGATTTGACACTTAATTCCTTCATCGACGGCTTTGCGCAATAAATGAATATTAGACAGCGTATGATCAAGTCTCGTGCCGGTTACGCCGAATAGCGTAATTTGCGTTGGTTGCATTGCGAGAGCATGATTGAAAGCAAGTTCGGTGTCGGTATAATTTTTATCGACGGCGTCACAATCCATGTATTTCCGGCTCGAAGCGCGGATATGCTCCCGTTCATCCTCTGTTACGGAGTCGAAATCTCCTAAGGCCTGATCGGGAATAATGTTGTGCTGTACCAGATAGAGAGCTCCTCGATCAGCGCCGATGATGTAATCCATCGTACGAATCTGGTCTGCTATTTTCTCGGAAATGGTTCCACCCGCTACAATGGCAATATGAGCGGGTGTTGAAGTAACCTGTTGATCGTTTGACAACGTTATGACCTTCCTTTATATCGCAATAAGTATGATGACAAGTTGAATCCCTCCCATTATATCGAAATATGAATGGGGAACCAAATAAATATATCCATTTGCAATAAATAAAGACTGCCGATACAATAAGTGAATCTTAACAGGATATACACCTTACATAATGAAACACTAAGTAAGGCAAGAAGCTAAGGTATATAGAAAAGGGAGGAATGTTACGTGGCTGAAAGTACGAAGGTGAACGTGTTGTTCGTATGCCTGGGAAATATATGCCGTTCTCCTATGGCTGAAGCTGTATTCCGTGAGCAAGTGGAGCAAGCAGGCTTAAATCAGGTGATTCAGGTGGATTCAGCAGGTACAGGAGATTGGCATGTTGGTCATCCTCCGCATGAAGGAACTCGCAAGCTGTTGGACGAACACGGGATCACTTATGAAGGAATGAGAGCACGACAGCTTCATCCGACAGATTTTCAAACTTATACGTACATCGTATGTATGGATCCGAGCAACGAACAAAATGTGCTGGCGTGGGAAGGGTCAGACAACAGAACATCTGAAGTTCTGCGCTTTATGACTTTGCTTCCTGAAGAGAACCGTGAAGAGGTACCTGATCCGTACTATACAGGCAACTTTGAAGAAGTATATCGTTTAGTTCAAGCGGGGTGTGTACGATTGTTAGAGCGGATTAAAGTGGAACATCCTTTCATGTTATAAAATATTTATGGGTTTGATGAAAAGTAGTGACATACATCCTTGTATGCCACTACTTTTTTTATGTTTAATAGGGGTGTTCCTCATCAATGCTTGTATGCTCATATGGAAATGGACAAGCAGCTAGTCAAGAAAATGACGAAGAGCATCTGGGACATGTTTTTGCCAGAATCCCCACAAATGATGCCCTTCATGCTCTGCATAGAGAACATGAGCATTTCGATCCGTAAACAGCTTGTGTGTATCCCGATTTAATTCAACAAAATTATAAGTCCCTGTATCGGTTGTGAACGCAGTCTCTTGCAGACCGACGATCATAAAGAGATGCAGCCATGATAGATCCTGCTCCTGCGCGATAAGCTGCTGCGAATATGGGTAGTAGGCGCCGGACAAGGAGATTACCTGACGGAATTTGTTAGGATATTTTAGCGCTAGGTGTAGGGAAACAGTGCCACCGAGTGAATCACCTGCGAGCGTGATTTCCGTCCAATCTGTACGTACCGGATACATTCGCTCAATTGCAGGTACAATCTCTTCTGCAAAGGCGCGAGTATAGGATTCAAATCGTTCTCCATCCGGGGAATACTCAGAAGTACGGATTTTCTTATTCACATCAACTCCAACGATGATGAATGGCTCCATGTCACCTTCGATAATGAGCTGATTCGCGTGTGTCGCAATACGACCAAAATTAAAGAAATCTTCTCCGTCCTGACAATAGACAACGGGATAACTGAGTATTTCCTGATATCCTGGCGGCAAATAGACGCGAACGTGACGACTGCCTCCTTCAAGATATTTGCTTGGAATGTCGTGTTTTACAATGGTTCTCTTGAATATTGAAGAATCTGACATGCATAGCACCGCCTCATGCAAAATTTTATCAATGTTGGTGAATACTAATTTCGATGGTCTTGATTAGGGACTCACTATAGGAAAGAAATAAGAATCTTTGACTTTCTACTATATAATGTTCCGCGAACAAGTATCGACTATGTGAGTGAGTTCACAAATTTGTAACACTCTGTTATAGTCATTAACAACAGCTGTTATAACAACAATTCAACAAAATGTTCACTTTTTTCGCGTTTTCTTTTGACCAATCGACTAAAACAGGTGTATAATAATTCTATAACAGCGAAACAAAATCTTCAAACTTTTATTGAGGTGAAAAACATGAGCAAGTTCCCATTTGAAGTTCAGACGGAAGAGATTCAACCGTTGTCCGTCTTGTCTCCGGAAGGAGAAATTGTTAACCCGGATATGGTTCCGGATCTGACTGACGAACAATTGAAAGAAATCATGTACCGTATGGTATTTACACGTACATGGGATGATCGCGCAATCAACCTTGGCCGTCAAGGCCGCCTTGGTTTCTATGCACCGGTGTCCGGTCAAGAAGCTTCCATGGTAGGTAGCGTATATCCATTGCAAAAAGAAGACTTTGTTGTACCAGCATATCGTGACATGCCGCAAATCGTATGGCACGGATTGCCTTTGTACCAAGCTTTCTTGTACTCCCGTGGTCATCAACATGGTGGACAAATTCCAGAAGGCGTTAACGTAATGATGCCGCAAATCATCATCGGCGCGCAAATCTTGCACGCGATGGGTATTGCAATGGGCTTCAAGTTGAAAAAGCAAGCACAGGTTGCAATCACATACACAGGTGACGGCGGTTCTTCCGAAGGCGACTTCTACGAAGGCTTGAACTTCGCAGGCGCATTCAACTTGCCAGTTATCTTCTTCGTACAAAACAACGGCTATGCAATCACAACTCCATTTGCGAAACAAACAAATGCGAAGTCGATCGCTCATAAATCCGTTGCAGCAGGTATCCATGGCATGCAAGTAGACGGCATGGACGTGCTTGCCGTTATCAAGGCTGTTCAAATCGCTGCAGAACGCGGACGCAAAGGTGAAGGCGCAACGTTGATCGAAGCGTTGACTTACCGTTACCGTCCACACTCCATGGCGGACGATACTACAAAATATCGTACAAAAGACGAAGAAGCAGAATGGGCAATCAAAGATCCACTCGTGCGCTTCGGCAAATACTTGGAGAAAAAAGGTCTTTGGACAGAAGAAGACACAGCTCGCGTAAAAGATGAAGCAAAAGCGAAAGTGAACGAAGAAATCAAACGTGCTGAAAAAACAGAGAAAATGACTGTTGCAGGCTTGATCGACAGCATGTTCGAAACAACTCCGAAATTCTTGGAAGAGCAAAAAGCGGATTTCCAATAATTCGGACAGCGTTCTGAAAGTTAACGGGCCTCGTTGATGCGAGGACAACGATTCCATATATGGTTCTGTGATAACGGTAAGGAGGAAACAAGCAATGGCACAAATGAATATGAAAGAAGCAATTCGCGACGCAATGCGCGTTGAATTGAAAAGAGACCCTAATGTTGTGGTCTTTGGTGAAGACGTTGGCCATGTCGGCGGTGTATTCCGTGCGACTGAAGGTTTGCAAAAAGAATTTGGTGAAGAGCGTGTATTTGATACTCCGCTTGCAGAGTCCGCAATCGGCGGTATGGCAGTAGGTTTGGGCGTTCAAGGCTTCCGTCCTGTTGCTGAAATCCAATTTGTAGGTTTCATCTATGAAGCACTTGACCAAATGTGCGTTCAAGCAGCACGCATGCGCTTCCGTTCCGGCGGCCGCTACAACTCGCCAATCGTATTCCGCACACCATTCGGTGGCGGCGTAAAAGCTGCAGAATTGCATACAGACTCCCTTGAAGGTTTGATGGTACAAACACCAGGTATCAAGGTTATTGTTCCTTCCAACCCTTACGATGCAAAAGGATTGATGATTTCCGCAATCCGTGACAATGATCCAGTATTCTTCATGGAACACTTGAACTTGTATCATGCATTCCGTGATGAAGTGCCAGAAGGCGAATATACAGTTGAAATCGGTAAAGCGAAAGTTGTTCGTGAAGGTAAAGACGTAACAATTCTTGCATACGGCTTGATGGTTCACACAGCAATGAAAGCTGCTGCTGAACTTGAAAAAGAAGGCGTGCAAGCAGAAGTTATCGACCTTCGCACATTGGCGCCGCTTGATATCGACACAATCGTTGAGTCTATCAAGAAGACGAACCGCGCAATTGTGGTACAAGAAGCGCAAAAGACTTCCGGCGTAGCTGCAGAAGTTATTGCACAAATCAACGAAAAAGCGATTCTTCACTTGGAAGCACCTGTACTTCGCATTGCAGGTCCAGATACAGTGTATCCTTTTGCACAAATCGAAGATCAATGGTTGCCATCACCAGCTCGTATCGTAGCAGGCGTCAACAAAGTATTGAACTTCTAAGATAGAACCGGAACAGAGAGAAGGAGGATTTTACTGTGGCTAAATTTGAGTATCGCTTCCCTGAACTAGGGGAGGGCCTTCACGAAGGCGAAATTATCAAAATGCACATTAAAGCAGGAGACAAGGTAACTGATGATGATATCATCATGGAAGTACAAAACGATAAAGCTATCGTTGAAGTTCCTTGCCCTGTAAATGGTACGGTATTGGAAGTATTCGCGAAAGATGGTCAAGTATGCCATATGGGCGAAGTAGTAGCGATCATCGACGCTGAAGGTGAAATCCCTGAGCAAGATATGCCAGAAGAAGCAGCTCAAGAGGAAGCAGCTCCTGCACCAGCAGCAGCTGAAGCTCCTAAAGCTGAAGGCGTAGCAGCAGCACCTAACCGTGATGTACTAGCAACTCCAAGCGTTCGCAAGCATGCTCGTGATCTTGGCGTGAACATTGCTGAAGTTCCTGCTACTGGCAAGAACGGCAAAATCACTCGTGAAGATGTAGAAGCATTCGCTAACGGCGGAGCACCTGCAACAGCTCCAGCAGCAACTGAAGCTCCTAAAGCTGAAGAAGCGAAAAAAGCAGCTCCAGCGGCAGCAGCAACTGGACGCGATGCTGAAGAAGAGCGTGTACCATTCAAAGGTATCCGTAAGGCGATTTCGAATGCAATGGTTAAATCGGCTTACACAGCTCCACACGTTACAATCATGGACGAAGTGGAAGTTGGCGAGCTTGTTGCATTCCGCACACGCTTGAAGCCAATGATGGAGAAGAAAGGTACAAAAGTAACTTACCTTCCATTCATCGTAAAAGCACTCGTTGCAGCTTGCCGTCAATTCCCTGCGATGAACGCAATGATCGACGAAGCAAACAACGAAATCGTGTACAAAAAGTACTACAATATCGGTATCGCAACAGATACAGACAACGGCTTGATGGTTCCTGTAATCAATGATGCAGATCGTCGCAGCATCTGGATGATCGCTAACGATATTAAAGATTTGGCTAGCCGCGGTCGTGAAGGCAAACTTGCTCCGAACGAACTGAAAGGCAGCACAATCACAATCACAAACATTGGTTCCGCTGGCGGTATGTTCTTTACTCCAATCATCAACTTCCCAGAAGTTGCAATCTTGGGTACAGGCCGTATCTCCGAGAAGCCAGTTGTGAAGAACGGCGAAATCGTGGCAGCGCCAGTTATGGCATTGTCCCTCAGCTTCGACCACCGTCTGATCGATGGCGCGACAGCTCAAAACTTTATGAACTACATCAAGCAACTGCTTGCTAATCCTGAGTTGCTTGTTATGGAGGTGTAACCAAATGGTAGTAGGAGACGCATCTTTGAACATTGACACTTTGGTTATCGGGGCAGGCCCTGGCGGTTACGTGGCAGCGATTCGCGCTGCCCAACTCGGCCAAAGCGTACTCATCGTAGATAAATCCGAACTCGGCGGTGTGTGCTTGAACCGCGGTTGTATCCCATCCAAAGCGCTTATCAGCGCTGCACACCAATATGAAGTAACACAACACGCTTCTGCAATCGGTATTACTGCAGAAAACGTAAAAGTGGACTTCACAAAAGTGCAAGAATTTAAAGGCGGCGTAGTTAAGAAATTGACTGGCGGCGTAGGCGCTTTGTTGAAAGCTAACAAAGTTCAAATCTTCAAAGGCGAATGCATGTTCATCAATGAAAATGAAGCACGTGTCTTCAACGATCAAGAAGCACCGCGCTATAAATTCAAAAACTGCATCATCGCAACAGGTTCCCGTCCAATCGAATTGAAGCCTTTCCCATTCACTGGACGCATCCTGTCTTCGACAGAAGCTTTGGAATTGCCAGAAGTTCCTAAGTCCATGATCGTTATCGGCGGCGGCTACATCGGCGCTGAGCTTGGTCAAATGTACTCTAAGTTCGGTACGAAAGTAACAGTTATCGAAGGCGCGGACATGGTTCTTCCTGGCTTCGACAAAGACATGACACAACTTGTATCGAAAAACATGAAGAAATCCAATGTTGAGATCTTCACGGGTGCGAAAGCAGAATCTGCTACACAAACAGACAAAGACGTTACTGTGAAATTCACAGTTGGCGGCGAGTCCAAAGAAGTGACAGCTGACTACTTGCTCGTAACAGTTGGTCGTCGTCCGAACACTGACGGTGAGCTTGGTCTGGACATGATCGGCGTGAAAATGACTGATCGCGGCTTGATCGAAGTTGACCATCAAGGACGTACAAGCATTCCGCATATCTTCGCTATCGGCGATATCGTTGCTGGCCCTGCATTGGCTCACAAAGCTTCTTACGAAGGTAAAGTGGCTGCAGAAGCAATTGCTGGAATGCCTAGCGTTGTAGATTACAAGTGCATCCCTGCAGTATGCTTCACAGATCCAGAGTGCGCAAGCGTAGGCTTGTCTGAATCCGAAGCGAAGGAAAAAGGCTTCAAAGTTAAAGCTGGTAAATTCCCTTATGCAGGTAACGGTCGTGCGTTGTCCCTCGGCGGCAGCGTTGACGGTTTCGTGAAGATCGTATCCGATGCTGACACAGGTATCGTCCTCGGTTCTCAAATCGTAGGTCCTGAAGCATCGAACTTGATCGCGGAAATGGGCTTGGCAGTTGAAATGTCTGCAACTGTAGAAGACTTGGCGTTGACAATCCACGCTCACCCAACACTTGGTGAAATCGTGATGGAAGCTGCTGAAGTTGTTCTTGGTCACCCAATCCACACAGTAGGTAAGTAATCCCCTCTCTCTCTGAGGGTTCTGTATACGTTCTGTTACGGTTCTGTTTATATATTGATTTGCTTTTGCCCTTGCAGCAGCGCTGCGGGGGCTTTTTTTTACCGAGATGTGAATAGTACTGGTTATGTAAGGTGATTCATGTAATAAACAGAGATGTTTTTCTCTATATTACTAATATCTAGAGTTATCATGATCAGTACTCATTTACGGAATGGAGAGGATTACGGTGAGCAGTTTTTTTGATAAATTAAAGCAAGGTGCAGCGGAAGCAGGAAAAAAAGCACAGTCCACAATAGAGGTAAATCGGTTGAAATTTCAAATCTCTTCAAAGGAAAAAGAAATTACGGGTATCTACAGTCGTATGGGAGAATGTGTGTATCATGCCATGCAGAATGGGACAATAGAAGAAATAAGCGATCAACTGCTGCTGTTTAGTGAACAGATTAATCAGAAGAAAGCAGAAGTTCAGGATGTTGAAAATCGGATTCGTACGGTGCAGAATGAGAAACTGTGTCCGTCTTGTAGTAAAGCTGCTACATTAGATACAAAGTTCTGTTCAGGCTGCGGACATCATTTTGTAGGGCATTTTTCAGAAGAGGAAGTTGTAGATATAAAAGTGATGGTTGTATGTCCAGTGTGTCAGGTAGCAAGTGATAAAGGGTCGAGCTTCTGTGCGGAATGTGGTCATAAATTCGAAGAATAACGATAAGACATTCTGTACGGTTTGCCCATTGTGAGTCAATAGGGGTGAACGTTATTTTAACGTTGGGTATTTCGTGAATTCTATCTTTTTTCTTATCCGGGCATATGATGGCCGGATTTTTCTTTGATTAAGCTTCCATTTTCGAGAGAGATTCAATGAACGTCTAGCAAATCGCAGATTCGTAACCGATTAACATGATAATGATAATGGAATGGGATACCGATGATTTTTTTACTCTGGAATGGTACACTAGGTAAGATACACTTCAGAACGGTAAGGAAAGAGAGTGAATAGAGAATGAAATCATATTTGGCATTATTGCAGGATATTTTGGATCATGGCGTGAAAAAAGAAGATCGTACAGGCACAGGTACGATTTCCGTATTTGGTCGCCAGCTTCGATTTGACCTAAATGAAGGATTCCCGCTCGTGACGACGAAGCGTCTGCATCTTCGTTCGATCATCCATGAGTTGTTGTGGTTCCTTAGCGGCGATACGAATATCGGCTATTTGAAGGAGAACAAGGTAACGATTTGGGATGAGTGGGCGGACGAGAACGGTAATCTTGGCCCTGTATACGGCTCGCAATGGCGGAACTGGGAAACGAAAGACGGTCGTACGATTGACCAGATCGCGAATGTGATTGAGCAAATTAAGACGAATCCGGATTCCCGCCGGTTGCTCGTATCCGCGTGGAATGTAGGTGAGGTCGATCAGATGAAGCTGCCTCCATGCCATTATTCCTTCCAATTCTATGTGGCAGATGGCAAGCTGAGCTGCTTGTTGAACATGCGCTCTGTGGATACATTCCTTGGTTTGCCTTTCAACATTGCAAGCTATGCGCTGTTAACGCATATGGTGGCGCAGCAATGTGATTTGGAAGTAGGCGAGTTCGTCTGGAGCGGTGGAGACGTTCATATTTACTCGAATCATCTGGAACAGGTGAATACGCAGTTGCAGCGCGAGCCATTGCCGCTTCCGAAGCTGGTCATTAAGCGCAAGCCAGAATCAATCTTTGATTACCGCTTTGAGGACTTTGAGTTCGAAGGCTACGAATATCATCCAGCAATCAAAGCGCCTGTCGCTGTGTAATCGATGGTTGTTGTGCAATAACGCGCACGAATATTACATTCGACTTCTGTGACTCTGCTAAGAACGATCAAAGGAGGAATTGAAATTGTCGATTACGATGATATGGGCGATGGACGAACAACGGCTTATTGGCAAGGACAATGGAATGCCGTGGCATCTACCGAATGATATGAAGTTTTTCCGAGAGAATACAAAAGGCAAAACCGTTGTGATGGGACGCAAAACGTACGATTCGCTGAACGGAGCACTGCCGAAACGGCGCAATCTTGTCTTGACACGCAACCCAGAGTGGTGTACAGATGACGCTGAGGTTATCTCGGACATCACTTCCGTGCTTGAGCTTGCTCAAGATGAAGAAGTGATGATTATTGGCGGAGCCCAAATTTATAATTTGTTTATGCCGTATGCGGACAAGCTGCTTGTTACGCGAATCGCGCAGACATTCGAGGGTGACGAGCATTTCCCAGAATACGATGAGCGTGTATGGGAGCTTGAGTGGGAAGAGCCAGGAATCGTTGATGAGAAGAATGAATACGATCATCTGTTCCAATCTTTTGTACGCAAAAAATAATTGAGATCGTAAATGTGTTGATGTGATATTGTGTGAAGAAATGCAAATGATTTGTTCATGACTCCATTGGAATATAGGCGTAAATTGAGTAGGATAGGTTGAAAAACATGTCGAAGAGTGCAATGAATGTCTGCATGGAAATCCATGAAACCGCAACAAAAGAATGACCAATCAACCTTACTCATACAAATATACGGATGGACGGATGGAGGAAATCGCATGTCAACACCTACTGGATTTATGGAGTATCGCCGTCAGATTCCGGCTGATCGCGATCCATTGGAACGGCTGAAGGATTGGGAAGAGTTCCATAAGCATTTAAGTGAAGAAGAGCTTCGCACACAAGGCGCCCGCTGTATGGACTGCGGAACCCCATATTGTCATACAGGTATTGAAATGACGGGAGGAACATCAGGCTGTCCTGTGCACAATTTGATTCCAGAATGGAATCAGCTCGTGTATCGAGGGTTATGGCAGGAGGCACTTGAGCGCCTGCATAAGACCAATAACTTCCCTGAGTTTACAGGGCGTGTATGTCCTGCACCATGTGAAGGCTCTTGTACAGTAGGGCTAATTGGACAGCCAGTTACGATTAAGACAATAGAAGAAGCTATCATCGAACGAGGATTTGAAGAGGGCTGGGTGAAGCCCGATCCTCCAGCTCAGCGAACAGGTAAGCATGTGGCTGTTGTAGGATCAGGTCCTGCTGGCCTAGCTTGTGCCGCGCAATTAAATAAAGCCGGCCATTCCGTAACCGTCTTCGAGCGTTCAGATCGTCTTGGTGGCCTCCTCACGTATGGGATTCCAACGATGAAGCTGGAGAAACAAGTTGTAGATCGCCGTATTCAGCTATTGGAGGCGGAAGGCATTCAATTTGTGACGAATACGGAAATCGGCAAGGACATCCCAGCTGATCAGTTAGTTGCCTCTCATGATGCGGTAGTTTTATGCGGAGGCGCAACGAAGCCGCGTGAGTTCCAAATAGAAGGAAGCAATTTGCACGGAATCCACTATGCGATGGATTACTTGAATGGTACGATTAAGAGCTATCTTGACTCCAATCTGGAGGATGGTCAGTATATTAATGCCGAGGGCAAGGATGTGATCGTCATCGGAGGCGGAGATACTGGAACAGATTGCGTTGCAACTGCGCTCCGTCACGGGTGTCGCAGTGTTACACAATTTGGTACGCATGCGAAGGCTCCGCTAGAACGAGATGCAAGTACAAATCCTTGGCCGCAGTTCCCGAACGTCTACACGCTGGACTATGCCCATGAGGAAGCCAAAGCCTTATATGGCAGAGATCCTCGTGAATTCTCCATCATGACAACGAAGTTCGTCGGTGATGAAGATGGACAGGTGAAGGAACTGCATACGGTGCAGATTGAACGGATTGTCGATGAGACTGGACGGAAAATTTATCAGCCGATTCCCGGTACGGAACGCGTATTCCCGGCACAACTCGTGCTGATTGCGATTGGCTTCGATGGGCCGGAACAGACCATTGCAGGGCAACTCGGACTGGCAACCGATCGTCGGACGAATGTGAAGGCCGACTATGGCAAGTATGCGACGAATGTAGGTAAAGTATTTGCCGCAGGAGATATGCGCCGTGGACAGAGTCTCGTCGTATGGGCGATCAATGAAGGACGAGAGGCTGCAAGAGAAGTGGATCGATATTTGATGGGAACTACACTATTGCCTTAAATGTGAAAGTAGTGAATAATAGAACATAGTAACGTTAGTAAGAAGCTGCGCTTATTCTCACATGCGCGGCTTCTTCTGTTGTGTATGGAAAGAGGTGGTAGGATGAAGACACTTGTCGTGGCTGAGAAGCCTGATATGGGACGAAACATCGCTTCTGTCATCGAGCCAAGGGGCCGTAAGCATCGGACGCATATTGAAGGGGATCACTACATCATTACATGGGCAATCGGCCATTTGCTCGGATTGGCAGAGCCGCAAGCCTATGATGCGAAATATAAACGATGGAACTTCTATGATCTGCCGATTCTACCGAATAGCTTCAAGATCGTGGCGGAACGCCGCACAAAGGATCAGTTGAAAATGATCGGGGAGTTGGCGAAACAATGCGATACAATCGTGAATGCGTGCGATGCTGGGCGCGAGGGGCAATATATTTTCGCTCTAATTCAACAGCATTATAAATGGAAGCAGCCTGTTAAGCGCTTATGGATATCCGACCTGACAGCAGACACGATTCGCCGAGGATTCGAAGAGATGAAGGGTGCAGAGTATTATGAAGGGCTTACAGCTGCAGCAAGAGCCCGAAGTCAGGCAGATTGGATTATTGGGATGAACGCTTCTCGCGCCTTTACAACGAAGCACAAGGCACTATTGTCGGTTGGACGCGTTCAGACACCAGTCCTTGCGCTTATTTATGACCGGGAGCAGGAGATTGCGGCGTTCCAATCCGAATCCTATTATGAGGTTACAGCTGTATTTCAGCAGGGAGATACAACTTATAAGGGAACTAGACAGGGCGACCGAATTACGGACGAGCAAAAGGCGACTGAGATTGCTGACAAAGTGAGAGGGAAGAGCGGACGAATTGCCGACTACCAGATCAAAGAAGGCAAGGAGTATCCGTACAAGCTTTATGATTTAACACTGCTGCAGCGGGATGCTAACGCGCGTTTTGGATTCTCGGCGAAGAAGACACTGGATATAGCCCAAGCATTATATGAGAAGCACAAGGCGATTACGTACCCGCGGACGAACTCGAACTATGTGACGGAGCAAAATATTGGTGGCATGCATCAGGCGCTCAAGATGCTAATGAGTATGCCGGGTTATGCGGACTTGGCGGCGCAAGCAGAACCGAGTCGGGTTCATAAAAATAACCGCAGCGTGTGCAACCCAGACAAAGTTGAGGATCACCATGCCATTCTGCCAACGACGAAGCGCCCGGGCACCTTATCGCCTGAAGAAGGCAAAATCTACGACTTAATCGTTCGTCGCTTGCTGGCGCACTTCTATCCAATTGCAGAGTATACCCTTTATACGGTGTTAACCGAGGTCGAGCAGGAATCATTCAAGACGAGCATGAAGCAATGGCGAATACGGGGCTGGAAGCTCCTATATGATCATGATAAGGAGAAGTCCCGCACTAAGCGTTCGAAAAAGAAAGATGAGGATGAAGGGGATTCTCAATCATCCTCGGATCAAGTAGAGGAACTTAACGATACGGAGCAGTTCAACCTAGACAAGAATCAGCCTGTGCATTGTCGCGAAGCGGAGATGGCTGCCAAGGCAACACAGCCGCCAAAGTCTTATACAGAGGGCACATTGCTGAAGGCAATGGAAAGCGCAGGGAAGCACCTGGATAATGAAGAGCTGCGTGAAGTAATGAAGGATGCAGGGCTGGGAACCCCTGCGACGCGGGCGGCGACAATTGAACGGCTGAAGCAAGTCGGATATATCTTGATGACTGGCAAACGTCTTACACTCGCAACCAAAGGTAAGACAGCTGTTGAGCTGATTCGCGGGGCAGGGGTACATCTTCTAACCTCACCAGAGATGACAGGGCAATGGGAGAGACGATTAACGCAGATTGCCAGAGGAGAGGCATCGGAAGATGTATTCATGGAAGCTGTGCGCAAGTTCACGCTTCATGTCATTGATTGTGTCGGCAAGCAAAGCCCTGTATCAGCCGAAGTTCTAGCATTGATCGAATCGGACAAGTCATCCAAGGGGAGAGGCAAGCCGCAAACCAGCGCCAAGACATCGAAGAGCTCCAAAGTGAAGGGTTCGGCGACGCAAGCTTCTGGTTCTAGCCGCTCATCAGAAGGAAGCGGACAACATGCAGCACCTGAAACCTTCGGCATATGTCCTCGTGAAGGCTGTGGCGGTACGATCATTGAAGGGCGCAAGGGGTTCGGCTGCTCGAACTATAAGCTAGGCTGCAAGTTCGTTGTGTGGAAAAAGCAGTTGGCTACAGGGAAGACGATATCTCCGGTGATGATGCGTGAGCTATTGGAGAAGGGAAGCACGAAGAAGCTTAGCTTTACCAGAGGAAGTGCAGCGGTGAAAGGAAGATTGGTTCTAGCCAATCGATCAACTGGGGATTTGAAAGTGGTTGAAGAATAGCGGAACACGAATATTCGTTTCTCCATTAGAAGCATACATGAAGAAGCCATATGCCCGCCCCATAGGGTGGAAACGAGACAGCATGGCTTCTTCATGTTGTGTTCCGGATTGAACTTGGGTCTGCTTGATCTAGCTCAGCTTGGAAGCGAGCAGCCATTCCTCGATAACACGAGGTACGTCAGCAAGCTTCTCTAAAGTGTACAGTGCTCCTTGGGGCTCGATCTCAATGTCAATGACGTTGTAGAGCCACTCATTCGGACGCTTTAAATAAATGGCATGAAGTCCAGCTAAGAGGGCGGGCTGCACATCTGTCCGTACGGAGTTGCCGATCATCCATGTATTGGCAGGTGAGAAGCCTTGCTCCTTCACAATCTCTGCTAATGCTTCAGCTGTCTTATGCTGACGAATGAAGATGCGATCTCCGAAGTAGGCGGACAGCTTCATTTGGTCAATCTTGCGCTGCTGGATAACAGGCTCGCCGCCTGTATACAGGTACAATTCATGACCTTGATCACGAAGCAGTTCTAGTGTTTCAACCATTCCTGGATAAGGCTCAATTTCCATGTCATACACGCTAAGTCCGAGCTTCCAGAGCTGTTCCTTCTCCTCTTCAGAGGAATCTCTGCCTGTCAAGTTGCACAAGTGGTCGTACGTATCAATGAAGGAACGAGGGAAATGCTCGCTCTGAAACCCGTTTTTCTGTACGCCAGCGATGTCGAACTTAGATTGGACGGACTTGATTTCTTGCGCGCTCATGTTCGATGAGTTGAACCAAGTCGTCATCGTATCCAAAAATTGATGAATGACAATGTCAAAGTATTTGTTGCAATAAATGAGCGTGTCGTCCATGTCGAACAGTATTGTTTGTTTTGGCATTGATGTAGTCAATGTGATTTCCTCCTTGCGCCTTTCAGACATGACAAGCGTCAGGAGGATAGCGATAACCTTCCATTACGCATACTTTGTCAGTCGTTACAATTGTACTTGCACATAATCTTCTAGAAATACGGACAAGTCGGACAACCCTTCCCGACGAAGGGCGATGGATTCCGAATCGCCGTCCCAATAGGTACGTATGTATCCAGCGGATCGAAGAACGGCCAAATGATGCTTCACGGTTCCTTTGGATAATGAGAGATGCTGTTGGATATCAGCGAATGAGCGTGAACCTTGACTAACGAAACGCAGCAGCTGCAGCCGTTCTTGGTCAGCAAGCGCTTGCGTCATGCGAAGCAGGCTGTGAGACGGCACGCAATCATCTTCAGCGGGCTCGTCAACCGCGTACAGGACAAGCAGCTTGTTCTTAAACGTGCACGTATTGTTCATAGGACGATAGTGCCACATTGGGGCAAGAATGCATTCGCGAATATGATTCTTCTCATCACGAATGACGATGCCATTCGTTGCAACTTCGACAACTTCTTCTGGAGTTATTTTGCTCATTAAGAGTCGCTTCTCATCCGCATCTTGCAGCAAAATAGGCTCCCATTGTGGCAAGGTGTGCGAGATGTAATGCTCATACCAGCATTTCAATGCGGGTACATAATATCGTTGGCAATCATCTCTGGTGAGCGAAATCTCTAGCAGGCCATACTGCTCCTGAACGTGCTTCCATTGCTGATCAGTTGTCTGTTCCAGATGCTCGATGTACCCTGTAATATGACTGCCGCCTGTATATTCAAGCGCTATAGCATACAGCATGTCATAATCCGTTAGTGAATAACGCTTCACCTGACGAGCATGCTCCTCCCATTCACTGGGCATCATATGCTCTGCTTGACGTACCCACGTCATGCCGTTGTCAACATTGCGAATCCATTTGCGGTGTACAAATAGCATGAAGCTTCCAATAAGTTCATATACCGATGAACAGTCGATACGAACATGATAGGTCATGCCTGCGTAGCCTCCTTGGTAATGACAATGAATGTCTACATTTATTATGAATTGTATTGCATAGCATTGTCTACTATAATTGTGAAATGTTCATTTGATAGAGATAAATGGGGAGGTTTAAGAATGGCATCTTGGCGGAACACGACAGATTCCCCAACTTGGAAATTTATAATTCTGATTATTGTTGTTATGATTACAGGTCTTAGTCAGGGGTTATTGCTGCCCTTACTTACGATCTTCTTGGAGCGAATGGGGGTTCCATCCGATCTGAATGCATTGAATGCTACCGCCCTCTACTTAGGGGTATTCTCCATGATGTTCCTAGTAGAGCGGATACTCATTCGGCTCGGCTATAAGAAAATGCTGCTTGCCGGTATGGTGTCGGTTACGATCGCACTAGCGTTATTTCCGTTCTTCCCGAACATTTGGGTATGGTTCGTTCTGCGAATTGTTGTTGGTCTAGGTGACAGCGCGCTGCATTATGCGACACAGCTGTGGGCCGTGTCAGTCAGTCCAGCGAATCGACGGGGAAGAAACATCTCCCTATATGGGATGGCGTATGGGGTAGGCTTCAGCTTCGGGCCATTAGGCATTAATTTGTTGTCTATCCATGATTCAGCACCGTTCATCGCGATTGTTCTCCTGTTCCTTATTGTTATGGCAATTGTATATGTGAAGCTGCCAAATGAAGAAGCTGCGATGATGAAGGACGGATCGAGACCGGAGAAACGCTATCGCCGTTCCTACCAATGGGCCTGGTTCGCTCTGATGCCAGCATTCCTATACGGTTACATGGAAGCCTCGATGAATAGCAACTTCCCTGTATACGCGCTTCGTCTCGGCATGGAACAGCATTGGATATCGTATTTGCTTCCATTCTTCGGGATTGGGGGACTTATTCTTCAGCTGCCGTTAGGCATGCTTAGCGACCGCATCGACCGCAAAAAAGTATTGATGGCATGCGGTATCTTAGGGGGATTAGGGTTCCTTATCATCCCGTTTGTGGGTACGAACATCTGGGGAATTCTCATTATGTTCATGCTCGTTGGAGGCTTGGTTGGTTCTTTCTTCTCATTAGGGCTCGCGTATGCAGCAGACATATTGCCTAAGGAATATTTGCCGTCCGCTAACGTGATTGCATCCATTCACTTCAGCTTAGGGAGCATCATTGGGCCGAATTTAGCGGGCATTGGGATTCAATACGTATCAATTGGAAGCATGTTCTACTTGCTCGGGGCTTGGTATATTGGATTCTCACTACTCGGCTTCATCTTCAGACGGCGCAATAAAACGCTTGCAAGTTAGGGGCTACCTTCCTTACACTATAGAGTACATGTTCGTGAATCGCTGCGCACACATAAAAAGTCTCTCGCAGCAATCAAGCAGCGAACTGCCATTGTCGGAATGGAGAGGAGTCTTGACGGTGATTAGAGTAGATCAGTTAGTGAAGCAGTACCCTCCTGAACAGAAGGTATTGAAAAATATTAGCTTCGAGGTGCAGCCGGGCGAGTTCATTGGTGTAGTAGGTGCGAGCGGCAGCGGGAAGTCGACACTGCTGAAATGTTTGGCGCTTCAGGAGAGATGGACAAGCGGCAAATTTGTCGTTGACGGTGTGGATATCTTCGCGCAGCAGTTGAGCGGAAGACGCAAGGTGAAGCGGGAGTTCGCATACTTGGAACAGAACCCAGTGCTGTCGGACAATCGCAAGGCATTGAAGAACGTCTTAATCGGACGCTTCCATCAAACTCCGTTATGGAGAATGGCTACCGGAATGATACGCTCAGACGACTACATGGGGGCAATGGATACCATTGAACAGCTTGGCCTATTGGACAAGGCCCATAAGAAGTGTAGTGATCTGAGTGGTGGGGAGAAGCAGCGGATTGCCATTGCCAGGGCGCTTGTACACGGAGCAGACGTGCTGCTTGCAGATGAGCCTGTTCTCGGACTAGACCCGCAATCGGCTGAATCTGTATTGTCGACATTCCGAGACCTGTGCACGAAGCAGCGCAAGATCGTTATTGCGGTATTTCATCAGGTTGAACTAGCAGAGAAATTCGCTACACGATTGTGGGGACTTCATGACGGCACTATCGCAGTCGATGTGAAGGGCAGACGGCTTCTTCAATCAGAGAAGGCTCTCATATTATAATGAAGATTGGGAAAAAGTAAATAGGCAATTGTCACGCCATCTCTTATGAATGCATATGTTGAATGGAAGGGAAGAATGTTCTTTTCTTACCGAATTCACGCATTCGTAGGAGGTGGCTTTATTTATGCTGTATCCATTGCCGATTCCGATCGAGCCTCATGTTATTCGCAAGCCGAACCTGGAGGTGTACGTTCCTGTCGTTGTGGATCCGAAGCATCCACAAGCGGCGGAGCGTATGAATCATACCATACAAAATCAGGTCAGGGAATTAATTCGAACTTCCGGCTATGAGGAAGATCCGAAGAATATTCAGGTTCAAGGTTGGTACGAAATCAAATTAAACGAAAGAGGATACCTTAGTCTTACTTTAAGTATATATGACTATCCCTATCATGCAGCCCATGGGATGACCTATCAGCGTGGGTTGACCTTTGAGACAGAGACAGGCAAGCTGATAAAGCTACCTGATTTGTTCAAGCCGGGGGCCCCTTACGTAGACGTGTTGTCTAAGCACGTCGCCGCACAGATTAAAATGCGAGATATCCAGACGCTAGAGCCATTCAAATCGATTCGACCGGATCAGGATTTCTATATGACGGATAAATCGCTCGTTCTCTTCTTCCAGTTGTACGAAATTGCGGCGTATGTATATGGATTTCTGTACTTCCCGATATCTGTATACGAGTTAAATGACATTAAAGCAGATAATGGCATTATCGATAAGTTGTCATACTAAGCATCGAAGAAAGCATCGAGGCTCAAATATAGTGCGAAGCATGTGTGCTGAGCAAGGAGGATGTTTTCTTTCCAATGAATCATCGCTTTGTCACGGGTTTGTCACCATTAGGTGACTCTTTTTTTTTATAATGAGAGAGTATGCCTGTAAATAGGCTACATAGATGATAAGTAATGTGTTTCGACGAAATAACGAATAATAGAAGCATCAAAGGAGGAATGGCATGTATGATAAAAAGCCGAACAATACGAAAAGCATCGCTACTCCTTCTACTGGCTAGTGTCATGTTAAGCGGCTGTCAGTGGGTTCAAGACCCCAAATCCATGCTTAAGGAACCACGATTGTCGACAGATAAAGCGAATTTAAAATCGATTATTGACTCCCAAAAGCCTGAAGGAGCAAATATCATCCGGCCGCGCAATGCAGACGATCGCAGCACGATTCGCATTGCGGATTTGAACAATGATGGCAAGGGTGAGGCGATTGTATTCTATGAGACGCCAGACAAGGAAGTTCGAATCCATGGTATGATCTTTAAATCGGATGGTGACACATGGACGAAGGTATTCGACTTCGATGGTGAGGGTACTCAGTTGGACAGGGTAGAGCTAGTTGACTTGACAGGTGATAAGAGTCTTGAGCTTGTGGTAGGTTACGGCAGCAATGACCCGAAGCTGAATAAGGGACTTGTTGTGTATCGATTCACAGACACAGAGATGGTTAGACTGTTCGAACAGCCGTATTCTCAATTCGTGATCGATGATCTGGATCAGAGCGGTAAGAATCGATTGTTTATATTGAATAACCGCTCAGGTCAAATACCTGTCCTCTTTTCATTCGA
This sequence comes from Paenibacillus sp. cl6col, assembly GCF_900102125.1. Classification (NCBI taxonomy): domain Bacteria; kingdom Bacillati; phylum Bacillota; class Bacilli; order Caryophanales; family Paenibacillaceae; genus Paenibacillus; species Paenibacillus sp. cl6col. The sequence continues at coordinate 511,561 of NZ_FNAZ01000002.1, forward strand.
TTACCAAAACGGCAGGATGGTTAAATTTCATGAGTTGAAGTTATCAACTGGTACTAATGCGTACACGAATATGGTGTCTGGATTTATATCAAAAGACCGTAAAGGACTCGTGCTTGATGCGGATGCAGATGCAGGGGCCAACAACTATATATCAAATATTATTGGAATGAATAAGGATCACATGCTTGAATCCCTATTGCAAGAGGGCTTAACTGACAACAAAAGGATAGATATTAAGAGCTCTGACATGAACGGCGATGGCATTATTGAGATCGGTATTCCAGAGCAGCCTCACGGCTGGGATCTGTATCAATCTCATGAAATCCCTTATTTTACGAACTTCTTCCAATGGGATGGACAGCATGGCTTGAAGTTAGTGGAGAAGCAATATCGCGACCATATGGATCGCTTCCATTTGACTTTCCCAAAATCTTGGTATGGACGTGTGACTGTGGATACAAAATCGAAAAAAGATGAAATGCTCCGCTTTGTCGATCTTCATACGAACGAAACATTCGCCATTATCCGATTCTTTACACCGGAGGCATGGGAGTCTTATAAGGAAAAATGGACATACCTCAGTTCGTTTGGTGACAAGATTATCGGCATTTACAGCAAGGAGCCACTGAATGCGAAACAAGGGGTTCCTAAAATGCCAGAACTAGACAAAAGTGATAGTGATTCTTAAAGGAAATGAAGTAAGGAGATAGTAGAGATGACGAAAATACTCATTCTTGAAGATGAAGAATCAATCCGCAGCTTTATTGTCATTAATTTAAAGCGCAATGGATTCGATGTGGTGGAAGCAGATAACGGCAATGATGCTTATCAAATGATCATGAGCGATCCGACGATAGATATCGCACTACTAGACGTGATGGTACCGGGTATTGATGGCTTTGAGGTGTGCAGACGAGTAAGGGAACAGAATGAGCGGCTCGGAATCATCTTCCTGACTGCTAAGGTGCAGGAACAGGACAAAGTATATGCCTTATCTGTTGGTGCGGATGATCATGTGAGCAAGCCGTTCAGTCCTACTGAGCTCGTTGCGCGCATTCAGTCCTTGCTGCGCAGGGTCAGCTCTTATCAGCACACTACCCAGAAGGTAGTGTATCAATCTGGTCCGTTCTCACTTGATTTAATTGCGAAGCGATTTACCAAAAATAATCAAGCAATCGATTTAACTCCTACGGAATTCTCGCTGGTACAGTTTTTCATGGAGAAGGAAGAGATGACATTAAGTCGAGACGTACTGCTTGATCATGTATGGGGCAAGGATTATATGGGTGATCCTAAGATTGTGGATGTAAACATTCGCCGTTTGCGTCAAAAAATTGAGGATGAGCCATCATCACCAAGATTTCTTGAAACGGTATGGGGGCACGGGTACAAATGGAAGGGAACAACTCCTTGATTAAGCCGGGCATACGCCGCTCGGTAGTCATGCATTACTTCATCGTCGTCTTTATGACGATGCTGATGCTGGAAGTGGTCTTTCTCATCTCGGTGCGAACGTATTATTATGATTCAGTATCCAGCAATTTAACTAACCATGCATCCGTAACGACGAAATACTATCAGCAATATATAAGTCTTAGTTCCAGTGAAGATGATCAAGGCATATTGCCGGAGCTGCTCGAATTATTCAAATTGCCGGGCGCCGAGGTGCAAATTCTGGATCGGACTGGGAAGGTGCTTATCTCCTCCAGTGGGTTCCGAATTGACAAGCCGATCAACTCACTCGATGTGATTACTGTACAGCAGCAAGGGAAGCTGGAACAATGGATCGGCAAGCAGCCTGGAACCGGTGAGTCGATAATGGCTGTGTCTGCTCCATTGTTAGAGAGAGGCGACATCAGCTACATTGTCAGACTTGTCACCTCACTAGAAGTAGTGAACAGTCAGTTGAATAGCATTGTGCTCGTGTCTATACTGGTTTCGATTACGATATTAATCATTGTATTAGTGATTAGCCTTGGGCTGGCGAATTCGATCGTGAAGCCAATTAATGAGATTACGGCTGTATCCGCTCAGATGGCGCGGGGACGATTCGATGTCAGAGCCAAGGATGGATATAAGTACGAGCTTGGGGAGTTGTCTAAGACACTCAACTTCATGGCTCATGAGATTGTGCGAAGCAACCAATTAAAGAATGACTTTATCTCATCGATCTCTCACGAATTGCGGACTCCATTGACGGGAATCAAGGGATGGAGCGAGACCTTGCTGTCTGGTCCGTTAGATGAAGGGGAGACGAAGCTGGGGTTGAACGTTATTCATAAGGAAACGGATCGCCTAATTGGTCTTGTTGAGGAATTGCTCGACTTCTCGAAGCTGCAGGAGAATAAATTGCAGTTCCACTGGCGGCAGGTATCCATCGCGACAATTATCGAAGATACGATCCTGCAAGTGAGAATGAAAGCAGAGAAGAAGCAAATTCGATTGGAGGAACGCGTCAGAGGCAACGAGCAAATTCTGAATGCGGATCCGAATCGATTGAAGCAAGTATTCCTGAATCTGATTGATAATGCGGTCAAGTTCTCCCCAGAAGAGTCGGTGATCACGATTCATACGTCGTGGGATGCGGAGAAAGTGGTTGTTCGTATTGTTGACCAAGGAATTGGAATAAGCGAAGAACACTTGACCAAAGTAATGGACAAGTTCTATCAAGTGAATCCTAGTCATGGCGGTACAGGGCTCGGACTGGCGATTACGTACGAATTGGTGAAGGCTCATGGAGGAGAAATGTCCATCGAAAGTGAGCCTGAGGTAGGGACGACGGTTATTGTGACCTTGCCGGTCAACATGCCGATTGAAGCAGATACGATAGAGGAATCTACGGATTTATGATCTCTTCGAATATCATTTGAATTTATACGGCCTTTGCGTGATTAATTCATGCAAAGGTCTTTTTTTCGGGGAAATTAAGAAAATAGCATATCTTACTTCGACAAAACATACTATAATATGTATCATAATCATCCATGATGTTGTCGTAATAACTCGATTGTTGTCGTCCTCATCGGAAGGAGGATAGGATAGTGGAACTATTTTTATTCGTTATATTTTCCGCGTCTGTCCCATTTATTATTTACTTATACTTTGTCATCAAGCAGCGTTCATGTGTACAAGAAGCAGCGGTTACGGTAGATCGTAATGCGCTTATGCATGGACAGATGGACGAAGCTGAAGACGTGACGAGTCACTGCTCCATTCTTGTCGTGGAAGATCAGATGCCTATACGGATTCTATTGAAGGAAGCACTTGATGAACTGCCACTGGAAGTAAGGGAAGCAGAGACGGGAGAGCAGGCGCTTGATTCAATGCGTGCGTGTCCAAGTAAAATTGTGCTCATGGATGTGAGCCTACCGGATATGAATGGCCTGGATGTACTGCATACGGTTCGTACAATGCGTCCAGATACCGAAGTTATAATGATGTCTGCCTATAGCGATGCAGACAAGGTTAACGAAGCGAAGGCGGCAGGAGCGATTGGCTTCTTCTCGAAGCCGTTCGACTTAGAAGAACTGCGCGCGTACATATCATCCAGACTGTAACGGGCTACGATATCTTGTCTTTGACAATTGTTAATCGGAGGATGTTATGTTCAGAACGATACATAGCCAACTAAGCGCCCGGGTAGTGACGACACTAGTGGCTGCGTTGGCCATAATTTTTTCATTTTCGTATGAAGCTGTTCGTTCGATTATTGAGACGAGCATGCAGAACAATTATTTGAATCAAGTTAAGATGGCCGCTCACGATGTTGAAGCGGCCATTCGTCACCACAAGCTAATGGTGGAGACGTATGCGAGGGTCATTCAGGGCATATTCGACACATCTGGGCGAATCAAGGCTGAAGTGAATCAATTGACAGAATGGTATGCATTTCAACCGAAGGACCTCGTATTCGGGTACTGGTTCACCATGCAGACTGGTTCGAAATGGAAGGAGAAATTTACATCCTGGTTTGGTCATGATGAATCCGGTCTGCTCCGTAATTTCAATAAACAAGAACATGTGGACGAGTCACTGCCTCAGTATCGAGATGACCCGCAATACGACTATTATCATGGTTCAGTGAAGAAGAATGGAACCTATTTGACAGCACCATACATTGATCCTTATGTAAACCTACCGATGATATCCGTCAGCACGCCTGTATACGACTCAGGAGGCACACTGCTCGGTGTGACCGGAGTTGATATACGGTTTGGCGATTTGAAGCAGTTAGCAAACAAGCTAAGTGTACACCCCAGCAGCAAGATTCTACTTACTTCCCTACAAGGCAATTTATTATACGACCCAGATGAAGAACGAACGATTTATGACAATATATACACCAATCTTAATGAAGATACAGCGACTTTATTACGCAAAGTAAATGACTCTAAGGAGTCTATTATCATTGATGACTATCGTGGGAACTCCATGTATATATTCTCAATTCCGCTTGAGGAGACGAACTGGAGAGCAATCATTATGCTGCCTGCGGGAGTTATTAGCAACGTGTTGCTCTACGTATGGGTCGTAACCCTAATTACGATCAGTTTACTTATTATTGTGATTTACTTCCTAATAAACTGGTGGATCCGTCGTTTAATCGTGACTCCACTGCATCATTTAGTCGAGGCGTCTCATCGTATTGCCGGTGGGGATTATGACGTGACAGTGAGAATCGAATCCAATAATGAATTTTGCCAGCTCGGCTCAGATATGAATCGGATGAGTGAGGCGCTGCGTCAGAAGGCACAGATGGAGCAAGAAATGAAGCGTATGAGCGCGCTGCAGGTTGTGGGAGAGATGGCTGCCGCGCTTAGTCATGAAATTCGAAATCCGCTAACGACAATCAAAGGATTTCTGCAGCTGCTTCGCAATAAGCCGGAGCATGCGGATGAGCATGTCTATTTCCGTACGATGATGGAGGAAATTGAGCGGGCGAACACGATCATTACGGAGTATTTGACCTTGGCTAGACATAAATTCGTCCAATTTCGTCCTCATTGCTTGAATGAAATCATTACACAATTATACCCGCTTGTGCAAGCATCAGCGTCGGCTCGCTGCCAGGATATCCGCCTGGACATATCACCAGTTCCTTCTATTGAAATGGATGAGAAAGAGATGAAGCAGCTTCTTCACAATCTCATTCGGAACGGACTTGAAGCGATGAGTGAAAACCAGGTGATGACGATTCGAACTCGTATGAAAGGGGATAGGGTTCTTCTATGTATTGAAGATGAAGGGCCAGGCTTCCCAGCCGAGGTTTTAGCCAGGGCAGGAACTTCTTTTGTCACGACGAAGGAGAAGGGGACAGGACTAGGCTTGTCCATCTGCTACAGTATCGTTGAGCGCCATGAAGGAGACCTTATCATTGAATCAGTGCCAGGTCGCACAGTTATCACAATTAGTCTCCCGCTATTCCGCAAGAAGCAAGAAGGATAGTTTGGATGTTGCCATAATTGACCAATGTATTATAAAATGGAAGAGTTATGCGCTAATATTCTACTTTTAAATCCAATTCCTAAGAAATAATGGTTGTATAACTATGCATCTACGTGTATAATGATGTTACCTCACTAAGAGCGAGCGGGGAATATTACACATATACAGAGCGGGGTTGGAGCAAATGAAATCATTAAAAATTGTTGCAGCATGCACACTCATTCTATCATTATTAGTAGGTTGCGGTGCGAAGGAAGACCGTCTAGCAACTGTACAAGAGAATAAAAAGCTGGTACTCGGCACGAGTGCTGACTATCCACCATTTGAATTCCGTAAAACAATCGACGGCAAGGATCAAATTGTCGGTTTCGATATTGAGATAGCGAAGGAAATTGCGAAGGATTTGGGCGCTGAATTAGAGATTAAGGATACATCACTGTCGTCATTGCCTGAGGAACTGAAGACAGGCAAGATTGACATCGCAATCGCGGGCCTAGATCCAACGCCTGAGCGGGAGAATGCAATGGAATTCTCTACACCTTATTACTTGGCGGAAGCAGGGGTTATTGTACGTGCTGCAGACAAGGATAAGTATAAGTCACCTGAAGATTTGAAGGGCATGAAGATCGGCGTACAGCTTGGCTCAACCTTCGAGGATGTCGTTCAGCAAATCCCTGATGCGAAGAAGGAAATGCTGGATAAGGTGAACGACCTCGTTCTTGCACTGGAGTCGAATCGTTTAGAGGCTGTCGTTGTGGAGAAGCCTGTGGCAGCGGCATTTGCTGCGAATCGCAAGGAAGTCGCTGTCGCGCCTGTGGAATTGAAGCCAGTAAGTGAAGGATATGTAATTGGAGTACGCAAGGGCAGTGTGAAACTGCGTGATGAAGTGAATAAGACGCTTGAACGCTTGAAGCAGCAGGGCAAGCTGGATGAATTCATTACACAAGCGGTACAACTGGCGGAACAATAAGATCAGATGGATTGCATCTATATGCGGTCTATACGGATCTCGATGTGATATGTTCGCTCCTCGTGGGAATTCAACCAGTGAGGAGCTTTTTCTCTTTATATAGAAGAAATGCAGATTAACAGTCGTGATAGATAGGGAAGGGGAAGTTTGTCATGTTCGATTGGTTCGACATGTTATGGACGTATAAATTAGGATTTGTATCCGGTGCTGGCATAACCGTGCTGCTATCCGCGATATCCGTTCTGTTCGGATTACTATTGGGAGTGGCCATTGTCTTGATGAGAATGTCTAAAATAAAGCCGCTTAAATGGTTTGCTGTCACCTATATCGAGGTGTTCCGTGGGACACCTCTGCTTGTACAATTATTCATTATTCATTATGGACTTGCAGAGTATGGCGTAGAATTCAGTGCACTAACATCTGGAGCGATTGCTCTATCCTTAAATAGTGGTGCGTATTTGGCTGAAATCTTCCGTGCCGGCATACAATCGATCGACCACGGTCAATTGGAAGCAGCTCGTTCTCTCGGAATGTCAAAACCAATGGGAATGCGCTTGATCGTACTTCCACAAGCGTTCCGCAATGTTATTCCGGCGATCGGCAACGAATTTATTACGATTATTAAGGAGACTTCAATTGTCAGCACCATCGGGATTGCAGACTTGATGTTTGAGACAAATATCGTTCGTGCCAAAATTTATTCAGCGATGGGACCACTGATTGGAGCAGCGTGTATCTATCTCATTCTAACCTTCACTTTATCGAAAGTGGTGGCACGTTTGGAAAGGAAGTTGAGCGAGCATGATTAAAATTCAAAATTTGCATAAATCGTATGATAAATTGGAGATTTTAAAAGGGGTAAATGTCTCTATTGATCGTGGTGAAGTGGTTGTAGTCATAGGCCCTAGCGGATCCGGAAAGAGTACTCTCCTTCGTTGCATTAATTTGCTGGAAACTCCGACACAAGGGGATATCCGATTCGAGGATCAGTGCATCACTGACAAGTCGCACAACATTAACAAAACACGTGAAAAAATGGGGATGGTATTCCAATCGTTCAACCTATTTCCCCATATGACCGTGCTGCAAAATATTACCCTTGCTCCAATAAAGGTGAGACATGTGCCAGAAGCTGAAGCAAATAAACTAGCAATGGAGCTGCTTGGTAAGGTTGGCTTGGCGGATAAGGCCAAGGCATTCCCTAGACAATTGTCCGGTGGACAGAAGCAGCGTATCGCGATTGCGCGAGCACTTGCTATGCAGCCGCATGTGATGCTGTTCGATGAGCCGACATCAGCGCTTGATCCAGAGATGGTCGGCGAAGTGCTTGAGGTCATGAAATCACTCGCCGGAGAGGGAATGACGATGGTAATCGTAACTCATGAGATGAACTTCGCACGTGAAGTGGGCGATCGTATTTTGTTTATGGATGGCGGCAATATTGTGGAGGAAGGTTCTCCAGACCAATTATTTAACCATCCTAAGCATGCTAGAACGCAGGATTTTCTAAGCAGAGTATTGTAAAGAGGTATTGTAAATATATAGGTGTTCGAATAGGCATCCTTAGGGGGTGCCTATTGTTGTTTGCTGAATTATGTAAGCGTTTTCGTTTACAAATCTGAAATATGTGCTATGATGGAAACAGAAAGATTACAAAAATGTCATCTCTGATTACAAATTTGTTATGAAATAAAAAAAATTTGAAGCTTCAATCCATTGGGGGGCGCGGGTTCCAGAGAGTTACCATCATATTCCTGCGCACAGGTTACAAAATTGTGATATGATGCAATCCGAGCCGAAACGACACACCCGTACGGGGGATTATTGACCGGTGTTCGATATTACGAGAACACCTTGGGGTGAATCGCTTATTCCGCAACTTGGAATGGCGTAGGGGAACTCCTTGACCCGAATCCGACAACTAACCCCGCAGGCTAATGCACAGGAGGAAAACAAAACATATGCGTAAAAGAATTACACTAACGATTACAGCAGCTTTACTTGGACTTGCGTCCATTCTTCAAATTTTGCCGGCACAGGCTGAGCCCTATACGGTAAAAGAAGGAGAAACGTTCTATTCAATTGCTAAGAATTACAACATGAGTGTTGAATCCGTATTGTCGGCAAACCCGACAATTAATCCGAAAAATCTGTATGGTGGACTCTCCATCGAACTTCCAAGCCCTGTTGTTCAAAAGTCGGTATTGGAAGGGATGCCAGTCAATAATGCTTTGGGTGTAGCAAAAAATGACGAACAGGCAGTCAAAACGGCTTCGAATAATCAGAAAGCAGCAGTACAACAAGCTGCTCCTAAAAATGTAGTTCAATTGTCCTCTGGACGTACAGCGACATACAAGAAAACGATAAGCATGCGTGCAACAGCCTACACAGCTCATCCGAGTGAAAATGGCAAATGGGGCGCAGTAGATGCATTGGGTAATGCATTGAAACTAGGTACAGTTGCGGTCGATCCAAAAGTGATTCCGCTTGGTACGAAATTGTATATTACGGGATATGATTTCAAACACTTACCGACAGGCGGTATGGTTGCTGTAGCTACGGATACAGGCGGTGCAATCAAGGGGAAAAAGGTTGACATATTTGTACCGGTAAGCAAGAAGACAGGCAACACATTCGGCGTGCAAGACGTTAAAGTATATGTGTTGAAATAATATCTACTATTATATATAGATGTAGATGAATACTTACAATAGCAATTGAACAACAAGCCTCGCCATTATGGCGGGGCTTGTTTTCTTATTCCTTCTTTTCCTTCTGATCTTGGAGTAGATCAGGCAGGGTGACGAATTCATATTTCCGCTCCCTTAACTGCTGAATAATTGATGGGAGTGCTTTCACGGTTCCATGCAGATACCCATTTTGTGTGCTTCCGCTGGCATGCTGCAATACGATGGAACCTGGGCGTACCCCACGCATCACATTTTGCAAAATACGTGAAGCGGTTAATCCACGCCAATCGTTTGTATCTACATCCCAATTGACGACCATGTATCCATTATCTCCTGCCCAGCGCAATTGCTCTTCGTTGATTTCTCCATATGGCGGACGGAAGTATCGAGGCTTATATCCGGTAGACTGCTCGATAATGCGTTCAGTATCCTTCACCTGGTGTTCAAAAGCTGGAAGCGTCAGCTTTGTCAGCAACGGATGATTGTACGAATGATTACCGATCACATGCCCCTCGCGCACCATCCGCTCGACGAGTCCTGGATAAGCCTTGGCACGAGAGCCAACAAGAAAGAAAGTGGCTCGGATATTGTGCTCCTTCAATATATCCAATACAAGCGGCGTAATGCGGTTATCCGGTGCGTCATCGAAGGTGAGCGCAACTTGTCGTTCTCCATGACGCTGCTTCGCATTCAATTTAAAGATATGTGGGTATTTCAACCGTAGTTCCGCAATCGTGAGATGCTGTTTCTTCATCTTATGCATGCTGGAGCGGGATGATTGTGAAGCTTGCGCCGCAGATTGCGACGGGGTTGATTTCTGCCACTTGTGCTGGCGTTCATTCGAAGAGGAAGAACGCTGCTTCTGCTGGCTAGATTCTGACTCTGCCTGCTGCGACTCCAGTCTCTTCTGACTTTTCTGATTATCACGCTCTTTATGCTCAGCTGATATGGTGAATTTAGGCATCTCAAGATGATCCGATGAAGCTGCATTCTCTTGCTTCCCCTTAGCATGTGGGGAATGCATGTTTACAGAGTCTGCCTTGAAGATACGTGGTACTGGATGAGTGCGATCTTGTCTCCACAGACTGTCTGCTGATGAATGGATCGATTCTGACTGATTTGGCTTGCTTGGTGGAAGATTGGGTATGGGAGGCGTTGCTTCCTGCGAACGATGGAAGCAGCCAGTAATACAGAGCAAACAAAGGGATAATACAGATAAGCAGATTCGACAATGTTGCATAGCGCCATTCCCCCATTCCATAAACAGTTCAATGTTCTTGTTATGTCCTTGGGGTGGTAGAAATATGCCCTTCCACTTACCTAGTACGGTAGGGAAATAATCTCATCGACTATAATTGTTAGGATGTTCACTTGTAACTTCTTGCTAATATTCTGAAAATTTGCGAAACCATTGTCATAATTCATACGCTAATGTGACATGGGTCACAGTGGGATGTCAACCAGAACATGCATAGTAGAAGTGTAAAGGTGAGAAAAGCTTATGCATAGGCCATATAGGCAGCAATCCATAAGGTTGTGAATGTGGGCTTTTCTTACGAGCAGGAATCTGCACATCTCAATAAACGTGAGAAGGATGCAGACTGTCCTTACTCGTGAAAAAAGGAGCATACTTGTGTATACGATTCTTTCCAACGAACGCATCTCTGAAGGCATTTACCTCATGACGGTGGAGGGTCAATTTCAAGCAAGCATGGGTCAATTCTTTATGCTGCGGGCCTGGAATACGGCACCTATTCTGTCTCGTCCAATTAGCATCTGCAATTTGGAGAAGGATAGCATCCAGTTCCTGTACAAGATTGCAGGAGAGGGTACGCGTTTAATTGCACAGCTGCGTGATGGAGACCGTATCCAGCTAGAGGGGCCATTCGGCAATGGCTTCCCGCAAGTGGAGGGACGAACTGCACTTATCGGAGGCGGTATTGGCATTGCACCCTTATTATATACGGCGAAGCAGTTGGATAAACCGGATATCTATCTTGGCTTTCGAGGGCAATCCTATTTAACGGAAGCATACGAACCTTACGCGAATGAGTTGGTTGTCCGTGTAAACGGCAACCTCCTAGATGACGTGGACTTAAGTAAATACGATAATGTGCTGGTGTGTGGTCCATTGGGAATGATGAAGGCAGTTGCCTTGCAAGCAGAAGGCTTGGATACGAAGGTGTATGTATCTTTTGAAAAACGTATGGCCTGCGGAATCGGGGCTTGTTATGTATGCTCAGTAAAGAATAAAAACGGCAACCGCAAAGTATGTGCGGATGGACCTGTATTTTTGGCGGAGGAGGTGGAATGGCATGCGGAACTTAGCTTGTAATGTAGCCGGCATTCCGTTCAACAATCCGATCGTGATGGCATCGGGAACGTTTGGCTTTGGGCAAGAATATGCCAAATTATATGATATTAACAAGCTGGGGGGCATCTCCTGCAAAGGACTCACCCTACATCCACGTCTAGGGAATAACGGAACCCGGGTGTGGGAGACACCAGGCGGCATGATGAATAGTGTTGGGCTTGAGAATCCTGGTATCGATGCATTTTTGGAAGAGGAAATGGAATTCTGGGAAACGATTGAGCCCGTGAAGATTGCCAATCTTGGCGGCAGTAATATAGAAGAATACGTCCTCGGGGCCTTGAAGATAACGAAGGATGCAGAAGAGCGGCGCAAAGCACGTGTTCGGGCTGTTGATATGATAGAATTGAACATTTCATGCCCGAATGTGAAGGAAGGCGGTATTGCCTTTGGTGTGAAAACAGACGTTGCTCGTGAGGTCATTCGCGAAGTACGGCAAGTCACTTCACTGCCGCTTGCTGTGAAACTATCGCCGAATGCTGAGAATATTGTAGAAATGGCCGTGATGTGTGAAGACGAGGGAGCAGATTGTGTCTCTTTAGTAAATACGTTCTCGGGAATGAAGATTGATATTTATCAGCGGCGCAGTGTTTTTTCCAATACGTACGCGGGCTTGTCTGGGCCGGCTATTAAGCCAATAGCGCTGCGCATGGTTCATCAGGTGTCCCAGCATGTATCTATCCCCGTCATGGGCATGGGCGGCATCGCCTCTGCTTCGGATATTATTGAATTTATTATGGCCGGGGCTGAGGTGGTTCAAGTAGGCACATACAACTTCATGAACTTGCGTGCTGGCGAAGAGTTGCTTGCTGGTCTTCTAAGCTTCATGGAAATGGAGAACATTCAAAGTCTGGATGAGATTCGCGGCATTATTAAGTAAGGCCTTCTGGACAAATGTATTTCATTAAAGGGGGGCTCTGAATACATGCAGGAGCAACGACCGGGTGCAGACATAACCATTCAATATCGCAAAATTGGGCGAGACTACCTGTTCATCATTGCCGGGGGAGACGAGCATATTGGGGCGGTATCTACCGCATATAGGGATCCGAGTACGGATGAGCACGAATGGGTTGTGCAGACGAATAGAGTTCCTGGGCATAAAGAATATGTACTGACAGAGCCAATGGCTAAGCAAGCGGCGAGTCAGCTTCAGGCTACGGTTACCGTATGTGCAGGGATACATTATGATAATCTAAGTTCGGCACATATTGATGCAGTTGTTGATCATGCGTGGTCACAATTTTTGCTTATGCTGTCCACCCTTGATTAAATAATCACAATGGTTAAAATACGGAGAAGAAGATTGGGCAATCCTGATCTTCTTCTTTTTTTATGGCTACCTACGAGTCATTATGTAGAGAAAGTATGAATGGAATGAAGATTTCTTTAAGCAGCGAGAGGAGTATACAATTTTCCACATTTCCGTATACAATAGAGATATGATTTTTTTGTTTTTTTGAAACAACTTCGGAACTGATTCGTATGAATGTGTAATGAAACATAATATTGAGCTGATGGGTATTTTGTTTCAATGGTTATGTACACAAAGGAGGAAACAATACAATGTCCGTATTTAAACGTTTGCGTGATTTAACGATGTCTAATATTTATGCCTTGATCGAGAAGGCGGAAGATCCAATTAAGATGACAGATCAATACTTACGTGACATGCAAGAGGATTTGGAAGAAGCAGAACGTGCAGTAGCCCAGCAGATCGCCATCGAGAAGCGCTTCAAGCAGTCCTATGAAGAGCAAGAAGCACTTGTGAACAAGCGTGCTGAGCAAGCAGCAATTGCAGTACAGGCCGACAATATTGAATTGGCACGCCGCGCTCTGGAAGAGAAGAAGGCAGCAGAAGCGAAAATGAACGAGTACAAAGCGAGCTATGATCAGAACAAAGCTTCAGCAGACGCTCTTCGCGCGAAGCTGGAAGAAATGCGCAAGCAGTACACAGATATGAAGAACAAACGCGAAACGTTGGTCGCTCGTTTCAACGCTGCGAAGGCGCAAACGGAAATCAACAAAGCAATGGCGGGATTCAGCTCCGATACTGCGATGTCAGGCTTGAAGCGTATGGAAGATAAAATGCTTCAAATGGAAGCTCAAGCAGAAGCAAGCAACGAAATCCGTGGAGCGGGAGGCAAGTCGCTCGATGATGAGTTCGCGAGCTTGACGAAGGATAAAGGTGTCGAGGATGAATTGGCAGCTCTGATGAAGAAGTACGACAAATCTGCCGAATAATCGGATACAGAAGACGCTTGTTATCTGTGTTACAAGCGTCTTTCTTTATTCTTGTACATGTATATGGGCTCGTTAATGAAATAAAATGAAGAGAACACACTTTTACACGAGATTGCCGATTCTGGACAAACTGCTGTGTAAGCAGGCTTTCGTCCAAAGGGCAATGGGGGAGGATTCGAATTGAGTTTCGGATTAGAAAACTGGTCAGTCCTGCTGGAGAATGTGCCGCGTATTGCGGTGTGGACAGCGATAGGAGCGGTGCTCTTATTCATTCTCATGATTGTAGACTCCTTGTTTACAGGTTATAAGGATGTCCATGAAATGAGACAAGGCAATGTAGCGGTAACGACTCGCTTTATTATGAAGCTGTTCTCGCAAGGCTATATTTTATCTAGTTCTATTCGTGTCGCTTACAGCTTAGGCGAGGCATTGTTGATGTCTCTCTTCTCATTTGTCATATTGCTTATTCTAGAATTGCTAATCCGCTTGTTGTTCCGTACTGTATTCAACATGAACTTGGAAGAGGGAACTAAGCAAGGCAATATGTCGTATGCACTCGTGGCTGGTTCGCTGCATGTGGTTGGTGCGTTAATTATTGCAGCCTGCATATAACAAGGGATTCAACAGGAAGGAGGCAGAACTAATGAGCTTATGGAAACGCATTAAAAATATTATGGCGAAGCCGGAAGCACCTCAACCAGAGAAAACGCCCTCTACACTTGGCCCCGGGGATATTTGTGAAATCTCACTCGTCAGTTATGAAGTTATTGGCCGTACAGATTGGCGTACACGCAATTCTGCATGGCTGACACTAAGAGACGGATCACACATTAAATATTTATTCGTGGAGCAAAGAGAGCAGGCCTATTATAGTCTGTACGATTCTATTGACGGACGTCTGGATGATGTAGAGGAAGTTCCTACAGAAATTGAACTGGATGGTAAGTGGTATTACATGGAAGACCAATATAACGGCAGAGTCGTGTGTACAGGACAAACGCCATTTGGCGTATCTGGGGAGCAGTACGTGTGGCATTATCAAGCCGATGATCGTAAGCTGCTTCGCATTGAATGGCAGGATGGACGATTCCAGTTGTATGAAGGAGATTCCGTCATATCCGCCGACGTACGTATTCTGCGCGGTTCTTAAGAGGCGCCTATGCGAAAATTCGGATTGGATTCAATCAAATGGCTTGTCATTTTCAGCTTACTGATTCCGTTGCTAACGGCTTGTGGACAGTATGATGTAGCGGAAACGTATCCGCTGGAGTCTGTTAGTCGTGATGGTAAGAGCACTTCCTATATTTATCGCGCTGAGAATACGAAAGTGCCTGAAGTGGCCAAGGAGATTGCGGATAAACGCAAGCCGAAGCAGACTTCTGAACAGAGCGATGAGCGAATGTTTCTCGTCTATGATAATGAGCTCATACAGGTGCAGCGCGACAAGGACAAACCAGAAGATTCGATTATTGAAGTGGCTTCACAGGAATACGTAAGGCAGAATTATGATCGAAGCTTCTTGGAGATGTACCTGCAATATAAGCTTCTCGATACACTGTTCGATTCATTAAGCGGGTATGGGAAGTACCGGGGTTATAATGAGCGTCGTACATACGAGCCGACGAAATCATACCAAAAGCCTACGGTGGAGGATAAGAAGAAGGCTCCTCCAATGACAGTGGATCGCAAGGGATCCATCTTCCGCAGAGGCTCCTCGACAGATACGTCGAAGAATACGGGGGGCGGGTTCTTCTCAAGGCAGCCGAAGGATAATAGCAATCGCGGCTCCATATCACGAGGGGGGAGCGGGGGAAGTTATAATCCACCGAAAGTAAAAAAATCGAAACCGCCGAAGACTCGTTCCGGTTCGGGAAGTATATTCCGCCGAAAGCGATAGCAGAAGGCAAATAAGAACCGCTCTTCTAGGATAGAAGAGCGGTTCTTATTTGATACTATTTCATTATAGTTGGTACACAATGGATTTTCCATCCAATCCTCCTGATATTCTTCCAGGGGAAATTAGAAGAGATTACTCTTCCTCGTCCTGCCGCCGCTCAATAGCTTCAGACATCGTCTTATCTGTCAGGTGTGCATAGATCTCCGTTGTCTCTGTCGAAGCGTGGCCTAACTGTTCCTTTGTTTTGTAGATGTCATTTTGCAAATAATAATCTGTGGCGAATGAGTGCCGAAGCTTATGTACAGTTAGAGCAGGCTTGCCGTATCTCTTTGCATATTTAATAATCATCTGCTGAATAGCACGCTTCGTCATGCGGTTTCCTTCCTTCTCGCCATTCTTGATCGCGAGGAAGAAGGCTTTTTCCTTTTTAGGCGCTGCATACCGAGTTGATCTAGCCTCCAAGTATTCGGCCAAGTCCTGTCTTGCGCTGTCACGGTAATAAACTGGAGTCTTGAACGTCTCATCATTATGACCCTTGCGGTATACATAGACGAGCTTGTTGTTCATATCGACATCATCCATGTTGAGATTCACAACTTCGCTAACCCGCAACCCGGAATTCAGGATTAGGCTGACAATGGCAGCGTCCCGAACTGCATTCTGCGCATGCGCATATGCAGCTTGTTTGTTATTGGCTACATCTTGGGCATAACCATCCCGCACATAATGAATGAACCCGTTAATTTCATTATCTTCAAGCAGCTTACCCTTCAGCTTAGAGGCGCTGTCTTTTGGTTTATGCACGCGTTTGATTTCGATCTTGGCCATTACATTGCGCTTCAATAGCGGGTAGAAGTTCTCATCCTCCGCAATTTGGCTCAAGTAATGGAATAAGGAGCGCAGGGATGACAGCTTGCGGGACACAGTCACACGAGCATTGGTTGTTTCTTTGTATGTCGTCAAATAAATGCGAAACGAAGTGATATGCTCCATGCGAAGCGATTCCAAATCTAATAAGGTAACATCCTTCTGATCATGCGCATCGGTTAATCGCTCGGACACGAGCCAGCCCAGAAATATTTCGTAGTCCCGCACATATTCCAACAAGGAGGATGGAGATAAATCGGGCATTTTATATTCAATGAATTGTTGCACGTACCAGGGCAGGGACGGCAGCTTGTGCTGAAGCACAGCACGGTCTCTCGTCTTCTGAATCGTCATATTGGGCAGAGACCTCCTTCCATACTCCTTCTATTGTAATGAACGAGTGATCCCGCGTAAAGGAGTCAATGGTCAAATAGTTGTTCAAACCAATGGGGAGAGATGCTACAATGGTTAAAGTTGTGCATACAAGGAGATAAGAAGACATGAAACAGACTTACTCATTAAAGCAAAAATTGATTCAAATGCTACATATTTTATTGCCCATATTCGTTACGCAAGTGGCGATGCAGCTGATGACATTCTTTGATACGGTCATGTCAGGCAACTACCGAACTTCTGACCTGGCAGGTGTAGCGATCGCTACGAGTATTTGGGTTCCTGTATATACAGGTATAAGCGGGATTTTTCTTGCGGTGACGCCAATTGTGGCGCAGCATATGGGAGCAGAACGCAAGCAGTTAATTGCTCCAAGTGTGACCCAGGCAGCATATTTAGCGGTCATCTTCGGAGCTGCTGTCATTGGGATCGGTATATTTGCGGTTGATCCGATTCTAACCTTTATGAAGCTGGATGCGGATGTTCACCGGGTGGCAAGAGAATATTTGACTGCAATCGGATTCGGAGTCATTCCATCCTTCCTTTATACCGTAATGCGCGCCAGCATTGATGGACTTGGCTTAACTCGGGTTACGATGATCATTACCCTGCTGTCCTTCCCAATTAATGTGCTATTGAATTACTTGTTTATTTTTGGAAAAATGGGACTTCCTCAGTTCGGTGGGGCAGGGGCTGGAATAGCAACGGCAATTACGTATTTCATTATTACATGCATTGCATTTGCATTTTTGCGTCGTAACAATCGCATGCGGGAAATGGGCATGTTTCGTTCTTGGAAGGGGATATCGCTTACCCATTGGAAAGAGATTCTTCGCATCGGGATGCCGATCGGCTTATCGATTTTCTTTGAAGTAAGTATTTTCTCCATGGTAACCATATTCATGAGTGAATATGACACGGCAACAATTGCAGCACATCAATCGGCTCTCAATTTTGCTTCATTATTATACATGCTTCCGATGAGCATCGCGATGTCATTAACGATTCTCGTTGGATTCGAGGTAGGCGCTAAGCGATTCAAGGATGCGAAGACCTATGCGAGACTTGGTATATTTACAGCGGTGGGCTTATCCGCGCTATGTGCGGTATTTCTGTTCTTGTTCCATAATGAAGTGGCAGGCATGTACACGAAGGAAGCGGGTGTGCGTGAGATTACATCGACGTTCCTGATGTACGCGATATTCTTCCAGCTGTCTGATGCAGTTGCGGCACCAGTGCAAGGAACGCTTCGCGGCTATAAAGATGTGAATGCCGTGTTCATGATCGCATTCGCCTCATATTGGATTGTTGGTCTACCGTTAGGCTATGTACTGGCGAACTGGACGGATCTGCAAGCGTATGGCTATTGGATCGGACTGATTAGCGGTCTAGCAGCAGGCGCTGTTGCGCTGTTCACACGGCTTGCAATTGTAGAGCGGAGAGTAATGAAGAACGTACAAACAAATTAGTTAATGATTTAATAAAAATTGCATTTATCAAACTCATTTCAGTAAACTATTTGAAACAAGAGGGCATCTGCTCTCTTGTTTTTTGTTAGGTGATGTTATATTGAGTTCATGATTTAACCAACAATTTGCTACCCGCAAATTTTTTATATGAAGTAATGTTCAATATTTGTATACTTTTTTAGTTTAATGTGATAGGCTAGAAACGAATATGTAAGAGGAGGTATCTATTTAAGGACATGTGGACTAACTAATTGGACTCGTTATGGAATTGGATAACAACGATCCAGTGCTCTGCCGCAATGGTGGAACGGTTAGAAAACACGTGTGCCTATTTACAGATACTCCTTATCGTAATAGTTCGGACAGAGGAAGCAGTGCAGGCTGAATTAGCTTGCTCCTGTTTTGTTTTGCCGCGACTTGTACCTATGCGTAAGCTACAGAGTGCTTATGGAGGGTATGCTATTTGTTTACGTTAGGGTTTCTTTATCGCACAATCTAATCGTGACTCATCGGCAGAGGCCGGTGAGTTTTTTTGTTGCGCTTAGTTGCGCGGATAAAGGAGGTAAACGTATGACGTTGTTGTTAAGCTGCAGAAATTTAGCGAAAGCCTTTGGAGATTTACAGGTGCTACGAAATGTTCAGCTCGATATTGCCAAGGGGGATCGCATTGGACTGGTCGGATGCAATGGTGCAGGCAAAACGACACTCGCCCAGTTACTATATGGAACAGTAAAGCCGGACACAGGTGTGATCACTTGTTTTGGAGATTCGATTGACATTGGATATTTAAAGCAATCGACTTCGTATTCAGTTCAAATGTTCAGTGAGATGTCGGTGTGCATGCTGGAGAAGGATGGGGCTTCCTCATTCATGACTGCAACAAGCATGATGGGCGTAAGACAGGTGCAGTCGTGGGAAATGGAGAGAGCTCGTCATCTGAGCGGAGGGGAGCGCACGAAGTTGGCGCTAGCTCATATCTGGTCAACTCGCCCTCATTTATTACTTTTAGATGAGCCTACGAACCATCTAGACTTGGATGGTGTGGAATGGTTGATTCGAGAACTGAATTCATACGATGGTTCGATGCTTGTCATCTCGCATGATCGATATTTTCTCGACCGGACGGTTCAGCGCACTATTGAGCTAGAGGATGGGGTTGCTCATGAATACATGGGGAACTACAGCGCGTATCGCGATGAAAAAGCTCGAAGATATCAGAATCAGCTGCATCAATATGAGACGGAGCAAAAGTATAAAGCAAAAATAGAAGTTGAAATCAACCGCTTGGAACAGTGGTCTTCCAAGGCGCACCGAGAAGCAGGCAAAGTTGGTAAAATGGCAGAGATGCGCACTGGGATCAAGGAGTTCTATCGTACCAAGGCTAAGAAAATGGATCGACAGGTGAAATCGAGGATAAAAAGGCTTCGTCGAATCGAATGTGAAGGAATTCAGAAGCCGCGAAAGGAGCAGCAGATTTATTTTGAATTTGATCATCCCGACAAACGGGGGAGACGAATGTTGGAAGCCAATCGGATTCATAAATCTGCAGGGAATAAGCTGCTGTTCCAGGATAGTTCATTTACCGTTCAGCGTGGAGATAGAATCGGACTTCTAGGGCCAAATGGGTGCGGCAAATCAACACTTATCCGGATGTTAATAGGGCAGCTTCAACCTGATCGTGGAGAGATCTGGCTAAGTCCAAGCATCAAGCCCGCCTACTTATCTCAGGAGCTGGACGATATGGATGTGGAGCAATGCGCATTGGAATGGTACGGGTACGACTCTGATAGTCTTGCCGAAGTCCGAACGGTACTCGCTCAGATGGGGATAGAGGCAGAAATGTTGATGAAGCCGATGAAGCAGCTGAGCCTAGGAGAACGGATGCGTCTCAAAATCGCGAACTTGATCGTCAATCGTTCAGACGTGCTTGTTTTGGACGAACCAACGAACCATTTGGATTTACAGAGCAGGACGCAACTGGAGGAAACGTTAACCTCGTATTCTGGAACGATGCTGATCGCTTCCCATGATCGGTATTTTCTCGAACGAGTATGTCAAAAATGGCTGGTTTTTCATGACGGCAAAGTGACACTGTCACAACGCTCATTAAGTCAGGCAGTGCAAGTTGGCGATGATGGACAAGGTTCGGATCAGATGGCCTCCTCAGATGAGGTGTATGATCGGTTAATGGTAGAACATAAGTTATCCCACATTTTAGCCGAGCTATCACTATGTAAACCAGGAGATAAGAAGTATACGGTACTAGATGAGGAATATCGGTTGTGGCTCCACAGAAAGAAGCATTTGGATCAATCTAGGCATAAATAGCTGAATGTAACGAATCATAGGAGTACATACGTGCATGAGAGGGTGTCCAACAATATGAGAATGAAAAAGTATGTACTCCTGCCAATATATATGGCTATTCTGATGTTCATGTCGGGTTTCCAAAGCGGAAGTATTGTGCGAATGAATATGCCTGAAAATGAATTAGACTCTGTGGTGCACGCCTTACAAAAAGGCGGATATATTTTGTATATGAGGCATGGCGAAGCTACGGTTGGGCAGGATCGACCGGCCGTGGATTTTCATGATTGCTCGACGCAGCGCAATCTGAGTGATACCGGAAGAGAGCAGGCTAAAATGCTTGGGGAGTCTATGCGCAAACTCAATGTTCCTGTTCAATATCCAGTTGTTGCGAGTCCATATTGCCGAACCCGAGAATCGGCAGAACTTGCCTTTGGTTCAGGCAATGTGGCTGTCGATCCTTCTTTGGCGGCTATCGCTAAGCTTAGCGATAGCACAATTTCAGCTGTAGAGAAACAAAGCATTGTGACGCAGGTAGAGAAAATGTTCGAGGTAGTACCCCCGTCTGGAACGAACAAAGTAATCATCGGTCACGCTTTTCCTGTCGGTGTTGCTGTCGGTGAGATCCCTTATATGGGGTCTGTTGTGATTAAGCCCAAAGGGCCGGGGAATGGGTATGAGATTGTCCAAAAAATCAGTCTTCAAGATTTCATGAGATAGGATTCCGAACAAGCAAAAGTTCCTTCATTTCGGAAGAAGGCGATCCGCCCTCCGTTTTACCGCATTACAGGATGATTGTAGAACGACACAAACATTGGTTCAAGACATCTTTACTAAATGGGAGGAAATCCAAGGTCAAGGACTAATGTTTGTGTCGTAGATTTTCAACTACAAACACTCCTCAGATTCTACTTGATCAGAACCGCAGCCTGCCATGACCACTAAAAAGATGCTGCCAGCCATCCCACCTAGATAATGGAACAGCCATAAACCTTGTCAAAGGTAAATGATTGTGTTATTTTATATGTGTAACCGGTTTCATATTTAGAGGTGAGTAACAACGATGGCAACGATTAGAGACGTAGCGAAACATGCGGGCGTATCCGCAGCAACCG
The DNA here is from genome assembly GCF_900102125.1 of Paenibacillus sp. cl6col. Taxonomy (NCBI): domain Bacteria; kingdom Bacillati; phylum Bacillota; class Bacilli; order Caryophanales; family Paenibacillaceae; genus Paenibacillus; species Paenibacillus sp. cl6col. The sequence goes on from NZ_FNAZ01000002.1 coordinate 533,329, forward strand.
TATCGCGGGTAATCAACGACACTGGATATGTGCATGATGATACCCGTAGGAAGATTGAAAGCGCAATCAAAGAACTTCACTATACGCCGAATGAAGTAGCTAGATCCTTATACAAGCGAAAATCCAGACTGATCGGTTTCCTACTCCCTGATATCACCAACCCTTTTTTTCCTGAATTGGCGCGTGGGGTGGAGGATAAGATGCAGGAGAATGATTTTCGAATCATTTTTGGCAATAGCGATGAAAATATACAAAAAGAAAAAGAATATATCCAGACCTTCGTACAAAATAATGTGGTTGGCGTGATTGCATCCACGAATCATCCGGATGCAGATATTTATCGGAAGCTGAAGATTCCGGTAGTATTTCTCGACCGTACGGTGGACAATCGCCCGTCGGTATATGCGGACGGACATGAAGGTGGAAAAATAGCTGCCCATGAAATGATTGCCCGCGGCAGTCAGCGGATTACGGTCATGCAGGGGCCGGCTTCCATTCGGCCGGCACAGGATCGTTATCAGGGCGCAATTAATGTGTTGAACAGTCATGGGATGGATTACAACGTAATCCAGACTACATCGTTTTCGTTCACGGAAGCAGGAAAATGGGCGAAGGAATTGTTCGAGCGTTATCCGGACACGGATGGCATCATAGCCAGCAACGACATTGTTGCTACGGCGGTGCTTCATGAAGCGCTTAGGCTTGGCAAGAATGTGCCGGATGACGTGCAAATCATCGGCTTTGACGATATTCCGCTCAGCAGTCTCTTAACACCAGCACTGACGACGATCAGGCAGCCCGCTTATGATATGGGCAGAGCCTCGGCAGACCTTTTAATACAATTATTAGAGAATGAACATGTAGATCAGAAAATCATACAAATGCCCGTGACATTTACAGAGCGGGAAACAATGAGGAAGGTGGGGCAACATGGCTAAAATTATTGTAGTAGGAAGCTCATCGATTGATTTGGTCGTTACATCATCCAAACGCCCGGGGGCCGGTGAAACGGTTCTCGGGGAAAGCTTCAAAACCGTTCCTGGAGGCAAAGGAGCGAACCAGGCCGTTGCCGCAGCGCGGCTCGGAGCCGACGTAACCATGATCGGGCGCGTAGGAGACGATGCATTCGCAGCGCAAATTTTGAACAACTTTAAGCAAAACAACGTTTGTGTCGACAATGTGGAACCGGTTCCACACATGGAAAGTGGAACAGCGCATATCATTTTGGCAGAAGGTGATAACAGTATTGTTGTTGTGAAAGCAGCTAATAATGAAGTTACCCCGGAATATATCGACCATACGAGGGAAGCTTTTGAAGGAGCGGATATGGTGATGATCCAGCAGGAGATTCCGGTGGAAACCGTTACTCATGTCAGCCGGATCTGCAAGAACCTTGGGATTCCGCTGCTGCTCAACCCAGCGCCAGCACGTCCACTTGATGATGAAGTAATCGAAAATGCCGCTTATATTACACCAAATGAGCATGAAGCGAAAATCCTGTTTTCATCTCTAACCGTTTCCGAGGCGCTGCGCAAATATCCGAACAAACTGTTTATTACCGAAGGCAGCAAAGGAGTACGTTATTTCGACGGCTCTAATGAAGTACTCGTACCATCTTACAAAGTGGCCGTGGTGGATACGACAGGCGCAGGGGATACCTTTAACGCCGCTTTTGCGGTCGCACTGGCTGAAGGAACAGCGATTTACGATAGCGTCCTTTTTGCCAACCGTGCAGCTTCCTTGTCTGTAACGAAGTTTGGTGCGCAGGGCGGCATGCCATATCGTCAAGAAGTGGAGGCGCAGATGTAACATGAAAAAACAAGGCATCTTGAACAGTCATATTTCGAAAATTTTGGCCGATTTGGGCCATACAGATACAATCGTCGTCGCCGACGTCGGTCTTCCCATCCCGGAAGGGGTCAAGAAAATTGATTTGGCGCTAACGTTAGGTACACCAAGCTTTGTGGAAACGGTCAATGCCATTGCAGCCGATATGGAAATCGAAAAAGTGGTGATTGCGAAAGAAATCAAAGCGCAAAATCATGAAGCAAATGCTTATATTCAGCATAAATTCGGAGATTGTGAAATCGAGGATTGTCCTCACGAAGAATTCAAGGAACTGACTCGCAAGGCCAAAGCTGTGATTCGCACGGGCGAGGCTAAACCGTTCGCTAATATCATTTTACAAGCAGGTGTCTATTTCGGTTAGCAAGCGTGTGCTTTCGAAGACAGTTTTGCCGAGAAGAATAATCAGAGGAGCAATGCTCGCAAAACTAAGCGTAAGCTTCCGAAGTAGTTTTGCTACGAAGTCATCCATAGGAGCCACGCTCCGCAAAACTTTTAAGGAGGAGCCATTATGCAGATTCAAATGAAAGGAATCCACAAAGCCTTCGGCAGCAACCAGGTACTATCCGGCGTCGATTTTGACCTGCGCGAAGGTGAGGTTCACGCCCTCATGGGTGAGAACGGTGCGGGCAAGTCCACCCTAATGAACATTCTGACGGGCCTGCATGCAAGAGATAAAGGAACCATCCTGATCGACAGCAAGGAAACGTATTTTGCCAATCCGAAAGAAGCGGAGCGGCAAGGTATCGCTTTTATCCATCAGGAGCTAAATATATGGCCTGACATGACCGTGGTGGACAACCTGTTCATCGGGAAGGAGATGTCCTCGACTTGGGGACTTCTAAAATCCAAGGAAATGAAGGCGCTTGCAATCGAGCAATTCAAAAGACTCTCCGTTGACATTCCGTTGAATATGGAAGCAGGACAATGCTCAGTGGGACAACAACAAATGATTGAAATCGCCAAGGCACTGTTGACGGACACCAAGGTTCTTATCATGGACGAACCAACCTCGGCGCTGACGGAAAGAGAAATTCAGAAACTATTTGAAGTCATTCAGTCCTTGAAAAAAGAAGGAGTATCGATTGTTTACATTTCACACCGGATGGAGGAGATCTTCGAAATTTGCGACCGGATCACGGTTATGCGTGACGGCCGGACGGTAGACACCAAGCCAATTCCAGAAACCAATTTCGATGAAGTCGTAAAGAAAATGGTCGGCAGGGAGCTGACTGAACGCTACCCTGCTCGCAATCCTTCACCAGGTGAGGTTGTCCTGGAGGTAGAGCATGCAACTCGCAAAGGATCGTTTGAAGATGTAAGCTTCAGCGTTCATCAAGGTGAAATCGTTGGTTTCTCTGGCCTGATGGGTTCTGGACGCACCGAAATCATGAGAGCACTGTTCGGATTGGATCGGCTGGATCAAGGCGAGGTCCGTATGTTTGGTAAGAAGGTCGAGATCAGAAAGCCGGTCGACGCAGTTAATCATGGAATCGGTTTCATTACGGAAGACCGCAAAGACGAAGGCTTGGTACTGGACTTTTCCGTTCGGGATAACATGGTTCTTCCAAGTATCAGCGGTTTTACAAAGAAAGGAATCATCTCGACGCAAAGTGAGAAGGTGTTCGTGGATGCCTTAATTAAGCGGCTGCAGATCAAAACACATTCAGCGGAAACCGCAGCTGGAAATTTGTCCGGCGGTAATCAGCAGAAGGTGGTTATTGCCAAGTGGATAGGCATCGGTCCGAAGCTGTTAATCCTCGACGAACCGACACGGGGCGTAGACGTTGGCGCTAAGCGCGAAATCTACCAGTTAATGAACGAACTGACAGGCCATGGCGTTGCCATCATTATGGTATCTTCCGAATTGCCTGAAGTGCTCGGCATGAGCGACCGCATCGTTGTTGTTCACGAAGGGCGAATCACAGGAGAATTAACGAAAGCAGAAGCGACACAGGAAAAAATAATGACGCTGGCGACAGGGGGAAAGTGATATGACAACCATCAATGATACAAAAACAAGCAAAGGCTTTCAACTATCGCAAATGACGCAGAAACTCGGACCACTACTTGGTCTATTCATACTGATTGTCATTGTATCCATTCTTAACCCAAGTTTTTTGGAACCGCTTAACATTTTGAACTTGCTGCGGCAGGTATCCATCAACGCGCTGATTGCGTTTGGCATGACCTTCGTCATTCTTACGGGCGGGATCGACTTGTCCGTCGGCTCAACCCTGGCATTATCAAGTGCGTTTGTAGCCAATATGCTCGTAGCCGGATATGATCCGATTCTGTCAATCCTCGCCGGCTGTTTGCTCGGTGGTGTGATGGGGATGATTAACGGTCTTCTGGTTACACAGGGCAAAATGGCTCCGTTTATCGCTACACTTGCAACCATGACGATATTTAGAGGACTGACGCTTGTTTATACAGACGGAAATCCGATTACCGGGCTTGGTGACAGCATGACATTTCAATTGTTCGGACGCGGTTATCAGTTCGGCATTCCGGTTCCAGCAATCACGATGATTATTGCCTTCGCAGTATTGTGGGTGATTTTGCACAAAACTGCATTTGGACGCAAAACCTATGCAATCGGCGGTAACGAGAAAGCGGCTATCGTATCCGGTATTAAAGTGTCACGCGTTAAAATCATGATTTATTCCTTAGCAGGTATGCTCTCCGCTTTGGCCGGGGCTATCTTGACTTCGCGTTTGAACTCGGCGCAGCCGACTGCAGGTACATCTTATGAACTTGACGCAATCGCAGCGGTTGTCTTAGGCGGTACAAGCCTTTCCGGAGGCCGTGGACGAATTGTCGGTACGCTGATTGGTGCGCTCATAATCGGTACTCTGAACAACGGACTTAACCTGCTCGGCGTATCTTCCTTCTATCAAATGGTGGTAAAAGGTATCGTTATTCTGATTGCGGTGCTCATCGACCGGAAGAAATCTGCTTAAGCGAGAGGAGAGAATCACATGAAAAAGCTAACGATAATACTGTCAGCGTTATTGCTCATTTTAACTACCGGCTGTTCTCTGGAGCCTCCAAGCTGGGCGAAGCCAAAAGCGGGTGGGGACTTAAAGGATATGAAAATCGGTTTGTCCGTCTCTACATTGAATAACCCGTTCTTTGTTTCCTTGAAAGATGGCGTTGTAGCCGAAGCTAAAAAACACGGCATAGAAACAATTGTCGTCGACGCGCAAAACGATTCGGCGAAACAAAGCAATGACGTTGATGACCTGATGCAAAAAGGCGTTAATGTACTTCTGATTAACCCTACCGATTCCGCAGCCATCTCGACTGCCGTTCAATCGGCGAATAGTCTTGGTATTCCTGTCATTACGCTCGACCGTTCGGCGGATCACGGCAACGTTGAAGCACTGGTGGCTTCAGATAATGTCAAGGGCGGCCGCATGGCGGCTGAATTTATCGAGAACCTGGTCGGCAAAAATGCGAAAGTCATTGAGCTTGAAGGTGTAGCGGGAGCATCAGCGACCCGTGAACGCGGCAAAGGCTTCCACGAAGTGGCCGACCAGACTTTGAAAGTTATTGCGAAGCAAACGGCGGACTTTGACCGTACAAAAGGTCTCAACGTGATGGAAAACCTGCTTCAAGCAAATCCTGATGTACAAGCTGTGTTCGCACACAATGACGAAATGGCGCTAGGTGCGATTGAAGCCATTAAGAGCACCGGCAAAAATATTCCGGTTATCGGATTTGATGGCAATGACGATGCATTAAAATCGATTCAGGAAGGCAAGCTGACAGCAACCGTAGCACAGCAGCCTGACCTGATCGGACAGCTTGCGGTGCAAGCCGCATATGATGTGCTGCAGGGCAAGACAGTGGAAAAAACCATTCCTGCGCCGCTGAAGCTGGTGACTAAGGAATAAGTTGTGAAATAAGTGTGGACGATTATCCGTTTAAGAAGCTTCCTTAATAGCAAACAGGCTCATGTTTGGGCCTGCTGCTGTTAAGGGAGCTTTTTTTGTTAAGCACTAATCATGATGCTGGGTGAACTATGAGCCGAGAGATGGACACTTTAAAAAAAGTGCCTCTCTCGGGTTCTTTACGTTTATAATTGAATTTATTTATTGAGAATGGAGTATGAGCATACGGTGTAGCGAGTTACAAATCAAAAAACTTGAGGGAAATCCAAACGTATTGCGTGTATCAGAGTCGAATAATATATCCTTCACTCCTGCCTTTAAACTTGCTGCAGTTAAAGCCTATAAAGCTGGAAAACGCCAAAGAAGATTATTCATTGAGGCTGGCTTAAGGTAAGCGTTAGCGGTTATTATTGGTGGCTTTCAGCCGAAGATACCCGTCAACAAAAAGAGGAGGCCGATGAGCGCGATCTGTTGCTCATTAAGACCCAAGTACAACCATGGGCAGCAATGGGGATATCTCTCTTGTGTAAAGACGGTTCTACGAATTGAGATCTTAGCACATTATTTGTCGACTTCGCTGGAACTGTCGCTTGTGAATCGAGCGTTAGACAAGCTACTGGAACGACTGGATGGCAATATTCATCCCGAAGCCATTCTTCATTCGGATCAGGGCACAATCCATGTCTCGAAGAGGAAATTGTTATGATAACGCACCAATGGAATCATTTTTCGGTCATATGAAAGACGATTTAGAGTACAAAGATTGTACAAGTATTGACGAACTTAGGAATCGCATTAACGAGTATACTCACTTTTACAATACCGAGCGATATCAATGGACATTAAAGAAGATGAATCCTAACGAATATAGGAATCATCTTCTGGCAGCGTAGTGCTTTCTTTATCCTGTTCACATTAAGGGTTATAGTTCATCTAAAGTACAAGGAGTTCGTTTTATTACATTCGAGATATGTTCACCCTAAAAAGGTTCATACAAAAACCACTATTACCATTATGGCTTGGGGCTATATTCGCTGACATTCATCGCATTGGCTTCGACAGAGATCCAATACGTAGCTCCAGGTGTCTTCAAGTCTAGGTTTAAGGAATCTTCTGTGTACGGGCCAGATGTGACTTTGAAGTTGCCTTCACGATCAACGGATACCGTTACATCTTCAATTTGTTTTGGCTTCTTCCCGCCCGTCTGTACCATCATCGTCGTCTGTTGGCCAGCAAGAATGGTGAATTTGCCTTCTACCGTTAAGGTGCGATCAGGATGATAGGTAGCGATAAGCGTATAATCTTTGATCACTTCAGGCTTTATGTAGACTTCTCGTTCAGGTAAAGGAGGCAGGAATTCAACAGGTGTCCGACTGGCTGGTCTTGCGCGCAATGACTTCAGCTTCGGCTTCAGTTCTGTAAGCAATTGAACAGCCTCTCCGCGAGTTATTGTACGGTCTGGCTCAAAGCCAGTGAGCGTTGAATCCGTCGTCCCTTTCATATAATTCATACCAAGCACATACCAGATGGCATTATATTTGACGTAATGGACACCGTCAGCCGCAGCTATAATTTCTGCAACCTTCCCTCTCGTAATCGGCTTATCTCTAGCTGGAATGCTAGTCAATCCAAGCAGCGGGATGTTTCGCATTTCAGCAATCCGGAAGGCAGCATCGGCGGCATGGTTCTTTTTAGCTGGTGCGTAAGCCTCAATATGGATTTGATACTGCTGCAGGAACATCGTCCAGAATTCAGCTTCTGTTACCGTGCTTGCGGGCTTGCTTGCATTCAGTGGCGGATAAGTCTTCGTCTTTAAGCGTGGCAGAACCTTGACCTGAATTCGTTCAGAGGACAGATTCCCCACATGAGCGGTAACGTAATAATTGCCTGCTTTTATTCCCTTGAAGGTAGCAGGGGACACGAGCTTAAGACCTGCTGCGTTGCTGCTGACATAACGTACTTGGTCTGTCAACGGTTCCGTGACATTATCGTCATATCGTCCTGTCATCTTAATGGAGGTCTCTTCGCCTTCATTAATCAGAATCTCTTTCAGAGCTCCCGATATGCTTACTAATTGATGGCCCTTGCCAGTCTTGAATGACCAGGATAGGCGCTGTGTCTCGGATGAGCTATCGGTACGGTATGCCAGATTGACGCGATATGTATGATAACCCTGCAATATGGACTTCGGATAAAGGAACAGGGTACGCCCGTTCGAGACTTCTTCATAAAAAGGAACGTTATTTCCCTTCTCGTCCGTGATGCTTGCTTCATGCCAATCCAGCTTGCCAGGGACTGACGCGGAAATAATATAGCCTGAATGCTCGACATTGAACTGATCCAATGGATTCGGCACTTCATTCCCGTAGAATCCTACTGGCACATTGGTCATCCCTTGATAAGGATAGACAAAGATACGGTTACTTTGCATGGAGGACTGGTATGAACCGCCTAGATTCACAACAGCTGTTCCATCAACAAGCGCGATCCCGATCTCGTTATAGGCAGAACCTAAAATAATGTCACGATGATAGGCGGTATCCAGCCATCTTTGCATGGCCATCGTGCTGCTCTTCTGTCCAAAATGCATGTCTTCACCCGTTCGGTATGAAGTTCCATAATTCCAGCCGGCGGCTTTCATTCGTTCAAAAGGTCCAGTCCCCGTGAACCCTTCCAGTCCCATTTTTTCTTGATGGGCACTTAAGGTAACCTTCTTTCCGCGTTCGTGCAAATTATAATATTTTGCATGATTGATGGCTGCTTGCGTTATTTCTTTATTAAGCTTTAACGGTGGCAGGCCAACGCTTAGGCGAACCTCATTCAGCATCTCAAGGGCATCTAATTGATCCTGCGTGTAAGCCGTTGAGTCGGCGCTTGCGGCTGCCTTATTAAGCGGCATAAAAATAAAGTAAAAGATTAGCGCAAGGAATAATGCAAGAAGCCCAAGGCGCGCAAAGTTCATGCGGAATCGCCTATGGCTTAATTCGCTATTCCAATTTGTGATTGTAAACATGATGCATAATCGTCCCCTCGTAGAAATGTGTAGATCCATGTAATAGTTCGACAGGACGATACCAATTCCTTTTTATATAAGTCAAAATACCCATGTGAATAAAAAAACCTTGGAAAGATCTCCAAGACTCTTCATATGCTGCCTTCTCTTTTAACCACAACCCTATAGCTATGATGCTATGGTATTGTAATGTAATGGTTGTCGCTTTTCTATGAATGGTTGAAAGGCTAGCTTAATCAATTAATGCGGTCAGATTTATTTGCCACTCAGATCCAAAACTACGTATAATATCAATTATACGCAGTTTTTTTGAGGCTATTTTGCAGGCATAATCGAGGGAGAAAATGCGTTATGGATCGCAAGCATTGTGCGGTGACAAGTTTCTATAAAGCACTAAATGAATTTGAGCTGACGAATGTGAATCCATCCATCGGTGTGAAGAAGTCGAAGACGGAGATGAATCGTGCATCGGTACGGTCTACACTCACGTATCTGATAAGCAGAAGGAAGGAGCCGTCAATCGTCTGCAGACCTTCATCAATTGAAGCAGATATTTGCAGCAATGCAGCCGATGCGTTTACAATAAGAAGGCAAACGAATAACGAACCTGCCCTCACTACACACTATATGGTATCAGGGAATAGAGGAGGGGTTGAATGAATGCAATCAAGACGAAGCTGCAAGCGTTATTGCATAATAAGCGGCTTGTTCAGACGCTGAAAATAGCCTTTCCATTAGCAGTCATCATTTTCGTCTTTATTCAAGGAAAGAAGGAATTATCCAGATTTTCACTTCGGGAATCGCTCCATGCGATACGATTAATATCGAGTGAGTATTTTACGGGGCTCATAGTTCTAGGCGGACTAGCGGTTGCGACCATGTTTTTCTATGATCGCCTGCTGCTGCGTTCGATTAAAGCTCCTGTTACCATAGGGAAAACGTTTCGAGTATCCTGGATCGCGAATACCTTTAACGGGATTGTCGGCTTTGGTGGGATCGCAGGGGTAGGGATTCGAACCGTTTTGTATCGTCAATTTACAGGCGATGCCAGCAGGCTGCTGATTGCAATTGCATGGATGGCGCCTTCTATGATTAGTGGGTTGTCCCTATTGGGCATCTTAGTACTGCTGCATGTGTTCCCTGCGAGTGAACTGCTCGCCGCTAAGGGGTGGCTATGGGTTGTCTTAGTCGGGGTCGCTTTGTTCTTCCCCGTGTATTTACTCTTCTCACGTTGGAAGGGAAGAGCGAATGCGAACGCCAAACTGACATTCGGATATACGGTTGTGTCATTTATCGAATGGCTCGCTGCAGGATCAGTTGCTTACGTTATCTTGCTCATGCTGAAGGCAGACGTCTCCTTCGCTGAAGTCATCGGTGTATTTACAGTTAGTGCCATAGCCGGCCTTATCAGTATGGTGCCCGGTGGATTCGGAACATTCGATATTACGTTCTTAATCGGCTTGCAAGCATTAGGAGTTGCAGACAGTACAGTATTTACAGCACTGCTGCTGTACCGGACCGTGTACTATTTCATCCCGTTTACACTTGGCTTAATCTTCGCAGCATTCGAGTTCGGTGAAGTTGCGGTGAAGAAGTTCGAGGATCACCCGACGTTAGGTTCATATATTGAATCTGGCAGCATCTTGTGGTTCGTACAGCGCTCGTTATGGAATTCGCTGTCTGCTTGGTCAGTCGTAATCTTGTTGTTTATGACTTCCATATTTTTATTTACATACACGTTCACTGAGCCATCATGGGAATCATCCATGTTCGTTCTTCCGTTATTCCATGGTCAAGTATTTCCAATTGTGAATGGTATCTTACTTGGTGCCAGCCTGTTGATTCTGCTGCAATTGAAGGGACTCTTCGAGCGAACAATTCGGGCATATGTGATGACCCTAGCAGCCTTAGCGATATGTACGCTGCTGACGTTCCTGCTAGGAACGACGATTCGCCATACGTTGTGGCTGTGCGGGATGCTGCTGTTCCTGTTCCTCATTCGCTCACAGTTCACTCGTTATCGATTCCCGTTAACGAAAAGTACGATATTCTTCACAACCTTATTCGGATCACTTCTCATGGTTCTGTACATGATGCTGGGTTACATGCTGGCCGAATTCCATGAGAAGGTTGCGGATGCAGCAACTTACACACTCAGCTATGGCCAATTTACAACAACGCTAGTTACTGGTCTGCTAGTAGCGGCTATTATGTACGTGATTGGGGTACTTGTATTCGAGCGCCATCTGAAGAAGCCGCTAGGTAGAGATTGGCGTAGCGATGATCAAGTGCTTCTGACAGGCATTAATGGCTGGATGTATCAGAATGTTGCGGACAAGCGTGTCTTCTCAGTCAACAGCGGCAAAATTCGCTTTCCCTTCATTATTAAGGGACGGCGGGTAATTATGCTTGGCATGCCGCAGCTGGAGCGGATGAAAGCGAAAGAACATGATGCTCTTCATTCCCTATACGAACATGCGGATCGCTTCGGTCTCGATATTGTGTTCTATCAAGCAGGCATAGATGGCATGCCACTGCTTCATGACTATGGCAATGACTTCTTCAAAGTAGGGGAAATTGCACGGTATGAATTCACCGAGCCGAGCATGGCATCGCCGGAGCACCGGTATGAGCAAAGCAGCTTCCCGTTGGAAGCTGAACATGTTCAGCAAGTCATAGACGCGGCCAACAGCTGGGAGTCCGCGACACCAGGGTATATCGAGACGCTTCAACGATTGCTGACGGTATCGGATGCCACGCTCCAACTCGTTCGCTTATTTAATGAAACGGATGGAGATCTCTTGCTTGGATACGTTGTGCTGAGAGTCGATGAGGCCTCTGGGACGGTAATGATCGGCGATATTCGTTCTTGCCGCGGCTTATGTCAACCCGAACAGGATGAAGTACTTCAGCAGCTACGTGATATCATCGTATGGATCGGACAGCATCATCATTGCAAGCAGCTTGTCAGCGGATTAATTCCATTGTCCCATGTTGAGTCGGATCGTTCACCCTATTTATGGACAGAACGAACTGCTGTTGCGATCTTCCGGAGAATCCGTGAGCTGTATCCAATGAATAACTATAGAAGAATATGGCTAGCATTATTCGATGTTACGTGGGAGCCGCAGTATATTGCTTTCCGCAAGCAGCGTCATATGAACTGGACGGTATGGCGGGTAACGCGTATTATTCGGCGTTTGCAGCGATAGTGTGATTCATTTCATACGAAAATGATAAAATTTTGAAAGTTACAGAAAATACATGAAAAGGCTTGGAGGCTGCTCCAGGCCTTTTTTATTGTGAAAAACCGCTTACAACTCTGCTTTTCGACCGTACTCGCGGGTGGGACACGCTCGATAGTTCTGTTACAATAGGGGTGTTTCAGAATAGGAACGGATTTTCATCAAAGTCTTATCATCAGAAGGTGGTTCCTTATGCTAGGATTTGCAATTTTATTAGGCTTCAACATCGCAGGTGTGTGGCTGCACAATTTGCTTCATCTCCCGCTACCCGGCAACGTGCTTGGCTTGGTGCTGTTCCTGATTGCACTTGGCATGAAGTGGGTGAAGCTGGAGTGGGTTGAACAATCCGCTCAATTCCTGCTTGATCATATGTTGTTGTTCTTCATCCCTTATGTAGTCGGTATTATGGCATTTATACCTGTTTTGAGTGCACATTGGTTCAGCATTTCTGCTGGAATTATCGGCAGTACACTGGTCGTTCTCTGGATGACAGGCTTCGTTGCTTCGAAGATGGAGAAGAAACCGGATGAAGCTAATGAGATGCCGACAAGAAAGGAAGATGCAGCATGAACCTTTTATCATGGACACAACAGCCATTGTTCGGAATAGCTGCAACGATCGTTGTGTATGCATTATCCCGTGTACTGCATGTGCGTTTCAAATGGATGCACCCGATCCTCTTTTGCTCGGCGGTGTTGATCGGTTTTCTCGTCATTGGCAATATCCCGCTCCAGGATTACAAAAATGGGGCAGATATTTTGGCACTTATTCTTGGGCCAGCGACAATCGCGCTCGGTGTTCCTATTTATAAATATCGTGAGCTAGTCAAAAAGCAATTTGCTGCAATCTGCTTGTCCATTACGTGCGGCTCTATCGTGGGAATTGTGAGTGTGGCGGCGATCATGATGAGTTTAGACGGGGCGAGGGAAGTTATGCTGAGCATGCTGCCGAAATCAGTCAGTTCTCCAATCGCAGTTGAAATCTCCAAGTCATTGGGTGCTATGCCTGAACTGTCTGCTGTATTTACCGTATTCACAGGGGTTGTTGGTGCATTGTTCGGTACAACCTTCCTGCGGATGACTGGTATTCGCGGCGAAGTGCCGCTTGGGATCGCAATGGGGACGGCTGCGCATGGATTCGGGACTGCGAAGAGCTTGGCGGACTCAGAGAAGCAGGGGACATTCAGTGGATTGGCAATGGGGTTAGCGGGCCTGATTACCTCCATTCTTTTCACACCGATTTATATGTTCCTTATGTAAGAGGTAAGAACCCGATCTATGGTCAGCATGGATTGGTTAATAAGAAGATCAGGACGTTCTTCGCAATCTGCGGGGGGCGTTTTTTTGTATGTGCTATTATCTATGATGTAACGAATGAAGGGGAGACCCCCTACTGTTGCGTCCCATATGTATCGTTATCCCTTCGGGGAAATGAAATGAAACATTTTTGGTTCTATCACGTTGATACTTATGTGGACTTCTCTGAGCATACAATTCAGATGTATCACTAATTTCGTATAAAAGGTATGAAGGAAAGGAGTTGATTCCTTGAAAGCAACGATATGGGCATGGGGGATCCTTTTGGGATTAAGTTTGCCGTCTCTCGCAGGTGCAGCAGGTACATACTCTGCCGAAAAGGTGTACACCGATCAGCAGAGCGGAGCGGTCTATTATAATGTTGAGCGAATTGATCTGGAGGCGCGTGAGGAGCGTGTCGTCGTTCAAATGGCTGATGGGCAGTGGAAGAAATGGGATCCCAGCATTCGGAGCATGCGAGTAGAAAAGGGTCAGCAGCATCCTCTGCTCAAGACCAATTATGCAGATAATATTGAAGGCGGGATGCAGTATACGTATGATCCTGAGGATCAGGAAGTTGTGAAGGGTAAAGTGTTTCGTTCCTCGCCAGACCGCAAATGGGGAATCCATGAGCGGCTATATTTTGAACCGACTGCAGAAGGGTACATGACCACGGTTCATAGCTATATACTGCGCAACAATCAAACAGGGCATACGAAGGAATGGCTTCGAACTAGCTATTCAACAGGGGCTGTCTGGCTCTCAGACAATCGCATCATATACAGCCGGTTGAATGGAGAGAAATCGAATCAAGAGGAGATTGTGATCTTCGACCCTGCAACAAGTCAATTGGAACGAATCGTATTCGGCAATCTTAGAGGCGTTGATCCTGAGAAGGGATACGTGGTATATACATTGAATAAGCCGGATCGTCCTCTATATGTGTTGGACTTGAAGAAGCGGATATCCAAGCCGTTGAAGGATTGGGCTGCTGCGGAGGCATATTTGCCGAAGATGGACAATGCCAAGGATGCTACCGCAGATTTACCGACGGACTTCGATCTGGATGCATTGCCCGAGGAAAAAATAACGATGAAGATCCAGCGAGATTACGAGGTTAAGGTTGATAAGGCATCGATTCGCGTGCCGATCGTATTTGAAGAAAGAGGGTATATTCGTATCCCTGTTAAACCGCTCGCGGATGCATGCGGCTGGCAGCTTATCAAGCTAGAGAAGCTGAAAAAGCAGAATGGCGCTCATCGATTTAAGCTTGTGAATGGCAGCCGAACCATGGAGCTGAATGCGGAGAATAGTGTGTTGGAGGAAGGAACACTCTATGTTTCTCCTGATCAGATTAAGCAGCTTGGATATAAGTCAGTTCATGTGACTTACAATCCAGAACGCTAATCCATACTCATAACGATAAGGTATTGGTTTAGATAGGGCATGCATCTGCATGCCCTATTTTTATTCGTCCATAATAGGCGCTGCAACCGATCCACAATACCATCATGCTGTGTTCCATATGCTATCTTACGGTGGTATATGTTATTGTCGTAAACATGCCTCCTGCTGGATTGGTAAATGATTCAATTCATCTCCTTCGGAAGGTGATGTGCTTGTTCTTGGTTCGTATCTGGTAAGTGGACAATAAGTCGATAAGTATGGACTATAATCAAAACCATAAACCTGTACAGCAGGTATAATAGTTGCAACATCTTGAAAACGCTTCCTTCGCGATGGAGTTCGCATTTCACACATTTCACGTAACGAAAGGAGTCGAATTGATGATCAAGATGAAGAAATGGGCCAGCTTCATTGTTGCTGCCGTCATGCTTCTGTCCACCTTTCACACAGCCTTTGCCGAAGAAAATGAGCTCAAGGAGCTAGATGGAATGAGGAATGTAGCGAGCGGAATATCTTATTCTTATTCTCAGCCCCCTCATGAAAATTACCCAGATGATGGATTGAAGTTGACAGATGGCAAATATGGAGATGTCAATGACTTCATGGATGGGAACTGGACGGGATTGTTGAAAGGGAAGACAAGAGAAATCACATTTGACTTAGGAGAGTGCAAGTCGATCGGCCGAATTAAATCACACTTTCTCTATAACAACAGCGTAGGCATTTATACACCGACCATAGTGTCTTACTATGCATCCGAGGATGGCCGGAATTGGGCTCCAGTGAAGTACATGAATTCTCCAGCCCCGCTATGGTCTGATATTCCGACAGCTGGCTATGAATATGTATGGGATGCTGCAACAGATCGAGTTCCTCATCCTTCCAGTCAAGCGAAGAAGATCTATGCGCGCTATGTGAAGATCGCAGTCACCACACAAATATGGGTGTTCATGGATGAGGTAGAGATCTGGGGTGTTGACGGCAAGACGTCTGATGCGTATGCTCTTCGTCCAGTAACACCATCGTATTTGAAGCCGGGTAATGATACAGCAGGAATCCGCGATCTGTGGCTTATGTACAATGGAATGTACGATAACAATCGAGGCAATTGGACGAAGGAGAAGCTCATGCCGTATGTCAGCTACGTCGATAGTAATGGTCAGCCGACAGACTGGATGTATGACGGCACACTCGTGCTAGGCCTTCGTACGCCGGATTTCCAACGGGATTTTGGGTATTCAGCAAATCTTGAAGATTGGAAATGGTATTTGGATAAGACGTTTAAGCCGGGCGGAGACCTGAGCGCATTGAATGACACGGTTAAAGAAGTGGGAGAGAAGTTGAATGATCCGAACCATAAGATGAAGGTTGTTATCATGATCCCGAATCCGGGTGAGGGGATATCCAACTTCGGAGATATCGACGGAGATGGCATTTCTGAGAGCTTCGTACCGAGTGAGGTAGGGGAAGAGCAGTCCTACGCGAATCGGCAGAAGGCTGTTGACTGGTATTTGGATCAAGTCAGAACAAAATGGATGAAGGGCCGCTATGACAGCTTAGAGATCTCTGGCATGTACTGGCTGGACGAAGGGGTGTCAAACGGGAAGACGTCCGATGAAAAGTTGATTAAGCATATTGGAGAGATTGTGCATAAGCGCGGACAGAAGCTGTTCTGGATTCCATACTTCGGTGCGAATAAGAATTATGCGGCTCGCGCTCTGGGATTCGATGCAGCAGCACTTCAACCGAACCACTTCTGGGACGGCAGCAATCCAGAACGAATTGAGGACGCAGCTTATTTGGCGAAGCATCATGGTCTTGGTGTTGAGTTAGAGACAGACGAAGCAATGTTCGAGAATGAAGCCTCACGCGGCAATTATATTGATTACTTGAACGGTGGGGTCGATTATGGGTACATGACGGATGCGTTCAAGGCCTATTACCAAGGGGTTGATTCCTTGCTCACCAGTTCACGCAGCAGTGACCCTCGGATTCGTGAGCTATATGATTGGATGTATCAATTTGTAAAGGGAACGTATCAGAAGCAGCCTCGATAAGCCTCGATAAACGATGAATGGGGAGCGCAGCGAAGCACGGAATAGACATAAGTCATCAAGAATGGGTGATCAACCCATGCTTACTCAATACACGATTTTATCGAAAAATCGACGAGAGGGGGTTTTTATTGATGATTAAGTTGAAGAGAGTCGTGAGCTTCGTCGCAGCTTCTATCATGCTGCTGTCCACCTTCCAAGCTGCATTAGCGGTAGATATTGAACCTACAGTGGCCGCCGATGGGATGAGGAATTTGGCAAGCGGGATTTCGTATTCCTTCACCCATCAGCCACCTGATGAAAATTACCCAGACGATGGAACGAAGCTGACAGATGGAAAGTATGGAGATGCCAATGATTTTATGGACCCGAACTGGACCGCATTGTTAAAGGGAAAGACGCGTGAAATCATATTTGATTTGGGCGAAAGCAAATCGATTGGGAAGATTAAGTCTCACTTTCTCTACAATCATGAAGTAGGCATCTATACACCAGAAATTGTCTCCTATTATGCCTCAGAAGACGGGATGAATTGGGCCCCTGTAAAATACATGAATTCTCCGGTACCGCTCTGGACCAATATTCCGACTGCAGCCTATGATTATGTGTGGGACGCAGCGGTAGATCGAGTTCCCCATCCATCCAGTCAAGCGAAGAAAATCTATGCCCGGTATGTGAAAATTGCCGTTACGACAGAGATTTGGGTGTTCATGGACGAAGTGGAGATATGGGGTGTAGATGGAAAAACAGCGGATGCATATGCGCTTCGCCCAGTCACACCTTCTTATTTGAAGCCGGGCAATGATACGGCAGGCATTCACGATCTGTGGCTCATGTACAACAGTATGTATAGTAACGATCGTGGCAATTGGACAAAGGAGAAGCTCATGCCGTACGTCAGTTATGTTGACAATAACGGAGAGCCGCAGGACTGGATGTATGATGGAACGCTTTTATTAGGCATTCGTACGGCGGATTACCAGCGGGATTTTGGGATTAACGCAGTACTTGATGACTGGAAATGGTATCTGGACAAAATGTTCAAGCCGGGCGGGGATTTGAGCGAGTTAAATGCTGCTGTGACAGAAGCAGGGAATAAGCTGAATGATTCGCATCATAAGATGAAAGTCGTCATTATGATTCCGAATCCTGGTGAGACGATTTCCAATTTTGGAGATGTCGATGGGGACGGGATCTCTGAGAACTTTGTGCCTAGTGATGTTGGCGCGGACCAATCCTTTACGAATCGGAAAAAGGCTGTTGATTGGTATTTGGATCAAGTAAGAACAAAATGGATGAAAGGCCGATACGACCGTTTGGAATTGGTTGGAATGTATTGGATGGCCGAATCGATGGGAAGAGACAATTCATCGGACGAGAAGTTGGTCAAGTATGCTGGAGATATCGTGCATAAGAGAGGACAGAAGCTGTTCTGGGTTCCGAATTTTGGTGGCAACAGGAACTATGCAGCACGTGCGATAGGGTTCGACGCGACAGCGCTGCAGCCGAACCATTATTGGGGTGGAACTAACCCAGATCGGATTGAAGATGCGGCGTACTTAGCGAAGCATCACGGTCTAGGTATTGAGATGGAGATGGATGAGGATGCATTCACGAATGATGCATCACGCGGCTATTACATTGATTATTTGAATGGAGGGGTCGACTTCGGCTATATGAACGAAGCATTCATGGCTTATTACCAAGGTGTAGATGCCCTGCTCGACAGTTCTCGCAGCAGTGATCCGCGGATTCGTGAGCTTTATGATTGGATGTACCAATTTGTGAAGGGTACGTATCAGAAGCAGCCTCGATAATTGGTTCGGCTTATAGAAGATGGCTACGGTGCACTCCGGGTCATCTTCTTTTTATTTTATTGAGCAATACTCTGGTCATCCATCGATGTTTTTAGGCGTGTGTACATGCAGAAATAACTTAATGATTTCGTAAGAATCAAGTTAGAAATATGAGAGATTTGAAAAATAAAATAGAAAACATAGCAGACAACAAAATGTCAAGACGAGATAAGGTGGAAGTAAATGAAACCGAAAATGAGGTATGTAGGGATGTCTATCGTGCTTGGAGCATCAATGCTGACTGGAGGGTGTGGGGAGATGAAGGAAGATAAACAGGTGGAACCTACCGTAGCCGCTCAACCTGTCAAGTTGAGTGTCGTCGAATCTATTCAATCACAGGCAAAGGCGCTAAAGACGATCGATCCTATGCAGCCATTCGATGATATGATGCCGCTCAAAGACATGATTGGGAACGCCGATTATGTGGGATTGGGAGAAGCATCACACGGAAGCTCTGAAATATTTACGATGAAGTTCCGTCTCGTCAAGTTTTTAGTTACCGAGATGGGTTTTACGAATTTCGGAATCGAAGAGGATTGGGGCAATGGCTTAAAGCTGAATGAATATATCCACACGGGAAAGGGCAATCCAAGAGAATTTTTGAAGCTGCTATACCCGGCCGATGAGATAGTTACGATGGTTGAATGGATGAAGGACTATAACGCTGACCCGTCACACGAGAAGAAAATCCAATTTATCGGACTCGACTTGAAGGCTTTGGAGCAAGATGTCTTTACTAAAGTGGTTGATTATGTGAAACTGCATCATCCTGAAATCCTATCTGAAGTTGAGGAGAGCTATAAGGAATTATCGGCTGCGGCTGTAGGCTTGCAGGAATATATGAAACTGACACCTGAGAAGAAGAAGAAATTCAACGCGAATGCAGCCAAAGTCGTAAAATTGCTCGAAAATAAGACGGTACAGATGAACAATGGGATTGCTGCATCCGAACTCGTCTGGGTAATGGGTACGGCTAAGGTGATCGAGAATTTCACGGCAATGATGATTCCTAGCGATTATCCACAAATTGTAACGCTGCACGATCAATACTTAGCCGATCATGCAGAATGGGCCAAGCAAGCATTAGGCGGTAAAACGATGGTGTGGGGACATAATATCCACGTAGCAAAAGGCGTAATTGATAGGGAAATGTACCCGAAAGTAGCGGGTCAGTTTTTGGAAGAGCGCTTTGGAGATAAATATGTGGCTATTGGGACTACCACCACCAAAGGGAAATTCACTGCATTCAGCGAAGGCAAGCTCGCGACGGATACGATTCAGCAGAACGTGAACAGCTCCAACTATAAGTTAGGTGAAGTTTCCTATGAGATGTTCATGCTGGATGTTCGCAATCTTAAGGAACAAGCCAAGGAATGGGCACAAGGAGAGCAGCCGTTCTTTGACGGCATCGCTCAAATCATCCCTGATCGGCCGCAGTATTTTAATGCTTCCCTGTCGGAACAGTTCGATATCCTTATCCACATCCGTGAAACGAGTCCGTCTCAGTTTAATGAGAAAAATGATGAAGCCGAATGATGAGATAACAGAACTACAAGTGTTAATACAGATGTTCAAAATAAAGGGGCTGCCGCATGGCAGCTCTTTTGCATGGCTTCTCAGAGAATAGGATATTTATTAGTTGAATAGTTTATCCAGTTTGATATGATGAGATAGGTTAAATTATCCAAAAATGAGAGGTCGATTCATGAAGGGAGTGGGTACGAAGAGAATTGTAAGCGTTTTGCTATCAATTTTATGTGAACGCTTTATTTCAAAGATTAAAGGAGAGTGAATTTGTGAAAGTAAAGAAAAGCATAAGCCTGCTGACTGCTTCCTTCATGCTTGCTTCTGTGATCATGACATCGTTTTTCTCAACAATAGTGTCTGCAGATTATTTGCCCAAAAACAGTGAAAAATCCAATGGTGCTTCGAATATTGTGATTATGAACACCGGATATGATAACCGAGAGAATACGAATGGCACGAAGAGAGGGGAGTACGGGAAGGATCATTTTCTCCCTTACGTAGGATACTTGAATCAAGATGGAGTTGCAGAGGATGCGTTCTTCGATACATTCCTCCTGCTTACGAAGACATCCCCCTACAAGGGCAGTCTCACTCGCTATTACCCATGGGCGGCAGGAAGCAAGCCGGGAACTTGGCAGGATTGGAAATGGTCAATAGATCGCTTGTTCAAGAAGGGGTTGCAGCTCGATGGCTTGGATTCCGCAGTTGAACAGGTAGGCGAGGATTTGCATGAACCAAATAAAAAGGTAAACGTGTATGTTACATTGCCTCTCCCAGACCCACAGAGCAAGGACTTTGGGGATTTCAATGGCGATGGCACAGTGAAAAATCTAGAAAACTTGAACACGCGCAAAGAGTTAATCCGCTGGTACATCGACACGTTAACCGCTCGTTTCGAGCAACAGCAGTATAAGCATTTGAAGCTGAGCGGCTTCTATTGGCTCCAAGAGGATCTCGATACAACTGTACCTGGGGAGCAGGAGAGTGCGGATTTCGCATCCCAGTATTTGCAGCAGCGCGGCATGCGTCTAGGCTGGCTTCCTTGGTATGGTGCAGGGGAGAAGGCGAATGGGAACCGGCTAGGCTTTGACTTCTCAGCCCTTCAGTCGAACCATTATGGCGACGACAGCACCACAATTGAGCGGGTGGAAGAGATTGCGGACTTGGCATATGCCAATGAAGCGGGAGTCAAAGTAGAGCTTGATCAGCGTATTGTGGACGCTCCGCGGTATCGTCAAGCATTTTATAACTATTTAATTACAGGTGTGAAGAAGCAGTTTATGAATCAGTCTCTTCTTGCGTATTACCAAGACGTGTACGCAATCTATGATCTCTATCATTCTGAGGTACCGGCGGCGAAGCAGATGTATACGGATCTATACAGGTTTGCAACGGGCAAGTTTATTCCTCCAAAAGGGAACTTTGCAGGAAGAGTGGTTGATCGTCAGGGCAACGGTATCGCAGGGGTGACGTTAACGGATAAGGCAGGGAATGCCGTCACCACTGATACAGAAGGTCAGTTCGCGATGAACGATCTGTATGCAACAGAGAATTCCTTTGTCTTAGAGAAACAAGGCTTACCCAGCAAATCTATTGTCGTCAGCATCCATGATAAGCAGACGATGTATCGCGATATTATTCTAGGGAATTCTGGTGAGCCGACAGTAACAGAATCTCGTTCGCTTGTAGATTTTGAAAGGGATATTAAATCTGGAACGAATAACGGCGACCATGTCAAGCGGACAACGGTTACAGATGCTACATACGTGCTGCAAGGCGAGAAGTCGTTGAAAATCGATTTCAAGGCTTATCTGAATAGCTGGATCGCGGCATATATCGATTCCGATTATAACGGGTTCGAGAAGGAGCTTCCGGAAGAATCCTATCCAGCCTATAATCTAATGGATTGGAGCGGGTATGACGCTGTTAGCTATGCGGTATACAATGCCTCGTCCAAGCCACAAGAGATACGTGAGGTATTTATGTATGAATATGATTGGGGCAAGACCTATGCCAGAAATCTCATGTTCCCACCTGGTCAATGGACCATTATTACGAAGTCGATTCAGGAGCTGAAGCAGGCAGGAATCAATACGGAAAATATCATTCGCTTTGCCCTTATGCGCAACAGGCAATCGGAGGACGCCACGTTCTACCTTGATGATCTGAAGCTATTAAAATATGAAGCGAACCGTACTGCTCCGGAATATCGGATCATGCTTCCTTCTAAGCTGGCAACTATGGATGTCGGTACGTTGTGGTCACCAGTCGTGATCGACAAAAACGATGCACAACAAAAGAAAGTGAATGCGGTCTTCGCGAGCTCGGACTCAAGCATTGTTGAAGTGACCTCAGATGGCAAGCTGCAGGCTATCAAGCCTGGAACTGTCGTGATTCGCGCAAAAGTAGGTCCGGTAGAAGTGGAGTCTGTCGTGATTGAGGTTGCTCCTTGGGCCTATAATCAGATAATGGGGAATGAAACACCACTATCTATCAACCATGGCTTCCAAAATCCAGTACTTCACGATCCATTGCAGGGTGGAACGCAATATGTCATGAAAAACGGCAGCAACTTGAAGATTGCTCACAAGTACAATGACGGCAATGATATGTGGATTGTGTTCGATCATGCTGGTGCGAATAAGCTCTACGGGATGAAAGAATGGAGGCTTAGTCCGAATGTAGACAAGGACGCCGATCCCGACTTGACGCGCCCATCGACTATGTTGTGGCCTGATATATCGGACTGGATTGGCCCTTATATCGTTGGTGCCAATGATAATGGCAACGGCAAAGGTCAGGATTTCACGGGTGGCCATCATAATTATGATGGCGGCGAGAACAGTTCTACGACAGGAAGAACCGTTAAATATAATGTGTGGGTGGACGGGAAGCAGCTTCAAGATGGGACAGCAATCGCCGGGACCAAGGTGAAAATTGAGGTTGTGAATCGGATTCAGGGCTTCAATACGAAGGAGCAGGACGGACGTGGTCGTGAAATCTTGCAGGAGACGGTTACGTATGAAATTGAAGGCGGCAAAGTACAAGTTCATACGGAAATTATGCCTCTGGAAGAGATTACGTTATATCGTTATTATGGATTGCAGTCCGTCAACGGAGCATGGAATCAAGAAGTACGCTACTATGCAGGGGAGACGGAAGTAGGTAGAAGCGGCTCGGGCGTGTATAGTGATTCGGGAACGAAAGCCCAGCATCCAGACGTAGATAAGTATTGGCTGAGTTCAGGAGTACAGGATGGGAGCCAGCATCAGCTGCTCGTGACGCTGAATCGCAATTACGGACTTGGTAAATTGCAATATCTGGCTGATGATCAACCGATTGTCTTTACTCAGGAGTATGGGAAATCCTACTTCCTGCAAGTCTTTAACAAATCAGTTGTATTGGAACAGGGAGAGAAGGTTGGCTGGCAGGGAACCTATCAATTCTTTTCTACTCCAGCACAGGAAAGAACGATTAGACTGCTGAGCCAATATGCCAACGGGTATGCTGTACCTACAGAAGATGCTATCTACCATTGGGAAGTCATCGGTGATGCAGTAGAGAAAATCAGTGAATCCAGTAACAGCGTGACCATGAAGGGGGTAAAACCAGGTACGGCAGCGGTTAACGTTACAATGAACTACAATGGCAAGTCAGAAGCCTTCCGTTCTACGGTACAAGTAGGGGACAGCGGAATCGTAGATACAACTGAACTTCAGCGGCTGTATGAGGAAGTGTACTTGCTGCTTCAGCATACGGGCAGCGAATTCATTCAGGCCAAATGGCAATTGGGAGAAAAAACAATTGAGGTCATGAGATGGCTGAAGTCAGAAGGTTACACGCGAGCGAATGTAGATGAAGCTGTCCGGAAGCTCAAGGAGGAGATCGCCATTTTTAAGAAGAGCACACAAATTTAGTATGGCTCTGCTCCTTCTTATATCGTTGTCTTAAAGCAACTGGAAACAGGAAAAATAGGATGAAGGCAAGCGTCCCAATTCATTGGGTCGCTTTTTTATGGTGCAGAAGTAGAATCTAGCACTAAGGCTCACTAGTAAACATATCCTTGTGATCCATAATAACCATATTCATTCGATAGGATCTGTATTATAATAGGTCGGTATGTAAAAATGTAAATATTGCTACTACAGATAGGTTGCCTATTAGTACTGCTGCATTCTTCGGGGCGAGTTCGTATAGTATTTATACTGCCCTTATTCCTAACTCCTATAGATATGAGGTATTCGGGATTCTTCTGACGGTGCTGTATGCCCAGTATTGTAGACAGAATGGCGTTTGTCACGAATTTAGCTTACCCATTCCCTTGGTACAATCATCTCGGCGGCGTGGTTCATTCATAGTCTGCGAGGACAGGCTCGCCGTGTGCTTACTAGCATTGTAGCGGCGTGTGCAGTCATCACCCTATTGAGCAATATAATGGGACTTGTGAAGGCGCTGGATACCGTTAAGCAAACATATGATGCGCAGATTCAATCGGCTTTTATGCACGACCAGACAACGTCACCACGACAGAACATCATTGCAAAGGAATGAACGATAATGAGCAATATCTCACTGGCCAGAGTGGAACGCAAGCGTGTTCAACTTCCGCAAGGCGCGCTGCTGACCCTGCTTCTGGTGGTCAAATTAACGCTGCTTCGCCACTTTGTCTATGATTCGATTACCGTATCAGGCTTGTTTACTGATATTATTTCCGTACTTGTTCTTGTCAGTATCTTCGAGATGGTGCTGCCTCGATTCGGCAAAGGTACGATATATTGGACCTTTCAGGTCATTTTCTCTATTTTGATGTTTGCTGCAACACTGTACCATATTCACTTTAATACAGTCCCAACCTTTACTGCATTTGATGAAATGGGACAGGTTCCACAAATACGCGGCAGTATCGGGCCGCTTGTGAAGTTCTCACACTTTTTGTACTTTGCAGATATCGTGGTGGCTGGAATATTTGTTGCGATTCGTTGGTTGATCCGCAGGACGTATTCGCAGCAGCAAGCTTGGATGGATTCATCCCCGCCACAACGTTATGCAGGTTGGATATGGAGAACTGCCGCGGCCTTGATTTTGATCGGCTGCATGAGCTATTCCTGGTTCGTAATAGACAAGGCAGAATCGATCAGCAATGAGACGGTGAAGTCAGAGAAGATTGGCTATCTCAACTATCAAGCTGCAACAGCGCTGAAAATCATACGTGAGAATGAGATCATTGCGAATGGGAATTTGGATGAGACGAAAGTGAAGATCCAAGAGCTTCAAGCGGCATATCCTTATCGTAAGGAAAACCCTCCGTCTGGACAGCCGGAGGGTTTCGGATTGGCCCGCGGTGCCAACGTGATTGTTGTTCAACTGGAAGCCTTTCAGAACTTCCCGATTCAGACCAAGCTGGAAGGACAAGAGATTACACCTGTACTGAATAAGCTCGTGAAGGAGAGCTTTTACTTCCCGAATATTTATCAGCAAATCGGCCAAGGAAATACTTCGGATGCAGAGTTTCTGTCCAATACGTCCATATACCCGACCGGAACGGCAGCGATGTCCACAGGCTTTGGGAAGAGAGTGCTTCCAAGTATGCCTCGTCTTCTTCATGACTTGAATTATCAATCGGCAACATTCCATGTTAACGATGTGACATTCTGGAACAGGCATTTGCTCTATCCTGGATTAGCATTCGACCATTACTATGACAAGCCGTACTATACGAACGATTTCTTCAATGATTTTGGTGCTTCTGATGAAGAATTGTATAGGGTCGGTGCGGAGCAAATTCGGGAGATGACGAAGCGTGATCAGCCATTTTATGCTCAGTTCGTAACGACGTCCAGTCATGCACCATTTGTCGTGCCGGACAAACTGCGGAAGTTGACTCTTCCTGCCGATATGGAGGGCTCGTATTTAGGGAACTATTTGACGGCGATCAATTATACTGATTATGCATTGGGACAGTTTATTGAGGAATTGAAGAAGCAGGGAATATGGGATAAGACAATGCTTGTCGTGTATGGCGATCACTTTGGCGTTAATCCGAAGGAAGCAAGCGATAAGGAAATAACTGATCGATTTGGTGTTCCTTATTCGAATGAAGTGAGCCGCTTCAATATTCCGTTGATCATTCATGTACCTAAGCAAGCTGAGTCTAAGATAATCGAAGGAACGGGCGGTCAAATCGACATTATGCCGACAGCTTCCAACCTGCTCGGTATATCCCTGCAAGAGAAGCAATTCCTTGCATTTGGACGTGATATGTTGAATACAGACCATAATGTAGTCGGAATGCGCTACTATCTGCCAACAGGCTCCTTCTTCAACAATGAAGTGATGTTCGTACCTGGTGAAGGATTCGAAGATGGCACAGCGATATCGCTTAAGACATTGCAGCCCGTGCCTTTGAAGGAAGCGTATCGCAAGGACTATGACTATATTCTCTCTCTCATGAAGCTGTCGGATGAATACGTTCAGCTATTGCCGAAGCGATAAGGGGAGTCATTTCTACCTTCACGGAACGAAAATGTTGGTAGAAAGTCACTCGCCTTTGATTCTGGCCATGATATAATGAGTTGGTAGATTATGCCGAATTATGGCGATATATGATGGAGGGGTCAACGTGAGAAAGAGAATATGGACGTGGCTGCTGGTTGTGTCATTGCTTCTAACGGGAATTGGGAGCAGTATACAGCCAGCTTATGCTTCCGCAGCTTCTTCAACCGTAGGAACAATGAAGCTGTATGATTATTCACTGCTGGAATGGAACGGGAAGCGCGTGTTCCTAGGCAGGCATTATGTAGAGACATCTACGGATGGACTGTATCTTGGCTTGAAGTCATTTTCAGACATCTTCGGGTTCCAAGCGGATTGGAACAAATCATCGAAGACATTGACATTGAAAAATCAAGAGCATACCTTCGTATTCACAGCCAACAGCAAGCAGGGGAAGGTGGATGGAGCTGCATTGCCGCTGCCTGAAGCTGTTCTGTTCGAGAAAGGTAGCGTTGCTGTACCTTTGTCTTACGGTGCATTGCTGAATGATGTGAAGCTGGATCTCGTGAATCAGTTGGACAAGGTACATGTTGTGGCGATTCCAAATGAAGATGCATATAGTAACGCGTATGACAAAGTTAGCGGTCCATATCATCAAATGTATAGTACATACGAAAAAGCGCTAGCTGCATATGAGTTGGCATTGAACGATAAGCTTTACTATGTTCAAGGGTACATTGATCAACGCTCACCGCTGTACGTGATAGGCTCGAGCACCGCAGAAGGCAATCATACGCTAGCAAACTCATCCACAGCGGGCATGATCATACAGAATCCAGACAAGAGTGGATACTCTCAGAATGGATATGCGGGCTATCATTACTATCTCCGAACTGAAAAGAAAAAGAATATATTCGGAGAGACGATTGATGTGTACGTATTTGGTGCTCCAACGGCTGCTATGCAAAAAAATATCACCGCGAAGAAAAATGCGTATACGAAGGCAGATGCCAACCTTCGCAAATCAAATAAGCAGTTCGATTCCGTGGTGAATAATTGGATCAATGCAGTGAAAAAGCATTACAAGGGTGCTGGTAAGCCGAATGATCCGAACACACTGGCAGCTATGGCAATCCACTTGAAGGCATTATATATGGACACTGGCGCTTATGCCTTCGATGATGAGGCGAAATCCGTTCTAGCTGTTTTGAAGAAAACGAGTGAAAGTACTCATTGGGGTGTTCGCAACGTATTCGACGAGGGAGATTTCCGTGAACGATTCCAATATTTCTTGAAGAAGGACGTAAATGTAGCACTGAGTATCGCACACACTCCTGAACAATATAAAGCTGCTGCAGAGATTTTATATAATAAGAAGAACTATAGTGTAGCAAAACTTGCGGCGGATGAAGCGCAAGCGCTTGGCGCGAATATGAAGCAAATGCTGACTGAACTGAACAAGCTGGCTGCGGAAGATAAAGAACAAGAACAATTCAAGGCATGGCAGCAATCTTATGTTGCCCTGATGAAGAAGTTCGAAGCGGAGCTTGCGAAGTACAATCCAGAGAAGAACGGGGAAGAGGGAGCAAGCGCACCGCAGGCAAACAAGGAAGAGATTGATGCTCAGTTCTCGAAGCCGTTAGCTAAGCTGAAGACGGAGCTAGCAGCTCTAAAGTCGGTAGAGAAAAATCATGAAGAGGCAAGCTTAACGTCCTTCGAAGGGGCAATCCGTTATCTAACGATGAATCCGACAGATTATGTCGCGGCGGCAGCCTTACTCGATGCAGCGATTAACTTTTTAGAAACAAAGGGCATGAAATAAGAAAATAAGAAACCCCTATAAATTCTCCCTATAAATTGCTGCAGTCCTACCGTAACCGTAAGGTTTCGAGGGGGCTGCAGCTTTTGTATATATACTTATATTGTGTTGTGATTTAATTCACATACTATCATTCAATTCCATGATATAGTGTAACCATAAAGAACAGGGAGTGATAAAGATGAGAACATTCAAAACATTTGACACAACGGATCAAGTAACTCGCAACTTCCTTCAACTTTGCTATATGTGTGACGATAATGACAGATGCACGACAGAAGAAGAGTGCAGACAATGCTGGGCTGACCAGGGTCTTACAGATAAGCCGGAAGAAGAAACACGTGAACTGCTGAATGCTTATTACGCCTAACAAGAAATGACTTTCGTTTCAAATACTTTGTGAAAATATTAACTTACCATGGTTAGTTTTGCCTCCACCTTATATAATAGAAAGAGCGCCGCATACTTGATAGGCAGTATGCGGCGCTCTTTCGCTGTTTCTGGTGTATTAGGCTGTTCTCTTAGACAGTGTTGGTGCTGGCTTAGGCTTTGCTGGTGCAATATTGCGGTTCGCCAGGCTCGTCGCAATCATCCCGGCGATAATGACAAACATCCCAATTAGCGACCAGCCTTGTGGGAATGTTCCGTTGAGAAGCAATACCTCGCCAAGCACGGTGAAGATCAGTATGCCAGCCTGTGTGGACTCAACTCCAGCAAGCAGTGCTGTATTATGCTTCGCCATGTCTGTTGCCAAGAAGAAGAGCAGACTTGCGATTACGCCAGAACTGATGGCAAGCAGCATTGCTTGTCCGAACTGAGTGGCGGATGGCAAACCTACGGACATAGTTCCGTATATGCCAAGCAGGATAGCTATAGGCATACTGCCAAGTGCCATGCCGAGTGTGCGCTGGAAGGAATCCAGCTTGTTGCCGCAGAGCGCCATCATTTTACGGTTGCCAAGCGGATAGAAGGTAGCTCCGATAATAACAGGAATGAAGCCCAGCAGTAATTCCGATAACGTAACATTGCTTGCTTCAGACACTTGCATGAGTACTACACCGATAAGTATAATGACGGAAATGCGCATGCTCTTGAACGGAATGGATTGGCGTACTCTTACCGGGCCATTCGGTCTCTGGCGTGTTTCGAAGAACAGTGGCGACAAGCACGCGCCAATTAAGATCGTAATTTGCCATGTTCCCGATGTGAGCCAAGACGGTGCATAGACAGCTGCAAAGCTGAGCAGCGAATAGAACGCGACTCCACACAGGGAACCCCATGTTAGCCACTGCAGGGGATGCTTACGCATTTCACGGAAGAGAGGCGTAAGGTTTTTGCGAAATGCGACAATCGCAAGCAGTATGGGAATCGCAAGTAGAAAGCGCAGCGATGCGGTCCAAGCCCAGCTTGTTCCGGACAGGTTCATCGCGCGGTTAATAATGAATGTGGATGAAAAAAACATGGATGCTAAAATGCCAACAAATATGGCTCTCATGATGCTCACCTTACCTCTACTTGAAAATCATTTTCAATTGTGTATCCAGTAAAGTATAATATACTATATTATTTTTAAAGTAAAGTATAATGTAACAAATATTTGCATAATGATTGTAAACTTTTCGTTCGAATTGGGGGAAACATTCGATGAATGAGCACGAAACGAAGCAATTGATGCAATCGGTAGGCGCGAATTTGCGGAAGCTGAGGAAAGATAAGCAGCTAAGTCTTGAGGAATTGTCCGCTCTGTCAGGGGTTAGCAAGCTTACTCTTGGCAACATTGAGCGTGGAGATACGAACCCGACAATCGGGATGATGTGGAAAATATCGCGGCATTTGTCCGTTCCTCTAATGACGCTGCTCATGCCGGATAAGTCAGTGCGCATCTCTCGATCAGGTCATGGCCCTACCTATGAGAGTGAATCCGGCCAATGGATATTGGAGCCTGTTTTTACGGATCTGCGTGAGAAGATGGAGATGCTGCGTGCACGGTTAAAGCCCAATTGCGTCTACGAACCAGAGCCAAATCACCCATGGACAGTGGAAATTGCTACGGTAATGTCGGGTACGGTGCAATTGACCATTGGAGAAGATACGTATACGCTGCACCAATTTGATTCCATTCAATTTTCCGCTACCGAAACGCATATGTATGCCAATGTAGGCGATGAGGAAGCGGTCGTGCAATTTACGGTGTTCTACTCGTAACGGGATGTGAGGGATATACAATTGTTGAAGGAAGAAGCGGGTGAGGACAGATGAGCATACGTAAACGCCGCATGCTTGAGGTGTATTATGATAGTTGGTGTCCGCTTTGTACGGGAATACGTTCACGATTGGAACGATGGGATTGGCTGCATGTGCTGCGATTTTACTCGATACGCGATCAGCATGTGACGGAACGGATTCCGGTGTCCATGGACAATCTGGTGGACAGCATGCATGCGCGGGAATCAAGCAGCGGCCGCATTCTTTCCGGTATCGAGGCGGTGCATGCACTCTGTATGAGGGTGCCGATATTAATGCCGATGAGTCCGTTCATATGGATCAGCATGAAGCTGGGAATTGGCGGGAGACTGTATCGATACATCGCTTCAAGACGTACGATTGTTCCTGCTGGCCAATGCAGCTCTAATGGCTGCGAGCTTCCGGTGCGGAGGAATGTGCAAGGCGATGATTCCGATTCGCATTCAAGCAGAACATAACGTCCTTACGCATAGGCATAGGGCATATTTCTTTTTTTTGCAATGCCACCATTGCTCGTATCGACCATTCAGGTATGAGGATGCGCAAGCAATGATTGAGAGAAGGTGTTAGAACGTGGCGAAGCAGCGTCATCAAAGTACAACAGGAAAAGTGACAAAGCCACGACGGGTGAGTGGTTGGTTTATCTTTTTTCTACTAACGGATCTGCTTGTTTTCGGTGGCTTTGCTATTATGTACAGTGAATCTAAGGGCTGGGAAAAGGAATTGCAGAATGCGGTTCCTGTTGAAACGGTGACTCCAGAAATGACAGGCGTCGTAGCGATAACAGGTACGCTTACCTCTCGAAATCCTGCCCTGGATGAACATTTGGCTTCATCTTATGCGCTGCTCGTGAAAGAGGATCGAAGGTGGTCGTGCAATTCTCGCAATTGCAGTTATGTGACAACAATGACGACAACCGTCGGTGACGTGAACGGATTGTCGGTGAACGGGATCCCGCTTCAGCCGTCCGTATTCCGCCTGACCGATCTTACTGTGCCGCTGCACGAGGGGACGCTCCGCAATCCGGACGAGGAGGTCGAGAACAACCGCGTGCTGGTAGTGGCGCCGAAAGAGACGGCACTGAGCTATGCGGGCGTTCCAAATGGCGATGAGGTTACCATACTCGGGCAGGCAGAGGAAGGACAGCTGAAACCAATGTCATTTCCAAATGGCACGGATTCCGTCTTGTATGGAGGCTTGCCGCCCTATGCACCGAAGGACAAGCCGGAAACGATCGAAAGAGGATATGTCGTAGGTTCGTCGCTGGATGCTATCATAGCTCATGAGAAAAATATGCAGAATGACGTCATTTGGACCGTGCTCATCGTTGGCTTACTGCTGCTGCCTGTAACGCTGCTGCTGGCCCCATGGCCGAAGAAACAGCGAGGTTCAAGGAGCCTGAAGCGATAATATTTCTCGTAAATGGATACATAAATACGAATTGCAATATTGTTGGGCGAAGCCAGAGCTTCGCCTTTTTTCGTTGCGCAAAAGAAACGCTGGTCAGATTCAATTACCAGAAACGCGATCCGTCCCAGCGGTAATGGCTAAGCATGTCTTCATCGATGGCTGTCCCGATGCCGGGGCCGTTCGGAATATTGACGGTTCCATGATGAATGTGAAGCGGAACCAAGGCCGTAAATGGATTGTCCATTACGTCCCACTCTATCGGTTCAACCGCTTCGTCGGCGTCCATTTTGCTCCAGGCAGGCAAGCAAGCGTGAGCGAACAGCGCGTAGCAGCGGGCTAAAGCGCCATCGAAGGTATGCGGGGTTACGCGAATGGTCGCTGTGCGTGCGAGCTTTAGTACGTCGCGATAGGCATCGATACCGCCAAGATGAAGCGGATCGGGCTGAACAATATCCAGCGCTTGCTGAACGATGGCTTGATGGAACAGCGAGGGAGTCGTGGCATTTTCACCGCCTGCAACCGGAATGTTCAGTCGAAGTCGACAATGCGCGAATTGATCCCATGCGTTCAAGGGCAATGGCTCTTCGAACCAGAGCCAATTTTCGTATTGATTGACCAGGGAGTTCCAGCTGCTGGCCGTGGCAGCATCATAGCTTCCATTAGCGTCCAATGCAATTCCTACACGCTGCCCGTACCGTTCTTGGACGGCGCGGACATGGCGAATATCATCAGCGAGTGATTTCCCGCCTACTTTTATTTTCACGTTAATAAACCCCTCTTGAACCGCCTGCTCCATATCCTTTAGCGATTGGGCTACCCAATCCGATGCATCTGAATACGATTGAAGCGATGCGTACAAGGGGAGTGAACGTCTAACCGCGCCACCCCAAAGCTCGCAAATCGATAATTTCGCGCTGTGCGCAACGATTTCCGTCAACGCCATGCTGACCGCAGCTGCGGGTCTATCATGCTTTTGCTTGGATAATGCAGTGATAATGGCATTTCGTTCCCGGGCATCCTTGCCAAGTAGGAATGGAATGACGGCGTGTTCAAACTCAGCTTCCAGAGCAGGCAGCCATCCCGAACATTCACCCCATCCAGTAAGTCCGGATTTCGTCGTAATTTTGATCAGGTAAGCGGAACGGAACTTCTTCAAGCCATTAGCATCTCCGTAGGGACGGGGGATTCGATATAACAACGGGTACGTGTCGATCTTGTGAATGAGCAAGAGTAACCTCCTAATAAAAATGATGACCTATGTTTTAAGTATGGGATATGTTGGAACACTTTTATAAGCGGCTATCGCAAAAGAAAAAAATTATGATTCGTAAGAAAGAGGGAACGCGATGGGATGGGAAGGTTGGCCAATCGAGAGGATGCTCATTTTATTCGTCAGTTTAGCCTTTTGTTTAATCGGCATACAAGTGACGATGTCTCATTATCGGCAAAATTTTCACCATAAAGCGATGTGGGTACCCGTGCTGGCAGCTCCGTTGTTTTTTGTGTTCGGGTTGATTCTCGTCTGCTTTCACGTGGCATGGCTGCGTGTTTTTTTCCAATTCCTCATGTGGGTTGGAGCTTTGGCGGGACTGGTCGGTTTTTATTTTCATGTTCGTGGTGTAGGAAAGCGGGTCGGGGGCTATCAATCACATAACTTTCTAATTGGGCCTCCTGTCATCATGCCGCTCATGATTACCGCGATGAGCCTGCTTGGGATAATAGCGCTGTATTGGCGAGCGTAATGGTTGAAGATGACTGTACTGGAGTGAGATTGATGGTGAGAAGAACGCGGTATCCTTCATTCAATGTACTGGATGAACGCGAGGCATGGGATACCCATACCCAAGCCATCGTGACGAGCAGAATAAGTAAGTCGCAGTCCTGCACCGTGTTAGATGGTGAGGAATATAAGCTGCTGCAACAGGTATGTTCCGCGCTCGTCGATGACGAGAGAGAGGAAGTAATTCAATATGTGCTCGCCCACGTAGACCAGACATTAAAGGATACGACGACGGGAGAAGGGGAACGCAGAACGGGCGTGCCGGAGCGCAAAATGCTTATTCTTGAAGGGATTCAGCATTTAGACAAGTTCCTGTTGCAAGTTACGGGGAAAAAAGCGAGCAAATGTGAAGCACAGCAGCTTACCGAGGTGCTTCGGCAAATTAGCGATGGACGAGCGGATTATTCGAAATGGCCCAGCGATCTTCAACGCGAATGGTTCGTGAAGATGCTTAATCTGACTGTCGAGGCGTATTGCTCGCATCCTATCGTATGGTCTGAGATGGGGTATGCCGGCCCTGCATACCCGCGCGGCTATGTTCGCGGCGATATCGGACGGCTTGATCCATGGGAGGCGAAGGAAGAAGCATGATACTGCGTAAATTTGCTGATGAGGCGGACGTTGTAATCGTTGGCGCCGGTGCCGCCGGCGGCGTGCTTGCTAAGGAATTGAGCGAGGCTGGGTTCCGCGTCGTTGTACTGGAGGCCGGGCCGTTTCGCGATCCGCAGCAGGACTTTGCAAGCGACGAGCTCACCATGAAAAACTTAGGCTGGCAGGACACCCGCATTGTAGACGGAAAAGACCCGCTGACGATGGGGCATAACAACTCCGGTCGCGGTGTAGGCGGAGGAACGGTGCATTTTACGGCCGTGTTTCTTCGATTCCATGAATCTGACTTCCGCACCAAGACACTGGATGGCGTTGGAGAAGACTGGCCCATACGTTATGAGGATCTTGAGCCGTATTACTCGCGCATTGAGAAAGAGATTGCGGTATCCGGCCCGAAGCATTTCCCTTGGGGCAGCTACCATGGGCCTTATCCGCATCCAGAACGGGATCCGCTGAGTCCGAATGCTTATTTATTCATGAAGGGCTGCGAGAATTTGGGGATTCGTTCGTCTGTTCCGCCGCTAGCCATCATATCCGCGCCGTTCGACGGCCGTCCGCCATGCATCAACAGGGGCTTTTGCAACCAAGGTTGCATGCCGAATTCGAAATTCAGCACGTTAATTGTGCATATTCCGAAGGCTATCGCTGCAGGAGCGGAGGTGCTAGCCGATTGCATGGTAACCCAAGTGCTAACGGGAAACGACGGCAAGGTAACGGGCGTAACGTTCGTGCATAAAGGCGTGACCTATGCGCAGAAGGCAAAAGTAGTCATCTTGTCCGCTTTTGCGGTTGAGACGCCAAGACTGATGCTTCACTCCGCGAATAGCCGCTATCCGGATGGTCTTGCTAATAGCAGTGGTTGGGTTGGCAAAGCGATTATGCCGCACAGCAGCGAGGACGTTTATGCCAAGTTCGACCGCGATATACGGCTGTACAAGGGAACTCCGGTACTGGCAACGACGCAAGACTTCTATGAGACGGACAAAAGCAGGGGATTCGCGCGAGGCTACACTCTTCATGCTCATGGCGCCAGACCTGTCGGGTTCGCTCAAGGCCTGAGCAAGTCGAAGACAGGCCCGATCTGGGGAAGCCGGCTTAAGGAAGAGCTGCTGGACTATAATTACTACGGAAGAATAACGATGGTAGGGGAGGTGCTGCCGAACCCGGACAATCGGGTAACGCTTGTCGGTGAGAAGGATGAGAATGGAGTGCCGCGGGCCAAGGTAACGTTCAGCTATGGAGAGAATGACCGGAAGCTAATCGAGCATGCCGTTGGCAAAATGAGCGCAATTCTGGAAGCGGAAGGCGGCGATGTCAAATATGTCGTGCCGGATACCGCTCATCTCATGGGTGGCTGCCGAATGGGCACGAATCCGCAGACTTCTGTCGTCAATTCGTATGGGCAATGCCATAATATTCCCAATTTGTTCGTCTGCGATGCCAGCATGTTCGTGACATCCGGCGGAGCTAACCCGACGAATACCGTAATGTCACTGGCTCTGCGAACCGCCGATTACATCAAGGAACAAGCGAAGAAGCTGGAGCTGTAATAAGCTTCCTTCATTAAATCGTTTGAGTAATGTCAATGACGTGGAAAGACCATAGGAACTTTTCGTTCCTATGGTCTTTCTTGCCATTTCATTCGGAGCAATAAACGATTTACCTTCCAACTTGATTGAGAAAAAACTGGCAGGATTGCAATTCATTGCGGATATTTATGCTGGACGGGTGTAGTTACGGTTATGAATAACTATCATGCTTGTTATTGCTATGCGTAGTTTACTTCCTACTCCATATTCCCCGTCAGTGATTGATTTATCTTCCCGCATAAGTTTGCAAACTGTCGCAGCTCGTCATCACTGAGCCCATCGCGAATTCGATTCATGATGCCATGGCGAGAGATTGCCGCCTTCTGGAGGAAGGCGTGACCTTGTTCAGTAATTTCATGATACATGTAGCGTCGATCATGAGTATCGCGTGTTTGTGTAATCATGTTTTTATCGATAAGTTTCTTTGTTAATTTGGAAATCGCGGATAATGTCGTATGGATCGAATCTGCAAGCTCTCGAGTCGTTTTTGCTCCATTCGTAGCAAGCAGATCCAATATATTGTATTGAGCGGAAGTGATTCCTTCGACATTGAACCGATTATGCTCCGCGACCAGCTTGCATTGGAGCATCGTAAATTCATTTTCGAAATCGCATGTGTTATGTTCGGTCAATTTTTCCTCATCCTTTCTACTCGCACCTTTTCGGGAACTTGGCACGCCATTTCCTATGGCTATATTTTATAGATAAGCCCCTATAATGGAGTCATTGCTGGATTTCAACGAATCGGGCGTACCGGTGGCGATTACGGTACCACCCTCATGCCCTCCTCCTGGGCCAAGCTCGATCACCCAATCCGAATTTGCAATAAGTTGGGTAGTATGCTCGATCAGTAGAACCGAATCCCCGCGATCGACGAGCCGATTCAATACGGCAAGCAATTTGCTCGTATCCTGGTCATGCAATCCGACGGAAGGCTCATCCAATATGTACAGCGTGTGGCCGCTGCGGGCATTGGACAGTTCTGCTGCCAGCTTGACGCGCTGCGCCTCGCCTCCAGAGAATGTGCTGGATGGTTGCCCCATTCGTAAATATCCTAAGCCTATATCGCATAAGCAATCCAGCTTGGCTGCGATCTTCGGAATATCGCGGAACAGTTCTCTTGCTTGCCCGATGCTCATGCCCAATACATCGGCTATGGAATGTCCATGCCATTGCACAGACAGTATTTTCTCACGATACCGCTTCCCGTGGCAAGTCGGACAAGGAATCAAGCGATCGGCCATGAAGTGCATCTGAACCTTAAGACTGCCCGTGCCTTTGCAGGATTCACATCTTCCTCCAGCTACATTGAAGGAGAAATCAGAAGCTTTCAACCGCAAGCCTTGTCTAGAGGCCAATTCCTTGAACCATTCCCGAATGTCATCGAATACCTTTGTATAGGTTGCAGCATTAGAACGGGACATTTTGCCCATCGCTTGCTGATCGACAACGACGAGATGCTGAATATGTTCTATACCGCCAATTCGGCTGGAAGCATTCGATGCCGAACCAATTGATTGCAACTGGGGAAGCAGCTCTTCCATGACAAGCGTGGACTTTCCGGAGCCCGACACGCCAGCAATGGCGGTAATGATGCCCAGAGGAACGTCGACCGTAATATGCTTTAAGTTGTTTGCGTGTGCATCGCGGATGGTTAATGTGCGGTTCCAGCTTCGAGCGGTTGAACGATGCCGATTCAGAGATTCACGAAGGCTTTGAGCCGTCATGGATTCCGGATGATTCAGCAGCTTATTAACCGTGCCTTGGAAGACAAGCTCTCCTCCTAGCTCTCCTGCGCCTGGACCGATGTCCACTACATAATCGGCTTGTCGGATAACATCGATATCATGTTCAATAACAATTACAGTGTTGCCGAGTGAGGCCAGCTTACGCACCGAACGCATCAGCTTGTCGGTATCCTGCGGGTGCAAGCCTGTCGTAGGTTCATCAAGTACGCAGATCATGCCGCTCAAGTTCGAATTCAGCAAAGAGGCCAGCCGCATACGTTGCGCTTCTCCGCCAGACAGGCTGGAAAAGCTTCGATCTAGTGATAGATAGTTCAGTCCCGCATTCATGAGACTTCGTGTACGTTCCCGTAATTCCCTGCAGATAGGCTGAGCCGCTTCGACGTATCGATCAGGCAGAGCAGAAGGTAGGTCTTCAAGCCAATTCAGCAGTTGAGTTAGAGACATAGACATGAGATGATGGATGGGCGTCCCGTTCACCAGGACGTACGAGCTTGTTGCGTTCAACCGCGAACCATGACAGGACTCGCAAGGAACAGTACGGAGGAAGCGGGCGAATTCCAGCAGCGATTCCTCGTCATCATCACCCTCGTAATATCGGCGCAGTAGGCTGTTCACGGCACCTTCATATTTGCCTTGCTTCATATTGGATGGGGCAGGGGCATCAGGGCGAAGCTCGCGAATGCGTGGATCGTCCGTGCCGTACAGCAGCATGTGACGCACGATGTCCGGCAATTCGCCGATCGGCTGCTGAAGATCTTCTTCATACAGAGGAAGGTGATAATATTTGGCTGCACGCAGGAGAAGCGGGGCAAAGTGCCACAGGAATCCCCTTTTCCATACTTGGATGCCTCCATCTTGAATCGATAAATCGGGACGTACAATTACATCGAGAATGGGCACTATTTGTTCGCCCAGACCGGTACACGCCGGGCACGCACCGAGCTGTGAATTGAAGGAAAAGTGAGCCATGGTTATATTTTCAACGGGTTGTCCGCAAGAAGGACACGCATAGTGCACCTGATGGGAATGTTCTTCCTCAGACAGACGAACAGGGGTCGTACGTATATCCG
Source organism: Paenibacillus sp. cl6col (assembly GCF_900102125.1). Taxonomy (NCBI): domain Bacteria; kingdom Bacillati; phylum Bacillota; class Bacilli; order Caryophanales; family Paenibacillaceae; genus Paenibacillus; species Paenibacillus sp. cl6col. The sequence continues at coordinate 572,228 of NZ_FNAZ01000002.1, forward strand.
CATAACTGAACGCAGCTTGGCAATGCGGACAAGCACGCTCTCCAATTGCCGTATACAGCAAACGCAGATATGTATAAATCTCACTATATGTTCCAACGGTAGAGCGTCGGCTAAAGTTATGATGATGCTGACTAACGCTGACGATAGGAGACAGACCGTAGATGTTGTCATAATCCGGCCGCTGCACGTTGTCTGCTGCATGACCGGAAGCACTAACAAATTTGCGCTCACCCTCTTGGACAAGTATGTTAAACAGCAGGGTTGATTTCCCTGAACCAGATACGCCGGATACAACGGACAATTGATTTCGTGGAAAACGAACAGTGACATCCTTCAAGTTATGTTCCCGAGCCCCTTGAATGACGATCCACTCGGGTGATGATGTAGTCATGTTAACTCCTCCTTATTATTTGAAAAGCTCAATAGTTGAGAGAGGAAACTATTGATTACAGAAATTAATATAGACCTGTACGTAGAAGTTGTCAAATGGCGCTAGAATGAGACTCTGAGACTCATTACGCTACGTGCACCCGCAATTGGTTGTCACAATGTTCTGTGTTACGGAATAAAAAGAAAGGAGCCTGCTCGGCTATTTTGGCGAGCAGGCCCTTGTGAGAACAGAATAATTGATGATCATGCTTCGTTAATATACGGTACAGATTGATAATAGAAATTCGGATTCACAATCGTATTGTCGTAGCTTTGGTGGAAAATAGGCGTTGCGGCGGGTGACATCGGTGGAATCAGCCATGTCCAGTCGCCTGTATGAGCACGGTCACAACTCTGTTCCTGCTCCTGGAACTTAACGAATTGTTGTGCTGCCGTATGGTGGTCTACGATGCTAACACCCGCTTCCTTGAAGGAGTGAAGCACTGCGGCATTAAGCTCAACAAGAGCCCTGTCCTTCCACAGTGATGTATTCGACAGCGTAGACAGCCCCATTTGCTCTGCGATGACTGGCAGCAAATTGTATCGTCCTTCATCGGCCAAATTCCGTGCGCCGATTTCTGTTCCCATGTACCAGCCATTGAATGGCGCGGCAGGATAGGAGATGCCGCCGATTTCAAGGCGCATATCAGCAATAAGCGGCACGGCATACCAACGCAGCTGCAGCTCGGCAAACCATTCGAACTCAGGATGGCTGAGCGGCACCTCTATAACGGAGGACTTCGGTATCTCAAATACCTGCGGTGGGTTCGTACCTGTCTGAATGACAAGAGGCAGTACATCGAACGGTGTGCGTTCTCCCTGCCATCCAAGTGATTCACATATTCGGGTAAATGGGAGCGAGTGTGGATCTCCCATGATGCCTTGGCTAGTCTCATAGCCAGCATAGCGAATCAACTGATGATTCCATATCCGAACAGGATGCATTCCGTCTGGATGAGCAGGTGGAAAAATCGTGATTGCAGGACGTATCCGGCCATCATTTGTTGCGAAGTCAATATGTTGGACTAACGCGTCTGCGATCTGCTTATCCTCGGTTAAATGTCTGGCATCAACCACATGCAAGGATGACCAGAACAAGCGGCCAATACAGCGATTGCTATTGCGCCAAGCCATCTTAGCTCCGTGAGTTAGTTCTTCTGCAGTATGCGAATAAGTGCCAGTATGTTCAATCTCGGAATGTATTTGTGATAAGCGCCCCTCTATGTCAGCAGGGAGCTTGCCGAGCTCTTGATAGCATTGCCTAATAAATGTTGAAGCTTCTTCTAGAAGCGTATGCTTCGCGTATACGTTCATCTTCCGATGTCCTTCCTTGCGACGAAAGCGCCGTAATGTGTCGGATTAACTATATCAGATTCTAACAGTTTGGTATGTACCAATGATGACGATGTCGATGAGATGTAACAATTTCAGCCGGAAAATCGTCGCAAAAATTTTGTTACCCGATCATAAATGGTGACATACAAGCTGTCACCATTCACATGATATAATCAGGACAAACCGTGAAAATTATCCAGCTAAGGAGAGGCCATTGAAACGAATCGATCGATTAATTGCTATCATTATCGCCCTACATCACCGTTCCGAAACGGCTCAATCGTTAGCAGAGAAATTCGAAGTCTCCCGCCGTACCATTATCCGAGATATGCAAGCATTGGGCGAGATGGGAGTACCGTTATATGCGACAGCGGGTTCAAGCGGGGGCTATCGGTTAATGGATGGCTACATGCTCCAGCCGCTTCAATTATCGACCACAGAAGCATTAACCGTGCTCTTCGCGCTGCAAGGCATGACACAGCTTCCCGATTCACCATTCAATCAGGAGCGTTGGACGGTCATGGACAAGCTGAAGCAGATCGTATCCAGTGAAGTACTGACTGAGGTGGAACCGATGTTAGAGCGTGTCGAGCTGTCCGTACCTACAAGAAACTACCGTGCTCCGCAGTTGAAGCAGCTGATTGCGCATCTATCACAGGCGAAGCCCAAGTGGCTCCATATATTCTATCGTTCACAGAAGCATCAGCGTTGGTTGTATATCCAGCCGAAGCGGATATATTCGGCACATGGGTTCTGGTATTGTGAAGCTTATTCGTTAACACATGGTGAAGACCGATCATTTCGTGTCGATCGTATGTCTCAAATCTCGATAGCCGAAGATGAAGATGTACGCACAGTACAGGGCAACGGGGACAACGGCAAGGGCAGCCCAATAAAGCGGAATCTAGAAGCCGTGAAGAAGGAAGACCCGATCCGAATCCGGGCAAAACTGACCTATCGCGGCATGCTGCTTGTCGAGCAAGATGAACATATTGGGGAATTGGTGCATGAAACCGGTGAAGATGTAGGAGAGGTTGAGTTTAACTGTCCCCAGTCAGAATGGGAATGGGCACAGCGCTTCTTCTATGGCCTTGGCTTGGATGCTGAGGTGTTGGAGCCTGTGGAATTGCGAGAAGCCATTTATAAGCATGCTCATCAGGTATGTGAGAGGTATAAGGGAACAAAGTAGGCCTTTAGGTCTCTCTTTGATACATAGCGTTTGGAACAGAGGAAGAAGATGTTAGATCAGACGAAGAAGGGATGAGATCGAAGATGAGCGCGAATACGAATTTGATTCACAATTATAAAGAAGCAGTTGAGCTTATTCGCCAAGTGGGTATTCTGCCGCTGGCCAACCTCGCACCCCATCACCCTTCACTTGCGGGTGTGACAGAAGAATCGGCATGGCATAGTGACACCGATGCGGATCCGTGGCGTTGGCGGGTTCAATTTCCTGGGGATGGGGTTGCTGCCTACGGCAAGTTCATCAAGAAGAAAGGGGTGTTTATCTCGCTGGAGTGGGTACCGATTGTCCGCTCGGTGCTTGGCGATACTCGTTCCGTCAAGGAACGGTATGCAGCAGGTGAGATGTCGCCGGAGGCGAAACTGTTGTATGGCATCATTGTTGAACATCCCGGTATCGATACGAGGCTGCTGCGAGTGAAGGCAGATATGAAATCCCCTGATCAGAAGAAGGCATTCGACAATGCGTTAAATGAGCTGCAGGGGACGATGGATATTGTCATCTCGGGTGTGACAGAACGGCGAAATAGCGCTGGCGAAGTGAACGGATGGAATAGCACCTCCTATGAGACGATTGACCATTGGCTGGAGAATCTGGGTATCGAGACGTCAATGATATCTGTACAGGATGCGAAGGAACAGCTCTATGAACGTCTTGCTCGTTCTACGACTTCGGAAGCGTTAACTTATTTTACTAAAAACATGAAGCTGCGTTAAACATGCAAGTGACGAAGCGGGGAAATAATGTTTATGTGAAAGTAAATTAATTACATTAAATAGTAATGGAGTTGGTATAAATGTTGAGTGTAGACAGCTTCAATCGTGCGCAGCGCTTTATTTACGAGAATGCGAGACTGCTCGACCGCAGACGTTTTGAATATCATTTCGACCAAGGGAGCAAGGCAGCTGTTATCATGGCCCTTACAGGTTTTCAGAATGAGGATGGCGGCTTCGGTCAAGCGCTGGAGCCTGATATTCGTTGTCCGCATAGTCAGCCTGTACCGACAGAAGTAGCACTATCCATTATGCACGAGATTGACGAATATGACCGAGGGTTAATCGTTGGAATCGGTAGCTATTTGAAATCGGTTACAGTGGGCGATACTGGAGGATTCCCTCTTATTCAGACGTCGGCGAATGAATATCCACACGCGCCTTGGTGGACAGTCGCCGATGATCGTCAAGCCTCCATAAATCCTACGGGACATATTCTTGGGTATTTGATGAAGCAGCATACCGTACCTGAGCTCAGCCGAGAAGAATGGTTCCAGCAGGCTGAGCAGTTCATGTGGAATCAGCTAGAGGCAGCCGATAATGAAGGCTATCACAGCAATATACAATATATCTCCTTCTTAACTGCTCATCCGGATAAAGAACGAGCAGAGAGGGCATTGCAGAAGGTGAACGAATGGCTGCAGCTGCCATGTGTCATTGAACGCAATACGAAGGCGGAAGGGTATGTTCATAAGGTGCTGGATTGGGCACCAACGCGTCACAGCTACTGCGTACAATTTGTCACTGAGAAAGAAATCGAAGAGCATCTGCAATCCCTTGTGGAGGAGCAGCAGGAGGATGGCGGTTGGCCAATAAGCTGGCCAGCAGTGAGTCCAGCAGGCGAGATGGAATGGCGGGGATACGTAACCGTCAATCGGCTGCTGACGTTGAAGTCATATGGATGGTTGCAACGCTAACAATAACGACGATAAGGCCAACTTCCAACAATTACGAAGTTATGCACAACAAGTGATTTTGTTGTTTTGTCTATGTCTACAAGGGGGAACTTGGATTTGAGCAACATGCATCGAATTTTATGGTTTGATCAAGAAGTACGATCGAATCATTTTCCGAATTGCACTCAATTAGCACATCAATTCGAGCTGTCTACCAGACAAGCCAATCGAGATATTGAATACATGGTCAACTCTCTTGGAGCTCCTCTTCAGTATGATGCCAAAAAAAGAGGCTATCGGTATACGGATGCGACATTTGCTTTGCCAAGCACGTATATTACGGAAGAATTAAGACGAACGCTAGCATTCTTGTCTCATCGTTATCAGGATTACAATTATGGCGGTTATGATGAATACCAAGCGAAATTGCCAATTATGCTGCAAATATCAGAATTGTTCCGTCGCTTGTCAGACGTTAATGAGCTGCAGTCTCAGCAAATTCCAGCTTATGAGATCAATGCCGAGATCATTGACATAGCAAATCAACTAAGCATGTCCATTCAGAACAACCAAGTGCTTACCATTCAATATGACGGCATGGAAGGAGCAGAGACGTATACGTTTCACCCCTATAAGCTGTGCTACAAGCAATACGTCGATTACGTCATTGGATGGTGCAAGCAGGAGGAGGAGCAGAAGATGCTTCGCTTGGATCGAATCATCCGAATGGAACGAGCAGCGGGAATATCTCGGCTAAATGGTGAACTGCCCTCTACCTTCGGTTCATCGAATCTTCCTGTTCAGCCATTTACGGCAATCATAGAGTTTATAGATAAGCCTTCGGAAGCATGGAGAGATTACAATCTTATGAAACGAGAAGATTCGGTGGTATTCGAGATCCAATTTTTCGATGTGTCCTTATTTATAGATCAGTTGATGTCAACAAGAGAATGGGCAAGGATTGTGAAACCGAAATGGCTGAAAGAGAAGGTAAAAGCAAGATGTGAACAAATAATGGGGATGCTTAGCGAATAGGCGTAAATATAACAGGAAAGACAAAAAACAAAACGAATTTTAAGGTATGACATTATATGTCGTACCTTCTTTACTATAATTGGATTATCGCGATAAGAGAGGAGCGGCCGCTCATGAGTATAGGAACTACTCTATCTCTTTCTTTTCAAATTGAACATCGTTCTTACGTGGATGCCCTGCATGCTGTTCTCACGGGTGCTGGTCTGTACGAGGGTTCGAAATATATGCTAGGCGGAATGACAGGTCTATTATCTAAGTTTGTTATTCACAAGGAATTATCAAGGAGCTCAGTTACAGCGTACGGCAACTTGGGAGAAGAACATGGCAATGCGCTCCTTCGAATTGGGATTGAATCAAATCAATTTGCTTGGCATACGCGTCAACGTACGTTTGAATTGGCGCAGCAGGAGTCGATACGTCATATTCAGCACAGCATCGATCAAGGAATAGGCGTCGTGTATTGGAAGCCTGAGTTTGCCGTGATTACGGGTTATGACGATGAGGACGAAGTGTTCTTCTATCTAGACGGTTACTCGAAGGAACAACAAGTGCTGCTGTATCGGAATTTTGGCATCATCGATAATCCTACGCCATTCTGGTACTATCAAACGATTATTGGTGCAGTGGACATGCCGTACCAAGAAATCTACCGAGAGTCGCTAATTACAGCAGTTACAGATTGGGATACGCCGCATCGAACTTTGCCGGATCTGGACTTTGCTGCAGGCTGTAAAGCATACGAATATATGATTGCCGCCCTGTCTAGCCAACACTATCATTCGCATGGGGGCGCTTATACCATTAGCTCTTATGCTGGTATCAAGCGTGACATGATGAATTATCTGGCTACTATCCAAGGAAAGCTTGGTATATCTGATGAGGTCATTCAACTTTATCAACTTGTAGATGAGGCATTTCAAGTCATGAAAGCGACGGTTCAGAATGGTACGGGACATGAGCTGTGCATCCAATCAGACCATGTACCACAGCTAATCGAGCAGGCTCACCTTGCGATGGAACATGAACGAGCAGCGATTGAAATACTGCGCACTGAAATCGGTTACGAGGAAGTCATGCGTTCGCGTTCCAACAGTCTCCACTGGGGATCGACGGCGCCAAGATAATTGCGGTCAACAACTATGAATAGGTGCAGGTGAAGAGATGACGTCTATTATCCTTGAAAATATGAAAATCGTACCGGAAACAAAAACGTTTATCGATCATTTCCATAGTGTACTGCTGGCCGGCGGGCTAACCACGTATCCGAAGCATACGATTGCGTGTATGTCATCATTGGCCTTCCGCATGTCCGTTCATCGTCAGTTGGATGCTATATCTGTGACGGCCTATAACTGGCCTGCCGAACATTTCGTTGCTGCGGATTTGCTTGGTCTCTACTCAGAGACGTATGCAGGCTACAATACAGATCCGGTCTTCCCGGTCTCTCGTAAGTATGCAATCGAAGAAATGAAGCTTTCTCTACAAGAAGGTGTTGGACTCATTTATTGGCACGATCAGTACTACACGATCTATGGCTATGACGAAGCGCAGCAGTGTTTTTTCGCAGTAGATTCGTGCGGGAATAGCGGATGCAAGGTGTCTTATCAGACACTCGGGCAAACGGGAAATTCGTCGATTGTATTTATCCAGCGGATATCCAAGCGCAGCATTTCCATAGATGTACGTGATCTGATTACGGAATCGCTGGTGCAGGCGATTTATAAATGGGAGCAGCATGATAGCATTTTGCCGCCAGAGCAATTTGCATGTGGCGAACAAGCTTATGATGCAATGATAGAGGAAATCCAGTCGGGTACGGCGGATTGGGATGGGGCGGAGCAAACATTGTCCATGTATCGTACCTTCAAGCACTACATTGCTCGTTATTTGCATGATATGAAGCAATCGATGGATGGGCTGGAGCAACTGGCAGAGAAATATCGAGTTCTAGCTGACTTATACGATGATATTGTTGCAATCCTCCGAAGATTACGACACGACTGGAATGATGCGCATGAAGAGGGGCTATGTCACGAGATGGTGACCACTCTTATCTCTGCCCAACAAATTGAAAAAGATGCTATAGAAGCTATGAAACAGGTGGTGAAGGACGTTCGCGAAGCGCGCGGAGCCACACCACATTTACGATAATAGATACGAAAAAGGGGAAACGAAATGGCTAAAACAAAACGCGGTAAAGCATTATGGAACGTTCCATCACATGGACGGGGAACATGCCCAGTGTGTGGAAGCACACGGATTAAAGTATTGTACACGCAAACAAAAAGCGATGGCACATCTCTTAAAGTTTGCAAAAAATGTGTAAAAGCGACTCAATATCGAATTGATATGGCGTTATCTGGTTAGTAGTTAGTGCTTCGTAGTTATGTTGTCTGTGCATGCAGAATCTTACCATCAACATCCTTGCCGATTATTTAGGCAAGGATGTTTTTTTTGTAGATGACTTCGTTTAAAAGGGACGTTTTTTCTCCTTACTCGGATATATATGCTCTTGTTTTCTGAAAAATATCTACAACATTTTTAAACGTGTCTATTCATTTTTGTCGAAAAATGACGATATATAGCTCATTGACATAGACTGATTGGTCAGTAAATACGGACAAGGTTTATAGGCAATAAGGATTCGAATGGAAAGAACTCCTGTATATAACCTGTTTGTCAGTCAACTAGGGGGCTATTGAATGAAAAACAAAGGCTTAGTGATGAAATCTATCATCGTCGTGACCGTTCTTCTTATGGTCATGTCTATTGTATTCATATCATCCTCATATATGATGGAGCGAAGAATCTATAATGATGAATTACTATCCCTTCATACTACGCTTACGAAGAATATCGAGATAGAAAAGGAGGGTATTGCAGGAGCTGCTAACAAGCTCAAGTCAATGGATTCCTCACAATATGCAAAGGATAAGAATATTGTTTGGATTCAGGAGAGCTTGAACAGCATGGTACGCGACAATTTCATTTCGAATTCGTACTTGCTTGCTCCCGGTTTCACGGAACGTGATGGAAAGTTCTATCTGAAGGTGCTTCAAGGCAACGATTCCTTCGTTGAATTTGGAAATGCGCCAGGAAGCGAGTATGAGATCAAGCCAGAGCTTGTCGATGCGATCCATGAGATGGAGCGGACAGGTGTTGGCTTTAGTGACATCTATGAAGATCTTGATGGCGAATGGATTACGGTGCTGAAGCCGATCAATAATGACAGGAATGAGACGATAGCGGTGTTTGCCGTAGATTTCAATAATAAGAAGATTGACGGCGATCTGAATGCCATGTTGTGGAAAATTATTGGTATCGGCTCATCGATAGGTATCATATTCATTATCGTGATCGCATTCTTAATACGCCGATTAGTTCGGCCGCTTACACAGCTGTCCGTTCTGTCCACGAGAGTGGCGGCCGGCGATTTAACGGTATCTATTCCGGTTCGCTCGAAAGATGAAATCGGCGTTCTATCTGATAGTTTTAACACGATGATTGCTCAAATCAAGCACTTGGTTACCAATGTCAAGACGACCGCTGATCAGGTCGCGGAATCGTCACAGCAACTAACGGTAATCGCCACGCAAACATCTCAGTCTAGCTATGAAATATCCAATTCTATTCAAGAGGTTGCAACTGGTTCAGAATCGCAGATGCAAGGGGCTGAAGAAAGTAAGGCTGCTATGGAGGAAATTGCAATCGGCATCCAGCGGATTGCTGAATCATCCTCTGCCGTATCAGAACTGAGCATCGACGCAACAGAGTCGGTTGATCAAGGCAATCAGGTTGTCCAGCTGACGGTGAAGCAAATGGCACAGATCAGAAATTCCGTCAGTCGTTCTGAAGGGATTACGCGGTCTTTGTTGAATCAATCCGAGAAGATAGAGCATATCGTCAGTATCATTGGCAATGTAGCGGTGCAAACCAATCTATTGGCGCTCAATGCATCTATTGAAGCGGCACGGGCAGGCGAACATGGACGAGGCTTCGGCGTTGTTGCCCAAGAGGTGCGCAAGCTTGCAGAGCAAACGAAGGACTCTACGGAACAAATTGCTGAGATGCTGAATACGGTAATTGCACATACGAAGGAACTGGCCGAAGCGATGGGAGAAAATACGGAGCAGGCTGAACAAGGTACCTTGATTGTGCAGGAGGCTGGGGAGCATTTCAACAAAATATGGACATCCGTGCAGCAGGTCACGGAGCAAATTCAAGAAGTATCGGCAGCCGCTGAAGAAATGTCTGCTGGAAGTGAGGAGGTTGCTGCCACTTTGGACAACCTTGCTACCATAGCAAAGGATTCCTCACTGAATACACAGAGTGTTGCCGCATCGACCGAAGAGCAGCTTGCTATTGTGGAAGAAATATCGGATACAGCTACCTTATTGAATCGCAAAATGCAAGATCTGCAAGAAGAACTTCGAATCTTTACGGTTTAAAAATGAACAAGACTCCCTGCTCGCTGGAAGAGCAGGGAGTCTTGCTTGTATTACGTTCCTCATATAAGGATCGCAGTTATCCAATTACAGTCAGGCCACCGGTTAGCAGTTGAACCAACATGTATACCGCAATCAACCAAATGGTAATTGCGGATATCTTGTTCAACCAAGTGAGGATGCGGCCGTCAGCATCGATTTTATTAGTGAAATGACCTGCTACAGCTAGTCCCAGGAACCACAGCCACGATACTGCGATACAGGCTATCGTAAACATCCACTTGAGTTTATCAGAATATTGCAAAGAGTTCGTTCCAATAACGCCAATCGTATCGAGAATCGCGTGTGGATTCAGAAGAGAGACGGACATGGCGAACATCATTTGCTTCGGGATACTCATAGCACTTCCCTGACTGCCATTCAACTTGCTTGACGACTTCCACAAACTCCAACCCATAAATAACAGAAAGAAGAATCCCAGTAGATACAGTCCGTATTGAAGCCATTTCCACTTCCAGATGAATAGCGAGATGCCTTGAACTGCGGCTAGAATAAGCAGGGTATCGCATAATGCCGCTGTTATCACGACAGGGATGGCCTTTACGAACGGCTTAGATAAAGCCCCTTGATTGAAAATAAACACATTTTGTGCGCCTAACGGCAATATAAGGCCAAGTGCGAGCAATATTCCGTGAACGAATGCCTCGACCATTGATATCTACCTCCGTATGTCATCATCAATAGAACCGGTTCTAAGACAATATCATAACGCAGCAATTTACAATTGTCCCCGACCATTTGGTTGAGTTCTTGACCAACCAAATTCTATAATAAGCTTATCAATCAACTTGGTGCAGGAGAGGAACATATGCCAAAGACGTGCAGCATTGACTACAGCGATTGGAGACTCGAACGATCCTCATCGATCGCGCTGTATAAACAAATCGAGCATTATATGAAATCTAAAATTTTGTCTAAGGAATGGGAAGCGGGTGCGAGACTCCCTGCACAGCGTGAGCTTGCGAAGCAATTGGGTGTGAATCGCAGCACGCTGGTGGCGGCCTTGGATTGCTTGACTGATGCGGGGTTTATTGAAGGGAATAGCGGAGGGGGGACAGTTATATCGGACATGGCCCATCGTGTCGACAGCATGTCTCCTATTCTGCCGAATTGGAATGCGTATGTGGAAGAAGGCTCACATTATCCCAATTTACCGATTATTCAGACGATAAATAACATGGAATTCTCACCGCAAATGATTCGTATGGGCACGGGTGAGCTTGCCCCTGACTTATTGCCAACAAAAGAGATGGAGAAAACGATACGCGGTGTAATCGATCATGGAATATCACTTGGGTATGAACAGCCGCTTGGGCACTATCCGCTGCGAGAACAGCTCAGCAAGCAGTTGTCGGTGCAAGGCATCGAAGCCGCGCCTAATTCGATATTGATTGTCTCGGGGGCACTTCAAGCACTGCAGCTCATTGCAGCAGGCCTCGTTGGTCGTGGATCAACGATGCTCGTAGAGAAGCCCTCCTATTTATATTCTATTCATGCCTTCCAATCGGCCGGACTAAGAATGGTTGGTGTACCAATGGATCAAGGCGGTATACAAGTGAATGCTCTGGAGCAGTATGCATTACAGTATAAGGCTTCGCTGCTGTATACGATACCAAGCTTCCATAATCCAACGGGTACGGTGATGGAGCAGGACAGAAGAGAAGCATTAATGAACATTAGCAATCGCATTGGATTGCCGATTATTGAAGACAGTGCCTACGAAGCGTTATGGCTGGATGCCCCGGCGCCACGATCATTGAAGTCTATGGATGAGCATGGACAAGTCCTCTACGTAGGAACGATGTCCAAGTGTGTTTGCCCTGGCCTGCGAATGGGCTGGATTGTTGGTTCGAAGCAGGTGATAGAACGCTTGGCAGATATTAAAATGCAGATGGATTACGGCTCCAGCTCATTATCGCAACAAGTTGCGGCGGAGTGGCTCCGATCGGGTCTTCACGAGTCGCGCATGCAACACATTCGTGTTCAGCTGCGTTTGCGAAGAGACTTTTTGCTTGACCAGTTGAGACAGTATTGGTCATCTTTTGCAGCATGGAGAGTTCCCCAAGGCGGTTTTTACATATGGGTGACCATGGATAGGTCAATTGCAATCGAAGCCTTGTTCAAGCATGCGCTAGCTTGTGGAATTCTGCTGAATCCAGGTCATATCTATGATCGCTCGAGCAAGCATCAACTCCGACTATCGTACGCTTACGCAAGCTTTGAAGAAATGGAGCGGGCTATCCATTTGATTGCAATGTGGGTAAAGAATAAGAATGTCACCGAATGATAGGATGTCAAAAGTATTTGACATAAGACTATTGATCATTATAATAAAAGATGTAAAATGTTTTTTACATTTGAGGAGATAGAACTCGTTATGAAAAACAAGATATCAGAGCTGCGCAAGCGAATGGGCATGTCACAGCAAGAGCTGGCTCAGCGGTGTGAAGTGAGTCGGCAGACGATTAACGCGATTGAGAATGATAAGTATGATCCAACCTTAGCGCTAGCGTTCAAGCTGTCACGAACGTTAGAGGTCACAGTCGATCAGTTGTTTACTTATGAGGAGGCATCACGATGAGAAAGCAAGATGAAATGGAACGTTATCATAATGACAAGTCAGCGAAGAACGGCTACATGTTCTATACGATCGCATTGCTGATATGGGGGCTGTATGATTTTACTGTCAAGGGGAATAGCGGATTGCAATTTACTATCCTATTAATCGGGAACGCCATCTTCCTATGGACACGCGTCTACTATAAGCGAAAAGTAATGTAATAATTACCGTGAAAAATCGATGAGATAGGGTCACTTATCTAATCATATAAACTTAATTATGTAAACTAAAATAAATAATGATGAAGATTGAACGCAAGGATCGTCTCAACCGTACTATAGATACATTATGATTCATTATGGGTTTCCGTCTAGAAAAGGCGGTTGAGGAGGAGTATTGACGATGATTATCGTAACGACAGAGCAAGTGGCCAATTATGAAGTAAAGGAAGTACTCGGTACAGCATTCGGGCTGACCGTTCGCGCACGAGGGTTGGGGAAGGATATCGCTGCTGCATTCAAAGGATTGGTAGGAGGCGAAATCACTCAATATACGGAAATGCTAGAGGATGCACGGAAGCAAGCGCTGGATCGCTTAGTATCGAACGCACAAGCAATGGGTGCGGATGCTGTCATTATGGTGCGTTTTGACTCTGGTGAAGTCGGAACCAATATGAGCGAAATTGTTGCATACGGCACGGCTGTAACGCTTCGGCCGAAGCGAGAAGTAAGATGATTACGTTTTTGATTGTTTATTTTTCATTGCAGCTGCTCTTTTTTATTGTGTTTCTTATCGTCTCGGCCTTCCGAGATCGCCGTCACCAAGCGAATGAACATGAACATGTGCCGGAAGGCTTCGAGAAGACTTCGGAAGTTAGTATCGACCCGTCAACAGGGAAAAAGGTAACGGTTTATTACAATCTGCGTACAGGACAGCGATGGTACCGCGTGGAGTAACAATGGAAGGATGCAATCTACGAATGAACAATCTTGTTAACGTGGTTGCTTCCAATAGCCAGATACCTCGATACTCAAGTAATACCCTAGCGTTGGCTAGGCTGGTTCGTAAGTCGTAACGGTACTTATGAGCCCGCGCTGCCAGCTGCTGGGGTATTTTTATTCATTTTCAGCCACAGAGAACAGTGATACCGAATTACGTCCCCAGTCCTATTCATTAGACAAAAGTATACTTTTGTCGCTATATACATTCGGTTTGAAATATTTTAAACTTAAACTGCTTCAAAGATTGAAATAAAATTTCATTCATCTAGAGCCGACATACGATGATGTTCTCATTACTCGATATCCAAAGGGAGGGAATTAACATTGTATTTTGCAAGGAACCGGGCTCGTATCTTACTCATGTCGATGATGTCGGTCGTGCTTATGTTCAGCACAATTGTAAACGCTTCCGCAATGAGTTCCTCTGATTTATCCTCTTCATCCTTATCGTCATCTGAAGCGCAGGCAGAACCGCTCGCATCAGGCAGTACGGCTTCATCCCAGATTATTGAAGACTTCGAGCAGCTTCAACAGCTGTCTGCAACCTCAGTAAGAGTAGTCCCTGGTTCTGTTAAGGCGGTTCTAACCTCACGACCGGAACCGGTACAACATGATGAACATGCAGTAAAGCTTACCTATGATTTCACGGAAACGACGGGAACATCAGCGGCTTATCTGAATTTCTTGAACGCATCTGGGGGAGTAGGGCGTGAAATAAAAGGATATCCATCTTCAATCGGAGTGTGGGTGTATGGGGATGGAAATAAGCACTGGCTGCGAGGTCAACTGCAGGATGCTGGCGGAGCGAAGCCCACGATTGACCTTACTACTAGCAGCGGGCTCAGCTGGAATGGCTGGAGGTACGTTACTGCGAGTTTGCCTACTAATCTTGTTCAGCCTATCAAATTGAATCAGCTCTATGTGGTAGAAACGAATGATCGGAATAAAAATAGCGGCGCTATTTATTTTGATAGCCTGCGAGCTATTTATGGATCGACAAATATATATGAGCTAACGATGATCGGCTTGCCTCCTTTGCAGGTAGGAGAAACAAAACGGGTTCAGGTGTTAGCGACTTCTGCTGGTGAAGCAGAACAAGTAGATGTGACGAAGGAAGCCGTACTTATCAGTGATGATCCTTCCATTGTCGCTGTAAATCCAGACAATTCACTTACTGCTGTGGCCGAAGGGCGCACAAGACTAACGGCTCGCTACATGCAAGCACCAGAATCCGTAGTTGATGTAGTCGTCAGCCAAGCCGCTCCAGTCATTCAGCAGTTGAACTTGTATGGAGCACCAGCTATGGAGATAGGTGAGCGCGTGAAGACCCATACATTGGCGCGATATGAAGGTGCTGCGAAGCCTGTATCCATGCTGGAAGGAGTTAGCTACAATAGCAGCAATCCGGAGGTTGCTTCCATTGATGCAGCTGGTATGGTCACTGCACAAGCGAACGGAACGACTGTTATGCGGGCGGTATATGGCGAATTCTCCTCCGCTTATGAATTGAAGGTATCCGTGCCTCAGCCGAAGCTGGAACGACTTGAGCTGACCGGCTTGCATGCAATGACTATCGGTGAGTCGCTGCAAGGGAAGGTGACAGCATACTATTCCGATGGCTCTTCCTCAGAAGTATCGACAGGCGTTGTGTTTAAATCCAGTCAGCCGCACAATGCAACGATAGATGCTAGCGGGAACGTCATGGCTCTTCAAGTAGGCATTAGCTCCATAACTGCTGCTTACGGAGGCAAGACTGCTGATTTCACACTTGTCGTGAACAAGGATACAATCCTGCCTAAGCGGCAATTGCGAGCGGGTTGGATTGCTTCCGTCGTCAATATTGATTGGCCGCGTGAAGGCGTAGTTACGGAAAGAGAGCAGAAGCAAGACTTTGTTAATCTTCTCAATGAATTAGAAACAGCAGGCATGAATGCTATTGTGATGCAAATTAAACCGACTGCAGATGCCTTCTATCCGTCTAAATATGCACCTTGGTCGGAGTGGCTCACTGGCGTACAGGGCAAGGATCCTGGCTATAACCCGCTTCAATTCATGATTGATGAAGCACACAAGCGCAATATGGAATTCCACGCATGGTTCAATCCGTATCGTGTAAGTATGCAGCCAGATATCAACAAGTTAGTTCCCGACCATCCTGCAAGATTGCATCCAGATTGGGTAGTTTCTTATGGCGGCAAGCTCTACTTCAATCCAGGGGTGCCGGAAGCGAAGCGATTCGTAATGGACAGCATCATGGAGGTCGTCAACAATTATGACATTGACGCGGTTCATTTCGACGATTACTTCTATCCGTATAAGGTAGATGGGGTAGAGTTCCCTGATCGCGCGACCTACCAGCAGTATGGAGCTGGTTTCTCCGATATTACGGACTGGAGACGCAATAATGTGAATACCTTCATTGAGGAATTGTCCAAAGAAATGAAGCAGGCGAAGCCTCATATGAAATTCGGCATCAGCCCATTCGGCGTATGGCGCAACAAAGCGACAGATCCGACAGGCTCGGATACAACAGCTGGGGTTCAGAATTATGATGACCTCTATGCAGATACACGCTTGTGGATTCAAAAGGGATGGATTGATTACATTACGCCACAGATTTACTGGTATTTTGGCTTTACTCCTGCAGCCTTCGAGAAGCTTGTGGATTGGTGGGTGAAGGAAACAGAAGGAACACATACACAGCTCTATGTTGGTCACGCCGATTACAAGGTGAATGATCCGAACACGCCAGCCTGGCTCAATCCCGATGAGCTTCCAAATCAATTGAAATACCTGCTCAACTTCGATACGGTAAAGGGGAGCATGCATTTCAGCACCGTCGATATTCTCAATAATCCGCTTGGGTTGAAGGATCGACTAAGCGGGGACAGTTACCGGTATAAAGCCCTTGTGCCAGAGATGCCGTGGCTTCCAGCTAATACTCCATCTGTACCGAAGCTTACAACTGCACATGTCACCGATAAAGGAGTTCACCTGTCATGGGAGGACGTTACGAACAGCTCGGCTGCTTACTATGTGATCTATCGGGCAGAGGGCGGCGAGTCGATTAATGTCAATGATCCGAAGCAAATCGTGAAGACGATACGTAAAATAAACGGCGCATATCAATTTCACCTTGATACGACAGGTGAGCTAGGCAAACAATATACGTATGCGGTTACGGCGGCTGACCGTCTGCACAACGAGAGTGCGCCTAGCCAATCCAAATGGATCTGGAATGAACCGCTTGTCTCAATTGAGTTGAAGGGCGATACGAATATGACAGCGGGGAAACAACAGCAACTGAAGGTGTTCGGAGTTGGCAAGAGTGGGAATCGAGTGGAGTTGACGAATGATCTTCGCTTCACATCCAATCAGCCTTCGGTGTTGTCCATTAACGAGGCAGGCATGGTGAAGGCGAATAAATCGGGTACCGCTGTTGTGACCGTAAAGTATGGAAGTTTCTTGCAGAGCATAATGCAAATTAAAGTGTCACAGAAGTAGTTGGACATATCACAGCACGATATTCGTTACAGCATATTCAGTGGAAATAGAAGCATACGAGAGCCAGTGCCAGTGTTCCTTGCGAATGCTGGCATTGTTTATGTGAAATGACAGAAAAGGAGTTGCGATCAGGATATATCTCTATTTTCAGAAAATTTGCGAAAAAATTCTGAAAAGTTGTTTCAAATAAGATTAATGAGGTTAATAATAGACATGTCCTGCAACACACATCGCAGGACGTCACTCTGGTGAAGTGAGAGGATTGCTACAAGGAGGCAGTTTCAATATGAACGCACAAGGCAAAACTTATCAACTGAAAACAGAGAGAAGAACGGACTTTACTCGCTCTTCCCTTCGTGAATTACGTCAGAAAGGCCGGATCCCGGGCGTCGTATACGGTGCGGATATCGAGAGTACTGCATTGCATGTCGATTCAAGAGACTTCGTCAAGCTTGCACATGTTGGCCGGACAGAAGTGTTCCAACTGCAGGTGGAAGGCATGAAGCCAGTCCAAGCGCTGATCAAAGACGTTGTCAAACAAGATGGTGCTTATACGCATGTAGATTTCCAACAGGTATCTGCAAATCACCCAATACGTATTCATGTGCCAATAGAATATATCGGTACACCTGCTGGGGTCAAAAAAGGCGGTATCTTGCAAACGCAAGAAACAAGTTTGGAAATCGAAGGTCTGCCCGCACATCTTCCTTCTGTGATTCAAGTGGATATTTCCCATTTGGGCATAGGTGGTAAGATGTTGGTGGAAGACGTGCAAATTCCAGAACATATCCATCTCTTGTCCCATAAGAATGAGCTATTGGTTTCCATTGTTACACAGCGGGGCATTGAAGAGGCAGGGGATGAAGAATCAGAAGCGGCAGCAGCACCGGCTTCTGTCGAAGCATAGCACTTTATTTCATTTAACTAAATTAAATATAAACAGAATGAAGAGTCTGCCAAGTGCGAATGGACGAGCACACAGCAGGCTCTTTTTTCATGCATACAACTGCTAATTGGCTCACATGAATCATGTCTCATCGATCCATACTAACGATAGGCGATGGGGGGTGATGGATTGCGATTTGCACGAGTAATGTCCATGCTGTTATTGATTCCATTATGCAGCAGCTGCAGGATACAAGGGATGGAACACCCAAGATATGAAGTGACAGTGACTGAGACACAGATGAACGCTCTTCATCCAAGACAAGCAATCGATGTTGTCGCGATGCAACTGGATGATTTGAAGTCATTCCAGCATACGATGTTGAAGATGCATCAGATCCCAAGTGAACTTAATGTCAAAATGGATAAGGCTAGAATCGGCAGTATCGGGATCCTCGTTAATAAATTTCACGAACTCCCTCTTGATTACCGGCCAGATGATCTGGTTTATCCAAACGCACCCTTTATTTTTGACGAGCGGGTAGATAAGCGCAAATTGCGCAAGGAAGCAGCTAGAGCTCTGGAGCAGCTAATCGCTGGTGCTAGACAAGACGGTAATTATTTGGCAGGTGTATCTGCCTACCGATCGCATGCTGCTCAGACGGCCATATATCATAGCAATGTACGGCGTTATGGCAAGAAAAATGCGGAGTTGTATTGTGCGGAACCGGGGCATAGCGAACATAAGACAGGGCTCGCCGTAGATCTCACGCGCAGCGATGGAAGATGTGCAGCGGAAGCTTGCTTCGCGGACATGAAAGAGGCAAAATGGCTGCAGAATCATGCACATGAATATGGGTATATTGTTCGGTATCCAAAAGGAAAAGAGCACATCACAGGGTATCAATATGAGCCATGGCACATCCGTTATGTTGGGAAGAAATTGTCCGCTCTATTGACAGCACAGAGGATAACGCTTGAAGAATATTATGATTCATCTTATCCGTATTGGTCTGCTCCGGAGAACGGATAACGACGTCGATGGCAAAAGGAAAACCACCCAAGCATGCCTGGGTGGTCGCCTGGGCGCAGCTCTTAGAACAAGAAAGAACGGCTTATGATTACGAGCAAAATGAAAAGTACCAAGATAACGCCAGTGCTGGTAAAGCCAAATCCACCGAAACCACAGCTTCCACAGCCTCTTACATCAGACATGTTCAAATCCCCTTTCGTTTGGTTATGATGTATTACCGTATAAGTGTATGAAGGAAACTGTGGAGGTGATTGGACGTTTGACGGGTTGCATCACGTCTGTTATGTAAATAAGCCATGCATTTCCTGCATGGCTTGTATGTTCTGCTAGGATTAGAAGCCTTTATATTGAGGCTCCTCCGTTTCTAATTGCTGCACTCGGTTTTCCACTTGGTCGACGATCTGCTGCGTTTGCTCTGCGGCATTCGTATATAATTGCTTTGCTTCTTGATTCTGAGTGGCCAATGCGAAAGACTCCAAGTCAGCTTGTACACCTTTTAACGAAGCTAAGCATGTTTTCACTTGAGATCCAACTGTCATGCTGTACACCTCCCTTCCTCCTCCAAACTACAGAGGATAATTTGTCCCGAAAGAGGAACAGCCATACCTCCAATAATTAAATTAACTCACTTCATAAAATCATGAGCATCTACAAATAATGACGTAGTGGAATGGAACTTTTTCTTATCAAGGAGGATGTATGATGCCACTTTGGCTGGAAATCACGCTTCGAACTTTGGTTGCGGTCGTTGTCTTGTTCCTGATAACGAAGATGTTAGGGAAGCGACAAGTTACTCAATTATCCGTATTTGAATACATAACCGGCATCACGATCGGAAGCCTTGCTGCGTATGTTTCCTTGGATTTGGAGGACAATTGGTATCTTGGGATTGTGTCGCTGGGTGTGTGGGCTTCAGTATCATTCGGGATCGAATTCTTGCAATTGAAGAGCAAGACGATGCGGGATTGGATTGACGGCAAATCTACAGTTCTCATCAAGAATGGTAAAATTCTTGAAGACAACTTAAAAAAGGAACGCCTGACCTCTGATGAATTGATGCTGAAGCTTCGCATGAAGGATGTATTCAAGGTAGCTGATGTGGAATTCGCGATGATGGAATCAAGTGGTGACGTAAGTGTTTTGCTCAAAAGTGAAAATATGCCCTTTACTCCAAAACATCTAGGGATTAAGGTCGCACCTGAGTATGAACCGCAAGTGGTTATTATGGACGGGCAGGTTATGGAGCAGCCGCTTGCAACGATTGGCCGCGATAAAAAGTGGCTGAGCGAGCAGCTGACTTCGCTTGGTGTAAAGGCGGTTCAGGATGTATATTTTGGCCAAGTAGATAGCTTCGGGGAGCTGTATGTTGATCTCTTCAACGATCAAATTAAAGTTACGATTCCGCAGAAGCGGGCTAATACGTTAGCAACGATGAAAAAGTGCGAAGCTGATCTGGAAATGTTCTGTCTGTCAACGGAAGATGAGAAAGCAAAACAAATGTATGGACAGTGCTCTCGCACGTTGCAGCACATTATTGAGAAGGTACGACCATTACTCATCCAATAATCGAAGGTATGCGATAAAGTGAGGTGGCTTCATGCTAGTAGGTAAGCAATCTTGGAAATTCGAGCGAGCTCCTTATATTATAGGCACTTCAGCCATCGTTGGGCCTGAGGAAGGGCAGGGGCCGCTTGCCGCTGATTATGACCTTATCCACGAACAGCTTGATATTTACGAGACGAGCTGGGAGAAGGCAGAACGCAAGCTTCTTGAACAAGCAACGAGTCTTGCGATCACGAAAGCGAACGTTAACACAAGCCATATCGAGTATTTTATCGGTGGGGACTTGATGAACCAAATTACGAGTAACAGCTTCGCGGCTCGAACTCTGTCTGTTCCCTATATTGGCGTATTCGGTGCATGCTCAACTTCCATGGAGTCACTTGCGCTTGCAGCGATGATTATTGATTCCGGGAATGCGCATTATGCTCTTGCAGGAACATGCAGTCATAATTGTACAGCGGAGAAGCAATTCCGTTACCCTACGGAGTACGGTTCCCAGAAACCGCCGACGGCACAATTCACCGTAACCGGGGCCGGCGCTGCGGTATTGTGCAATCGCGGGAGTGGGCCGCGGGTAACCACCGCTACAATTGGGAAGGTCATTGACTTAGGTATAACCGATCCGTTCAACATGGGGGCGGCTATGGCGCCAGCCGCAGTGGATACCTTGCGGGCGCATTTTACTGACACCGGGAGAGAGGCAAGCTATTACGACATGATCGTAACCGGAGACTTGTCCGCCGTGGGCCATCCTATCGCTTCAGACTTATTGAGGCAGTCCGGGGTATCGATGGAGGATACCGTATTCGATGATTGCGGCTTAATGATATTTGACCGCAACAAGCAAGCCGTACAAGCTGGAGGGAGCGGCTGCGGCTGCTCTGCTGTTGTCACCTATGGGCACTTGATGAAGCGGATGATTCGAGGTCAATTGAAACGAATGTTAATTGTGGCCACCGGTTCACTGCTGTCGCCACTCTCATATCAACAAGGTGAGAGCATACCATGTATTGCTCATGCCGTATCCATTGAGATGGATTCGGAAGGTGAGTAAGAAGATAATATCACAACAAATAATTACTATTATGGATCTTGTATGACAAGATCCCTTTTTATGTAATAATGTATTTTGTTTTCAGACATATGGTTAATTATTCATATGTCTTCCGTGGGAATATCGATCTGTATGAAAATCCTCTCCACGACTACTCCTGCAAGAAAATCTAAAAAACTACTTTACAAAATAAAATAGATAAAGTAGTATAGTGAGAAATATTGAGATGCCTATTTATGGTAAGTGGATATATATGCAAAAAATCATTTGGAGAATAATCGGAAATCTCGTTTTTTTGCTGCTGCTTCCATGTTTAAAATAGTGCATAAAAAACATCACATCATTGGATTTATTCCAGAAATAGGGGGAGTTTTGTATGAAGAAGAAGTGGAGTTTGTTCTTGAGTACGCTTCTTGCTGTATCGATCGCGTTGTCCGCGTGCGGCAGCGACAAAGCGAAGGAACCAGAGAAGAATGCACAATCGAATGAGCAGGGTTCTGGCCAAGAAGAGAAGAAAGATGATGCGGCAGGGGAAGGCGAAATCGTCTCTGAGGGTGTCATTAAGGCCGCAGATCCTTCCAAGTCTCCAGAATTGGCCAACAACCGTAAAGATATGGTGATTCTCGGTATTACAGCTCCTAAGGGTATTTTCAACCCGATTTACTCGGAGACTTCATATGATGCTTATTTAGTGCGTTCCTTGTTCAAGGGGATGCTGGAGTATGATAAAGACGGTACATTGAAGAAAGCATTGGCGGATGACTATCAAGTGTCTCCTGACAATCTGAAATATACATTCAAGCTGAAGGAAGGCTTGAAGTTTAGTGACGGTACGCCTCTTACAGCAGAAGACGTAGCGTTTACATTAACAATATTACATGATAAGTCTTACGATGGACCATCTGATATCGTGAAGAATGCACATATTAAGGGTGGACAAGAATACCGCGACGGTAAAGTATCTTCCATTGAAGGTATCAAGGTAATCGATCCGTTGACGATTGAATTCACGACTACAGAAGTAAGCGCGTTAGCACTTTCCACAATCGGTGGTGTGGAAATCATGCCTAAGGCTTACTATGGCAAGGATTACAAGCAAGGTGACCTGGGCTACATGCACGATTTGTTCACGAAGCCAGTTGGCGCAGGCCCTTACAAGTTGGATAAGTTCGTAGCTGGACAAGAAGCTCAGCTTACGGCAAATGAGAACTACTACTTGGGCAAGCCTAAGGTAGAGAAGCTGATCTATAAATTTACAACAGCCGAGACTAACGTTCAATTGCTGCAAACGGGTGAAACGGACATGGATGAACCTACAGTATCCAAAGACCAAGTTGAGCAATTGAAGGAAATGGGCTTCTTGGATACCACCTTGTACCGTACAAATGGCTACGGCTACATCGCTTTCAACCATAAGTTGGATAAGTTCAAGGACAAGCGTGTACGTCAAGCGTTGGCATACGGCTTGAACCGTCAAGAAATCGTAGATGCGGTATTCCAAGGCTATGCAGATCCTATCGACGTTCCACAATCCAAGCAATCCTGGTCTTACACAGATGATGTAACGAAGTACAACTTCGATCTGGAGAAGGCTAAGCAATTGCTTGACGAAGCTGGATGGAAAGTTGGCGCTGACGGCAAGCGTGAGAAGAATGGCGAGAAGTTCGTCATTCACTTCACGGCTTCTACTCCTAGTGAAGTCAATGATGCAATTATTCCAATTGCACAGAAGAATTATGGCGATCTGGGCATTGAATTCATTGCTGACCAAATGGAATTCAACGCGGTTATCGACAAGCGTAAGAAGGGCGACTTCGACATGCTGTTCATGGCATGGTCCTTAACACCAGATCCGCAATCTTCTGAAAATGTATTCACAACGAAGGGCCACCAGAACGACATCGGATACAGTAATCCGAAGGTCGATGAGTTGTTTATTCAATCCAATTCGACGCTTGATGTTGAGAAGCGTAAAGAAATCTTCCATTCTATTTATAAAGAGTTGAACGAAGATCTTCCTTACATCTACATGTACCAACGTCGAGATATGTACGCAACGAACGCACGCGTTCAAGGCTTCGATATGTCGCCTTACCGTGATTTCTCGTACTCGCTTCCTAACATTCAAATTCAATAATCGAGCAGGATGATGTTCTCGGAAAGTCCAGCAATTTGCTGGACTTTCTTTTTTAATTTGGTAAATAGACATGCCTTCTGTTCGCTTACATGAAAAATATCTACACATTAACCTTGTCCAAATCTCTACTTCGATATCGTTACATAATAAGAATTAAGAGAATTTTATTCTCATTGCTCATTCATGTTACAATAGTGCCTGATCACACTAGCTGTAAGATAGACATATGGAGGGAATTATACGTTGAGATGGATGAAATCGCTGTTCGTCCTGTTCCTTACCTTGATGGTACTGGCAGGGTGCGGCACGACACAGATTGATAGTGAGAAGAAGGTTGCGACAGATCGCCCTTCGACAACAGTAGAGACTAACGAACCTGCCCAATCGAAGCCCCTTACAGATTTCGAGGAAGTGGCGAGTTATATACGGAAGAATCATTCTCTGCCTGATAATTTCATCACGAAAAAGGATGCAGAGAAGCTGGGCTGGAATGCGAAGGAAGGCAATCTAAATGAAGTAGCTCCAGGAAAGAGCATTGGTGGAGACATCTTCCGCAATCGAGAAGGCAAGCTGCAGAAGAAGAAGGGGCGCATCTGGTATGAAGCAGATATAAACTACTCCAAGGGATTCCGTGGGAAAGATCGTCTTCTCTTCTCAAATGACGGGCTGATCTATAAAACAGAGGATCATTATGATACATTCCAGCAGATGAAAGGGAAGGATGGAGAGCGATGACCAGACAAATTATTGAATTGGATGGACGACTCTTAACCTCGATTACGAAGCTGCATGATGTTCTTAGCGAGGTATTAGAATTGCCTAATTACTATGGACGGAATTTGGATGCGTTATGGGATTGTTTGACTGAATCTCAGTCACTTCCACTCACGATTCGTTGGACGCATTACGAGGCAAGTAAACGACAACTCGGTAACTACTGCGACGAGCTACAGCAGTTGTTTGAAGATGCCAAAGTCGAATTGGATGACTTCTATTTTGAGATTAGCAGCTAGAAAAAGTAAGTTAATAATGTATTAATAGACAGTGAAAAAAGAGTTTAATAAGATAGGTCATTACATTAGGATTAACTCCATAGTGTGAGGTAAATCAATACACCTTCAAGAAGTCGCTCTTATTATCGTAAAATATGAGTGATACCCTTGTAGGTGTTTTTGCGTTGCTAATGGTGAGCTGCTCTGTGGACGTGAAGAATTTACTTTCACTCGATATATGACTAATGTGTTTACTCCTTCTCAATCAATGTTATTTTAATTTTTATTTAAACTTTTTTCCTTCTCTATTTCATTTCTACTGTGAAAAATTGATGTTGTATCTGTTCAGTATAGCTATTTTATTCAAATGAAACGTTGAATTGTGTTCTAGTATGGGGGATAATGAATAATGGAAAATATTGTTGACTAAAAAAGAAGAAATTGGTATATTAGTAAATGTGAACGTTAACATTTCAAATACAAGGAGGTGGACTATATGAAAGAAATTATCATCGAAGGAACAGCAATTGAAGGACAAAAGTTTAACTATCATTGGCCAGATTGATATGTATATTTTATATAAAGAAGGTGTTGCTGTTTAGCAACATCTTCTTTATATATGTTTCTATTAGATATAAATCAAGAAATACCAATATACATAGTTGGTGTAATAGAGGCTTGTTGTTAAAATGGATGCCTTAATCGTGAGTATATAGTTGAATCTGTATGATTGTAATAATTCGTATTTTCATGTTGGAGGGCTAAATGATCAGTGATAGAGACATTCTGCTTATCTTTCCGCCGTTAACTGAAGCTAGATTTTTTCCTTATTTAAGTCTTCCTATGCTAACTTCTTATTTGCGTAAAAATGGGGTTTCTGTAGTTCAAGAGGATTTAAATATTAAACTAAGTCAAAAACTAGCTTCATATAAATCAATTCTTGAATATAGAGACATAATTATTAGTAAACTCGGCGATAAATCGAGGATAGCGATAGAAATTAGAAGGCACATGTGTGATTTTATGTTATCAAACTATGAGGCTATATACGGATATATATTCGAAAAGAATGAAGATAAAAGGAATAAGCATCTGAAAGGATATGAGTTAGACTTTGTAAGAAAAATAATTGAGATGATTCTAGAAGGATCATTGTTAAAAAAGGAATTTTGTTCTTTTGATGATATAGATAATGAAGTTATTAAATTTAATGCTTTTATGATCAATGATATTTCTGGAAGAGAATTTTTGTCTGACATAAAAGAAATTATTAAGAATGGCAATTATCAAATAGTAGGAATCTCTGTGGCCTTCTATAGTCAAGTGTTTCCTAGTCTGATAGCTGCAAAAATAATTAAGAGTATATGTCCAACCGTAAAGATAATATTTGGGGGGCCTCAAATAACTCTTTTTCATGAAAAAATGATTAATTTGAAGTGCATAAAAAAGTATATTGATTATTTGGGAATTGGTGATGGAGAAGAGACGCTGTTAATGCTACATAAATATCTAAATGGCGAAGAAGTTTACTCCAATATTCCGAATATTATTGACACAAGTATTTCTAAGGTAAAGCAAAAGCTACATGTTTCAAATTTACACATAAACGAAAAGCCAATTCTAGACTTTGATGGTTTGCCGATCAGGAACTACATGTCACATGGAATGCAATTAGGGGTTATTTCATGTGCTGGTTGTTCGTGGGGTAGGTGTACTTTTTGCTCATATGGAAATAGATCAAGAAGTACTCGCAATTACCAGCAGAAAAGAATTGGCCAAATTGCAGATGAGTTTGAATTTTTGATTGGGAGATATGGTATAAAACGTATAAATTTTGTTGATGAGAATACTAATATCAAATTAATTATGAAAGCAATGAAAAGGCTGAAAGAACGTGGTTATAAAGCTGAATTTAGCATACGTTGTAGGCTTGAAGATACGTTTCTAGATAAAGAACTGTGCTTTGAGTTGAAAGATCTGGGCTGTACCCAACTGTCAGTTGGATATGAAACGTTTTCTCAAAGAGTTTTAGATATTATTGATAAAGGGGTAACATCAGCAAACTTTCAACAAATCGTTGATAATATCTATGATGCTGAATTAGAGCTGAGATTAAATATAATAGGCGGTTTGCCCACAGAGACAGAAGAAGAGGCTAAAGAATCGTTACATTTTTTGAAAAAAAATGAGAACAAATTGGGTATTGATGTAATTCAAATGTTAGTAGCAGAACCACAATCATTCTTAACAGAGAGAGAAGAAACGGCAAGTGTTGGATTAGAAATTAAAAAAAATAGTAACATTCTTATAGGTAATAAGGTAATTAATTACGGCATGGGAAGAATGGGATATGAAATAGAGTATAAAGAAGGAGCCAATTATGAGGAGAGGAAAAAGTGGATGATGCAAATCTTGCATCAAGTTAAACCAGCTTTAAATACAGAGATTCAAAAGAAAAATGAGACAACCGATAGTACCGGAAAATATAATACAAGGTTACTTCCATGGGTCAAATGTATAAGTGTAATTGAAGAGGAACGGGAAATAACGTATATAGTAAATTTGTTGTTTGAAAAAATATATTTATTCCCAGAAACGCTGTTATTAAATAATGATAATATCGAGCCTAAATCAAGTGATAATGAAGAAGATGCATATCAATTACTACAGCAATTCATTGAGATTGGGTTAGCAGAATGTTAGTTTAATTTCATGATTTTCATTAAAAACAATAAAAGGAATCTATATTTATGACTTCAAAAAAAAATATCGAAGTGCTAAAGGGATTGTGGGGACATTATTCATTTAGACAACTTTGGATCGGTCAAACTATTTCAGTTTTAGGTTCTCAAATCTCTTACATTGCAATTCCACTAATAGCAGTAATATTGTTAGATGCAAACGCTTTTCAAATGGGTTTACTCACAGCTTCCTCTACAGCACCATACTTTCTTATTGGGTTATTTGCTGGAGTTTGGATAGATCGGATTAAGAGAGTTCCAATATTAATTAATATGAATCTTATTACAGCGTTTTTCCTTTTACTCATTCCTCTGTTTAACTGGCTTAATGTGATGAATATTTGGATTTTGTGTGCGATTTCTTTTTTTACAGCATCTTGTTCAATGGTATTTCAATTTGCATACACCTCAGTATTACCATCAATTATTAGCAAAAATGACTTAACTGAGGGTAATAGCAAGCTGGAGATTTCTAGAGCGATGACACAATTTGTTGGCCCAAGTATTGCAGGTGTAATTATTCATGTTTTATCCGCGCCTATTTCTCTCTTTATAAATATTATTACATATCTTGTATCTATATTCTTTTTTAAAAGAATTAATATAGATGAAAAGGAACCTACGGCAACTAAAAACACGATCCTCAAGCAGATAAGTCAAGGGTTTCACCATATATTTACTAATCCATTTTTAAGAACGATTTCTTTGTCCACGGCAATTTTGAACTTCTCTCGATGTGCATTTGATGCTGTTTACATGCTCTATGTCGTGACTGTGTTTTCTATAGACGCTAGCATTTTAGGTATTATATTTGGAGTAGGCAGTTTAGGGGCATTATTAGGGGCTTTTACTGCTAATAAACTCGTTAAAAAGATAGGAACTGGAAATACTATTCTCATTTCCACCGTAATTGTAGGGGTAGGATTCTTAATTGTTGCTATAGTAACAAAATATATAATTGTAAATATAGCAATATTATCTATATCACAATTCTTTATATCTATGGGTAATACTGTGTTCTTTATTAGTCAAGTGAGTATTAGACAAGCGGTTACGCCAAATGAAATTATGGGACGAGTTAACGCTACTCAGGTGTTTATAAGTCGAGGAGCTGTTCCAATTGGAGCATTACTTGGAGGGCTCAGTGGGATGTTATTTGGATTGCGCGAAACCATTATTACTGCAGGGTGTTTATCTTTGGGAGCTGTATTTCTTTTAGTAATGTCTCCTGTGAAAGGAGTTAGGCAAACAAGCGATATAGAAATTTGAAAAATGTAGAAGGAATGATTTTCTTGAGTAATTCAATTACGTTTACGGCAACTGGGGATAGTTTGATTACGCGGAGGTTGCCTAGTGGTGATGTTAGTATGGATAATATAAAATCTATTATTCAACTAGGGGATGTCAGATTCACTAATTTAGAAACAACGGTACAAAGTACAGAATCTTTTCCCTCGGCTGTAAGTGGGGGAACTTGGAGTTCAGCATCCCCAGAAATGTTTTGTGATTTACTAGGCTATGGATTTAATTTGGTAGCTTGGGCCAATAATCATACGCTTGATTTTTCTTATGGAGGATTAAGATCTACTGAACAGTTATTAAACAAGTATGGGATTGTACACGCTGGTGCAGGCAATAATTTGGCAAGTGCAAGTGAACCAAGATATTTGGAGACGAATAATAATCGAGTTGCGTTAATCGCAACAACGTCTAATTTTGATCGTACTTGGATTGCAGGAGAACAAAGAAGAGACATGATTGGTAGACCAGGTATCAATCCGATGAGATTGAATACGATATATACGATTAATGCAACACATATGAAACAATTAAAAGAAATTGCTGAGAACTGTAAAATAAATTCAGCTTATCAAATTCTTACGAATAAAGGCTATATGAAAGAACATCCCGATTGTTGGTTTCCATTTGGTGAGTATATTTTCCAAGAAGGGGATAGTGAGTCAACGATCATAAAAATAGATCCCCGTGATGAAAATAGAATCGTCAATTCAATTCGTGAAGCTAAGAGGCAATCAGATTATGTTGTTTTAAGCATTCACACACACCAACCGAATTCTGATGATTTAGAAGAACCAGCAGATTTCATAGTTAATTTTGCGAGAAAATGTATAGATGAAGGAGCACACGCAATTATCTGCCATGGACCACATATTGTACGGGGGATAGAGATTTACAAAAACCGACCTATATTTTATAGCTTAGGTAATTTTATATTTCAAAATGAATCAATAACCTCTCAGCCATCAGATTTTTATGATAAGTTTGGATTAGGTCACGAACATAATATTGCGGATGTTTTTGATAAAAAGGAAGAGATCGGGCTAAATGGGCTATCGAGAGACTATAAAGTTTGGCAATCTCTAATACCATATTGGAAAATGGAAAATGGAGAGTTACGCGAATTGGCATTGTATCCTATTGATCTTGGTTTTGAAAAACCAAGATATAAAAGAGGATGGCCTGAACTAACCTCTAATATGGAGGTTTTACATAATGTAGCTCAACTTTCTAGAAAATTTGGGGTTGAAATTGAAATTATGGATGGAGTAGGAAAGATTCACTGGTGAATTACTTACGATGGAGGTTTTTGTGTGTATGTCTGTAATAATAGGTGAAAAGGTGATATTACGTGAATATCAACAAGCAGATATTGAATATATTTTGAATTGGGTGAATGATCCTGAAATAACTTCTACCTTAGGATCATCTTTTATATATCCCAAGACACGAAATTCAACAGAAAAATTTTTAAATACAATTATGGATGGAAAAGCAGAAATAAGAGGTTTTGTAATAGCCGATATTAATACGTTTGAATATATAGGACAAATTGATTTATTTGATTTTGATTGGTATAGTCGATCTGTTTCATTACAAATTGTTATAGGGAGAAAAAAACTACATAGGAAAGGATATGGATCCGAGGCTTTACGATTACTACGGGACTTTTGCTTTAATACACTAAACATGAATCGAATCGAACTTGAAGTTTATAGTTTCAATAGAGCCGCATATAATTGCTACGTAAAATGTGGTTTTAAAGAAGAGGGGATACTTAGAGAGAAAGTATATAGGGATGGCAAGTACTATGACAGTGTAATTATGAGTATACTTAAGTCAGAATGTTTAAGGTCTAATTATTGTTAGGTAAACATAATATAAATCACTTTTTTAGAAAACCAGTCGCCAACTGATTTTAGGCGACTGGTTTTCTAAAAAATTATGAATATTTTTACTGACTAATCTTGCAGTCATTTTTGTCTCTTTTGTGTTGTGGAATGTATTCTTTACAAGAAGAAAAAATAAATGACGGCTGCCAATACGATGCGATAGATAGCAAATGGTACGAGTTTCACTCGATTAATCAGCTTCAAGAAGAAGCGGATAGAGATGAGAGCGAATAGGAATGCGCTAATGAAGCCGACGATGAAGAACGGCAGCGCATCCATGGAGAAATCCTTCCAATGCTTCAGCAGGGATAATCCGCTCGCTCCAGCCATGACAGGTACGGCCATAATGAATGTAAAATCAGCAGCCGCACGGTGACTCATCCCCAGCAGTACCCCGCCTGATATCGTAGAGCCAGAACGGGAGAATCCTGGCCATAGACCAAGACATTGGAACAAGCCGATGCCAAATGCTTGTTTGTATGTTACCTGATCCACCGTCTTTGCCGTTGGCTTCGCAGGGCGGAACCAGTCTGCTGCGATCATGAGCACTGCTCCGAGCACAAGGCCGATCAACACAGTCTGGATGGAAAATAAGTATTGATCAATATACTTTTCGAACAGTAATCCAAGCACTGCTGCTGGGATTAATCCAACGAGCACTTGTGTGAGCTTCAATCTGGAATGTCCCGCTCTACCTAGCTCTGGATCAATTGGAGCGCGCTTCAACCCAAGCAGCTGGAAAAAACGATCCCAAAACACAACGACAACCGCAAGGATGGAGCCAAGCTGGATCACGACCTTGAACATATTCGCCATTTGAGGGCTAAATATCTCTTTTGAATGAAGCATAAAGTCATCCACTAGAATCATATGCCCGGTCGAAGAGACCGGAGCAAACTCAGTCAGGCCTTCTACCACGCCTAAAATAAATCCAACAAACATGTCCCACCAATTCAACGATAGTCACTCTCCTATGTAAGGCCTGTAAAATAGAATGTGCAATAGCACAGATTGTATTATATAGCGATCTTGCACATTGTGGTAGTGCTAGTTTACATAATATATAGTGTGTTAACAAATGATTTACATACAAATAGTACGGGAGTTAGCGCCAATCGAAAAATCATCTAGTATAGTATACAAATCCCGAACCATCAATTTGGGAAGCTCTGTCCAGCGGGGATAAAGGATTCTTTATCCATGAATAAAATAACTTCTTCGGTCGACGATACATAATCCGTGTCTGTATTGCTACGTTCAGTGCTATGTTCAAATATCAGATCAACAACGATTTTTTAATGATTTGAAGTAGTTCGCGCTCAGATTTATGTCTTGTACTTATAAGGGAGGTCATATATGATAACTCTATCTAAATAGGTAAATTATTCCTATATCTAGAAATAAAAGATGATTAGGAGGTAGTCGATTGTGGGGAAGACGGTCAGAGTGCACCAGACGCACATGACAAGATGGAGTGCGCTTGGTATCGCTGCCATCTGTATCATGCTTGTTCTCGCAACACTATGGTCAGAACAGCCGCCGGCGCCAAAAGGAGAGAATGCGCCGATCGAACAATTTTCAGCGGAAAGAGCTATGAAGCATGTGAGTGCCATCGCACAGCTGCCGCATCCATCAGGTTCGCTTGAGAATGAAAGGGTTCGAACCTATTTAGTTGAGCAAATGGAGTTATTAGGGCTACAGCCAATTGTGAACACGTATCCATGGACAGGGCAATTTAATGGCATTTCCGAGTCGTTCGAGCTGCACAATATCATTGGAGTACATAAGGGAACCAAGCCGGGAAAAGCATTGATGCTGACCGCTCATTACGATTCTACACCGTTTGGCCCAGGGGCTAATGACGACGCGGTTGGAGTTGCAGCACTCTTGGAGACGGCACGCATTCTACAGGCCAGTCCGTCGATGGATCGGGACATTTGGTTCGTGCTGACCGATGGGGAAGAGAAAGGATTGCTTGGTGCAGAGGCATTCTGGTTTGACAATAAAGTTCGTGAACAGATCGGCCTTGTCGTGAATTTCGAGGCAAGAGGTTCGAGAGGACCGTCAATCATGTTCCAAACGAGTCGAGATAATGGTAAGCTGATTTCTGAATTTGCCTCTTTCGCGGTGTCTCCAGTCAGCACTTCTCTGTTAGGCGACTTGTATCGGACGATGCCGAATGAGACGGATTTGACCGTCTCACTAAATGCAGGCATACCAGGGCTGAATTTCGGATATATCGACGGCTGGGACAAATACCATTCCGAACAAGATACGCCCGATAATGTCTCAATGGCTACATTTCAGCACCATGGTGAGAATGCACTTGCAGCGGCGAAGCAGTTCGGAAGTATGGATTTGGAGCAATTGAATGGTTCCGATAGGGTCTATTTTAACTGGTTCACGATGCTCCTTCATTATCCTGCTTCCTGGACGATACCGATGTCTATCCTGATTGGAATTGGATGGCTATTCTGCCTCGCGGTGTTATTCAAGAAGAGA
Organism: Paenibacillus sp. cl6col; assembly: GCF_900102125.1. Lineage (NCBI taxonomy): Bacteria > Bacillati > Bacillota > Bacilli > Caryophanales > Paenibacillaceae > Paenibacillus > Paenibacillus sp. cl6col. The sequence goes on from NZ_FNAZ01000002.1 coordinate 605,607, forward strand.
ACGATTACGTTGAAGGGAATGGCACTCAGCTTCTTGCTTACACTTGGAAGTATCATAACATCTGTTGTGATTGCTTACTTGGTGTTTGTAGGGATTATGTATATTGGAAGTTCAGTGGCGGGGATGCCACTTGAATCGGCTTCCATTCCGGCTCAGGTCAATCTTGCTTTTGTACTGATCGCGCTACTTGTTCATCTCGTAATCACGCGTCTGACTCGGCATAGGGTCAACGTCTTGGAAATGATTCTAACCGGAATGTTGTTCTACTTCCTGCTTCTAATCGTTGTGTTAGGGCTTATCCCTGGAGCAAGCTACCTATTCCTGTTCCCGCTTCTTATTCACTGCAGCATCATCGGGTGTACACTGCATAAGCGCAATCCGGTTATAGTCTTGCAGCGGCCATGGGTGAGCCTTGTATTCGCGCTTGCTCCATTGACGCTGACAACAAGTTTATTTCATGTGCTATATACGGGAATGCCACTTCAGATTACGTTATTCACCACGGTTCTGTGCGTGTTAATATTGACCTTGCTGCAGCCGCTTATGACGAGTCTAACGATGGTTCGGGGAAGCCGTTCCGCGAAAATTGTGGATAGCAAATAAGTAAAACAGAGCCCATGTATGCATCATGGGCTCTGCTCGTGTATTATTCGGTTTGCTTGGAGTCGCGACAGTGCCATAATAGTTTCATCACATCAACCCGCTCATACGAGCACCATTGCTCCCATTGCTTGATTGCGCCTTCTAATCCACCGACCTGTGGCTGCACCGTTGTAATTGCACGGTTGAAGCGGGAACTGAATGGAATGAACGAGAGCGGCGAACCGGCGGTGATATGAATTTGGTTCCACCTTTTATGGGTAGTCGTAGTTGTACCATCCGTATCGGCCACATCCATTTCAAATACCGTAAAGGAGTGGATATCTCCCTGCTTGCTGAGCATAGACATCGCAGGTGCGGTGATTGCATCCATGCTGTGTGAATAGTTCTGTAGGGCGTCAGGCTGTACCGTGATATATTCAACATAGAATGCACATTCTGGCGGCAAGTTCGTCTCTTCTCCGATTACACAGTTAGGTATAAGATGAGCTGATAAGGTTCGGCTGTGTGAGCGGAGCTGTTCAGTCATGCAGGGATCGCCATCGTTTCCATACGTCTGTTCCAGCGCCGTAAATTCCGCTGCGCTCACGTCCGGAGGAAGCTTGTAAATGAATAGATCGCTCCATTGCGATTTGTTCGTTCTTCCTTGTACAACGAGAGAGGTGCGGAATCCCCATGCCTCTAACAAAACTCCATGCGAGATCATGTGCTGTAGAAGAGCTTCGTATCGTCGTTCCCATTCCGGAATTGCATTTGTCTGTACCGTCCGTAAAACGTACTTCGCTTGATGATTCGTCATTGGTTCTGGGTGAGGAAAATTGAAACGATCGCGATTTGCAGGTGTAATCCGAAAGCTTCTACGTAGCCAGAGTATAGATGCACAAGCAAAAATAATGACGAGGAGCATTACCGTTCCCAAACTTGTCATGATGATCGTAAGCATAAGTTGTAGTCCTCTCTATTGTTCATTTACAAACCATATGAAGTGACTTGCTTTGTTCTCCTGGACACTTTTCGAGCGAACGGGAAGGATTTCGTTGATCAACGTACTTCACAAGTTTGTAGCTACAACATCTAATTGTAGCGAACCTTAAAGCTAACAACATCAATCGCAGGAAGGATATCGATTCCATCTGGCGATGTAATCTTACGCGGGCAAGAAAGAAGATGTTCATGATGCTCATGTAAAATGGGGATCGGAACAGAGTGTTCCTCAACGGTTCGGTCATGATCTGGATATCGAATAACTGCGGTATGGATTGACAACGTTTATTCTTCTTTGCATGCTGTTACAACCTATTAAGATAATGGTACTATATAGCATGTGCATGTTTGTTTTTAGTGGAAATGATAGATTCGGGAGGATATCTGATTGGAAGGGTTAGTAAAGTTGGAGCAAGTGACGAAGAGCTATGATCGTCGAGTCATCCTGCAACGTGTAGAATTGTCTATCGGAGCGCATGAAGCAGTATCGATTACAGGAACGAATGGATCGGGGAAAAGCACGCTGCTCCGCTTGATTGCCGGATTAGCCAAGCCGACGACCGGAATGATTCATCGTCACGGAGGAAGCAAACAGCGTATTGGCTTCGTTCCTGATCGACTGCCGAAGCTGCGGCTTACACTGGAAGAGTACCTATTTTCCATGGGTGGTATGCAAGGGATGAGCAAGGAAGCCATATCTGCACGGCTGGATGAATTGCTTGCCTTGTTCAAAATGGAGGATGCAGCTGCACGTAGAATGAATATTTTTTCCAAAGGGATGCTGCAAAAGGTGAACCTCATGCAAGCTGTACTGAATAAACCTGATTTATTGCTGCTGGACGAGCCTCTATCCGGATTGGATACGGACTCACAGCGAGAGCTTATTCGTCTGCTCGGACATATGAAGCAGCAAGGCATTGCAATGGTGATGTCATGTCATGAGGCATCTTTGGTCGATCAGCTTGCGGATCGATGCGTAAGCATTCACCGTGGCTCTATTTCAATTACAAAGGTTCGTCCGCTCGAGGAAGATGTGCAGATTGAGGTGACGGTACCGACATCTCTGTCTCTAAGTGATGAGATCGCTCGAATAGAAGGGATTCTCGGTTATAAAGAGCATGATACAATCTCGGACAGGTATGTCATACGTTCGAGGCAGCATGATTCAGATCACGTGCTGTTAGAGCTGCTAATGCGGAAATGTTCGATTGTATCCGTTCAAGCAAGTGCCGCCCATGGATATACTGGTTCAAATTATGCGCAGCAGCCTTCTCGACAGGAGGAACGCGAATATGCTTAAAGCAACCATATGGTACTTGCTGCGCAACTACAGTCGATCGTATCGCTACATACCGCCGTTATTCACGTTCTTGATTAGTTTGGGCTTGTTCTATACGTATTCACCGAATCCGATTATGGGCAGCTTCTCATTCACGACGATGCTGATTTATATCATGGCAGCATGGTTCAGCTACAGCTTCCTGAAGACGGAGCATGCGGTTCAGGAAGAACTGACAATCTTGCATGTGAAGAGCCGAGCACTCTATTTGATCGGGCTTATTTGTTCGGTTGCGCTTATCATGTGTTTCATTGTTGTGGTTGCAATTGTTTACCCAATCGTGTTCGATAAATTTGACGAGCCTATTCGGTTCGAGCATCTCATTGTCGGGCTGTTCACGCACCTCAGCTCTGCACTCCTCGGAATTGCGATATCGCTGTACTTCGCGAAACGGGTGGAGCGTGCTAGCTATGCAATTGGCGGGATACTGCTTATTCTTGCACTGTCCTTCTGTCAAGGAGCACTTATCGCAAAAGCAGGCATAGCAGGTGCGCTTCTATCATGGGTATTTCCGCCTGCCTATCATACGATGAATATGCTGCTGAACTATAGCAGTTATACGATGACATCAACTGTTGGTACGATCGGGTTATCTATTGGATATGCGGTGCTACTGATGATTCTGCTCGTTCAAGTGCTGAAGCGGGTTGAAGAGTAGTCTGCAGATCATGGGCGCAATTATATGGAGGTACATAATATAAACGAGAGACTCTTACGAAGCGAGGAGTAATATATGGGGAAAATCAAAATCAGCTAAGGGCTATCGCTAGTTTATTACTTTATTTTCTTTGATAAGGAGAATCGCCATGACTGATAACGGTAGGTTACAGATGCGCTCTATGCAAAGTCTGAACTATGAACAACGGCGGTTGTTTGTATAGAGCTGAAGCCTGAATGAAATAGATACCGCCATGACTTCAAATGAAGTTATGAAGTTGATAGCTTAGACTTTGCTCTCTTCACAGTACATTTCTGTAAGGAGTAGAGCGAAGATGAAATATGTAAATGCAGATCGAGTATTACCCAAGACATTGATTCAAGAGATTCAAAAATATATCCAAGGCGGACTGCTATATGTCCCTGCGCCGAAGTCGCAGCATAAGAAATGGGGCGAACAATCGGGAGGCAGGAAGATGTTGAACAGGCGGAACACGGCTATTCGTCATTCCTTTGCAGCGGGCTCAACGGTAGATGAGCTTGCAGAGCAATATTGCTTATCCTCAGACAGCATTAAGAAGATTGTATATACAAAATCATAGTGATTTGGATGTAAAGACTGCATCAGAGGGATCTGGTGCAGTCTTTTTTATTAGCAACATGTTGCAGCTTCTTGCAGCGTGTTTGTAATGTTTGTTTGATTTTTTCCCTATGTTGCTTGGAGTGCACCTACTACAATAAAGGCTGTAAGAGCAGCTTATGAATGTGTCGACCGAGAAATAGTTCGATAAGAACATCCAAGCTTCGATACGAACTTCATGTGGCAAAGTGCTCGAATATGCTCAATATTGGAGTGGAGAAAAATGATTTCATTCTTTCAATTCGACACGAACGAAGAGAAACATGTGCTGCTGGCACGGGCGAGAAATGTGGCGCTAAATGCTATTCAGAAGTATGACATCGCATGGAAAAAAATCCAATTCATACAGTTGTCGGATACGATTACGTATAAGATTGAAGCGACTTCTCAAGAATGTTATCTACTGCGTATTCACTCGGATCGGTGCAGTCGAGATGAGATTGCTTCCGAACTCGCCTTTCTTCAGATATTGCATCATTCGAAGGAGCTGACAGTGCCGACTGGGGTGGCGAGCAAGGATGGATCCTATGTAATTGAAGTGGAAACGGAAATGGGTTATTGCAGGCCCTATGTCACGTTGATGAGATGGGTAGAAGGGGAGCATGCTATGGCATTAACGGATAGCCAAGCGTATCGAACCGGTACGATGATGGCACGACTCCATGAGGAAGCTGCACATTATGTTCCTTCCTCTGATTTCACACGTCCCGCCTGGGGCATTGACAGTTTTAGGAAGGAGTTCAAGAAGCTCGAACGATATTACCCTCGATTTTTAGCCAAGCAAGGTTGGGATCTCTATCAAGCAGCGGCCGATAAGGTTATTGCTCAAGTTGCCGGGATGGAACGAAATGCTGATACATATGGTCTGATTCATGCTGATTTGCATACAGGGAATGTTGTATATACCGGGGAAGAGCCACGTCCGATTGATTTTGGTCGGTGCGGTTATGGTTATTATCTTTATGATATGGCGGGTGCACTATTAGGACTTGGTGTAAAGCAGCGCAAGCAGTTTATTGCAGGATATGAAAATGTGAAAAAGCTGTCCAGCGGCTATATTCAGCAGGTGGAGTGTTTTTTTATCATGTTTATGATCGAGAACTACTGTCATCATGCTGCAAATCCGGAAGAGACGGAAAATCTGAAATCCGAACAGGTATTTGCACAAACGTATTTGCATGCCTTTTTGCAAGATTCGTCGTTTTTATTCCGCCGAGTTGATCCGGTTCAAATAGGAAGTCCAGTGAACCCGGTGAACATCACTTCTCATTAGAACGTGCAAGGGGAATGCGTAGCGAGATATTATTCTCTCTTGCATTCCCCATATGTACGAGTACGATTGTTGTATTATTGTTTGCAGTGCGAGCTTACGAACTGTTGGACAAAATACTTAGGATGAAGTGGCTCGCCCGTTGCACGTTTCAATAGATCATTCCATGTCCATGTCGCGCCAGGGAAGAAAACTTGCTCCTTTACATAAGTTCCAGCTTCTAGAGAGAACAAGTCTCGCGAAATGTTCGTCATGATATAATGATGCAGTTGGGAAGCGGTCAGTTCACCTAATATATAGCTTTGATAGCTTACGGGAGCGAGCGTGAAATGCATCTTGGCGGCCCAGTCCGGATGCCGGGTATCCTCTGGCGCTTGCAAGTGCTGGATCTCTTCTACGAGCTGCCACCAACGTTCATTCACATTGGTATGCGGACGCTCATACAACTCGCGCTCGAACTTCACAAATGTAATATACCATCTCATACTGACCAGCATCTCGCGTTGAAGAGTATCGCGCAGGGCAGAGGCATGGGAAGCAAAGGCGGTTGGTTCCGGCTTAATGAAGCGGGTAATCCAATCCTGATCCTTTGTCATTCGGCCAAAGAGCATCGCAATCGCTTCGGTAGTAAGCGTATGGGCAGGCTTGCGTAGAAGGAAAGGCAGCGCTGCGTCAATATTTTTCTCATATGCCGCATGACCGAACTCGTGCAGCATCACACTCATCCAAAATTCGCTCGGATTCATGCTCATCATGACGCGTGGTTCGCCCGTACGTCCCATATCCGTGCAATACCCATATGGATATTTCTTATCGCGCGGATATAGGTCACTGCGTGCGATTACATCTGTGATATTGAGCCCCATACTTTGAAACGTCTCTGCTGTAATGGCTTCCATCCTTTTATTTTGTAAATACTCAGCCATACTCCATTCACTGACGGCAGGCGTACTTTGAAAGAACGGATCTGAATAATGCCACGGCCTAAGCTGCGATACCGTAATACGAAACTTTTGAGCTAGTTCCTCGTCAATTTGCTGCTTCACGAGCCGATACGGTTCTTCACTCTGGACAAGCAGCTCATCGATTAAGGCAAATACGACGTCAAGATCGAGATCCTGCGCGCTATATTGCATCTGATAATAATTGTCGTAACCAAGTGTGCGAGCCTCTTCATTGCGCTGCTGGATAAGCTGCAGTGCGCGATCGCAGACCTGCTTGCCGATTTGCTTGCTAGCGAGCCATGCCTGCTTGCGTTCTTCCGGATCAAGACTCGTTTCCAGAATCGTGCGAATATCATTATTCGATACATGCTGGTTCTGTATGGTAGGACGGTAGGAATTGAAAATGTCCACTAGTTCCTTCGTCATGCGAGTAGAGCGTTCAGCCAGCTGCGGATCTAACTGTTGATTGATCATCAAGTGGTGAAGCTCTGTAAGCTGACGTTGTTGTAATGATGTAAGCTGCTTATTCTCTAGGTGCTTCGTAATGAGGGCGAACCGCTCTGTATCTGATAAATAACGCTTCCATTCATTTTGAGCAACCTCCAACGCATCATTCCATGATTCCTCACCTGTAGAAGTTACCATCCATCCTGCTTGACCAATCTTTACGCTTAGCTCCTTAAGAATCTTGTTCTCACGCTGCAAAAAAGACTCCAAATCCATGACATCCATAAGAATTCTCCTCTCCATAACACTACTAGCACAATGTGTAAGTTTATAGTTATTACCATACCAAAATAATGAAATTTGGAATTTTTGATTTATGGCATTAATCGTACAATTAGGTAGGTATTATTGACGTATAGCTGGCTGTACCGGGGAAATGAATAGAGCAGGCAGCTCCAATTAACAGTTACTTAGAGGTAACAAGGTTACTTCTAGGTTACTAGAACACTTCAAAGTGCGTACTTCCTTTTCGAATTCATGTAAGCCATAATGCATGTATCGCATTATATTGATATTCGCCGATCACATGATGTGAACGGGTGGACGATCATGAAGAAGACTTAGGAGGAACGTGAAATGGCAGCGAATTTACAAGATAGAGTGACATTGCATAATGGAGTGACAATGCCGTGGTTCGGACTTGGTGTGTTCAAGGTGAATGACGGTTCCGAAGTTGTCGATTCCGTTGCGGCAGCAATCAAGAATGGATACCGCAGTATTGATACTGCGGCTATATATGGAAATGAAGAAGGCGTAGGACAAGGGATCCAAATCGGATTGAAAGAAGCGGGTATCGCGAGAGAAGACTTGTTCATCACTTCGAAAGTGTGGAATGCGGACTTGGGTTATGAATCTACGCTTGCAGCCTATGATGAAAGCCTGAAGAAGCTCGGTCTCGAATATTTGGATTTGTATCTAATTCACTGGCCGGTAGAAGGTAAGATTAAAGACGCATGGAGAGCGTTGGAGACCCTTTATAAAGCTGGCCGCGTGAAAGCAATTGGGGTGAGCAACTTCCATATTCATCATTTGCAAGATTTGCTGAAGGATGCAGAAATCAAACCAATGATCGACCAAGTCGAATTCCATCCACGTTTGACACAGCAAGAGCTTCGCGAATTTTGCTTGGAGCAAGGCATTCAGTTTGAGGCATGGTCTCCGCTTATGCAAGGACAACTGCTTGATCAACCTGAATTGCAAGAGATTGCTAGCAAGCACGGAAAATCGGTTGCACAAGTAATCTTGCGTTGGGATTTGCAGCATGGCGTCATTACCATTCCTAAATCGATTAAGGAACATCGGATCGTAGAGAATGCCTCCATTTTCGATTTTGAATTGTCACCAGAAGAGATGGAGCGCATTGACGGATTGAATCAACATCATCGTGTTGGTCCAGATCCCGACAATTTCGACTTCTAAATTGGATAACGAAGGGCTGCCCAAGTCACTAGTGTGACAAGGGGCAGCCTTTTTACGTTTATTGAACGGTCATCATGCATCATCTATAGACAAATGAAAACGAACATGAGAAAATAAATGACTGATATTGAGAATCATTATTAATTAAATAATAATCGTGGTTAACGAATGATAGGAGTAGGGGGAAAGTGGTGAAAGAGGATATACACAACGCCTTTTTACATAAGACCTTGTTGGAAATCAAAGAGATGGAGCAGGTTGCAATTCACGATAGTAGGAAATGGGAGAAAAAAGAGCTTATATCGCATATGTTACTGTTTGTAGTGAAGGGTAAAGGAAAATTGTACATGAACGACGGATGTAATGCTGCAGAGCTGCTGCCGAATACTGTTTTTCTATTGCCGGTCGGATCCGTTCTTGCAGCTGAATGCGCCGCGAAACATGGACTGCACCTCTATAAAATCGAGTTCGACATCTATCGCGCAATGGAATGGAGCGATAAGAGAAGAGTATATGAGAAGGAGTTGACTTTGCCTGTTAGCGGGGAAATACGGGTCGAGCAGCAGCATCACATTAGACGCTTGATTCGATTATTATGCAAGGACAGCCCCTCTATAACGCGTATGGCTCATTCCCCTTATCAGCCTCATCTACATGATATATTAAGCGTCATATTTGAAAACAGGACGTCCAGGATATTAGATAGCACCGACAATTTGCTGGATTGCACAATTGAGTATATGCAGCAGGCATTTTCCACAAATATTACCTTGGCCAAGCTAGCAGATCAGGCTGGTATGAATCCTTCTTATTTCTCTCAACTATTCAAAAGGAAAATGAAGAAGAGTCCAATCGAGTATTTGACCGATCTGCGCATGAATCAGGCGAAGAAGCAATTGCTGCAGCCAAACGGTAAAATACGCGACATTGCCCAAGATGTCGGATACAAGGATGAGTTTTATTTCAGCAGGCGATTTAAGACATACAGCGGAATCGCACCAACCGCATATATGAAGCAGCAGCATATACATATCGTGTCACTCTCTCAGCCATACACAGACCATCTTTTAACACTGGGCGTGAAGCCATTAGCCATACATATCGACAAAGAAGCGCCAATGATGTCTATGCCAGTCTATGATCGAATGTGGGAACGATATCGAGAATCGTTATTGATGAACAAGCCCGATATGATTTTGTGCAAGGATCACATTTCCCAGCAAATGAACAGGTATTTTGGGGATATCGCTCCCATTGTAACGATTCCTTGGAAGCGTTTAGACGTGTTCGGACACATGCGCGAGATTGCCCGTCTTGTGGGTAAAGAAAATGAAGCTTATGAATGGATAGCACGTCACGAAGAACGAGTCGATCGCGACCAAAAAAAAGTAAAAGCAATGATCGGGGAAGGTACGGTTGGGCTGCTTACATTTGTCGATCATAAAGTAAAACTATATGGCGCGCGCAACATTGGACATGTGTTTTATCGATCTTTGAATTTATCACCACCTGAACAAATTCGAAGAGAAATAGATAAGCACTTGCCTGGAACGGTCTTTAATTGGATGTCTGCGACCACAGCAAATTTATCTGATTGCGATACGGACTATTTGTTCCTTGTAACGAAGTCTGGAGAGTGGGCGAGAGATTCCATAAAAGAGTTACAGCAGAGCGAAGGCTGGCGCAGTCTCCCTGCCGTGAAGTATGGTAATGTGCATGTGTTGGATTGGGACAAATGGATGATGTATTCTCCACGGTCAATTGAAAGTCAACTCAGCGAGGCCGTAAGTCTGCTCATGGCTGCAAAATAAAAATTATACAAGTAGATATCTAAAGATATGGCATGGATTAATGGATAGAGTTCGATCATAATAATGATTATCATTTTCATTTAAACAACATATAAAGGGGTTTTGGCATCATGATTACACGTCATCGCATGAAGATACTTACTTGTATCTGCACATTACTCGTAATGATTACTGCAGCATGCAGCGGGCAAGTGCCCTCAAATAAACAGAGTGAATCGGGGAAATCATTACAGGTTCAAACGGCCACTTCCGATACGAAGCTGCCAGCTGATATTGCAGGAGCAGACAAACGGATTGCGGTATTATCTATTCCTTTTACGAGCGACTTGCTTGCTTTAGGAATTACCCCGATAGGAGCGGTCACGCAAAAAGGTAAAGAGTTTCTCCCACATGTAGCTGATCTCTTGCCACATACGCAAAATTTAGGGAATTCCCAAGATCCCAACCTTGAAGCGCTCGTGAACGTGGAACCAGACCTTATCATCGCGCAGGAAGAGCTGATAAAAGGCAAGGATGAACTTGAGAAGATTGCGCCGACAATTGTGCTTAATTTCAAGCAATCGACCTGGCAAGAACAGTTGCAGCAACTCGGTAAGGCGTTAGGTAAAGAAAAGGAGGCCGAAGCGTTCATTGCCGATTATAAGCAAAAAGCCGCTACAGCAAAAGAATCTATCAAGCAAGTGCTTGGTGACGAGACGGTGTTAGTGCTGCGCGTCATGAAAAAAGAGCTCAGAGTATACGGATTAGATCGCAATTATGGCTCATTGCTTTATCAAGACTTGGGGATTAAGCCCGCCAAGGGCTTAGAAAGTATAGGCCGAGGAAAGGAAGGGCCGCAAGCCATCTCCAGTGAGCTGCTGCCGGATTTCGATCCCGATCACATTCTGCTTGAGGTATCTGCTGACAAGGCTGCGCAGCAGCTGTTCAAAGAGTTGGAGGATAGCTCCATCTGGAAACATCTAAAGGCGGTTAAAAACGGCAACGTTCATACGATTGAACAGCAGCCATGGTTAGATTACTCGGCTCTTGGCCAGCTTAAATCGTTGGATGAGGCGGTAAACCTATTTACGCGCAAATAGGTGACGGCGTCTAGCAAACAATAAGGGGCTGCCATTACATCATCAAGGATGACGGGTGGAAGCCCCTTACTCTTATGACCATTCCTATTGAATGACCCCACATGCAATGCGATCACCTGAGTTGCCTGACGGATCAGTCTTATAATCATCAGGCTGTGCATGGATGATTAACGCTGTACCGCCTGACTTCAACAGCGAATTCGGCTTATCCTTCTCCAGCGTGACCATCTCGGTTGTGAAGGTGGCTTGCGCTTTGCCGTCTTCTCCTACCTCAAGATTCGGCAAATCTCCACTATGGTAACCCTTCGGATTCTCAAAGCCATGCTCCTTATGAGTCGGGTTCAAGTGGGCCTCAGCGGTCTTGAAATCAGGGGTATCGCAACGGCCTACCGCGTGAAAGTGTATGCCATGCTTACCTGGTGACAGACTTTGGACATCGATCGCCATTTGAACCTTATTGCCGACTTGAGTTAGCTGTGCCGTACCGATGGAATCCCCTTTCGTGTTAATGATATTTACGTTTACACTGGGAGACTTCACTCCGGCCATTGTTTCCTTAGCTACACATGCGCTAAGCAGCAGACAGCTTGTCAGCAGGCACGCGAATACGAATTTCTTCATGTTGACCTCCTTGAGTAATATCGTGTCGGTAACAGTGTTCACCTATTTTTCAGAAAGAAAACCGTCTTTCTTTAATTTTGCTCGTGGCTGGAGAATGAAGTTTGCAAATATGGTATGCTTGTACAAGAAGAAACGAGACAAGGTACTATACAAGGGGCTAGCACGATACATGATGTTTGCGATAGATATGAAGCATGCTAATTTGAAGATAGCAATAAGAAAGTAATAGGAAGAGAGCCTAAAGCGAGGGTTGAGCATGATTCAGGTGAAAGGTGCAATTGATACGAAGACGAGATGCCGTCATTATCATTCAGAGGTGGACGTAATTGCGATTAAGTTCAAATGCTGTGGTACGTATTATGGCTGCTATTATTGTCATGAGGAGGCAGAGGATCACGAGCCTATGGTATGGCCAATAGCGGAATGGGGTACGAAGGCGATTTTATGTGGCAATTGCCATACGGAGCTCACGATTCATGAGTATCTTAGTTGTAACTATGAGTGCCCGATATGTCGAACCTCATTTAACCCAGGATGCAAGAACCACGATCATTTGTATTTTGAACAAGAGAAGGTAACGGCGGTTGTGAGTAAAGGCTAGAGAAGCAGACGGAAAATATACTTTCTTACTATGGAATACACAAAAGATGACTTCTGAATGGATCAGAGGTCATCTTTTTTTGTGGGATCTAGCTATGGCTAGGAATGTGCAGTTGTTTGTGGTCATTAAGACATGCTTGATGTTGTTTATAGTATGTATTATATGCACCCAATTTTCATTATAATACACATTTAAACCGTTGATTACCGAAATAAAATCGAATATAGTGTGTATTATATATTGAAATTCCATTTATTATGACGTAATATATGAGTTGAGCAAAGGAGGTTCAAACGATATATGCTGAAACGACTCGGTGTGAGTGGTACAGGAAGAATCGGCAGATTAGTTATTCGCAGTCTGTTCATGAATGGAAACGGTGCATCACTTGGCCTTATTAATTCTACCTGTGCACCTGATCAATTGGCGCATCTCTTGAAGTATGATTCGATTCACGGTCGCTGGGAGGAAGATATTAAGGCGGGAGATCAATGCCTTATCATTCGGGGACATCGGATTCCGTTAGTAAGCGAACGCAACCCAGAACTGCTGCCATGGAGAGAGCACGGAATTGATGTTGTCGTTGATGCAACAGGGAAGTTTAAGAGTCGTTCAGAAGCATCCCTGCATCTGCAAGCGGGAGCGAAGCGGGTTGTCGTGACAGCCCCAGGTAAGGATCTGGATTGTACTATCGTAATGGGCGTGAACGAGCACGCATATGATCCGCAGGAGCATACACTTATTTCTACTGCTTCCTGCACAACGAATTGTCTAGCTCCGCTTCTTCATGTTCTTGATCAGGAATTTGGCTTGGGCTACGGTTGGATGACGACGGTCCATGCGTATACGAATGATCAGAAGCATCTGGATAATGCACATTCGGACTGGAGAAGAGGCCGTGCTTGCGGCAGCTCCATTATTCCAACTTCAACAGGAGTTGGCAAAGCCTTGAAGGATATTCTGCCCCATCTGGCGGAGCGGGTTCAGGGTCTGTCCTTGCGAGTTCCCGTGCAAAATGTATCCTTAGTCGACCTTACTGCTCACTTGCACTGTGAAGTTACGAAGGAAGACATCGTCCGCGCATTTACAAATGCGATTAAGGAAGGCATGGGGCATTATGTAGAATACAACGAGGAGCCGCTTGTCTCCTCCGATTATATTGGCAACAACAAATCTGCAATTATTGATGGGTTATCAATTCAAACATCAGGGTATCAGGTGAAGCTGCTGGCATGGTATGACAATGAATGGGCATACGCATGCCGTGTAACGGATTTCGTCAAGTATATGTTCGTCCAATCCGAGGAGGTAGAACAATCATGCGGAACCAAATCGATGAGCTCATTGATCAGTATGTAAAAGAGAACGACTTGGGCACAATCATTTGCCGATATTGTGATGACATTATTGATACACTGCCTACGAATGGCGTGAAGACGAAATATATGGTGTGTGACAAAGAAGCGTGCCGCGAGCAAGAGGGGAGTGCTACGGCTTGATAAGTGTGCGCGTGAATTCGTTCCGAAATGGTGGCAAAGAGGATGCTGAGCTGCTGGGCGGCAAAGGTGCTAATTTGGCTGAAATGACGAAGGCGGGACTCCCAGTCCCGCCAGGCTTCACCATAACGACAGAAATGTGCAGACAGTATTACAGCAATGGATGCCGACTTCCCGAGGGATTAATGGATGAAGTAATGCGTGCAATGGTGGAACTGGAAAGAGTACAGCAGCGCCGATTCGGCAGTGCTGAATGCCCGCTGCTTGTATCGGTTCGATCAGGCGCTGTGACATCAATGCCTGGAATGATGGATACGATACTCAATCTTGGGCTTACAGATCAGACAGTAGAAGGATTGGCTAAGCTCACGCACAATCGCAGATTCGCTTATGACTGTTATCGCCGCTTCATTCAAATGTATGGCTCTGTTGTCTATAATATCGAGGCTGTCCATTTCGAACGCATACTTCAGCAAGAAAAGCTGCTCGCTGGGTGCACCGAGGATCAACAGCTTACGGAAGAATCGCTGTGTTCTCTTGTTCAGAAGTTCAAGCAGCTCATTGAAGTGCGCTCGGAACGCCTATTCCCCCAGGATGTGAAGCAGCAGCTTCAAGAAGCAGTTGAGGCTGTATTTCTGTCTTGGTCGAGTCCAAGAGCGAAGGTATATCGGAAGGTGCATCACATCCCACACGATCAGGGTACTGCTGTCAATATACAGTCGATGGTATTCGGAAATATGGGGGAGACAAGTGGAACAGGCGTGTTGTTTACACGCAACCCATCAACAGGAGAACCCGACTTATTTGGTGAATACCTCATGAACGCGCAGGGTGAAGATGTAGTTGGTGGTACAAGAACGCCAGTTTTGATCTCGCAGCTCGAAGTAACGATGCCACATGCCTATGAGGAGCTGGCTTTATGCGCTAAGCAGTTAGAGCTTCAATATCGGGATATGCAGGATATTGAGTTTACGATCGAGAACGGGAAGTTGTATTTGCTCCAGACCCGCAATGCCAAACGCAATGCTAGAGCTGCCCTGCAAGTTGCAGCCGATCTAGTGAAGGAAGGCCTGATTAGCAAGGAAGAGGCCGTAATGAGAATTGATGTGCAGCACCTGAATCATATGCTTCATCGTTCGCTTCATACAGCTGCGGGCTATCGTGCAATCGCGACTGGGCTTCCTGCTTCACCAGGCGCGGCATGTGGGCAAGCGGTGTTCGACGCCGACACAGCAGATGAGTGGAAGCGACTAGGGAAGTCGGTTATTCTCCTTCGGATGGAGACAACACCGGAAGATATCCATGGTATTGTTGCCGCAGAAGGGATCGTAACACTGCGTGGCGGTATGACCAGTCATGCTGCCGTTGTAGCTCGGGGGATGGGTAAGCCGTGTGTGTGCGGCTGTGAAGCGCTGCAGATTGATGAGGAGCAGCGTCAGCTGATCGCCGAGGGGAATGTCCTTCGAGAGGGAGATTGGATTACGATTGATGGGGGCAGTGGACAGGTAATACCGGGGAGAATTGAGCTTCAAGATGCCAATGTATCACCCGAGATGCTGCTCATCTTGCAATGGGCGGATGAGATTCGTGCGATGAAGGTACTCGCGAATGCGGATTCACCAGCTGATGCCCGCAAAGCAAGAGAATTCGGTGCGGAAGGTATCGGCCTGTGCAGAACAGAGCACATGTTCCTGTCACCGGCAAGAGTGCCTATCGTACAGCAAATGATTATGGCAGATAAGGATATCGATCGTCAGCTGGCATTGAATCGGCTTTTGCCAATGCAGCGTGCAGACTTCGAAGATATGTTCCGTGAGATGAACGGATTGCCGGTTACCATTCGCCTGCTCGATCCCCCGCTGCATGAATTCCTCCCGAATCTTGAGGAGCTTACAGAGCGATTGGATGCACTTCGCTCCTCGGGACAAGAAGAACGTGAGCAGGAATATGAGCGCAAGGAGCTTGAACGGATGATCCGCCGAGTTCGGGATCTGGAAGAAACGAATCCAATGCTCGGACAGCGTGGCTGTAGACTTGGAATTATGTTCCCCGAAATTTATGAGATGCAGGTAGAAGCAATATTCCAAGCTGTGCTGCGTTGTCTTCGTGATGGTGTTGCAGTTCAGCCCCAGATTATGATCCCACTTGTCGGTCACGTTAATGAACTGCAATTCCTGCGCAACATTGTCGATCTCGTGGCGGAACAGGTATTGGGTGAAGAGAGACGTAATTGCATGTATAAGGTAGGAACGATGATCGAAGTGCCTCGCGCGGCATTAACAGCAGGCGAAATTGCTCGTTCTGCGGATTTCTTCTCCTTCGGTACGAATGATCTGACGCAAATGACATTTGGCTATAGTCGAGATGACGCGGAGGGGAAGTTCCTAACGCATTACGTGGAAAATAAGCTGCTTCCTCATAACCCATTTCAAGTGCTGGATACGGAAGGTGTTGGCAAGCTGATTGAGATGGCGGTCAATCAAGGCCGCTCCGTAAACCCGACGCTCACGACCAGCATTTGTGGGGAGCATGGTGGCGACTATGAATCCATTATGTTCTGTCATCAGATCGGCTTGGATTATGTTAGCTGCTCTCCGTATCGGCTTCCAGTCGCCCGTATTGCAGCGGCACAGGCGCAGATCCGTCTGGGAGGCGCATTAAGGCGACAAACAGAATCACATGCAGGAGAACGACCAGTAGATCAATCATCACAAGAAGCAGCGGTATGATTAGCTTGACCTTATAACCCTGCGCATGACTTACGGGGCGGAGTGCATGAACTTCTGCAATCAGGAGTTACGCACTTTCCGCCCAGAATGCTATAATCTTGTCAGAAGATGAACAGAATCCTACGTATTTCACGTATGGGCAGGGATCGTGATTCAAGGCGACCTTTATAGCATGAAACGGAGGGATGCGCTATCGAACTAACAACGAGACAGTTAGAAATTATTAAAATCGTCAAGAAGCATGCCCCCATTACGGGAGAACAAATCGCGGAGATGTTGACGGTCAGTCGACCTACGATTCGTGCGGATTTATCCTTGCTGGTCATGCTCGATTATATTGCGGCAAAGCCCAAGGTAGGCTATTTTCTCGGGGAGAAGGCGGAGAAGAAGGAGTCGGATTCCTACGTCCTGCGCAACATGAAGGTCGGACAGGTTCAGGGCATGCCAGTTGTGGTTGATGTGAAGACGACAGTACAGGATGCGGTTGTCACCTTATTCCTAGAGAACATCGGCAGTCTCATTGTAACCGATGAAGGCGGCAAGCTTGCAGGTGTCATTTCGCGCAAGGATTTGCTTAAGGTTACATTAGGCAACCCGAATGCGTCCTCGATGCCTGTCAGCATGGTGATGACCAGACAACCGAATATTGTAACGATTACGCCAGAGGAATCTGTATTGGAAGCTGCGCGTAAAATGATACATCACCAAGTAGACAGCCTTCCGGTCGTATCTTACCCAGAGAATCGTTCTGATCTGGAAGGGAATGTCGTAGGACGAATAACGAAGACGACGATCATCAAGCTGATGCTCGACAAAGTAGACCAGGATTAGCAGGGGGACGAAGCGTATGGGGAACGCGTCATATACGATAACCGTGTGTTCAGATTCCGTCGGGGAGACGGCAGAGGCTGTAGTGAAGGCGACAATACGACAATTCGAAGCGCCACAAATCAGGATTAAGCGCTATATGAATGTGCGCAATGAGGAAGAGCTCCGCATGTTGATGGAGGAGGCTGCCGAATCCGGAGGATTTGTCGCGTATACGCTCGTTCAGCCTGAATTGCGGGAAGCCATTAAAGAGCATGCAATCCGTCTAAATGTTCGAGCTGTGGATGTTATGGGGCCGATGATTCAAGCTTTCGTCGATACGTTTGCGGATCAGCCGAAGCGAATGCCAGGATTGCTGCATCGTTTGGATGCCGATTATTTTCAGCGCGTTGAAGCCGTGGAGTTCGCTGTCAAGTGTGATGATGGCAAGGATCTGCATGCGATCCTGAAGGCGGATATTGTGCTGTTAGGGGTCTCTCGCACCTCCAAAACACCATTGAGCGTCTTCTTGGCTCATAAGGGGAAGAAGGTTGTCAATTATCCGGTAGTGCCTGAAATTCAGCCGCCGGAGCACTTGTACAGCATCTCCCCAAGTAAAATAATCGGTTTGACGATGAACGCTGAGCATCTATTGAAGATCCGTTCTGAGCGGCTGAAGACGATGGGGCTTCCTGTCTTAGCTAGATATGCTTCGCTCGATCGCATCGTCGAGGAATTGGAATATGCCCGTTCATTGTTCGACCGATTAGGTTGCCCTGTCATCGATGTGACGGATAAAGCAATTGAGGAAACTGCAGGCATTGTCATGGATTTGATTACGTGAGTGAAATCAACTTGTCGTAGATAAAAGGGAGAGAAGTGGAGATGGATCGTCAGCTAGCTCTGGAAATCGCACGTGTTACAGAGGCAGGCGCTCTGGCGTCAGCCTCCTGGATCGGCCGGGGTGACAAGCATGGCGCGGATTATGCCGCTACCTCTGCTATTCGGGAAATGTTCGATTCCGTTCCGATTAATGGGACGGTTGTAATCGGTGAAGGTGAAATGGATGAGGCACCAATGCTCTATATTGGAGAGAAGGTTGGGAGCCGCTTCGGGCCGGATGTTGATGTCGCAGTGGATCCGCTAGAAGGAACAGAAGTTGTCGCGAATGGATTGAATAACGGAATGTCAGTCATCGCTATTGCAGAGAGGGGCAATCTTCTGCACGCTCCAGATATGTATATGCAGAAGCTAGCCGTAGGCCCGCTGCTCGCAGGCCACGTCAATTTAGATGATCCGATTGAGGTAACACTGGAGAAGTCCGCAGCAAGGCTGGGCAAGTCTGTAGAAGATCTCACGGTCATGATTCTTCAGCGAGATCGCCATCGTGAACTTATTGAAGCCCTACGCAGCAGTGGAGTTCGGATTAAGCTGCTTGATCATGGGGATGTATCCGGTGCGATTGTACCGGCAATTATCGAGAGTGGCGTTGATCTGTACGTCGGTTCTGGCGGAGCACCGGAAGGCGTGCTGGCTGCAGCAGCTCTCCGCTGTCTTGGCGGAGAAATGCAGGGTCGGCTCATGGTGCAGAGTCGGGAACAGCTAGAGCGCTGCAAGCGGATGGGGATTCAGCACCCTGATGCATTGCTTCGAATGGAACAGCTTGTAGGTTCGGGCGACATCATATTTGCAGCGACGGGCATCACGAATAGCGACTTGCTGAATGGGGTTCGTAACTTACCTGGTCAGCGTGTGGAGACGCATTCGGTCATTATGCGTGCGAATACAGGAACCATACGGTACTTGCGGTGTGTGCACAATATGTCGATTAAGCTTAAGTATGCGGCAGGGATGCATGGATAGAAGCCGATTTATTTCATTTCAAATGAGATGGCCATCCTTCACCTGAATGAAGATGCAGCAAGTGAACATGATCCTCTACGATCACAAATTCAACTTACTTCTCTTTTTGTAGACGAGACCCATCATGAATATACGTGCGAGAGCTGTAATGCAGCTGCTGGTAGCGTACGTTCAATGATGGGTTTTTTTGTTGTGTTTATTTGACGATCAGAGAGCCTTGAATATGATGTATTTGCAGTAAGTTTTCAGAAAAACAGATAAAAAGTCATAACATCTATAAAAATTATGTCTGATTTTGTCGATAATGATAAAGTTAACTAGAGGGGAGAGAAAGCATGAAGTTTAGATTTAAAGACCTGAACACTTCAATTAAAATTTTTATACTGGTTGGTGTCGGCATTTTGCTGCTGGCATTAAGTACGTCGATTTCGTATCGCGCCATGAACGAGATCAATCATAAGAACGACACCATTTTCAAGCATAATCTGATGTCGATCATGTGGGTGAAGCAGATTATGGTGAATAACCGTTCCATTGACTCAGCCATTTTCGAATTAATGGCAAGCAGTGATGATCGGCGGAATAGTGAGCTCAAAGCATCTATTGCTCGTTTCCGTGGTGAAAGTGATACACTCATGAAGAAATATAAGGAAGTCTTGCAAACAGATGAGGAAAAAACATTCGTAGCTGAGTATGAGAAGGCGCTAAAGCCATATCGCGATAGTAATATTCGTGCTATAGAGTTGGCAATCGCGAATAAGAACGAAGAGGCATATGACTATTACGTAAGCAATGTACGCGATTCTCGCAGTAAGGTACAAGAAGTGTTGACCGAGCTTGTAAAGTGGAATGAAAATTTGGCGGATCAGCAAGCGAAGAAATCAACGGAGCTAACGAAAGCTTCCACCACGACGAACGTAATCATCGGAATGATTTCACTGCTTGTATGCGTGCTGGTTGGATATGTGATCGCCAATCTGATTGTGAAGCCGCTTCGACAAATGCAAACCTTGATGAAGCAAGCAGAACAAGGAGATCTCACGGTTCGCGGCTCCTATGATTCGAAGGATGAGATCGGGGTGCTGATGAAGGACTTCAACAAGATGATGGACGGTTTGTCCTCGATTATGAGCACGGTGCATGAGCGTTCGGTGCAACTGCTTCACAATTCACGCTTAGTCTCTGACAATGCGAATGAAACGGCGCAAGCGACAGAGCATATTGCCGCTTCAATGGAACAGGTCGCATCGGGTGCGCAGCTGCAGCAGACAGCATCGGAGGAAAATGCGATTGCGCTTGAAGAATTTGCACGCGGTATTCAATCGATTGTCGAAAATACATCGAGCGTTGCGGAATTGGCCAATCATTCGGCTATACAAGCTGAGCAGGGCAATGCAACGATCGTCGATGCGATGGAGCAGATGAAGTCAATTAATCAATCTGTACAAACAACGGAATCTGCTGTTGAACAGCTGCATGATCATTCTCAGCAGATCGAGAACATTATTGATGTCATTACGAATATTGCAGGGCAAACGAATCTTCTTGCGCTCAATGCCTCGATTGAAGCAGCAAGAGCCGGGGAGAGCGGCAGAGGGTTCTCAGTCGTTGCTGGAGAGGTACGCAAGCTGGCTGAACAGTCTAGTGAATCAGCCAAGCAAATAGCCGAGCTTATTGTGGAAATGCAAAACAGCACGCAGGAAACGGTAAATGCAATGGCTTATGTACGTCAGGATGTTGCGTCAGGTATGAAGGTTGTTGCGCAGGCAGGGCAGATGTTCGAGCATATCATGGCGCTGGTGCAGCAAGTGACAGGGCAAGTACAGGAGACATCAGCTGCGACAGAACAGATGTCAGCAGGTACTGAGGAGATTACGGCTTCAGTTGACGAAATGGCGAAGATTGCAGCAGATACGTCTTCCACCGTACAATCGGTGGCGGCTGCATCTGAGGAGCAGCTTGCCTCTGTAGAGACCATTTCTGCTTCGATCGGGCAGTTAAAGCAAATGGCGGAAGAACTGCAGGAGATGGTGAATCGTTTCAAGCTATAATCGCATGGAGAATAGGGATTTCATTGTATTACCGGTTGCTAGAAATAGCGGCCGGTTATTTATTTTGTAAACGAAGCAGAAACATTATGTACAGAAAAAGGATGTGTCGCAGCACATCCTTTATGTATACGATTATTTATAATAGGAGTCGATGAGTGGAATAAAGTATCCACCGCCGCCTTTGACTTGGAAGCTGATAACAACATTTTTTACACCGCCAATATTGGCTTCAATTAGTGCTTTTCTCAATTCATCCCACTCTTTTTTATTCACACAAATGAAAGGAAATCATAGCTAGATAGTAGAGGAACAGAGGTCTACAATCAATAGTTCTAATTGCTTATTATTCGAGCAAACTGTCACTTTCCTAGCGTAAAGAGGGAGTGATTATTGGGAGGAGAGAGTGTACAGATAAATAAAACGCTTGGACTGCAAAGAGCCCAAGCGTTTGAGGGAGGAATATACTAGCTTTATTGTGCTTTTACGAATTCAGCAGATTTAATACCTGCTTGACGACCGAAGATAATGATATCTGCAACAGAGTTACCGCCGATACGGTTCTCACCGTGCAGGCCGCCGATAACTTCACCTGCTGCGTAGAGACCTGTAATAGCCTTGCCATCCTTAGTTACAACTTCGGTGTTTGTGTTAACTTTTACGCCGCCCATTGTATAGTGGATACCAGGAGCAATTTTGATTGCATAGAATGGTCCAGCGGACAACTCGTTGTCCATGCCTGTTGTTCTGCCGAATTCAGCATCTTTTTTGTCTTTCACTGCGCCGTTCCATGTATCAAGTGTAGCTTTGAGTTGATCGCCTGGAACGCCCATTACTTTGGCCAAATCTTCAACCGTTGCACCTTGGATGACAAATCCCATTTTGTCGTATTGTTGAATAGCTTTTGCACGGGATTTCACGCCAGAATCAAATACAAGGTAAGATGCTTTGTCAGACAGTTTATTAATTGCTGCCGTTACGTTATCGCGAGTATCCAGCTCGTTCGTGAATCGTTTGCCGTCTTTATCAACCAAGATTGCACCTTCACCGCGAACTGCTTCCCCGATAAGATAGGACTTCTCTTGCTGTACAGTAGGGTGAACCTGAATTTGATCCATATCTACAGTTACGCCGCCGAGCTTCTCAATCATCGTAATGCCGTCACCAGTGCTGCCGATTTGGTTCGTTGTTACCAGACCTTTCAAATCAGGGCGAACAGAGGAGATCATGTCCATGTTAGCACCATAACCGCCTGTTGTGACAACAACTGCGTTTGCGGCAATGTTCTTCTCATCCTTCTCTTCGAAGAGGACTTTAACGCCGTTCACTTTTCCGTCTTTTTCTGTAATATCAGTAACTTTCGCATTTACGAAAACCGGAATTCCTTTGGATTGTACATTCTTGACCAAGCCGCTGACGAGATATTGTCCAACAGCAGATCCGTCTTCAGGACGGTGTGTACGTTTTTCCTTCATACCGCCAGTAATCGTAAGGTTGTTCAAGCGAATGCCAATGGAATCCAACCAGTCGATTGCGCTTGCGGAATTGTCTACGAAGTAACGAAGCATTTCTTTGTCGTTCGTACCGTGACCGCCTTTTAATGTTTGTTCGAAGAAGAGATCATTATTGTCTTCAATGCCTTGCTCTTTTTGGAACTTGGTCTGAGATGCATTCATACCCGAAGAGGATTTCATCGTATTTCCGCCAGCTGCCGGCATTTTCTCGAAAATAACCGGATTCATGCCTTTGGCTTTGGCCTCAAGAGCAGCCGTCATTCCCGCTCCGCCAGCACCGATGATGATGATGTCATATTTGTCTTTCAATTGATCGATAGGGGTATAGCTCGCTTTAGAAGCGCCGGACACAGCTTCTGTTTCTGGTTTCTCCGTTTTTGCTGCATTGTCTTGACCCTGCGTTTGGTTCCCGTTACTGCCGCATCCTGCGATGATAAGCATGATCGACAGAAGGAGAATCATGGTTGCTGTTGCTTTCTTTCTCATGTGAAAACCTCCACTTTCTATCTCTTTATAAATGAACATAATTTCAATACCCCCCCGAATGAAATCAGACGAAGCAAACCAGATATTGGGTGGCTATGTACTCCAATTTTCCCGTTATTGACTGACGGCTATTGGGTGCTGTTTCGTGCTGAAAGAGTATTTGTTTGATGTTCATTTCAATTTTAATCTACTTTCAACTTAGTGTTTGTGATGTATTTCACAATAGAAGGTGATTTTTATCATATTTATCATGCGTAAATATTGGTAATTCTGATTTCTGCACTTGATTCCTTCGAGCTGTGTGATAAGCGTACGCTTGAATTCATTTGTGATTGGAGTACTGTGGAAGGGACGTCACTCATTGAAATAGGTGAATAAAAAGGCATTTTCATGAGCGCATGCCCGTTCAGAGGAGGGATGCTCATTGAAAATGCCTCTGTTGAAGAGTATTCTGTCCAATCTAGATTAGTAACAATTTTTGTTCAGCTTCAATGCTGCGGAAACTCCCGCATGATCGGAAGGCCACAGTCCTGTTTCGGTTCGATCTTGCTGCTTCTCTCCAACATTATCTGCCTTGAGGGGTATCCATCCATTTTTGAAAAGAATGTAGTCGATTCTGGAGAGTAAGGAAGATTGATTATTCAATAGGTCGGCGTCTTGACAGCAAGTAAATCCATTGCCTTTACCGACTTCTACCCACGTGTCATGGAAACCATCTGCTATAAATAAGCCGTAGGTGGGGGTTCCGCTGCCATCTGCATTTGAATTCAAGTCCCCTGTAACAATCAAGGGAAGTTGGCTATTTCCTGGCCCATCAATAATCTCCTGTGCTTGTGCAACCTGTATAGCTGGTGCGAGTGGTTCCAAATGAGTATTAATGATTCTAAATGTACGCCCATGCCAACACACATCAATGGAAGACCATCCTCGTACCACTACAAAAGGTTGCCCACCAATTTGAATAACAAGATTCGTATTGAAATTTGCTTCAGTCTTTTGAACGATCTTAAGCTTGCTGCTTGTGCGGATCAAAATAGCATCTCTATCAAGAAATCGAACAGTGTTGCCATGACTATCCGGAAGCTCTGCCGAGAAATTATGATTGACAGCTGCCACTTTATAACGCAAGCCGAGTTCCCGCAGTTCCTTCAGTAGTAAGCTGATAAAGTCATACGTGACGGTTCGAAAGCTTGGGATCACAAGCTGAATTCGTTCTGCTTCCTGCAGGCTAATAAAGTCCGGTTTCTTGCTAGCAATCTGACGTGCTATGGATTTCACCCGAGTGAGGATATTTGTCGCGAGAAACTGGCGGAACACCTCGGTTACTCGCTCTGGTATCAACACGGGCGGTGCTGTAAATAGTGGGGAGGTATCTGCGCCCAAATACATATTCCATGTTAATAAGGAAAGATGCTTGCTCATCAATCATGACCCCCATTCTTTGATCTACTCTATTATAGTAGATGTAATTTGAGAGAAGTTGGAGACGGCGTAAGCAAGAAGGTTACTAATACAAACTTGTTCATGCGTGGTAATATTTACAGGATTCTGATATAATCCTCAATATATTTACCCCCTATAACATTGTAAGGTGATCACTTATTATGGCACTCTCATTTGCAAGATTAATCAAATGCAAACCCCCGATACCCTGACATTTCGATGATGTAATTGAGATTTCCGAAATTATAGGGGGAATGCAACTTGGCACAAAAAATCTCAACTCCATCATTGCTTTTGTTTATTATTCTTGTGGGATTTCCACAAATCAGTGAAACGATATACACGCCTTCCTTGCCGGATATTGCTAGTCAATTGCAGGCAAGCAACAACATGATTCAGCTTACGCTCAGCATTTATTTTCTTGGTTTTGCGTTTGGCGTGTTGTGCTGGGGAAGGTTATCGGATGCAATTGGCCGACGTCCTGCTATGCTGTGGGGCATTTTCGTATATGGAATCGGTAGCCTAGGCTGTTACCTGTCAGGTTCCGTGGAATGGCTATTGGTAAGTCGGTTCATTCAGGCATTTGGTGCAAGTACAGGCTCGGTTGTGACGCAAACGATCTTGCGAGAAAGCATCGATGGCTCGAAGCGTCATGCTGTATTTGCTCAAATCTCAGCAGCTCTTGCCTTTACACCCGCTCTAGGGCCGCTGATTGGAGGCTGGGTCGACCAGTCGCTAGGCTTCAGGGCTGTATTTCTAACCCTTGTTGTGATGAGTGTGGCAATATTCGCGTACACGTTCGCTTCTTTGCCTGAGACGAGAGTTGCTACGACGACTTCGAATGTGAATACAATAGCTGTCGTCAAGCGCCTCATTGCAGACGGCAGGGTATGGGCATTTGGCTTTCTAATCGGCGCAACAAATGGCATTCTGTTCAGTTACTATGCAGAAGCTCCTTTCGTTTTTATTGAATACTATGAGATGACGCCCGGCATCTATGGCTTCTTTGGTATTTTTGTTGCGTTGTCATCAATAGTAGGAGCCATGTTGTCGAAAAGACTATTGTCCACCTATAAGCCAGAGCAGATCATTCTGATCGGCTGTCTTGTAACCGCACTCGGTGCAGGAGCGTTGGTCGGGTTTACGCTTAGTGGATTAAGCTCATCGCTGTTGTCCATGGGTGTATTTGTCGCCTGTATCTTCATCCTGCTGCTCGGTATCGGTATGGCGATTCCGAACTGCTTAAGCTTGGCGCTGGTGCGCTACAGCGATGTATTGGGGACAGCAGGAGCTATTTTTGGATTAGGGTATTATCTCATCGTGAGTCTGATTACGAGCGGAATGAGCTATTTGCATAATGACTCATTAGTGACGATGCCTATGTACTTCTTCGTGCTGGCAGCTATTATGGTTATCGTGAGCAGACGAATTTCGAGTGAGTAAGCAATGTAAACGCATAGCAACTAGAAGTGTTACTGCATAGAGACAGAAGCCGATTTTCTGAAATAGAAAATCGGCTTCTTTTGCTTTTTTTCATATGACCAAATGATTTGCATATAGATCTTAATCAAACAGTGAGGTTGAAGGAATTCCAAGTTCTGAGCGGAATGGTTAAATATGTATTTCAGTTCATCTATATTACTTCATATAGGAGTTGAACCACATTTGAATAATACATTCAAAACTACCTTAATCATCTTATTATCAGTGCTAATTGTATTTGGAATCCCAACGTTCATATTCTTAGAAGTCTACCAATTTCCTAAGAAGATCGATGTGGTTCGATCTGCTATAACTTATAATGAGAAAGACCCTTCATCTTTTAAGAAAACCTCGATTTACATATCCGGGACATTAGTTCGGCCTTTTCTACGACAACATAAATTCGTAGGTTCCATTCGAATTGACGGCATCGATATTTCGAACAAGTATATATCATTAGATACGTATATATTTGAAAAAATAAAAGGGATTAATTCAGGAAGCTTGCTTTATCATAGCCCAGACCTCAAAAAGTATAAAGAGGAAGGAGCTATCTGGGCAGGTATGATTTGGTTTGATGATGATTTTCAGGATATAAACATAGAGTGTTTCAAAGAGATGAAGGAGAATGTGGACTTTATTGTCACGGCTGATTCTTATGAAGCTGCGCTTCTTGTTCAACAGAAGATGAGGAAAGCTTTTGGATCTGGCTTTATGCCGAGTGAATAGTTCGATTTGAAATGCGTGGTATTCAATAGAGAAGTCCGTAAACACATAAAACAGCGGCAGTCTCGGGCAATTTTGGTCCATGACTGTCGCTATTTTATCTGGAAAAGTCACGTGTTCATTTCGATTCTTACTAAAAAGTAAGGAAAATGATGAAAATGGTTAGACAAGAGTCATTAACTTGAGAAGCAAAGTCATCTATAATCCAGACATCAGATGAATTTGATAAAAGGAGCAGACAGGATGAAAAAAATAATTGGTTTCGTGTTGGTTATCGCTATTTTTGCAGGAATAGGATTTGGGGTAAAACGTTATATAGAAGGACCATCGCAACCGGCCGATGGAATTGTAGTGATTGGAACGAATCAAGATGTGAGCAAAGTCAAAGAGAAGTACAAAGATGTAAGCAAAGAAATGGTTGACTACAAAATGAAATTGGTTACAACAACAATAACTACAAAAATTGCAGAGCAAGATCGGGATGAAACGGGTGAAGAATTTTCAACTCGGTATATCAAGTATTCGGTTATTACTCGTTCTACAGCTGAGCAATTCATGAAGAAGGGGATTATTAGAGCCAGAAAAGAACCTGGCAGTGTGTCTATTCTTTCAGATCCAGTTACCTCCATCAAAGAATTATCGAATGGTAAAAACTTGTTATTCTCTTTGTTTGACGAAACGAAGAATAACCAAATCGATTTGAATGGTCAGATGGTGCCTGTACAGTATGTGAAACATCAGGCGTGGATCGGGTATATGCCAACTATGGATCTTGTTATTGTTGACGACCAAACTTACAACAAATTAAAGGAAGCAGAGTCAACGCTCTCATTAATTCATTTCCAAAGATACAGCTACGATTATAAAAATAAAGAGAAGGTGAACAAGATTTTGGATGAAGTCAGAAGTGTGTATCCAGATAGCGAAGACAAAGTAAACTTTGTAGATGTTCAAGATTAAGTGTAAGAGTTTGAACTTTACATGATAAGTGGGTGACAGTATGGAAGTTGTACGCATGGAAAATGTAGTGAAGAGCTATGGCGAAGGCAATAGTAGGGTAGACGCGTTAAAAGGGATTTCCCTCTCGATTCAACAAGGAGAATTTGTCTCCATCGTAGGTGTGTCCGGCTCCGGGAAAAGCACACTGCTGCATATATTAGGAGGGTTGGATCGGCCGACTTCAGGACAAGTATTCATTGGGGAAAATAGTATTTACGATTATTCGGATGATGAGCTTTCGATATTCAGAAGAAGAAAAGTCGGATTCATTTTTCAATTCTTTAACTTGATTCCGGTATTAAATGTTCAGGAAAATATCGCTTTGCCCTCGATATTAGATAATGAACAGGTAGATATGACGTATCTCGATGAAATTATAGAAACTCTAGGGCTTCATGAACGGAAGACTCATCTGCCCTCCGAACTATCTGGCGGCCAGCAGCAACGGGTCTCCATTGGCAGAGCGCTTATCAATCGTCCGCATTTGATACTGGCCGATGAGCCCACAGGCAACCTAGATACGAAAAATACGAAGGAAGTCATGGATTTATTACGTTTGACAGCGAAGAAATACAATCAAACCATTGTGTTGATTACGCATGATTTATCGATTGCATCGGCTTCCGACCGGGTCATTACGATCGAAGACGGTAGTATCATTTCAGATCAACGGCTAGCTGCGAATCAGGCATAGACTGGAGGAGAATGAAGTTGATCAGCAGTTACAAACAACTAAGCAGCCGATATTTAAAAGGGAATATCAAGCGAACCATCTTGACCCTGGTCGGAATCATACTCTCTGTAGCGTTAATTTCCACGATTGGCCTGTTTATGAGAGGATCGCAGCTCTCCCAAATTGAAAACATCAAAAAGCTGAATGGGTTTTCGTTTCATGTCGGCATATCCAATTACGATGAAGCAATATTGAATAAAATCAGATATAATCCTCAAATCGCATCGTATGGATTGATGTCTCAGGGCAAAACAATCCCACTTGGGGACGTTTCGGTACAAATGAGTTTCGCCGATCATCGTGCAATGGAGTTTTTACCCTATAGCCTTTTGGATGGCCAATTACCTGCAAATGAGCATGAGGCGGCTGTAGATTCATGGACGCTTCCTTATATTAATAAAAATCTTAAGCTCGGAGAATCCTTTCAATTGGATGGAGAAACCTATAAACTTGTTGGGTTGCTCGACAATCGCGAGTTTACACAGAAAAGTAAAGTTGGCCGCTTATTAACCTATAAGCATGATTTTGCCATCGGTGAAGGCCAAATATTAATTACAATCAACCATAACGCGAACTTTAATGAAGTTTTGGACGAGATCAAATCATTTACGGGAACTGAGAAGCTGGTGATCAATGAAGAATTGATCAGAGTGTTGAAGCCGCAGTCGAATCGTTCGATTTTGGCCGTGCTCGTCATCGTCATCAGTATCGTTGTGGTTGCGACAGCTGTCGTCATCTATAACGCTTTTCAAATTAGTGTCGTTGAGCGGATGAAACAGTTCGGATTGCTCCGAAGTATTGGCGCTACGCGCAAGCAGATTCGACACATCGTCATGAGAGAGGCTGCTGTACTGGCTGTTATCGCGATCCCGATTGGGATTGTATGCAGCATCCTGGCACTTGCAGCTCTACAGTTCATTTTCTACCTGTTATTAGAAACGGGTGCAAGCGTCTCGTTCTTACATATCGATTGGTCGATCATATTGATCAGTTCGCTCATTACCCTGACAGCGGTGCTGGCGTCCAGCTATTATCCTGCTTTTTTTGCAGGCAGAATATCTCCCTTGCTGGCAATCAGCAGCAGGTTATCGATAAGGAAAGAATCGATCAAAAAACAAAAAAATACGGTGCTGAAAAAGCCGGTTTCTTTTCCAATGAGCCTGGCCTTGAAAAATGTAAAAAGAAATAAAAATCGATATACGATTACCATCTTATCCATCATTATAAGTAGTGTATTGTTTATTACTTTTTCGTCGATTATGGATATCGCATTTGCAACCAAATACGTGAACAATGAGTCCACGAAATCGGATCTAACCATCTATCTGCAAGATGATATACATGGTAAGACATCAGCAAGACAACAAGTTATGGAGCAGTTGAAGTCGCTTAGTAATGTATCTGAAGTTAGCCAACAGGACGCTAGTTTTCGAATCAAATTGAAGGATGTCAATCAATCTAGCGCGACAGTTGCGGACATCCAGCAGACCGTTGGAACCAAGCACTCGATTACAATCGTTAATCAGCTGGACGAGAATAAAACAAGGAAAGAATCAGAGCTTGTGATTAAAGTGCTCGTATATGGTTTTATTGCGGTTATTTCTCTGATTGGCAGTGTGAATATCATTAATACGATTACGATCAGTATCATCATTAGACGAAAAGAACTGGCTGCATTAAAATCAATAGGCATGTCGCAAAAAGATCTGAAAAAAATGATTATCTATGAAGCGCTCATTTATGGTGTTTCTGGAAGTTTACAAGGGATATTTTTCGGTTGTATACTTTCTTATATATTATATTTGGCTGTTTCCGGTATCAAGAAGCTTGAATGGACGATTCCTTATTCGGCTTGTCTCATTACGTTTGCTGCTGCATTGTTCATCAGTTATGTATCAGTTCTGATTCCGCTGCGCAAAATCCAAAAGGATAATATTATTGATGTGATCAGGGAAGAATAATACGAAGGGCCTGGCTATGTGTATAGTCAGGCTATTCTGATTTTGTTGGCCTATGGCTGAAATAGAAAGAGGAGGAGGCCACGCGTTGAGCAACATATTGCTGGTTGAAGATGATGATGCTCTTGGTCTAGCTATCGAATTTTCATTGAAAAATGAGGGGTATGAGCTGGTCAAAGCATCTAGTGTCAGAGAAGCGAAGCAGCAGTTTGATCATCGTACTTTTCATTTAATTATTCTAGATATCGGCCTTCCAGATGGAAATGGCTATGATTTATGCATGCATTTTAAAAAACATAGCGATACACCAGTTATTTTCTTAACCGCCCTTGATGAAGAAGCAAATGTGGTCATGGGACTGGATATTGGTGGGGACGATTATATTACGAAGCCCTTTCGCGTGAAGGAACTCATGTCCAGAGTGAAAGTGCAATTGCGCAAGCAAGCGCGTCTAGGGACTACTTCCACGATCTTAACATCTGAGAATATCAAAATCGATATGAACCTAGTCAAGGCGTACAAAAATCAAGAGAGCATTCCGGTAACGAATTTAGAATATAAACTTCTTCTCACATTCATGATGAACGCCCACAAAGCACTGAAAAGAGATGAGCTCCTTATGAATATAACGGAAGGTGATGAGGTTTTCTTTGATGAAAATACGTTATCTGTATACATTCGACGATTGCGAGATAAAGTAGAAGATGATCCGAGAAATCCGCAGTTTATCGTCACACAAAGAGGATTGGGCTACCGCTGGAGCAAGGATGTGAGCAGAGAGTAAGATGATGAAAAATATCGAGTTGAAAGGCTATATCACGATACTGGCCGTTCTGTTAACGTTATTTACCGTTTATCAATTCATTACCCAACAACTGTTCTACAATCAATTGAAAAGCGATTCCATTGCATCTTGGGGGGAAATTACCGCAAGATTGGTTGAGCAAAACCCTGAGAATGAAGCGGAAATTTTGAAAGTCTTAACTAGCCATTCTACGGACTCCATTCTATATCAGGAAAAAGGGAGAGAGATTTTAAGGCATTATGGACTATATGAAGGTCTGGAGTCACAGCTTTTCCCACTTCTAAATAATCATATTGTTAGCCATAACCAATTTATGTTTTGGGGATTGGTGTGTTTCGGATGTATTCTGCTTCTGGCAAGCTATTTACAGCACAAGATGATCTTCCAGAAAATTAGACAGCTTACTTCGGCTGCCAAAAGAATAATCGATGGGGATTATTCGGTTGTTATTAATGAGAACAAAGAAGGGGATCTCGCGAAACTGGCAGTTTCCTTTCGTTCGATGAAAGATATTATTCGCAAAAGCATGCAGGATTTACGTGATGAGAGGGCATTTCTAGTACAAATGCTGCAGGATATATCTCATCAATTAAAAACACCGCTTTCCACGATATCTATCTACAATGAGATGATGATGAATGACAGTTTACCGCGCCAGCAACAAGTTCAACTGTTGGGAAATAATGATGTGCAGATCTCAAGAATGAATGTGTTGATTCACAATTTGTTGAAGGTAGCGAAAATCGATGCAAGAGCTATTTCATTTGAGAAAGAATCGGCCAATTTAGTAGAGACCATTGAGGACGCTCTAGATCGCTTACAGAGCATGATTACCAATCAGCATATATCGATTGATTGGCATACCCCGGAGGAAGTCGTCGTTGTTCACGATAAAGTATGGATGCAGGAAGCATTATTGAATCTGCTGAAGAATGCGATAGAACACTCCGAACCGGGTGAGAAGATTAAGATTGCAATCGAAGATACACCGATTTATACAGAGCTTGTGATTCAAGACTTCGGAGAGGGAATTGCTGCTGAGGAATTGCCACATATTTTTGAACGATTCTACAAAGCCAGAGGCTCCAAAAAGCATGATTCGGTAGGGATTGGCTTGGCCTTAGCCAAATCTATTATCGAAGCGCATCAAGCCTTGATTAAGGTGGAAAGTGAGAGATATGAGTATACGAAATTTACGGTTACGTTCTTGAAATACTAATGTTCACTTCTTACTACGAAAAAACAGCGACAGCCGTGGACTATTTATGTCCATGACAGTCGCTGTCTTCATTTCTAGCAGATCCATTTCTTGTTTTTGCAAGAAATGTGGTCGGTATTATATCAACCTAAGGTCAATTAATGAAATAAGTAGCCGTGATGTGGTTGATTGTATAGGTGGAAGGTGCCGCAAACTGCAAATACAGATACCCGTCTTCAGTCGCAGTGAAAATTCTTCCTACATTGCTGTTGAAAAATGTCCCGAGATGATTGCTCGAGTCATATACCGAAAAGTACGAATAGCTCCCTTGTGCATAGACCGTAAGCTGTTGGCCTTTCTTCAAATAGATCCCTTCCAGTGAGCTCAGTTCATTGGGACGAAGTGCAAAGTACTTAACGAACTTCTGTGTTTGTTGAACCTCAGGCTTGACAGCATCGACAGGTGCAGTGGAAGCATATGCAGGTGCTGCTGTAGCCAGGGCGACCAGTACTGATAATGACATAAGTAATTTCTTCAAACGGATTCAACTCCTCTGATAGTTTTGCAAGTAATATCTGGAAGTTATGTTAAATATAACTCAACATCGGATTCTTGTAAACACTAAATTCCGATTTTTTTTGTAGGAAATGAAAAAATATCAATACGTGAAGAAAGGCTGCCAATCATTTTGGCAGCCTTTACTATGATTAAAGATATTGTGATTCATTGATTTGTAGGGTTGCGAACTCAAAACTATCAATTAATTGGGTCGATCAATGCTAAAGATTTCACCTAACTTCGAGTAGTTGTTACCGGCTTATCGGCTCACTGGCTTTAATCGTTGTGCATCGATACGCCCGCCCTCAACCAATTCTTCCGCAATGTGAAAGCACACGACTCTCCCGATAATGAGATCACATGCTGGAGACGAAGGCGATCCGCCGAGAGCAAGAGATTGCTCTAACGTACATTCCATGCGGATTTTGGCTTCGGCAATCCCTGGAACCTTAATCTTGGTGCTTGGGATGGAAGTAAGTTGAGCGAAGTCCACTTCGCTCTCATCTGGCGGAAGATTGGCCGCGGTTAGATTGATTGCCTCGATGTAATCCTCATCCGATATATGAACAACAAACGAGCCCGTTTCCATCATATTTCTAGATGTATCTTTGCGAACGCCATTTTTCCTTTGAACAGATACAGAAACCATGGGCGGATTGGCAGAGATGATATTGAAATAGCTATAAGGTGCGGCATTTAATACGCCTTCAGCTGACAATGTTGTGATGAACGCGATCGGTCTTGGAAGGATACTGCCGATTAGCAGTTTATAATTATCCCGCTCGGTTTGCTCCTCCGGATAAATGGTTAGCATGGGCTCACCCCTGATTGATATGGCTTTGCAACCAAGATGAGGCTGCATGAACCTCAGAATGCGTTAATTGATGGCCTTGCTGCTCCCAATGTACGGTTACATGTGCACCTGCTTGGGTTAACAGCGTCTGCAGTTCTTCCGTCTCTTGCGGTGCGCAAATCGGATCGTTCGTTCCTGCACCGATAAATACAGGCGTACCGGACAGGTCGGGCAGTTTCAGCCCGCGACGCGGAACCATAGGGTGATGCAACACTGCTCCTCTTAGAGAACCTTGGTGGTGAAATAAGAGGCTTCCGGCAATATTGGCTCCATTGGAGTAGCCGACTGCAATGAAGTTGTTGCGATCAAGCTCATACTTCGTCGCTGCTTCATTCAGAAATTCATTCAGCTCATTCGTTCTAAAGATAAGATCCTCTTCATCAAAGACGCCTTCGCTTAATCTGCGGAAAAAGCGAGGCATGCCGTGCTCAAGTACATTTCCTCTGATGCTCAGCACGGAAGACTCCGGCGATACGATTTGTGCAACCGGGAGCAAATCATGCTCAGTTCCGCCAGTACCGTGGAGCAGGACGAGTGTAGGCTTTGATGGATCCGTGCCTTTTTGAAAAATATGCTGCATAATTATTTCCCCTCCAATTCGCGTACTTGGATAGGAGGCAGTAGCTTTTCGATTTGTGCCCGGTGTGGTTCATATTGTGCAGGCAGCTTCAAATCCGTACCAAGCTCCTCAAATGTCTCATCACGGGTGAATCCTGGAGGATCGGTAGCAATCTCGAATAAGATTTCTCCCTGCTCACGGAAATAAATTGCATTGAAATATTGACGATCGACGACCGGAGTTGGGTGATAGCCAGCTTGTGCAACATGCTCTCTCCATTCCTCATGATCCTCAAAGTCTTTGGCGCGCCATGCGATATGGTGCACGGTACCGTAACCGCCCGAGCCGCGTTCCATTGGTGCGATATTAATGTCGATTACATTGCCCAGATCGGCGCTGCCTTTGAAGCGCATCCAGTCTCCTTCTTCTCCGATCTTTTCGAGTCCCATCACGTTCTCAAGCAATTCAGAGGTTGCCTTCGGATGAGTGCTGTACAATACAGCTCCTCCAAAACCTTTAACGGCCTTGTCCACCGGGATTCCTCCAAAAGACCATTTGCTATTTGGGCCATCCTCTCGTTCTACGATTTCGAGCTGCAGCCCGTCATGATCCGAGAATTGCAAGTATTGTTCGCCAAATCTGTTTGTTCGGGTTGTTTGTACACCGAAATGTTGCAACCGCGCTTCCCAGAAGTCCATGGAGCCCGTAGGAACGACAAACGTTGTCACTCCCACTTGTCCGCCGCCGACGCGGCCTTTCCGTCCCGTTTCCCAAGGGAAAAATGTCATAATCGTTCCGGGACTTCCGTTTTCATTCCCGAAATAAAAATGATACACCTCAGGAGCATCGAAATTCACTGTCTTTTTTACAAGACGAATACCTAGTATCCCTGCATAAAAATCGATGTTTTCTTGCGCGTTTCTAGCAAATGCCGTGATGTGGTGAATACCTGTTGAATGTTTCTCCATGATAATTGCTCCTTTTGCATTTATTTTTATTGTTTCCCATAACCTCTTTTTCAATTTAGAAGACCTTCGTATTGGAAAGCTGCTCTCCTTTTCTAATAGTTATTAATGATGAGCTGCTTTATAAAAGTTAGTATAACACAAATTATCTCGAAATCAAGATATTAAAATGAAAGGGAGCAGAATGCTTAATGAATTTGGAATATGAGACAAGAAGCGGGTAATAAAATGGTGTGGACTCTAAGATGGAGAGGAATGATCCATATGTGGGTGTACCCTAATAATTGGATACCTACCAAATCGCTCGATGAAATGGCCAATACAGAATATGACGTGCTTATTGTGGGGAGTGGCGCAGGTGGTGGAGCAATGCTATATAGATTATGCGAGTTATGGAAAAACCAAGGGGCAAAGCGAATTGGGATTCTTGAAAAAGGGGATAAACTATTTCATTCGCATGCATTAAATATCCCCACCATGAATGTCGACCGTATGCGTGATCAATTATGGCCCGATAATTCTACTCCTATCGGGGAGCGGCTTCCGGAATTTTCAGGAGCTAGGTTAACGTTTGCTCTCGGCGGGAGAACATTGTTTTGGAATGCTGCTTGTCCTCGACCCGCAGAGTTTCAACTTCAATCTTGGCCTATTCATCCAGCTGAATTGGACGCATATTTTAGGACTGCAGAACGTGTATTGCATTGCACTACATCTTATGCCGATGGCTCTACCATGCAAAGGATTCTCTTGAATCGGCTTCATGCAGGTGGAGTACTAGAGGCAACTGATATGCCTCTTGCCATTGATATGTCAGGCCCACGTATGGGGGAAATTCATTCTAATGCATGGTTCAGTTCCATTCATTTTCTTGCTTATGCCCTAAATGATAGACCTTTTGATCTTGCAGTGAATGCCTATACGACTCGGGTGCTCGTCGAAAATGGAAAAGCATCAGGCGTAAGTGTAATATCTCCGGATAAAAAAACGCATACCATTCGAGCCAAAAATGTTGTCATTTCTGCAAGTACATTGGAAACACCTCGCATTTTGCTCAATTCGAGCATACAAGGGGCAGCAATCGGACGTTATTTAACCAACCATTCATTTGTATTGGGGACGGGTAAAATAAGCCGCAGCCAGTTTTCTGATAATCTTGGTAACCTGGCAATCTTGAAACGTGAAACAAGAGAATCCCCGTATCAAATACAAATCTTAGGTCCTAATCAATTCTTCTCATACCAGCAATTCGAGGATAAAGTGCTCCCGGATCAACTGAGTATCGTATATGCTGCCTTTGGTTTAGTGGAGTCGCGGCCAGAGAATAGAGTTTATTCAGATCCAAACCGTCAAGATGAATACGGCGTGCCTTTAAACCAAGTTGATTTTTCTTATAGCAACAAAGATTATACAGTGATTCAGCAAATGCGTGATGGTATTGCTCGATCGGCAAATGCAATGGGAGTAATTTTAGATGGGGAGCCTACCTTATTTCCGCCAGGTAGCGATGTTCATGAATCTTGTACCTGCCGAATGGGAACTGACCCCGCTACCTCAGCGACTAACCGTTATGGAGAAATTCATGGAGTTTCCGGTCTTTACGTCGCTGATAATAGCGTGATACCCGTTCTTGCTGCAGCGAACCCAACAAATTCTACGGTTGCATTAGCATTTCGAACAGCCGATCATATTGTGCGTACGAATAGGTAAGGGCAGTTTTTACTTGGGAGCGTTCATGGTTTCAGGCATTTATTCAGCGATTCAATAATGAACCTCCCAGGATAAAAACATTCTTTTGCGATTGACCCGAACCTATCCCGCCGTAGATGGAAGAAGACGTATGAAACATGAATCAGGAGGTGACACTCATAGTAAGTTTGTTTTGAAGTAAATGATGATTCCAAGTGAAGAATAGGAGCAAGTAGGATGGGTGCAGTTAAACTGGCGGTTATTTTTTACAGCATGACAGGAACGAATTATCGCTTGGCTCAATGGGCAGCGGAAGGCGGCAAGGAGCAGGGGGCACGGCACAATGCCCGGACAATTGAAACAGTTTTTAGATACCACAGGGAAGTTATGGTTCCATGGCAAGTTAGCTAATAAGGTGGTTAGCGCGATGGCTTCAGCTCAAAATCCCCATGGCGGGCAGGAGCAAACCATTCTGGGAATCTATACCGCTATGTATCACTGGGGTGCCATTATAGTTTCTCCAGGGTATACGGATCCATCCCTTTTTACAGCCGGGGGAAATCCTTATGGGACAAGCGTAACTGTACAAAACGGTAAAATGGTAGAGGATGTTCAGGCTGCAGTAAAACATCAAGCCAAACGTACCGTAGACGTCGCAAAATGGATCGCAGCAGGCAGTAATTAGTGTGATTGTGTCCGTTGTTGTTCAGGAAGCTGAGAAAGGAAAGAGATTGCCTTCCAATGAGAAATAGGCTGTTCCGCCGTTCGTGATTAATATAATCAATGCATCACACTTTTCTGACAAGCCGATTGCTGATAACTCCCGGATATCTGCTGCTCGATCCCAAAAAATTTGCTCAGTTAATGGCAAGGTGTTGGAAGCGGAAACAATCAAATCAGATTGAATGAGAACAGCTCCTTCTTGAAGCAAACTATCAGGTTGAAATATAGATTCTAATAGTTGACTTGTAATTACCGCATTAATGGGTATCCCCCCGTTTATAAACGGTGCTACAGGGTCGACAGCCTCTATTACAATGAGAGCTTCTTGGCGTTTTCGGCTAAGTTTATGTATGGCTAGAGATAATTCAGTACTGCATCTCGTATACTTGGACAACATACGATTAAGTAAGTATGTCGATGCAGTCGTTTCCAATTCAAGCAGTTCTCTAGACAACTTTTGGACAATGTCGATGATGCCAATATCATTATGACTGAGAGTGGCGATATTTTGATTCACCTTTTTTTCGATTTCCGTTAGCCTTTCGTTCATTTCGATCCGAAGCTGCGAAAAATCATTATGGATACTGTGTTTTTTCATATTCAACATTGCACTCCTAATAGTGATTAAATTCACTCGTCAGGAATTTCAAATCCATATAACGAGCCGTTAAAGGTAAATGATTTCGCACCTGTTTCCTCAGATACGATGAAGGTTAGAGCATCTGTATTTTCGGATAATCCAATCGCTGCCCGATGCCTAGTACCGAGCTTGGTCTTGTATAATTTGCGGGTTAGCGGAAGTACGTTTGCTGCTGACACGATAGTATCTTTCTGAATTAAGACAGCACCGTCGTGCAGCGGGCTCCCTGTGTGGAAAATGGAAACTAACAGCGTACTTGAGATCTCTGCGGATAGAGGAGTGCCAACGGTGATCAAATCGTTTATATTATCTTCTCTTTCAATGATAATAAGGGCACCTTTCCGTTGATCGCTCAGCAGCTTAATGGCTTTGAAAATTTCATTGCATTGCGTTGTATAGGGATGAAGAAGTCGACTCAAATGATAGGCGGAAACCAGCTTTCCCGTATCAGAACATATTTTAGAGAGCAACTTCAGATTTTTTAGAATATCGATATCTTCCTGATCCATGCACGCCAACATGCTCTTAATCTTCGTGGACAGCTGTTGAAATTGATTATATACATCAGTCTGCTGAGGAGAAAATAAATCGCAATTACTTTCCATACGCAACCTCCTTTACATCATATTGTTTCCATTCCCTTTTAAATTATGAGTGATTTCATTCATCCAAGTGGTCTTACATATTCATGTTCTGAATTATTTCCCAGCGCAGAAAAGTTGACGAAAAGAGAATCATCATGTTACTATACATCTCGAATTCAAGATATACGAGTTCGAACATTTATGGGTTTTGAAAGGTGAGAGTAAGGATGAAGTTTATAACCAAGTTCTTTACTTCAAAAAATAAGGAGGAAAAAGCAATGGCAGAATTAAATATCGGAATCATTATAGGATCAACACGTGAAGGTCGTGTAAGCCCGCAGGTGGCAAAATGGGTTAAAGACATTGCAGATCAACGGGGAGATGCGAACTATACAATTATTGATATTGCAGATTACAAGTTGCCTTTACTAGGTGAACCAGGGCAAGATGCTTCTGGTGCACAAGGTTGGTCAGAAGTGATTGCGAAACAAGACGGGTTTGTATTCATCGTACAAGAGTACAATCATTCCATTACAGGTGCTCTCAAAAATGCACTGGATTATCTACGTGTAGAATGGAATAACAAAGCTGCGGGTATTGTATCTTATGGCTCTGTAGGTGGTGCACGAGCAGCCGAGCATCTGCGCGGTATTATGGGTGAGCTATTGATTGCAGATGTGCGTGTACATCCAGCATTGTCGCTATTCACAGATTTTGAAAATGGTACTGATTTCAAACCAAAAGCAGTCCAAGCCGATTCTGTTAATCAAATGTTAGACCAATTGATCCCTTGGTCCAAAGCTTTATATACAATTCGTTAATAGACCTATAACAAGTAACCCCAAGATTCATGTTTTAATAGTACGAGTCTTGGGGTCGTTTATCGATTACGTCATTTCTTTGTTTCGGAGCCACATTGCGATCACGTCTGTAATAAGCAATACGGTGACTATGATTAACGGTTGTTCAAACTTACTCATAGGTAAGGGGATGGCAAAAGAAATTACTGCATTTATGCAAGCCATCCCTATAAATAACGCGGCAATTAGTACCAAGTAATTATGTAAGCTGCTTATGTTGTTGCGATATACAAAATGGATGGTTAGTAATGCAATAAAGAATAAATAATAA
The DNA here is from genome assembly GCF_900102125.1 of Paenibacillus sp. cl6col. NCBI lineage: Bacteria > Bacillati > Bacillota > Bacilli > Caryophanales > Paenibacillaceae > Paenibacillus > Paenibacillus sp. cl6col. The sequence goes on from NZ_FNAZ01000002.1 coordinate 646,065, forward strand.
AATAGTGCCCCAAAAGTAGATGACCATTTTTCATACTGGATGGCAGTATCGAGTTCTAGCGAATGATTAAGTCGGAAATAGTCAAGCATTCCATAACTGTAGTAAAAAATAAGCGTCAAAATGGAATAAACAATAAATAATGTTCTAGACAAGGATGTATGTGAACGAAGCGCAGCGGATACATTCAACATTGTCTCCTCCTCAATCTATTTCTCCAATTACAAATTCAGTTATTTATTGCCATGGAAAATGATATCACTCATCCAGTAATTAGTAAATACACCATAATGATTTACGTAATTAAAACAATGTATCCCCTCTTGGATTGGGTCATTTTCCTTAATTTCTTGAACCCAGTGTCCTTCATCAGTCATGGTTCCCCTTACTCATTTCACATGTGAGGCATGAAGATCGGTTTGCTGTGAAGCGTCATCTCTAGATCTTAAGTCATTATTTTAGCTGCCTTAACAAAGTTGATACCGTGAGCGTTCCTGATAGGAAATAAAATAGGAACTTGACGATTTCCTTAAGCCCCTTTACTATGAAAACGAGACACCCTTTTCTTGGCAAATAAGTGTGAAAATCCAAAACCAAAGTTGCTTGAAGTAAACGTTTTCAAATGCGCACTTTAGTCATCTCCTATATATTTACACTAGATCATTAAGAGGGTATAATGTCTAAATATAACCATAGATAACAAAGAAAGGTCGCCTTATGTGTCGAATTTGTCGTCGAAGCGTTTGATGAAACGACAGGGTTTGGCAAAAATGAGACGATGAAAAGGGAAAAAGGCATATATTAAGCGTACATAAGACTTACTACAATCACTCTGTAAAGATTAATCGTTGTTTAGGCACGTTAATTTTTCTTAGTGTACATAGTTCTTGTAGGCAATAGTCTATTTTTTTAAAGAAGATAGATTAGTGGCGAAGCTATGCCTTTAGAGTAAAAATGATGGATTAATAAAATATTGTAGACATGGATGAGGAGCGACTTATGAATTCCTGATCCTTTTTTTGTTCTACGATAACGATACATAAGCGCAGTAAACAGGTTTACATAGAAAATAGTTCACGGGTTAATAATTGAATTTCAAATCCGGACAGAATCTGAATTAGGAGAAATAGTATGGGATGGTATGCGCTTTTTGTGGAAACGGGCAGTGAAGACATTGTTCAGAAATGCTTGAAGTCACAATTCGGCCAAGCAGATTTGTATTCATGTGTTCCGAAACGGCTAGTTCCTGAAAAAAGAGATGGGGAATTTTACAGTGTCGTCAAAACTTTATTTCCTGGCTATCTATTGATTCATACGAAGATGACTCCGACCATGTATTATGAGCTAAAAAAAATACCGAAGTACTATCGATTGCTCCGCAATTCAACGTTTATGCTAGACAAAGTTAATCGAAGGGCTCAGAAGTCAATGGGATCACTCTTAGAAGTGGGACATCCAGACAATAATTGCGACGATTTTTTCAACGAAATAGATGAGGGCGAAATCAGACAGATCCTGCAGCTCATCAATCATGAAAATATTATCGAGTACTCAAACGTTATTGTGGAAGATTCCAAGGTATGTGTTCAATCTGGGCCGTTATATGGCTTAGAAGGGATGATCAAAAAAATTGACAAGAGAAAAAGAAGAGCACAAATTACGATTAGTTTTTCGGGTGGTGAGCGCTTGATTGATGTAGGAATTGAAATCTTGATGCCGGATAGACATGACATGCAAGAGGTTAATGAAGATTTGGGTTAACGAAAGGCGATAGACTCCATCACTAAAAAGAAGAGGGGTAATATTTTGTTTATCGAAAATCTTGAACTTACGAAGCAACAAAAAGAGAAGCAAGAGGAATTTAAAGCTTTTGTTGATTCTGAAGTCGTACCCGTAGCAGCGCATATTGATCAAGAGGAATGTGTGCCCGATTCCGTGCTTCAGAAGATAATGGAGAAAGGGTACTGGGGAGCACCGATCCCTGCTGCATACGATGGGGCTAACATGGACTACATTACTTACGGGTTATGGAATGAAGAGATTGGTCGCGGTTGTGCAAATTTACGGAATATCATTGGTGTTCAAGGGATGGTCACTTCCTCTATTCTACGGTGGGGCTCCCAAGAGCAGAAGCAGTACTGGCTGCCACGGATGAGTTCAGGCGAGCTCATGGCTGCATTTGCGATTACAGAGTCCCAAATCGGAAGTGATATCAAAAACCTTCAAACGAAAGCTCAACGAGTGGGAGAAGAGTACGTTATAACAGGACAAAAAAACTGGATCACCTTCGCACAAAGAGCGGATGTCTTTTTGGTATTTGCACAATGTGAGGGACAAGCCGTAGCCTTGTTAGTTGAACGAAATACACCGGGCCTAACCATCCTTCCGATAACTGGCATGTTAGGATTCAAAGGATCCATGTTAGCTGAATTGCGTTTTGAAGAATGCAGAGTGCCGACCGATAACTTGGTTGGTAATGTCGGCTTCGGGCTATCACTTGTTGCTAATAACGGCTTAACTCATGGACGGTATAGTACAGCTTGGGGAGCCGTTGGCTTAGCTCAAGCTTGTTTGAATGCGAGCTTAGACTATGTAATGGACAGAAAACAATTTGATCACTATTTGAAAGAGCATCAATTGATTCAACAAATGATTGCGGATATGGTGACCAATACGATCGCTGCAAGGCACCTCTGCTTCAGAGCAGGCCAGTTATGGGACAAGAATGAGGTAACCGCTACCTTTGCTACTTCGTTGGCCAAATATTTTTCCTCTGTCCATGCCTTTAAGGCGGCGAAGGATGCGGTTCAAATACACGGAGCGAACGGTTGCAGCCGAAACTACCCTGTTGAGCGATATATGAGGGATGCCAAGATTATGGAGGTTGTAGAAGGAAGCACCCAGATTCAGCAGGTCTTAATTGCACAGGATGCATTTCATCTATTAAAAAACTGATTTGAAAAATCAATCAGAATAGAAGAAAGGAATGAGTATTACGATGAATAATAGTCATTGCATTCTACTTGATAAACCAATCTCCATTAACCACGCCGAGGAGTTAGAAAGACGGATATTTTTCGTCTCTGCCAACATCCAGCAATTTCAACTGATTAAAGGTGAGAGTACGATTGATGGCATTGAGGTCAGCCTCTTGCCAGAAACCGACCCAGTTGAAATTAAAAATAAACTCATCTCTGTGATCGAAAACGAAATTTTGCTTCAAATGGTAATACCACCACGAGTTGTTTGGGAATCCAATAAAAGCGGGACGAACTTTCAGGATGATGTATTTGATAAACTGCTTGAAAACCAAATGGTTTATGAGATGGGGGAAGGCCAGGTATGCTTCGGAGATAAGCTGATCCTCTTAATGGATTCCTTAGATCGATTGATTAAAGAGATGACGATATCTCAATTTGGAGCAACCGAATACCGCTATCCAACATTAATTTCGGCAAAAGCCTTAGAGAAATGCGGATATTTCAATTCGTTCCCACATTTCTTAATGTTTGTTACGAGGCTTCATAATGATATTGATAACTATCAAGATTTCCTTGATGAGTACAAATCTCACGACAAACTCGATTCCTATTTACTTCCCTACTGTCAAAATGTCGACTACTGCTTGCCTCCAACCATGTGTTACCACACCTTTCATCAATTTCAAAATACGCAGCATGCTGAAACCCAAAATCGTGTCGTTACAGCTATCGGAAAATCGTTCCGTTATGAATCCAAGTATCATCGCACCTTAGAAAGACTATGGGACTTTTCGATACGTGAAATTGTGTTTATGGGATCCAGAGATTTCGTGTTGGATAGCCGCCAAAAATTTATGGAATCATCGTTTTCTCTGTTTCAAAGATTAGGATTGGAAGGACACTGCGAGATTGCTAGTGATCCATTCTTCTGCAGCCATGATACGGCGGCGAAAATATTTAATCAAAGAATGCAAGAACTCAAATACGAGCTCCGATTAAAAGTTGCAAGCGATCGAACCATTGCAGCAGCCTCTTTTAATTTTCACGATCACTTCTTTGGTGAGCAATTTAACATTAAACGTGGTGAAGAAGATTGGGTTTCAACTGGATGTGTTGGTTTCGGTATAGAAAGATTAGCATATGCGTTTATTTGCCAACACGGTTTGGATGAGAAACATTGGGCAAAGATTCTATCGAATGCATGTCCAGAAGCTCTTCTCGCTGATTAAATCGCGCTACGATGAACCTTCGACTGCTTGCCTGTGATGAAGCAACCTATCAAAGCTGTTTTTAAAATTTTATAATTATGGGGGACTGGATGGAGCAACAGCGTCTATTTCAAATCTTAGAACTCGATGGCACATTGCGAATTGACAATATGGTAATCAACGAGAAATTGGCCATGGAGATGTACAAGCTTCTTGTATTAAATCGGGTATTTGATCGGAAGCTGGTGAACATGCAGCGAAAGGGCCAAATCGGTACTTATGCTGCGTTCGAAGGGCAGGAGGCAAGTCAAGTCGGAAGCGCTATGGCTCTGATGGAGCAGGATTGGATGTTTCCTACCTATCGAGATCATGCAGCGATGCTGACCTTCGGATATGAGATGGTAAAAATCATTTGGTATTGGATGGGTAGGATTGAGGGGTGTGTCCCACCCGATAACCGAAATATCCTTCCTCCTTATGTCCCAATTGCGACACAGATTCCCCAGGCAGCAGGGGCTGCCTGGGCTAGTAAATATAAGAATGAACGTGCTTGCTCTCTTGTTTACTTTGGCGATGGAGCCACCTCAGAAGGGGATTTTCATGAAGGATTGAATATGGCCTCTGTCTTCAAAGCGCCAGTAGTGTTTTTCTGCCAAAACAATGGCTATGCAATTAGTGTTCCGTTCTCCCGTCAAACTGCCAGTGAAACCATAGCGCAAAAAGCAATCGCTTATCAAATGGAGAATGTTCGGGTTGACGGTAATGATGTATTTGCTGTGTATGTTGCGACCAAAAACGCCTTGGAAGCTGCAAGAAGCGGTAAGGGGCCAACTCTAATAGAAGCGGTAACGTATCGATATGGTCCTCACACGACTGCTGATGACCCAAGCCGCTATCGAAGCACTGAGGAAAGTGAGTCATGGAAATCACGAGATCCAATACTGCGTTTAGAAGTATATTTGCGCAGACAGGGTGTACTGGATCAAGATGTACAAGAAAAAGTTGCTACAGAAGCGGAACGATTAGTGAATGATGGCATTCAATATGCACTCACAATTCCAAAATCGGATCCAGCGATCATGTTTAATCACGTGCTTTCCAATAAACCGTGGAATATTCAAGAGCAGGAGAGCAGCTTCAATCGCTTTATGCAAGAGCATCATCAATAGATTTCACGGAGGGACTGGATATGCAGAGGGACTTGAATCTCGTTCAGGCAATAAATGAGACCTTGGATTTGTTATTGGCCGAAGATGACAAGGTACTTCTCCTAGGACAAGATATCGGTAAAAATGGCGGTGTCTTCCGTGTGACCGAAAACTTGTTTCATAAGTATGGTGATCAGCGCGTAGTAGACACTCCTTTATCTGAAGCCGGTATAGTAGGTTGTGGAATTGGTTTGGCGTTGAATGGTCTTAAACCCATTGTCGAAATCGAATTTTTGGGATTTATCTATCCTGCCTTAGAACAAATCTTGTCACATCTCTCAAGACTGCGCATGCGGACACAAGGCAAATATGAAGTTCCGTTAATCATAAGAGCTCCCTTTGGGGCTGGGGTACGTGCTCCTGAGCTGCATTCGGAGAGCATTGAGTCTCTTTTTTTCCAATCACCAGGGTTAAAAGTCGTCATACCTAGCAACCCCTATGATGCCAAAGGTCTTCTTATTGCTGCGGCAGAAGGCAATGATCCCGTCATATTTCTAGAGCCTATGAAAATTTATCGCAGCGTGCGTCATCCTGTACCACAGCATCGATATTCGGTTCCACTTGGTAAGGCGAACGTTATGAAAGAAGGAACAGATATCACAGTTATCTCTTGGGGCTCCATGGTTTGGAATGTGGTTCAAGCGGCGGAGCTGCTTGAGAAGTCCCACGGCATTCGTCTGGAAATTGTGGATCTTCGTACCTTGTATCCGTTTGATATCGAGACGATTCAGGAATCCGTAAGGAAAACGCAGCGGGCCGTGATCGTACACGAGGCTCCATTGACAGGTGGTGTAGGAGCAGAACTTGTCGCTGTGATCCAGGAGCGAATGTTCAGTAATTTGAAATCTCCAGTAAAGCGAATCACGGGATTCGACGTTCCCATCCCTCAATTTTCAACCGAAGATTATTATCTGCCGTCTACCGACAGAATTGTTCATGAAATCGAACAAATGCTAGTTTCACTGGAGAGGTGAGCCGTTATGAAGTATGAATTTTATTTTCCGGAACTTGGTGAAGGACTTTTTGAAGGATATATTGTAGCCTATCTCGTCAAAGAAGGAGAACACGTCGTTGAGGATCAGCCGCTTGTAGAAGTCCAGACGGATAAGGTGACAACTGTGCTTCCTTCACCGGTTGCAGGGGTAATTGACAAACTGCCTTATCATCCTGGAGATGTCGTCACAGTTAACGATGTAATCATTGTCATTGATCACGGGAAGGGGGCAGCAGCGTCAGACGCAGTAAATTTCGAGTGGTTAACAATGGACGCGACGAAGGGAAAGAAGGCTGCATGGAATGATTTTGGCATCAACCTAGGTGCCTATCCGAACGTAGTCGTGGACAATTCGCACGATGATTCGATTGTAACAATGACCTCCATGCGCAAGGAAATAGCGAATATTGTTACCAAATCAGTGCAAACCATTCCTCATGTAACGGTTTATGCAGAGGCGGATATTACAAATCTGCTCATGCATAAGCAAAGATTACAGATGAATCATGGCGTACGCTTCACATTGACACCAATCTTTTTGAAAGCATTATCTCTAACGCTAGGCCAATATCCGTTGTTTAACGCTCATGAGCATAACGGTTCATTGAAGCTCTTTCCAGCTCATAACATTGGGATTGCGGTAGACACGAACGACGGAGTCGTTATTCCTAATATTAAACAGGTGAATGAAAAACCAGTTGATGCATTGGCTGACGAGATTAATGATCTCATCGAGAGAGCAAGGTCAAGAAAATTGTTATTTACAGATTCACGAGAGGGAACAATTACAATTAGTAATGTGGGAGCAATAGGGGGAGGCTTCGCAACGCCAATTATTTTTTATCCCCAAGTTGCTATTGTTGCCTTATATCGTGCGGATAAAAAAGCAGTTGTCACCGAGAATGACGAGATTGTGGTTAGAAAAATGCTTCCGATTACGTTAACGTTCGATCATCGTTTCTTTGATGGTGCAGACGGACTCCGATTCATCAATACCTTTAAGGCTAATCTAGAGAGTCAATATGAAACATATTTAGATGAACTCCATTTTCACAGCGTAACGTCTAATTCCTCATTAAACGAATAATATTTATGGAATGACACCCTTGAATTAGAATACTTTCCCATCCAATCCAACATCCAAGACATTCATTTACATACATTTGCAAAAGAGACCTAAGGGTGTACCTCACTTGATTAACTTATCGAATATCGCTGACATCTGGAATAGGAACGAAATGTAGTTTGACTTTTTCCATCTCCCTAGGAAATTGGGAAGCGAGTCAAACCCAAATTCAAAAATATGCTATGAGGAGATGTAAGAAGAGTGAAAAATCTGATCGAATTCAGAAACGTAACAAAAGAATATAAAGTAGGGGAAGTACCGATCAAGGCTTTGGCTGGTGTTGATTTTTCCATAGCAGAAGGGGAGTTCGTTGTTGTTCTAGGTGCCAGCGGCGCCGGAAAAAGTACGATTCTGAATATCCTTGGCGGCATGGATACGGCTTCTACTGGACAAGTGCTTGTTGGCAATCAAGAAATCACGAAGTTGAGCGAGAAAAAATTAACTGATTACCGTGCTGAGAAGATTGGCTTTGTATTTCAATTTTATAACTTAATTCCGAATTTGAATGCGCTAGAAAATGTTGAATTTGCCACGGAAGTATGTAAAAACCATCTGGATGCAAAAGATGTGTTATCCAAGGTTGGATTAAAAGACCGCATCAAAAACTTTCCTTCCCAACTATCTGGAGGAGAACAACAACGCGTAGCGATCGCGCGAGCCGTTGCGAAGAATCCGTTGCTCTTACTGTGTGATGAGCCGACAGGGGCATTAGATTATGTGACAGGCAAAGCCGTGTTAAAGCTTCTTCAAGATTTGAACAAGGAAACGAAGAAGTGCGTGGTCTTGGTCACACATAACTCTGCAATTGCTCCTATGGCGGACAAAATAATAAAGGTAAAGAGCGGGATGATCGAGAGCGTGACGATCAATCAAGACAAACAGAATGTTGAAGGGATCGAGTGGTAATGATGAAGTTATTTCTAAAATTACTCAGAGATATCAAACAATCGATCGGACAATTTCTCGCGTTTGTGTTGGTTATCGCAGTGGGCGCTTTTTTCTATGCAGGCTTGTTCACGTTAAGCGGCAATCTTAGCGATTATACAAAGGCTTACTATACGGCACATAATTTAAGCGATTTGAATGTTTACTACGATCACATATCCAAGCAGGACGTCACTAATTTAAGCGAAAACCAGGGGATTAACAAAATCGAAGCACGGTATACCTTGGATGCGACACAAGTTTTTGAAAATTTGAAGGCTGCAATCAAAATTCACTCGATTCCCGCAAATAATGAAATTAACACACCTACAGTCATTGAGGGCCGAATTCCGTCAGGAGCGGATGAGGTCTTGCTCGATTCCCATTATGCTAAAGAGCATAAGTACCAAGTCGGTTCTCAAATTCATCTCAGCGTGAATGACAATCCGATGACATTCACCATAAGCGGCTTGGGCGAAAACGTGGAGTATGTGAAAAAGAACGAAATTCAAGATCATAAATCCTCTGGAGTGGCCTATATAGCAGAAGCTGCTATTCCACGAATTGCTGGCAGCTTAACCTATAATGAAATCTTGGTTGATGCGAAGGAAGGTTACGATATTGACCAATTGGGCCAAACCATTAAAGCGCAATCCACAGAACTCACCTATGTGAACCAAGTCAGTAAAGAGCGCACATTCGGCTATTCCCAACTGAAGCAAACCATTCATAACAATAACTTAATGAGCAAGGTCATCCCGCTCGTTCTCTTTATTATCGAAGCGATTATTCTATTCCTCACCATGACGCGAATTATTGATTCGCAGCGAAATCAAGTAGGTATCATGAAGGCGCTGGGTATAAAAAACCGAAACATCATGCTTCATTACATGGGCTACCCGTTACTTGTAGGGATTATAGGCTCCATACTAGGCTGCATAGCTGCTTCAAGTATATTTATTCCATTAGTTAAGGTATCCAATGCTAAGGCCTACTCGCTGCCTGACATTGCCTTCTCTATGTCCTTAACTTCCGTGATTCCTCCCATTCTTGTCTCTAGCGCGTTCGGAATCCTGTCCTGTTACTTAAGCGGCAGAGCCATCCTTCGAGAATGTGCAGCTCAGGCAATGCGCCCCAAACCACCTAAGAAGATGAAGAAGCTGCTCGTCGAAAGAATTCCAGGTATCTGGAGTAATATTTCTTATAACTACAAGCTCATCTTGAGAAATATATTTTTAAATAAACCAAAAGCAATCGCGAGCTCAGTTGGCGTTGTGGTGAGCACGGTATTGTTGATTACAGCTTTTGGTACGATGACATCCTTGCAAAAGGTTGCCGATCAAATTGAAAAGGTGAACACCTATGATTTAAGAGTCGATTACACGAAAGAAAGTGCCCCGAAGACGATACAACTCCCCGCGGGCATTAAGAGCAGTTATGATTTATCCAACTTTTCCGTGGAATTCATAAAAGGAGACACTAAACAAAATGCTACGTTAATTGTTACAGAGAAAGAAAACAGTCTTATCCACTTCTTCGACGAAAAAGGCAATTCGATCGCTTTGAACGATAATGGTGTGCTGGTACCCCAATCGTATGCCAACAACTATCAGATTGCAGAAGGGGATAACATTCAAATCAAGTTCACTTCGCCAGAGTTTGCCAATAAAACAGTTGAAATGAAGGTAGTACAAATATCCACCCAGTTTTCGAACCCTTCGTTCTATATTACGCCATCGTATTTGCAAAGCTTTGGCATCGAATACAAACCAACGTCGCTAGTAGTAGAATCAAGCAGCGCTTCAGACCTTCCTAGCGTTCGTCATTTCTTCGAACAAGATAAACAGGTAGATACGATTGCGGATAAGGCAGACTTGAAGAAATCCGCGCAATATATTTTGAAGCAAAATAGCTTTATTTTCATTATGTTTATTATCAGTGCCATCATACTTTCTTTTGGCGCAATCTATACGATATCCTCCATTAACATTTATGAGCGAAATCGTGAGCTGGCCACATTAAAGGTATTAGGCTATCCGAAGCCCAAAATAAACCGGCTTATCTTCTTCGAGAATATTATCCTTACCACCTTTGCGGTTATTATCGCGTTACCGATTAGTGGCTACATGTATACCCTTGTCGTGAAGGCGTTGTCCAGTGCCCATCAGCAAATTCCGAATCAATTAAACCTATTCGTCATGCTGATAGCGGTTATTCTTGCATTCGTGCTTACTATTCTTTCAAGCTTACTGCTACGGAGAAAAGTATCACGAATCAATATGATTGAATCGTTGAAGAGTGTGGAGTAGTGAAAAAACAGCCTTACGTTCTTTGAGAACTGTAGGCTGTTTTTTTATATGCAGCAAGAGATTCTCAATCGTTAAGAAACCAACCAAGAAGCCAAGAAAGGAATCCTTTAAGGAGGAGATGAGACAAGATGAGTGCAGAAAAATCCTTTACCAAAGCTGAGATTACGGCGTATTTGGCAGAATTAGTGGAAGACATTTTGGATGAAAAAGTGGAGGATTACAACGAACCCTTTATCAACTTGGGATTAGTCTCGGTTGACATTCCACTATTTACGAAAAAAGTGTCCATGCAATTTGGAATGGAAATCGAAGTGACATCGATTTTTGAGAACTCGAACATCAATCTGTATGCAGACTTCTTATACAACGCATTAAACCAATCAGATGCTTTTGCAGTGAGTAATGAGGATCTGGACGGTGCCTCGGATGGGCCTAATTCCGATGATGATGTTGCAATTGTCGGAATCAGCTGCCGCTTCCCAGGGGGAGCCAATAGTCCTGAGGAATATTGGGACGTGTTAATGAACGGAATTAATGGCATTTGTGATATGCCTGCGGATCGATGGGATGTTGATCACTATTTTAGCGATAACAAAGAAGAGCCTGGAAAGATGTATTCCAGGAAGGGTGGATTTCTAAACATACCCATTGATCGATTTGACCCGAAATTTTTTAATATGTCACCCAAAGAAGCCAAGTCTCTCGATCCGCAGCAGCGACTGCTGCTGGAACTGACATGGGAGGCATTTGAAAATGGGGGCATCAATATTGCTCAGCATTATGGAAGCAACACGGGGGTATATATCGGAATCGCCGGAGAAGAGTATTCGTTCGGCCACTATAAATCGGGAGATTTAACTAAAATAGATGCCTACTCGCTTACTGGAACAACGTTCAGTACCGCTTGCGGCAGAATCTCCTACACGTTTGGGTTTGAAGGGCCTTCCTTCTGTGTGGACACCGCATGTTCTTCCTCCCTGACTGCACTTCATTTAGCTAGCAAAGCGATTAAATCTGGTGAGGTAGAAACCGCAGTCGTGGGTGCGGTGAATTTGATGATTTCACCAGCCGTTCATGTGTGCTTCTCCAAACTGGAAGCCATATCTACCGACGGACAAAGTAAAAGTTTCGATGCTGCAGCAAATGGATATGGTCGAGGTGAAGGCGGCGGGGTGTTGCTCTTAAAACGCCTGCGTGATGCCAAAAAAGATAACGATAATATTCTTGGTATCGTAAGAGGCACCGCGATCAATCAAGATGGCAAGAGCAATGGATTAACGGCACCGAATGGGTTAGCTCAAGAGAAAGTAATCACGAAAGCATTAAAAGAAGCAAGATTGAATTATTCCGATGTTGATTATATGGAAATGCACGGAACCGGTACTAAGCTTGGTGATCCGATTGAGGTGAAGGCCGTTGTCAATACCTATGGCAAAGATAGAGCTATGGACAATCCGCTTCAGATTGGTTCGGTGAAATCGAATATTGGGCATTTGGAAGCGGCAGCAGGAGTGGCTAGTATTATCAAGGTGCTATTAGCGTTCAAAAATGAGGTTATTCCTGCAAATTTGAACTTTAATGAGCCTAACCCTTTTATTCCTTGGGAGAAATCACCGGTTTCCGTTATTGCTGAAAATACAGCTTGGAAAAGCGAAGGTCGAGTAAGAAGGGTGGGCGTTAACGGTTTTGGCTTCGGAGGCTCCAATGCCCACATCATCTTGGAAGAGCCGCCTAAGAGTGGAGCGCCACAGTCAAAAGATACTGATCCTATCACTATCGTAAAAATAGCTGCCAAAAGTGAAAAGGCATTAGTCGAAAATGTGAAAAGCAATCTTGCATATTTGAAGAGAAACCCTCAGATTGCGCTCAACGATTTTGCGTATACCAATAATAAGGCCAAGGCTGATTTTGCTTACAGGCTTACGGTTACGGGGCAGAACCGAGAAGAGTTAGTGAACAGGCTGCAAGCCTACATAGATACGAACAACAAAGCGGGGATCTCCACGAGACATCGTGAACACATCGATATGCTTCAGGACACCAAGCTGGTGTTCTTGTTTACGGGACAAGGATCGCAGTACGTCGGCATGGGGAAGGAGTTGTACGAACATAACCCTTCGTTCCAATTAGCTTTTGACCAATGTGATCGATTGTTTGAGCCGTTTATCAATAAGTCGTTAGTAGAAATGATCTATAGCGATAAATATACCGGGAAAGATATTGCGAGAACCCTCTATGCACAGCCTTTAATCTTTTCAATCGAATATGCATTACTCAAGTTCTGGGAGAGTGTAGGGGTTACTCCTGAAATCGTGCTGGGCCACAGCATAGGGGAATATACTGCAGCAGTTGTGGCTGGAATTCTGACAGTTGAGGACGCAGTGAAGCTGGTTGCACTTCGCGGTCAACTGATGGATTCAGCTCCGGGAGAGGGAGCAATGTCGGCTATTTACACGAGTAAGACTGTGATCGAAGATCTGTTGAGAGGCTATGAGGGTAAGGTGTCTATTGCCCTGCATAATGCAGAAGAGAGTATCGTAATATCCGGAGAGCGGGATGCTGTTGAGGCAATCTCGACGGAAGCAGAGAACAGAAAAGTGAAAGTGAATCGACTGCATGTATCCCATGCATTCCATTCTCACTTAATGATTCCGATATTGGAGCAATTTCGAGATGTTGCGCAGAATGAGGTGGAATTTAGAAGCAGTAGGCTGACCTATATATCGGCCACCCTCGGGAGAGCCGTGGAACAAGATGAAGTATTAGACGCCGACTACTGGACGAATCACATCAAGGATAAAGTCGATTTCTACCATGCATTATCCCAATTACAGGAAGCGCAAAACACCATATTCCTCGAAATTGGAGCAAACAACACATTATGCTCGCTTGGCAAGCTCATCCTGAATAAAGAGCATCTGTTGTTGAACTCTCTTGATATGAAGAAAAATGCATGGGAGCAAATCATGCATTGCTTAGGAGAACTGTATTGCCATGGCGTATCGATCCTGTGGGAAGGGCTTGAGACAAGCTTCAATCGTTCATACAATCGAGTAGCATTGCCTGCGTATGTGTTTGATCGGGAAGCTTCTTACTGGATGCAGCCAGTGTGCTCTCATGAGGACAGCAAGCCTGCGCTTGCAGGTACTGACTACCATCCGCTTATTGGACAGAGAATCAGCACTCCATATCTAAAGAATAGTGCCTTGTACCAATCTACGTATACAGTAGAGAATCCGTATTTCATGCAGGAACATATTATCTTCGATACCGCGATAGCTCCTGCTGCTGCTCATATGTCTATGCTCATCTCGATTGCTAAGGATTTCCGTAATCCTGTAAGCAGTACGATATCCAATGTGGAATTTCATGCCCCATTAACAGCAATACAAGACGAGAAGCGGGTTGTGCAATTCGTTATCGAGGATACTAATCTTGAGCAAATGAAATTTGAACTTGTAAGTGCAGATAAGCAATCACAGCATGAGAATTGGATGACACATTGCAAGGGAAATATTCTCATGTCCCAAGAACAAGAGCGTGAATCAGAGAAGCGTGTGTCGATTGATGAGCTCACAAACAAGTACCCTGAAGTAACATCCGGATACAATGCCTATGATGTAATGAAAAAGTTTGGTTTTCAATTAGGGGATGGCTTTACCCGAATCTCGAAAGTATGGAAGGGTGAAGCTGAAGGACTCTGCTATATCGATCCCAAAAAGGACATTCCAAATGGCAAAGACTACATCGTGTATGCAGGTACGATAGACTCTATCTTCCAATCTATATTCTTTGTATCCGAATTGAGCATGAGAATGGACTCGCAAAGTGAGGCGTATGCATTAAAGACCGCTATTCCCATCTCGTTAGGCAAATTGAAATATCACTATAGAGATGCCGAAAGCTATTGGTGCCATATTAAGGTGGATGATTCTCAACAATCCGGCGTAGTGGGCGATATCGATGTCTACAATGAAAAGGGAGAAATCGTCTTTGAAATTGAGAGGTTAATGGCGAAGGTAACGGAGCGGGATACCTTACTCAAAGAAATAAATAATAACGGCGAGCGTCTGCTCTATCAAGTGGAATGGATGGAACAAGCTAGAGCCAGCAAGAATACAAAAGCTGGCGGTAACGAAAAAATGGTACTCATCGGTAATGACCCGGATATCATCGATCGATTCCATGAAAGGTTAAATGGTTATGGAATACCTTCGATTCGAGTCATACAAAGTGATAAATATGTAGAGCATGATGATGATATCTTCTTTGTTGCGTACACCAATAAGCACGACGTAAAGAGGCTGCTGGAAAATATCGCGAGTCGATATGGAAAGGATACGTGCAAGCTTATTTATATAAGTACAGCAGATGAGGCTAAGCTAAATAATCTGACTGCTGACCAATTGAAAGATACCGTTGAAAAGGAATGCAGCGGGTTATTGCATCTCGTTCAATCGATAACTGAATTAAATTACTCCAACAAAATGAAAATCAAGGTAATAACGAATAATGTGCATCAGATAGATGACGCAGTGAAAGGTGCAGCTACATCACTCTATCAAGCTCCGTTATGGGGATTTACCGAAGTTATTCGTCTTGAGCATACGCTGTTATGGGATGGCATTATTGATACAGATACCCATATGCTAAAAAACGAAATAGACGACATTATCAACGAGATCCTACATGGAGAAGAGAAGCAGGTCGTGCTCGGAGAACAGCATAAGAGGTATATTCCTCGGCTGATTAGAAACTCCAAGAGCCGTGCGAATAAAGAGGAGCTTGCGATTCGAATTGATGATGGCGCCGCATATTTGATCACAGGCGGCACTGGTTCCATTGGTCAAGTTTACACAGAGTATCTGATCAACAGAGGCGCCAAGAACATCATATTAGTAAGCAGAAGCCAAGCCTCTGGCAAATTGCTTGAAACGATGAACTCGTGGAAGGAAAAGGGAGTGCACATCACCCTTGAACAGGCTGATGTGAGTGACGAGGCTGACGTAATCGCAATGGTACAGAAGTTGAAACAGAACAACCTGACGATTAAAGGCGTCGTTCATGCGGCCGGTATCATTGATGATAAGATGATCAAAGATCAAACCTGGAACAGCTTCGAAAACGCATTCAAGACAAAGGTATGGGGATCCTTCCACCTGCATCATGCATTGCAGGATGAGAGCTTGGATTTCTTTGTGATGATGTCATCTATTTCATCGGTAGTAGGGAATATGGGGCAGGCCAATTATGCGGCGGCCAATTACTTTATGAATAGATTTGCAGCATACAGAAGAAGCCTGGGAATGCCGGCGATGTCGATTTGCTGGGGACCTTGGGAAGAAGCTGGGATGGCGACAAGCAACAGCAATATATTAAAGAACATTGAGAATAAAGGGCTACATGGAATGTCCAAAGAGCTAGGCAAGAAAATGATTGACAAGGTATTTCATAAGGATCTTGCTTCCATTGTCGTTGTCGATGCAAATTGGGAGCTATTTAGTCAGCGGACTGGCGTGGATGAAGTGACAGCGTTTTTAAGCAACTTCATCACGAACAATCATTCGCGAGGAACACAAGGTGAACAATCGGCGGCAAAAGAAGATGTTATCGCCAAGCTGCATGAATTAAGTGAAACGGAGAGATCCGAATATCTATTATCCTTGCTGCATAAAGCTGCAGCTGACATTATCGGATTTCAGGATATCAATCAGTTATCAGTTGATAGTTCCTTTACCGAACAAGGAGTAGATTCCTTAATGATCTTCTCCTTAAGAAATGAAATAAAGGCACTGTTGGATCTGCAAGTCGACATCTCTGTCTTCTTCAATTATCCATCCTTACGGAAATTGAATGGCTATTTAGTAACCGAAGCTATGAGCTTTGAAGGGACAGAACAGAATGGCAGCAACGCAGCCAATAATGAAGAATCCGTCGAGGATATTTTGTCCGAGATCAACTCCCTGCTTAATTAACGACGATGATTTACCTGTTACTTCGTACTTCGGAGGAGAACGTACCCATGAAATTGTTCTGTTTACCGTTCGCAGGCGGCTCCAAGCGTGCGTACTCGAACTGGAGTAAACTCGCAAATCGCGCTATGGAAATTGAAGCCATCGAAATAAAGGGAAGGGGTGAGAGATTCGGTCAGGACTTCTATGAGGATATGACGGAAGCAGTCGACGATATCTATTCTTTAATAAAAGATCAAATTCAGAAAGACGACTATGCGCTATATGGACATAGCATGGGAACGCTTCTGGCCTACGAACTGTACTATAAAGTTACTGCAGAAGGACAACGGAAGCCAGCGCATATTTTTTTCTCAGGCAGGCAATCACCCATTGTGAAAAATAACATGTATGTCAGTTCCACGATGCCTGACGATGAGTTTATTGCAAAAATCATTGCCTTGGGAGGCACCCATGAAGAGCTCTCGCAGAGCAAAGAATTAATGAGGTTTTATCTTCCTGTATTAAAAAATGACATCAGAATCATGGAAAACTACGAGTTTCAGCAAAGAGCAGAGAAAATTAAATGTGACATCTCCGTATTTATTGGGCTTGAAGATAGGATTGATGGAAAGCAAGAGATTGCATGGGATGACTTATGCGAACAAAGGATCAAGTTCTATCATTTTATGGGGGATCATTTTTTTATTAACGATCATACCCGTACAATCGTGAATATTATGGAGGGCGAATTATTGCCTGAAAAATGAGGGTGGTCATGAACAAGTTAACGGATAACAAGCGGGCATTTCTTTTTCAGGGTGTTGGAGCGGACTATCGGGAGCTCTTGGGCCTGTTGGAAGAAGGCCAGCTTCATGCCTTGAAGGATTACTGCTACACGGTAAATAAGGAGATTGGAATTGATTTGCTCGGCTATCTGTTCCACTCTCAGCATATCGAATGCGACAGGATGTTCTACGATTGGATTACGATTTATACATGTGATTATCTTGTGTATCAGCAATATGTGAATTCAGGCATTAAACCTGCCATAATGGCTGGTTACAGTATGGGCTTAATTACGGCTATGGCTTGTGGCAAGTCCATTTCTTTTGCCGAGGGACTGCGAATGCTTCAAACGATTTATGAATACCCCAAAGGCTTTGCTATTCCATGCAGTATGGGGGTCATCGTTGGGAAGACGTACAATGAGGTTCACGATCTCATCGCCCGAGGAACATCGGAACATGACGTATATATGGCTAGCGAGAACAACGATACGTGTCTTGTTGTCTCAGGAATTAAGGACAGCGTTGATCAGGTTCTGAGACTCGCTGAGCAAGAGGGAGCAATCAAGGCTTCAACCATCAATGCTCCCTATGCGTTTCATTCACCATATGCAGCAGAAGGCATTGACAGGTTCGTGCATCTTGTCGAGGAGATTTCGATTTGTGATGGCGATATCCCGATATTATCCGTATTTTCGCAGACTGCCATCCAAAGCGCTTCTGATTTAAAGAATGAGCTCATCAAAAATATGACAAGCCCAATGAATTGGAATGCCTCCATCCTCACGTTAGGTCAGTGGGGGATTGAAAGTTTTGTTGAAGTTAGCTTGGAGGATTCCCTTACGAAAATATCAAGACTCATCAATCTGGATGCTGAATTTTTAACGTATAAAAAGTTCATGCGATTGAAAATGCCAAGCAAGTAAAAATACTATTCAATGAGGTGTATCACGATGGAAGAAATCAAAAACAGAACAAGAGCATTTTTGAGCCAGTTTATTAAGAAGAAAGAACTGCAGGATCAAGATGATATTTTCGCGACTGGAGATGTCAACTCTCTCTTTGCTATGCAGCTGGTGATGTTTATTGAGAAGGAGTTCGGCATCGGCATTGATAACACAGATTTGAATTTGAACAACTTCCGGTCTATTGAAGCCATTTCTACGTTCGTCGCAAGCAAAAGTGCTGCAGTAAGTCAATGATTATAAGAACATAGGAAATGAGGCTTGAAGCAGTTAACCGTTCTCGCTCTCTTTTCTGACTTTTCTCTACGGCACTTGGTTTATTGGATGGATTGAGTCCTGCTCAAGAGCACTTCTTGGCTGTCGAGTCGGGATAGTATTAATAGCTTCTATGCAGGACTCGAAACTATGTATGTTTGTGAGCTTGAATTTAATAATTCGCGTTAAGGTATAACGATTCCAGCTCGTTCTATGCCTTAAACGATGCGAAGGGGATGGGTGTAAACATGAAGGTGATTGGAGTCATTGGTGCAGGCGTTATGGGAACTGGCGTTGCGCATAATTTTGCATTAGCCGGGTATGACGTAGTACTTGTTGATATTTCCGAAGACATTCTTACGAGAGCTAAAGAGAAAATTGCCAACAACATTCGTTTTCAAGGCTTATACAACAAAGATTTCGCGGCGGAGAAGCCGGAAACCATTCTGAATCGAATCTCCTTTACTATGGATTATGACCTATTACAAGATGCAGACTATATCATTGAGAACGTGCCGGAGAAGTGGGAGATCAAGAGAGACGTATATCTAAAGCTTGATCGAATCTGCCCCGATCATTGTATTTTTTCTGTTAATACTTCCTGTATTTCGATTACCAAGGTTGCTGCCCTTACAAATAGGCCGTCAAAGGTCATTGGCTCTCATTATATGAATCCAGTCATCATGAAACCAGTGGTTGAACTGATCAAAGGATACCATACTTCGGAGGAGACCATTGAAGCTACTGTTCATCTTCTCTCGACCTTGAATAAAGAAGCGATCATCGTTAACGACTTACCAGGCTTTGTGTCTAACCGTATTTCCCATTTGTTTATGAATGAGGCTGCATTCGTGGTTCAGGATCAGGTTGCAAATCCGAAAGATGTAGACGACGTATTCAAAAAATGCTTTGGACACAAAATGGGCCCGCTTGAAACCGCTGATTTAATCGGTCTGGATACCGTTGTGCAATCACTGGACATTTTATACGAGAGCTACCAGGATTCAAAATTCCGTTGCTGTCCGCTTCTTCGTAAAATGGTTGAAGCCGGAACACATGGAAGGAAGAGTGGACAAGGATTCTACTCTTACCCGGTGTACGAAGGCAGTTTCGTATAAGCATAATCAAACAAGTGTTGAACAAGGGAATCGTGTTCGGAGGGCGAGTGGATTATCACCCCAAACTGAACGCGATTCTTTTGTTTTAGCTCTCGACAGGAGGAAACATGGAGAATACAAGCGAACCTAAAAAGCGGTTGTGGTCGATGAATTTCTTTCTACTCTGGCAAGGACAGCTGGTTTCTGCGCTAGGCGATTCCATCTATGAAATTGCCTTAACCTTCTGGGTACTGTACGAAACCGGTTCACCAGGTTTGATGGGGGCATTACTGGCGACATCGTTGCTGCCCAAAGTTCTCATATCACCCTTTGCAGGTGTCATTGTAGATCGAACAGACAGAAGAAAAATGATCCTTTTAATGGACTTCATACGAGGGGTATGCATTCTGTTCGTCGGCATTGCAGCCATATTGGGATATCTCGAAATTTGGATGGCTTTTGTTGCGGGGATTATTCTCGGCACATGCGCTGCATTTTTTAATCCCGCAGTAACCTCAACGATCCCTGACATTGTTCCCTCTTCTCAGATTGTACAAGCTAGCGCCAATTTAAGTATGTTGCGTGCCATTTCTCAAAT
Organism: Paenibacillus sp. cl6col; assembly: GCF_900102125.1. Taxonomy (NCBI): domain Bacteria; kingdom Bacillati; phylum Bacillota; class Bacilli; order Caryophanales; family Paenibacillaceae; genus Paenibacillus; species Paenibacillus sp. cl6col. The sequence continues at coordinate 666,466 of NZ_FNAZ01000002.1, forward strand.
CATAGGGCCTTCATCTGGCGGTCTGCTGTATTCTCTCATAGGCGCACCCATTTTATTTTTATGTAATGGTATTTCTTATATCATTTCATTTATTCTCGCATTTTTCATGAAGGTACCGAAGTCAACGAGTCAGGATCAACAATTCAACTTCTGGCAGGATATGAAAGATGGATTTAAGTATATCTGGAAAATGAAAGGGCTAAGAGACTTAATTGTTTTAGCTGGTTTTTTGAATTTTTTTGCAACGATAAGCATTGTGTTGCTTGCACCGATGTTTAAAAATGCAGAGAACCTAGGTGAAGTTAAATACGGGCTCGCCATGGCCATCTTTACATTAGGTATGCTTGCGGGAATGATATTTACTTCCGTATTTCGGATCAAGCCTGACCACAAAAGTATGGTACTAACCGTATCAGGATTACTGGCAGGGATTGTTTTCTCCATCGCAGTCATGATGAATAACTTTATTATCATGGCTATTTTGTTATTTATCGGCGGCATTTTCAACGCAATTGTAAATGTACTGATCGAATCAACGGTGCAATTAACTGTTTCTCAGGAAATGAGAGGCAAGGTATCCTCGCTTAAGGGAACTCTTACGATGGGACTTGCACCGCTGGCGATGTTTATTGGAGGTATATTAGGCGAATTTTTCCCAATAAGATACATTGTATTTACAGGCTTCATGGCAATGACCGTATTGTTTATCCCTTTATTTTTCTTAAAATCCTTTAAGGCTTTTATTCAATACAATCCGGAACAGCAAAAAATTGGAGCGTAATTTCGAGAGGAAAAGGGAGTGAGTGTGTGGAGCAGGAAATTGATAAGTATAAATCGGCTCTCAAAAAAGCGGCCGCCAAAATAGAAGAGCTGTCCACGATCATTCAAGATCAGAAGAGCAATGAAGAAATTGCGGTAATTGGCTATTCATGTCGCTTCCCAGGAGAAGCATGGAACGCTGAAGGATTCTGGCAAGTAATGGCCAACCGAATGGATTCTGTGACCGAGATTAAATCGGATCGATTTGATTATCGCAACTATTACAGTGATGATCCTGAAGAAGAAGGCAAGATGGTTACGAAGAGCGCATCCTTTTTGCGTGATAATATCAGAGATTTTGATAATATTCATTTCGGTCTATCAGCCATTGAAGCTGCATCAATAGACCCTCAGCACAGACTCTTGTTGGAGGTAAGCTGGGAGGCTATGGAGAATTCAGCCTTGAATATAGAGGAGCTGAAGGGGAGCAGAACAGGTGTATTTATTGGAATCAGCGCTTATGAATATGCCAATGCCGAATTGTATTCGGGTCAAGCTTCCGATATAACGGCTTATTCAACTGCAGGTGTCTCACTTAGCTCGGCAGCGGGTAGATTATCCTATTTCTATGATTTCAAAGGGCCTGCGATCATCTGCGATACGGCCTGTTCGTCATCTATTTCAGCCTTGAATATTGCCGTCGACAGCTTGCGGAATAACCAGTGCGACATGGCCATTGTCGGGGGCTCGAATCTATTGCTTACACCAGAGCCATTTATAGGGCTTTCCAAATTCAGCGGTTTGTCTAAGGACGGAAAATGCAAGGCGTTTGATAATGATGCAGACGGTTTTGGAAGAGGCGAGGGCTGCGGTGTCATCGTTCTCAAAAGATTAAAAGATGCCAAGCAAGCTGGAAATGCAGTTGCGGCCCTTATCAAGCATGTAGTGATCGGACAGGATGGCAAGTCAAACGGATTTACTGCTCCAAACGGATTGTCACAACAAGGCGTAATCAGACAGGCACTACAACATGCAAATTTGACTGTTGACGATATCGATTATATCGAAACACATGGTGCTGGCACACCATTAGGCGACCTCATCGAAATCCAATCGTTATCAGAGGTCTTTAAGCATAAAAAGGAGCCTCTCTTTATCGGATCCGCCAAACCGAATATTGGGCATTTAGAAGCAGCTTCAGGCATGGCCGCATTGATTAAAGTCATTATGTCTCTTGAGAATAAGAAGATCTTGCCTAACATTTATACTCAAAACCCAAATAAGAACATTTCGTGGGGGAAGGTTAAGATCGCGGACGAGTTCATGGACTGGCAGAAGACTGAAGGAGTCAGAAGAGCAGGGATTAGTTCTTTTGGTTTCAGCGGAACGCTGGCGCATGTCATCCTTGAGGAGCCCCCTCAGCCTCATGACAAGGATGAGCAATTGGATGAACTGCCAGCTCATCTATTGACCTTGTCAGCCAAGAATGAAAAAGCTTTAAAAGGATATATAAGCGCAATGAAGGAGCAATTGGTGAAGGAAACTGGCTCCATCAAGGATATTGCTTATACGTCCAATATTAGCCGCTCATTTTTGAACTACAGATTTGCAGCAGTGGGGAAGAACAAAGAAGATTTACTGGATAAAATGGATTTGGTTCTGAACAACTCTAGCCACCATGAGCTCCTCATCCAGAAGAGTACGGCCAAAGACAACAAAATCGCCTTTTTATTTACGGGCCAAGGCTCCATCTATGACGGAATTGCTAGAGAATTTTACACCACATCAAGAATATTTAGAGAAACGATGGATCTGTGTAATGAGAAGTTTAAAGCGATACTCGGCCTGTCGATACTAGACGGGATCTACGGGGAAGACACTACGCTGCTCACTAGACCGATCTATTCACAGGCAGCCATATTCTCCATTGAGTATGCCTTAACCAAGCTGTGGGGTGCGTTAGGGATAAAACCTGACGTTATTATCGGTCACAGCATAGGCGAGTATACGGCAGCCTGCTATGCAGGGCTTATCAGCTTGGACGATGTGATCCTGATGATTGCACAGCGTGGCAGAATGATGGAATCCATTGATGTCGAAGGCAAGATGGTCGTCATTCTGACGAATGTGGAATATGTGAAAGCTGCATTGGAAGAAAGCGGATGCAAACATGTTACCATTGCTGCCATTAACGCTCCTGACAATGTTACGATTTCGGGCCGAAGCGATGAGGTCGATATCGTAATCGAAACCTTGCAAACCAAACACAGAGTCTTTTTTAATAAGCTCAATATTCCTCATCCTTATCACTCCATGTTAATGAAGGAGTATGAAGGCATGTATGAGCAAGGCATCGGAGACATCACATTCTCAAACCTGCAGACAGCAATGATATCCAGCATTACGGGACAAGTGGAACAAGAAGAAGTGTTGGGTAGAAGCAAGTATTGGGTCGAGCATCTATCCAAGCCGGTTAACTTCCAAGGTGCCATGCAAGAAGCCAAACGACTTGGCGTCAATATTTTTATTGAAATCGGAGGCGATGCAACCCTAAGCGGGTTAGCTAACCAGTGTCTACAAGATGATGAGATCATGTTTGTACCTTCTATGAGACGAGAATCGGAGAACTACACGCAATTTTTTAATTCCGTCTCTGCTTTATTTATGAAGGGAATGGATCTGGATTGGAACACATTCTATCAATCCTATGCTACGTGTAGAGTAAAGCTTCCAAACTATCCATTCCAAAAGAAGGAACTGTGGAGAGAGGTACGAAGAATAGACCGTGCAGCCGCGTATCCAATTCAAGAAGCAAGCTCCTCCAAGGAAATAAAAGAACTGCCGCCTATTTCACAACACTCACAGCATCCACAACAGCCGCAAGCTCGCGGGAATCGCTTGCGATCTAACCCGAAAGAGAAGATCAAATCCGAATTAAAAGAAATGATACAGATTTTAACGGGGCTCAAGATCGAAGAGATCGAGGATGACCTCAATCTGCTGACGCTCGGATTTGATTCTTTAGTACTTATCCAACTCAATAAACAAATTACGAATAAGTTCAACATCTCGATTACATTAAATGAGTTCTTTATTAACTTGGATACCGTTGAGAAGATCACCGAGCATATTAACAAACATACGGATTGGGTGGATGAAGAGGAGATCAACGAAATTGGTTATGAGACTGAGTATGATGAACCGGTGAAACCGATCTCAGAGACCATAAATACGATCCCGGATGCAGAGCCAATGAACAGCTTGGCGGCAGCTGGTCAGGCACAGAACCATTCGTTAGGTGCACTCGATGGCATGGATGCTTTGCAGAATATTTTCAATACGCAGATGAAAATCATGTCCGAACAGCTGGATATTCTGAAGGGTTTTACGAATCCCAGTCAGAAGCCATTGGCAGTTAGCAAGAATACGCCAAACTTGAAGCAGAGCGAGGTCATTGTGAGCAGCCCAAAGGCTTCACCCTTGGCTGTGGACACCAAAAGCCATTATGTACCCTACAAAAAGCTGGAATTGATCGATAATGAAAATTTCAATGAATTGCAGCTTACCTATATTCGAAACATTGAGAAGAAATATACAAGATTCACCCAAAAATCAAAAGAGAATATTCAAAGATACAGAAAAGTATATGCGAATAATCGAAATGTAGCGGGATTCAGACCGGTCATGAAGGAAATGATCTATCAGATCGTGGCGGACACTGGACAAGGATCGAAGCTTCGCGATATCGACGGGAATAGCATTATCGATTTGACGATGGGCTTTGGCGTTAACTTGCTTGGACATAACCCGAGCTTTATCAATGAAGCATTAACGGAGGAGCTCCGCAGAGGAATGCCTCTAGGCCCAATGGGCAGACTGGCTGGAACCGTTGCCGAACAGATCAGCCAATTAACAGGCGTCGAGCGGGTAGCTTTCTATAATTCAGGAACGGAAGCCAATATGGTGGCTGTACGAATCGCCAGGGCAAGCACAGGCAAGAAGAAGATCGTTACTTTTGCGGGATCCTATCACGGCACCTATGACGGCTTGCTTGGATTGTCCTCCATTGGTGATGACGGAAGCCTAACGACGATCCCGTTGGCTCCAGGTATTATGGAGAGCGTTGTCAGTGATTTAGTTATGTTGAATTACAATCAAGAGGCTTCGCTGGATTATATCAGAAATCACGCGAATGAAATCGCCGGTGTCCTAGTTGAGACCGTTCAAAGCCGAAGACCGGATGTTCAGCCTAAGGAGTTCCTGAAGAAACTTAGGCAAATCACGGAAGAAAACGGAGTTGCACTCATATTTGACGAGATCATTACAGGCTTTAGAATTGACCCAGGCGGAGCCCAAGCGTATTTCGGTATCAAAGCAGATATCGTGACCTATGGTAAGGTTCTTGGCGGCGGGATGCCGATCGGAGTTGTATCTGGAAAATCCGAGTTTATGGACTGTATTGATGGGGGCATGTGGAGCTTTGGCGATACGTCGGTTCCGCCATGTGAGCAGAAGAGAACGTTTGTGGCCGGAACCTTCTCACATCACCCGCTCGCCATGGCTGCAGCTCACGCTTCATTAACCTATATAACGGAGAACAAGGATACGCTTTATGACAGACTGAATCAAAAAACCAATGACTTTGTACAACGAGTAAACGCGTATTTCGAAGAGCAGCATGTTCCAATCAAAGTCGTGAATTTCGGTTCCTTATTCAGATTTGTGTTTCGAGGGGATTTCGAAATCTTCTTCTTCGGCTTGCTGGAGAAGGGTGTGTATGTATGGGAAGGACGGAATTGCTTCTTCTCCACCGAACACACGGATGCGGATATCGAAAATATATTTACTGCCATCAAAATGACGATTGAAGAGATGCGTCAAGCCGGATATTTTGGCGACTCCTCATTGAACCAGCATGCTATTCAGTTGCCTCAATCCACCCGGTTGGAAGAGCAGCAACCTGTAATTCCGATGTCTATCATTCAGCAACGATTATACACTCTAAGCTCCATTGGCAAAGATGATCCCTATAATATGGTGACCGTACTAAAAGTTAGGGGAGCGCTGGATCGTCATAAATTTGAAGCCGTACTCAATGAAATCGTGATGCGTCACGAGAGCCTGCGCACACGCCTGTTTGTTGAAGATGGGGAGTTTAAGCAAGAAATTCTTGAACAGGTGGAGTTTACAATCGATATCGTCAAAAAGGGCTTGCATGAGGATTTGGATGAGCTCATTCAATCATTAGTTACCCCTTTTGATCTAGCGGAAGCTCCTTTGTTGAAGGTCATCCTAATCGAAGAGGGCAGCCAAGAAGGTACGATGATTTTCAACTTCCATCATACGATAGCAGACGGCATTTCAATGAGTATCTTCGTGCAAGAGTTCATGCGCTTGTATGCGAATGAACGACTTATGCCTGTGAATAAGCAGTATCGAGATTTTGTTGAATGGGAAACCCGCTACTTGGCATCGGACGAAAAGAAGCAGAGCGAACAGTATTGGCTGAGCAAATTATTCGGTGAACTGAATGTTCTGAAGCTCCCTGCCGACTATCCAACACCTCCAGAGTCTGATTTCACGGCCAATACGGTTCATATGCAGATCGGATCCGAGTTGGTTCGTGATTTGAAAACAGTTGCTTCGCGTCATCAATGCTCTTTATTTATGTTGTTGGCTGCAGGGTTTAATCTTCTACTTAAAAAATTAACTGGAAATGAAGACATTTGCATAGGAACTCCAGTGACAAACCGGGCAGATGGTTCTTTTGATGAGAGTATTGGTATGTTTACCAACACCATCGTGCTGAAGAACAATCTTTCAGATGATAAGACGTTTGCAGCGTTTGTCAAGGAAGTCAAACAAAATTGTATTGAAGCGTACTCCCATATGTATTACCCGTTCAATTACCTGGCAAGCCTCATGAAGAAAGCGAAAAACAGCAGGGAAGGCTTCCTTAATGTACGGTTTGTCTATGAAAAAACGGATGAAAGAGTACTCACGATCGATAATTTAGAAATTAATACCTATGAATATAAGAGTGCATTATCCGATTTTGATTTTGTCATTGAAATTCTTGAGGAAAATGGCACATTCCATATCGGGATGACTTATAAAACAAGCCTGTTCAAAGAAGAGACGATCGGGAAATGGGGACAAGACTATCAAAGAATCTTAGAGTTTATTATTACTCATAACGATCCTAACGAAAACTCTAGACTTACACTCAAGGATTTTGGCAATATCGGACAAGATAACACGAACAAGCATACGCAGAATGGAATACCCGCTCGTGATGCGCTGCCAGTGCCTAGCGGACGTACCGTAGCAGGTGCGGGTTTTGAGGCTCCGCGTACTGAAATCGAAGAGGAATTCGCTCACATATGGGAAAAAACATTAAGCTCTAGTCCGATCGGTATCAACGATGATTTCTTCCAAATGGGCGGGGATTCGATTAAAGCCATTCAGCTCATCTCACGAGCCAGAGCTAAGGGCTACATCTTCGAGGTTGATCACTTATACAAAAACCCCACGATCAAGCAGCTAGTGAAAGTAATAGAGTCGAAGCATCACAAGCAGATGCAGAATTCCTTAGCTGGGGAAGTAAAGTTAGCTCCGATGCAAAAGCAATTTTTTGAACAATTATCTGTTGATCAACATCATTGCTGCGAGAGTAGAATGCTGCACAGGGCAGCGGGCTTTCAGGCTAACACGGTAAAGGAAGTGTTTGATCAATTGATCATTCGGCATGACGCATTGCGAATGGTGTATCAGCAGGATAACGGCAATGTCGTTCAAATCAATCGAGGAGCCGGCGAAGCACAGTATGACCTTCAGGTATATGAGAATGCAACGGATCAAGAAGTTATCGAAACATGCAATGAGATCCAGAACAGTATGGATCTTGAGAAAGGGCCGCTCGTAAGACTGGGCTTGTTCCAAATGAGCTCGGGGGACAAATTATTCATCGCTATCCATGGTCTTCTTATCGATGAGATATCTTGGAGCATTCTGCTAGAAGACTTCATGAATGGGTATACGCAGGCAGAGCAGGGATTGGGCATCGTGTTGGCGGAGAACACGACTTCCTTCAAGGAATGGTCAGACAAACTGAACGAATATGCAGACTCTTATCGTGTGAAAAGGCAGGCTGACTATTGGAAAAGGTTACATGACACGACGGCCACCAAAAAATTGCCAAGGGAGAGAGGTAAACTTGCATGGAGTTGAACAAACAAGTTCAAGAGCTTGGTGTACAAGTTACCGGAGAGTTGCTGAATAATATCAACAATGCATATCATACGAATCTTCTTGATATTTTATTAGCTGCCTTGGCCCTGACGATTCGAGACTGGACAAGAGAAGAGAACACATTGATCAGCTTGATTGGCCACGGCAGGGAAGAATGGGCACAGCCTATGGATTTGAGCAGAACTGTTGGGTGTTTCCGTTCACAATTTCCAGTTGTCCTCAGAGCTTACGATGATCTCGGCGACACAATCAAACATACGAAAGACATGCTGCGGCGAATTCCGAATCAGGGACGCTTCTATGGTATCCTCAAGTACTTATCCACTGAAGACTTGAACCTTGCAGAGCCCGAAATTGGCTTTCATTATGTAGGCAGAATCGATCCAGGTGCTAGCGGAGATGGATTTGAAATTACGAATCTGGGTTCCAGTGAATACTCATCCAAGTACCTAACAAGCTCACATGCTCTAGATATCGAAGCTATCCTCATCGCAGACAATTTGAAGCTCACTTTCATATACGAGCAAGATGATTTTATTCCAGGAACGATTGAGAAGCTGCTAAGCGTATATCAAAATCAATTGGATCGCCTTATTCAACATTGTACAACCAAGAAGGAAGCGGAAATTACCGTTACCGATATTACGCTAGAAGATATAACGATGGAACAATTGTCCGCATACAAGAATGAGCTTCACAATGTTAAGAACATCTACCCTCTTGCGCCTATGCAAGAGGGTATGCTTTATCATGCTTTGACAGATGAGCAGGATACGTACATCAAGTTGTCCTGTTTCCAGGTGGAAGGGCATATTGATCTGGATATGCTGGATCGAGCTTTTAACATGGTTATCGATCGACATGATATTTTACGGACAGTATTTGATTATTCATCGTTTCAACAAAATATGCAGGTCGTTTATAGAAAGCGAAGAGGAGCAGTTGAGTACATCGACATCACCGAGCAGGGCGAAGATAATGAAGCATATCTGGAGGATTTAATCAGGCAATATCGGGCAAGACGATTTGATTTAAGCAAGGATGTACTGCTTCGCATTGTACTTGTTCGAATGCAAGAGAACAGATACAGTATGATTTTTCATCTGCATCATATTCTTATGGATGGATGGTGCAACAGCTTAATTCTTATAGAATTGTTTAAAATTTATAATGAAATCAAGCATGGGATTCCAGCGAGTCTGAACGATGTCGTACCTTATTCTACTTATATCGATTGGCTCAAAAACAAAGATATCAATGAAGCTAAAGCGTACTGGAAAGATTACTTGCATGATTGCAAAGAAGTCACGAGGATCCCTTTTGAAAGAGAACATAAAATGAATGAAGTCATCAATAAAGAGATGGCATTGGAGTTGGACGAGGAAAGATTGTTATCCATCATTCGCATTGCTCAGGAAAGTAGAGTTACGGTAAATACCGTGATCCAGAGCATTTGGGCGATTCTTCTTAGTAAATACAATAATACCGATGATATTGTTTATGGGTATGTTGTCTCAGGGAGAAATGCGGAGATCGAAGGCGTAGAAGTGATTCCTGGACTGTTTATCAATACAGTCCCGCTTCGTGTGAAATTTACAGACAATTTGCAATATCCTGAACTCGTGAAGCAGATCACCAACACTACACTGCAGAACAACAAACATGATTTTGTAAGTCTTGCGGAAATTCAAAATCTGAGTGAGGCGAAAAGCGATTTGATTCGCAGCCTCCTTGTATTTGAGAATTATCCGATTGATGAGAAGCAACTGAACGAAGAAATATTGAAAAACAATGATTTGAAAATACTCAATTCCGTGTTTGTACTGCCGCATCAGCTCATTGAAGGATCAAACTATAACGTAACGCTAGTTGTCAACCAAGATGACAAGATGATGATCAATTTCATCTATAATGAGAACGCATTGGCTGAAGCGGATATGTCAAAGATCATCCGAGCGTTTGATGCGATTGTGAATCAGATTATTGACAACACAAATGTATGCGTTGATGATGTTGACATCATTGACGAGCGCGAGAAGCATCACATTCTTCATGTGTTTAATGATACGCTCAGCAACTATCCGAAGGATAAAACCATTATCCAACTGCTTGAAGAGCAAGTAGAGAGAGTACCGCAGCATATCGCATTACGCTTCCAAGACGAACAGATAACCTATCAAGAGCTTAATGAGAGAGCCAATCGTCTGGCTCATTATGTAAGACAAATGGGCGTAGGGAACAATGTCATCGTTGGTATTATGGGTGAACGTTCCGTTGAAACGGTGATCGGCATTGTAGCAGTTCTAAAGGCTGGCGGAGCTTATTTGCCAATTGATCCGAAATACCCGGTAGACCGAATGAGGACTCTGCTTGCAGACTCCAACACTGGAATGCTCCTTGCCCAATCCTCTCATATGGAAGCATTACTTCATATCGATAGCCAGATCGACATCGTGCTTACGGATCGAATCGCAGTGGAATTGTCATCAGAGAGCTCAGATAATCCGTTGCTGATTAACAGCCCTTCAGATTTGGCTTATGTCATGTATACATCCGGCTCCACGGGAAGACCAAAAGGGGTTATGGTAGAGCATCAAAGTGTTGTGCGGCTTGTCCAAAACACGAACTACATAGAGTTTGCGGAAGGAGACCGGATCTTACAAACTGGGGCGATGGTCTTTGATGCCTCCACATTCGAGATCTGGGGAGCCTTGCTGAATGGAATCGAATTGGTGTTGGTTGAGGAACATATCCTCTTACATGCGGAACGGTTAGGGGAGGAAATTAGTAGAAATCAAATTACAACGATGTGGTTGACCTCTCCGTTATTTAATCAGCTCGTTCAACAGGACGTGACGATATTTAAGGGACTGAAGCATTTAATCGTGGGTGGAGATGCGCTGTCTTGGGAGCACATCAATCAAGTCAGACAGGCTTATCAGGGCCTGAAGCTGATAAATGGGTATGGTCCAACCGAAAATACAACCTTCTCAACCTCCTATGCTATTGAGGAAGAGTTCGGCAGCTCTATCCCAATTGGAAAAGCAATTAGCAATTCGAAAGCCTATATCGTAGATCGTCATCACCATTTACAGCCTATTGGTGTGGCGGGTGAACTATGCGTTGCCGGAGACGGTCTTGCTCGCGGTTACGTCAACAATCCAGAATTGACGGCGGCGAAGTTCGTTCCGAACCCGTTCGAAGCGGGGGCACGAATGTATAAGACCGGAGACTTGGCTCGCTGGCTGCCTGATGGGAATATCGAATATTTGGGCCGGATTGATGAACAGGTCAAAATTCGAGGCTTCCGCATCGAACCAAGCGAAATCGCCCAGCAATTGCTGCTGCATGAGGTGATCCAAGATGCAATCGTAGTGGCCCAAATAGGAGAGGACGGACAAGCGTACCTATGCGCGTATATTGTGAGCGAGATGGAACTGTCTGCATCAGAACTGCGGAATCATGTGTCTGCATCGCTGCCGAGCTACATGATTCCATCGTATTTCGTACAGATGGATCGGCTGCCGTTAACCCCGAATGGAAAAGTAGACCGTAAGGCATTGCCGGAACCAGATGGCAAAGTGGTTACTGGAGCCGAATACGCAGCGCCTCGAAATGACATGGAGAGAGCAATCGCCCAGGTATGGGAAAAGATATTAGGCGTGAGGAATGTTGGACTCAATGACGATTTTTTCGCCTTAGGCGGAGATTCCATTAAAGCGATCCAAGCAATTGCCCAAATGAGCAATAGAGGGTATTCATTTGAGATTAAAGATTTGATGGGCAATCCTAGAATTAAAGACTTGATCCCGCATATCAAATCGACAACAAAAACCATAGATCAGGGCGAAGTATCCGGCGAGATCGAGCTGACACCAATTCAGCAATGGTTCTTAGCGCAAGAACATCTTGACAAAGATCATTTCAATCAGGATCTGATGCTTTTCCGTGAAGATGGCTTCAGCGTGGATAGAATCGAACGTGCTTTCGATCGTATTGTGCAGCATCATGATCTATTGCGAGCCATATATGTTGACCAGGTGTTAATCAATCGAGAAGTAACGAATAGATTATATGATTTTCATATTTATGACCTTAGAGGAAAACCGATTACGGATAATTATATAACTGGCTTATGTACTGAACTCCAGGCCAGTATGAAATTAGCGAAGGGCCCGCTTGTCAAAATAGGGCTGTTCCAAACAGACAAGGGCGACCATTTGCTTATATCCATTCATCATATGGTTGTAGATGCCGTGTCATGGAGAATTATTATAGAGGACTTTGATTCGCTCTATCAGGATCCAGAAAAGAGTTTGCCGTTGAAGACTAGCTCCTTCCAAGAATGGGCTTCCAAGCAGAAGCAGTATGCTGGCGGATTTACATTGCAAAATGAGCTGGAATATTGGAATCGTCTTAGCCAATGGGACGTGAAAGAGATTAACAAGGATCATGAGCCTTCAAGTATACAAGGCGCTAAGATCATAAAAAAGACGATTATGCTGGATCAGGCCTATACCGAGAAGTTATTAACCAAAGTCAATAAGGCGTATACAACGGAAATCAATGATATCCTTCTCTCAGCCTTAACCGTATCGATTGCTAATTGCAATCAAACGGAGCGCATACTCATTAATTTGGAATCGCACGGAAGAGAACAAATCGTAGATGATGTGGACATAACAAGGACAGTCGGGTGGTTCACCAGTCAATACCCGGTGATTCTGCACGCCCAAGATCATATTTCGGATGTAATCAAATTTACGAAGGATACACTCAGACGGATCCCTCGCAAAGGGATAGGCTATGGAATGCTTAGATATTTATCGCCTTTTGATTTGAAGGTGATACGCAACCCAGATATCAGCTTTAACTATTTGGGACAGTTCGATGAGAATATTTCTGGCGACAACTTTACGTTATCCGATATATTACCGGGGGATTCGGTGAGCCAAGAAAGCGGCAGATTGTATCCTCTTACTATCTCAGCAATGGTGCTGCACAAGCAATTCCGTCTGACCTTGAGCTACGTCAGGGAAGAATTTAACGATGCAACGATTGACAATATGCTACAGTGTTATATGGACAATCTTAAAGAGATTATCGATCATTGCATCTCCCAGGAGCATGTAGAAGTTACCGCTTCGGATGTTACTGATGAGAACATATCCTGGGCAGAATTAGCTCCGTACCATGAGCAAATCAACAACGTGAAACGCATGTACCCGCTCACTCCAATGCAGGAAGGTCTTCTGTTCCATTCGATGGCGGATAAGGGCGAGTACTACCATGTCAATATGGAGCTTAGGGTAGTCGGAGAACTTAATGCGGAGTTATTCAAGAAGAGCTTTGTAGAGCTTGTTGCTCGTCATGACATCTTGCGAACGAATGTTGACAGCAATCATTTCAAAGAAAATATGCAGATCGTGTACAAATCCCGAGAACCCGAGTTCACGTATCTCGATATAAGAGACTTACTGACCGATAAGGAAGCGTATATCGAACAGCTGGTCATAGAGGATAGACGAAGAGGCTTTGATTTAAGCAACGATATCCTTATTCGATTATTTATAGTAAGGATGAGCGAGCGGGAATACAGTTTACTGTTAAGCAATCACCATATTATTTTGGACGGATGGTCATTTGGGATCATTAGCAGTGAACTGTTCGACATCTATAATCTACTGTTGCGTAATACGCCTTTAGAAGCGAAGAAAATACAACCTTATGAAGCGTATATCAAGTGGATTGGTTCGCAGGATAAGACGGCAGCTCTGAACTATTGGTCAACGTATTTGAAGGGATACGACACGACAATCGATATTCCATTCAAGAAAGTTTCAACCGTCCAAGGGAAACCGCAAGAGGTTATTCTACGTCTAGATAAAAGCGTTACAAAACAAATTGAGCTGCTAGCGCAGCAGCATACCGTTACAGTAAATACAATTTTCCAGAGTATATGGGCGATCCTGCTGCAACGATATAATCATGTGGATGATGTTGTGTTCGGATTTATTGTATCGGGCAGGACAACTCAAATACATGGAATTGATGAAATGGTAGGGTTATTCATCAATACCATTCCATTACGAGTAAATGCGACGCAGGAGAAACGATATACGGAAGTGCTGCGGCAAATAAAATCGGATTTCCATGAGAGTGAGCCCTATCATTATTGCTCAATAGCGGAAATCCAAAAGCTGACTGAGGTTGGCAATAGCCTCATCAATGGGCTGATGGTCTATGAAAATTATCCGATGGATCAAGATATGATTCATAAAGATATTCAAGATCAGGTCAATCTTCGTATTCATTCAGCCCGGATATTTGAGGAAACGAACTATAGCTTCAATATCAAGGTCATTCCAGGGGAAGAGCTGCTTGTCAAATTCAACTATAATGACGGGATCTACGATGAAGAGAGCGTCCATACGATCAAAGGCCATTTCCTTCACATTTTGAACCAAATCATGTCCAATCCGCATATCCGCATTGATGAACTTGAGACTGTGGGAGAGGATGAAAGAGACGAAATTTTAGTTGATTTCAACAACACGGATATGGAGATTCAATCAGAGGAAACAATTCAAAGTCTCTTTGCATATCAAGTGATGAGGAATCCAGAGAAAACGGCAGTACGGTGCGGTGAAGATTCCATTAGCTATAATGAGTTACATCAGAGAGCGAATGCGTTAGCTATTCAACTCAGAGAGAAGGGCATAGGTGCGGAGTCGATCGTGCCGATCATGATCGATCGCTCCATCGACATGGTTGTCGGCGTACTAGCTATCTTGCAGGCGGGCGCTGCCTATCTGCCTATTGATATAAATTATCCGGAAGAACGAATCAATTATATGTTGCAGGACAGTAAAGCAGAGCTTATGCTATCTACCCATACACTTGCGCAGAAGAGACCTCTAGAAGTTAATGAAATGATTGATTTGGAAGATAAGGCGTTATACGCACGCTCGATTGAACAAATCGATAATATCAACCATCCTCACGATTTGGCCTATGTGATCTATACCTCAGGAACGACCGGCAAGCCTAAAGGAGTAATGGTCGAGCATAAGGGCGTCATTAACTTGAAGCACTGGTTTGAGCGCGAGCTTGGAATCGGTAACGATGAGAATATACTGCAATTTGCAAGTATAGCGTTTGATGCGTTCTCATGGGAGCTGTACATGGCATTATTGCTTGGCAATACCCTTTATATTCCGGATCAAGAGGTGCTACTCAACACGGATTTATTGAACGAATTTGTGAGAACTCACGGCATCACCACCATTACTTTACCTCCATTTGTCGCGGGTAATTTGGAGGCAGGGAACGGATTGAAGCGGGTCATTACGGCAGGAAGTGAACTGAAGTACGAACAGATCTCGCATTTGCTCGGACAAGTAGAGGTCATTAACGCCTATGGCCCGACGGAGGATACTGTATGTACAACAGCATGCAAGCTGTCCGAGGTTCAGCAAACGAAAATCTCTATTGGAGCTCCGATCGCAAATCATCGCGTATTGATACTGGATGCCAATCATAAACTGGTTCCGGTAGGTGTAAATGGTGAACTGTGCATCGCAGGTGTGGGGCTAGCAAGGGGCTACTTGAATAACGAGCAATTAACGAAAGAGAGATTTATTCATAATCCATATCGGCCAGAAGAGATTCTATACAAAACGGGTGATGTGGCAAGATGGCTGCCTGATGGAAATATCGAATATGTAGGAAGGATCGACCATCAGGTTAAAATCAGAGGATATCGAATCGAAATCGGCGAGATTGAACAGACCCTGTTACAGCTGCCAGAAGTGTCCCAGGTTGCAATTATCGATAAGGAAATCGATGGATCGAAAGTTCTCTGTGCCTATTATGTAGCAGAGAAGGAAATCGCCATCCATTCTTTACGGGAATCGTTAAGCAAGAAATTGCCGGCCTATATGATACCCGCATATTTCCTGAGAATGGAGTTGCTGCCATTTAATCTAAATGGAAAAGTGGATCGCAAGCGATTGCCTGAAATGGAAGGCGATATCAAGACGGGCGCTCATTACGAGGAAGCCGAAAATGAAATCGAAAAACGAATGATCGACATTTGCAAGGATGTACTGGGATTGCAGCAGTTGAGTGTTAGGGACAATTTATTTGAAGTTGGCGGAGACTCGATACGAATTGCAAAAATATACAAAGAACTAAAAAAGGTGAATATTCACATCTCTATTAAAGATATATTCTATTATGAAAATATCCGTGACCTCTATAATAACTGGGCGAACAAAAGAATGGATAGCCAAGAAGAAGAAGGATCTAAGATCTTAGAGCGGATTTCACTAAACGAATCAAATTGGGAGCAAGCTTTAGCCGACCAACTCAATGACTTTAGCAATGCGATTGTAACCAACAACAAGATAACGAGCGTGTACCCACTATCCGCGATGCAGAAAATCCTTCTTGATACCAACCAAACGTATAGTGGGGCGATCATCGATTTTAATCACCAAGTTAATGTGCAGCTGCTGAAGAAGAGTATTGCGTCTGTCATTAACGAACAGGGGCTGTTACGAAGTACATTAATCCAAACTGATCATCGAATCATGATCCAAGAGTACGGGGTGGTTCAAGGCATTGATATCCCTTATGTAGACTTGGAACATGTGAGCGAAGAACAGAAAGAACGTATACAGTCCTATATCCATGAGCGGTTTGGAGATCATGCGGATCGTACAAATGTATTGAATAATCTGCTGTACAACATGATCATCATTAAAATCTCAGACAGTCATTATAAGGTGTATATGCCTTGCAGTCATCTCATCTTTGATGCAATGAGCTTCGATATCATACAATCAAGTATCCAACAAGCCTATGCAAACAATGGGGAATCAAGAGGACAAAGCATATTGCAATATGAACATTATGTTCAAGAACAGTCGAGAGGGCCTCAAGGGATAACGGAAAAGGATCTGATCGAGAGGTTCAAGCTGACTGATTTTCAGGATAGCTTTAGCCAGTATTTCAAAAAGTACAAGGAAGCATCATTGATTCATACAACCATTTCGATTCCGTTGACTGAAGAAATACGCGAGTCTGTACAAGAGATGTCCTGGGATATATCCATGAACATCTTTTTAAAAATTGTTGAGCTCGCTTTCGAGCTTGATTCGGTACCGTTTGCACTTATGCATACAGGAAGAAAATATACATCCCATAACTATTATCATACTATGGGGGCATTTATTGATATTCTGCCTCTGAGTCTGCCGCGAGATCAGCACCTGGCTATGGAAGACATAAATGAACTCATTCGCTTTGCCTATGAGAAAAACATTCATTTTGCAGCGTTACTGTCTCAAGAAGAGCCGAAGAACAAGTATAAGAAGGTACGACGTGCATTAAAAGAGATCTACAGCTCTGAAACGATTACGCTCCCGATTTTTAACTACCTTGGATTGTTCGATTCACATGCGGAAATGAAGAATGAGCTTACTGCAATCAAGGAGATGTTCAGCAGCAGGACAAGGAAATTATCTACGGAGATCACAATCGCGGTAGTAGAGGATCAGCTCATGATTAAGCTATTTTGTGAGGAGCACAAAATACCAAGGATTACAAAAGAGCTTCAAACCTATATGAATAATGTAAAGGAATATTTGCCGCTAGCATCGCGGTGATATGTCTATAAGGTATTTGCAATTCGTTTTACACGATGTAGCCCGATGAATGGTTCATTCATCGGGCTTTTCTTTTTTGTCGCGCATATCCGGCTCCAACAGCACGACTTGCAGGCTAAGTTTCTTACACAATGTAATGTCCTTCTGACCGTCCTCAGCCAAACCAATGGCTTGCATATCCTTATGTTCCTTCAGAATCTATGTAGGCTGCGCTCAGACCAAACCCTTCAGATGGTCTCCATTCCATCCTACTAAATTACAAAAACCTGTACTTTTTTATCTTTTTAGATAAGAAAGTACAGGTTTTTTTTATAGTATCTGACCAGTCAAACGTTTTTAAAGAGACTGGATTAATCTCCAAAGGTTTTTCATTACAGCGCAAGCGACCGTTAGTGCTAGCGCATCACCATGTCGGCAATAGGATAATCCGGTTGTGTGCTTAATATTTGAATATTCCGACGCAGGCGGTTATAGCGCAGTGAGCAGTAATCCAGGTAATCATCCCCTGTATAATGGCGCAGCAGGGCCCATACCGTCCATAACAAATCTTGGGCCATCATATAGCATTTGACCTTCATCAGATCATCCTCTGTAAACGTATTGCCGTAATAGGCTTCAAACAGTTGCTCAATCGCCTCTTCTGTCAAACGCGATTCGATGATATATGCAGCAATATCAAAGGCTGGATCATTCATTCCGGAATATTCCCAATCTATCAAATAGACACTGCCGTCCCCATCTACGAGAAAATTCTCCGGAACCGTATCATTATGGCAAGGGACGGAAAGGACATTTTTGAGATGGTTCTGCATGAAACGAAGCAATTGCTCTTTTAAGGTTGCGTAATCAAAAAACAATTCACCGTTGATCTGCGTGACAATGGTTTCATATTTGGCAAGTTCACTGAGCCAATCAAACTTGTTCGGGAAGTGCTTGGGACTACCGTGAATTTTCTTCAGTAAAGAGGGAACGGCCTGCAAGCTTGGCGAAGCCAAGGGTCCTGCCGCGGCAAGCGTTTTGCTATTGGGAATATATTTGCTGATCTTAATACCGCTTTCCTCATCAAAATATATACATTCTGAATTTACGCCAAATTCCGAAGCGATGCCGTTGTTCACACGCTCTATCCTGCGATCGATCATTTGATCAGTCAGGTTACCGGGCTTGCGAATCACATACTCCGTTCCGTGGATATTCATAATGTAGTTATAATTGGTCAACCCGCCCGCAAAACGAGATTTGTCAAAAACAATACGCTCATCTTCAAAAAAAAGACGGAGTTTTTGCTGCACTAGGTCTTCCATATTCATTTGTTTGGATAAAAAGTCGTTTAGAGGTTTCATGATGGCCTTTTCTCGGCATTCCATATACATGCTTTAACAATGTATACATTCGCCGCACAGATTTTTCCACAATTATAGCAAGATAGGAGAAGTAATTCAATGAGATAGACACGCTTGAGGACGTTCTGGTACTTGTCGTGCAAGAAAGACGTTTTTGTACCAGATTGTCGGTAAAGGGGGCATTAGAATCCTAAAATCAGCTACCGAATCCTCCATAATCACGGGGAGAACCATGTTAACCTGCTAGTAAGAGTTAAATATCTACGATTACAGCGATTTCACAAATAAAAATGACCCATGTGAGGTGAGATTCGAATGGAGTACCGGGGAGAAGAAGCTCTCGGGCTTGTGGAAACATTGGGCATGGTTCCTGCCATCCAAGCAGCGGACGCTATGCTTAAAGCAGCAGATGTTGTTCTAGTATCCTATGAGAATGTTGGTTCCACACTCGTAACGATAATGGTAAAAGGTGATGTTGCAGCGGTTCGTTCGGCAGTAGAGGCAGGCGCTGAAGCGGCAGGAAAGATTGGCAAAGTCACTGCCCATAATGTGATGCCGCGTCCGCTCAGTTCTATTGCAGGAATTGTGAAAGCGCATTCTATAAACGCATAATTGCCGGGGAGGGAGAGAGGTTCATGAGCAAGCATGATGCACTGGGTTTCATTGAAACCTTTGGAATTGTATTCGTCATGGAAGCGGCGGATGCTATGTGTAAAGCGGCCAATGTAGATTTGATCGGTTATGAAAACGTGGCGTCCGGTTACATATCTGTCCTTGTTCGCGGAGATGTAGGGGCTGTAAGGGCTGCAGTAGATGCTGGCGTCGCCGCAGTACAGGCGATGGGGACTGAGGTGTACAGCTCAAACGTTATTCCTAATCCACACCCAGACATTGAAAAGATCATTGTCCGCTATGCCCTTCCTGCTTAGGGACAGATTATCGACAGAAATTCAAGGGAGGTGGCCGTGATAAACGAAATCTTTGTTATGAAATCGAAGGTATATTCAGGCGAACAGTCACTGCAGAATCTGGCGGAAATTCAAGGCAAGAAAGCCTTCATCGTATCCGATCAGATGATGGAGAAGCTGGGATATCTCGGTCAGGTGGTTGAACTGCTGCAAAGCGGTGGAATTTCCTCGGCAGTGTATACCGGTGTGAAGCCCGATCCAAGTGTGAGTATTGTAGCCGAAGCGCTTCAAGTGTATTGGGAAAGTGGCGCTAATGTGTTGCTGGCGCTGGGCGGCGGCTCTGTCATTGATACAGCGAAGGGTGTTCTGTACTTCGCCCGGCAATATGCGTTAGAGAAAGACGAGCCTTTTGTCAAACCATCGTTTGTCGCCATTCCTTCCACCAGCGGCACCGGATCAGAAGTGACAGACTTTTCGGTGATTACGGCGGGCGGAGACAAAATGGTTATCGTGGACAATTTTATCGCACCGGACATCGCGATTCTCGATTCCACCCTTACCAAGCAATTGCCAAACAAAATCGTGGTGGACACCGGAATGGACGTTCTTACCCATGCGCTGGAGGCTTATGTCTCCACCAAAGCGACCGACTTTACCGATGCCTTAGCTGAAAAAGCCGTCCAATTGGTATTTGCTCATCTGGAAACGCTTTACCATGATCCGGCAGATGCAGAGGCGCGGGATCGGGTGCAGAATGCGTCCTGTATGGTGGGAATGGCGTTTACTAACGCTGGTCTAGGTATCATTCACAGTATGTCCCACGCCTTTGGCGGAACGTTTCACATTGCTCACGGGCGGGTGAACTCCCTGCTATTAGAGGCGGTAATGGAGTATAACGCCAACTTGGGCGGAAAAACGATAGATAGGGTTTGTGAACGCTATGCTAGGCTTGCTTCACTGCTGCACTTGCCGGCCCGAACCGCCCGTGAAGGAACCGTAAGTCTGATCCAGGCGATTGGAAAGCTGAAACGATCTATCGGTATCGAAAACGGAATTCGTGAGCTTGGCGTTGACCAGGATGCTTTTGATGAGGCGCTGTCCCGCATGGCGCGGACCGCAATGGCTGACCGCTGTACGCCAACCAATCCTCGTCAGCCAACGGAGGAAGAGTTGGAGTACATTTTCCGTAAAAGCTTTTAAATAATATAAAACTTACAAGATTGCGAGGGAAATATGTTGGATATTCATGAGTTTTCAAGCAAATTCGCCGAAGCTACGAAAGCCATGGCTCCTCAAGAACGAGCAGCGATCATGAAGCTGTTCCAAGGAATTTCTAAGGGGCTATCAGATAAGGGAGCTCAGTCGCAGGTCGAAAACAGCCTCGGTAAGCTTCATAAGGAAGAATGCGCATACCCGGAAGGAATGACCGAGCGTTTGCGGGCTTTGAAAGAACATTATTTGACCGCTACGCCAAGCATTACAACCTTCCGTGCCAGAGCCTTTACTCAGGTATACAAGGAAAATCCAGGTCTGCCATCGATCATGCTGCGTGCCAAGGCTTTCCGCAAAGCATGTGAAGAGGCTCCGCTGCTCATCCAGGACAACGAGTTGATCGTTGGTCATCCTTGCGGCGCGCCGCGCGCGGGCGCCTTCTCGCCTGACATTGCTTGGCGCTGGACCCGGGATGAGCTCGACACCATTCACAACCGTCCTCAGGATCCATTCTATATCTCTGAGGAAGACAAGCGAATCATGCGCGAGGAGCTCTTCCCGTTCTGGGAAGGCAAATCGGTGGATGAAATATGTGAGCAGCAATACCGCGATGCTGGTCTTTGGGAGTTTTCCGGCGAAGCATTCGTCAGCGATCTTTCCTATCATCAGATTAACGGCGGCGGAGACTCCAACCCCGGCTACGATGTCATTCTAATGAAGAAAGGGATGCTGGATATCCAGCGGGAAGCCAAGGAGCATCTTGCGAAGCTGTCCATGCAAAACCCGGAAGACATCGACAAAATCTATTACTATAAATCCGTGTTAGATACGACCGAAGGCGTAATGGCGTATGCCAAACGGATGTCTGACTACGCATACCAGTTGGCTGCTAAAGAAACAGATCCGAAGCGCAAGGCTGAGCTGCAAAAAATCGGCGAGATCAACGCTCGCGTGCCGGCTCATGCGCCGACTACATTCCATGAGGCAGTGCAATCGGTCTGGACCGTAGAATCTCTGCTTGTGGTGGAAGAAAATCAGACAGGCATGTCTGTCGGTCGTGTGGATCAATATATGTATCCTTTCTATGAGGCGGACAGAAAAGCTGGCCGTCTGACAGAGTTTGAAGCTTTCGAGATTGCAGGCTGTTTCTTAATCAAATGCTCGGAAATGATGTGGGTTTCCAGCGCGGGTGGCTCCAAGTTTTTTGCCGGCTACCAGCCGTTCGTCAATATGTGTGTCGGCGGGCAAAAACGAGAGGGCGGCGACGCCACCAACGACTTGACTTATCTGCTCATGGATGCAGTACGTCATGTCGGCGTTTATCAGCCTTCGCTCGCTTGCCGTATCCACAATAGTTCTCCTCAGAAATATTTGAAGAAGATTGTGGATGTCGTCCGTGCGGGATTGGGCTTCCCGGCCTGCCATTTCGATGATTCCCACATCAAGATGATGCTGATGAAGGGCTGCAGTATCGAAGATGCCCGCGATTACTGTCTGATGGGCTGTGTGGAGCCGCAAAAATCCGGACGCTTGTATCAGTGGACCTCCACTGGATACACCCAGTGGCCGATTGCCATTGAGTTCGTCCTTAATCGTGGCAAAATGCTCTGGCACGGAAGCAATCCGGGATTGGACATGGGCGATTTGAGCAACTTCAAGACCTATGAAGCATTTGAAGCAGCGGTGAAGAAGCAGGTAGAATACATCACCGAGCTTTCCGCAGTCGGTACCGTAATCAGCCAGCGCGTACACCGCGATTATGCGCCGAAGCCGCTTATGTCGATCATGTATGAAGGCACAATGGAGAGCGGCCGAGACGTTTCCGCTGGCGGCGCCATGTATAACTGGGGACCTGGCTTGATCTGGTCCGGTCTGGCAACTTACGCCGATTCGATGGCTGCTATCAAGAAGCTGGTTTACGATGACAAAAAATATTCGCTCGAGCAAATCCGTGATGCGTTGCTGGCCGATTTCGAAGGTTATGAGCAGATCCACAGGTATTGTCTGGATGCGCCAAAATTCGGCAACGACGACGATTATGCCGATCGCATTGCCGCCGATATCACGGGGTGGACGGAGAACTATCACCGCAACTTTAAAACGCTGTACTCTACCTTCAGCCATGGTACGCTTTCGATTTCGAACAATACGCCGTTCGGCGAGATGACAGGTGCTACCGCCAATGGGCGCAAGGCTTGGCTGCCGCTGTCCGACGGTATCAGCCCGACTCAGGGGCATGACAAGAAGGGTCCGACGGCTATTATCAAATCAATTAGCAAAATAGATGTTGAGGCCATGAATATTGGTATGGTGCATAACTTCAAGCTATTGCGCGGTTTGCTGGAAACACCTGAAGGAGAGAACGGACTGATTAATCTGTTGCGGACGGCCTCCATTCTCGGAAACGGTCAAATGCAGTTCAGTTATGTGGATAATGAAACGCTGATTAAAGCGCAGCAAAATCCTGATCAATACCGTGATTTGATTATTCGGGTCGCTGGCTATAGCGCGTACTTTGTGGAATTGTGTAAAGAAGTGCAGGATGAGATCATCAGCAGAACGATGATTGAGCATTTCTAAAATAGCCCCGTGCCTCTTCTCTGGCGCTGTACGTCAGGGAAGGGACATTCTGGCATTTAGATATGCGGAAAGGAAGGAGCCACAGCTATGGATTCAGGTATGCCGGAAAGGCAGGCACGTATTTTCAATATTCAAAAATATTCCATATACGACGGCCCCGGTATCCGGACGCTTGTTTTCTTCAAGGGATGTCCCCTGCGCTGTCAGTGGTGTGCGAACCCGGAGGGTTTGGAAAAGAAATATCAGGTGATGTACCAGCGGGATTTGTGCAACGATTGCGGCGCATGTGTTGCGGCGTGTCCCCGGGGAATCCACCGTGTGGACACTTCCGGCTCACAGGAGCCGTCCAAGCCGCAGCATGTGGTGGACCGGAAGATCGAGTGCATGGGCTGCCGGGAATGTGAGAAGGTTTGTCCCGCACGGGCGCTCTCAATCGTCGGGATGAATATGACGGTATCGGAAATTGTGGAAATTGTAGAGCAGGATATGCTGTTCTACACGACGTCCGGCGGCGGTGTCACGTTGGGCGGCGGCGAAGTATGTGCGCAGTCCGAGTTTGCGGTCAATTTGCTCAAAGAATGCAAGCGCTCCGGAATCCATACGGCCATTGAAACCTCTGGGCATACCAAACCGGAAGCGATTTTGGCCACGGCCGAATTTACCGATCTGATCTTATACGATCTGAAACATATGGATTCGGATCGCCATTATCAACTGACGGGTGTACGCAACGAGCGCATTCTCGAAAATTTGCGGGAACTGATCACCCGCAAACATAACGTGGAGGTGCGGATGCCGCTAATGAAGGGGCTCAATGATGATGAGGAGACCATCCGCAAAACGGTAGAGTTTCTGCTTCCCTATAAGGAATGCCGGAATTTTAAAGGCATCGATTTGCTCCCTTATCACAAGCTGGGCATTAACAAATACAGGCAATTGGATATGGTTTACGCCGTTGAACGTGATTTAAGCCTTAATGAAGCCGATCTGGAGCGTATTGAGCGACAAATCAGCCAATACGATTTCCCGGTACGGGTTATCAAACATTAAGTGCATGCTTTCAAACCCAGTTTTATTCGATAAAGCTACCGTTTTACAAGCTCGCAATACTTTTAGGAGGAGGCGAGGTCTTTGATGCAGCAGCCTGCTGGGCCGGATCTCGGGCGGATCATTCAGGAGTCGGTGCCGGGCAAACAAGTGACGCTGGCCCATATGATTGCTTCACCTGTGCCTGACATGTATGAAAGACTGGGCATCGATGAAGCGGGGGCTATTGGCATATTAACACTGTCGCCCAGCGAAACCTCCATTATAGCCGCCGATATCGCGACCAAGGTGGCAGATGTGAAAATCGGCTTTCTGGATCGCTTTGCTGGTTCGGTGCTTCTCACCGGAGATATAGCCAGTGTGGAAACGGCGCTGCGGGCCATCATTGAGACGTTGGGCGATTGTCTTGGTTTTACGACGGCGGAAGTTACACGGACATGAAAAAACGTATATTGCTGGTTATCGGGGAATTGAAACGTTATTTGTTCGGGTAATAAGAGTGGAGTTGATACCATGAAATTTATTACCGAAATGGAATTGCGCAATATGTACAGGTTAGAGCCTTTTACTTCATATATGGTGGAGCATGGAAGCCGATTGACGCCGGAAGCGCGCCAGTTTTTGACGGATCGCCAGATCACACTTTCCTATGGTACGCAAGAGCAAAATCAAGAACAAAAGCAAGAGCCACTACCGAATCCAGAGCGACAGGCGAAAAAGCCGGATTGGCGGCGTGGAAAGCTGCGCTGTCAGATGCAATCCGTCTCAGCCCTGTTCTTGTTAACCGGGCAGGAGCTGCTGGAGCGGGATGTGCTTCTGGCCCAGAAGGTGCTAGAGCTGTCAAGGCAGTTTTCGGCCCTTCATAAAAGGGAAGGAGGCGGCACATCCACTGCCGACTTATCTTTCCAGGGTTGTACCGGTATTACAGCCGATGGTCTTTTTGATGATGCAGGAGATTGCTTTGAGGTAACCGAGTTTCACATTCAATTGGAGAAAGGCAGAGAAATTGCGTTGCTCCACCGTCTGCGATGCGCTTTGCGGGAGCTTGGGTTTGGGATGTTGGAAGCCGCAGCAGGCAGTCCTCAAGAAAAGCCGGAGGAACCTATTGTTGCTGGAATCAACTTTATGATTAATGAATTGAGCTCGCTTATTTGCAGAACTACAGGAGGTGGAACATGCCAGAGACAAAACCCTTTGCATACTGCGATCAACTCGTAAAGCAATTTGAAACGGTCATCCAGAAGCCGATTCCAGGACGGTCTTCGTTCTACTATACCGGTGTGGATCTGGGAACGGCCTGTGTGGTGCTTACGGTGTTGGATGACTCTCGGAAGCCGGTGGCGGGAGCTTACCGTTACGCCGATGTCGTCCGCGACGGAATGGTCGTGGACTACCTTGGAGCGATTCAGATCGTGAGGGAGCTTAAAACACAGTTGGAGCAGCAATTGGGTACAGAACTTGAATATGCAGCTTCGGCGATTCCACCGGGTACCGATTTACTGGATGCTGGCGCCATCAAGCATGTGATCCAAGGTGCGGGTTTTGAAGTTACGGCTTTGCTGGATGAACCTACGGCGGCTAATGCCGTGCTGCAAATATCCAACGGAGCCATTGTAGACATTGGCGGCGGAACGACTGGCATTTCGATTCTGAAGGATGGCAAGGTTGTCTATGTCGCAGACGAAGCAACGGGAGGCACCCATTTTTCTTTGGTGGTTGCCGGGGCATACCAGATGAGTTTTTCTGAAGCGGACTGCTTTAAGCGCGACCCTGCCCATCACCAAGAATTGCTGCCGCTGCTTCGGCCGGTTATTGATAAGGTTTCCTCTATCATCAACCGCCATGTGGTGGGCCATGAAGTCAAGGAATTGTACTTGGTAGGCGGAACTTGCTGCTTGACCGGTATGGAGACGATCATTGAGCAGAGGACTGGCATTGCTACCTATAAGCCTAGCAACCCACTGTTTGTCACGCCACTGGGCATTGCTCTGAATTGCACGCGGGAGGCGATGTAAGTGGAATTTCGGATTATCAAATCTCCATCCAAGGGGACGCTGGACATTTTGCTTCGTCGCAGAGGAGCGCCCAGTAGCCGGGAAGTTCCCCAATGCGACGCGGTCGGTCTGGTGCAGGGAAGGCTGATTGACATGGTATGGGCCGCTGATGTAGCTGAAAAAGTGGTGGGCGTGACAGTGGAGGATATTCGCGGCAGCTGCCCGCAGAACATGATTCTTCTCGCTATTTTTGGTGACACGGTTTCTGTGGAGGACGCCATCGCCGAGATTAAGCAGAGAAGCGGAAAAGCGGAGAGGACGGACTGCTATGATTGCCGCTGAATTGATTCACAATATCTGGTCTACCCGTAAAGCAGATTCCCTTGTGGGAATGAAACTGATGCTGGCCGAGGTGATAGGAGGAAGCGACGACGGGCGCCGCTTGATCGTAGTCGATACGATCGGCGCTGGCATAGGCGATCGAGTGATTGTCTGCACCGGCTCTTCGGCCCGCAAAATGCTGCATACAGACGATGTTCCTGTAGATTCCGTCGTCGTAGGCATCATCGACGCGGACTGCATGTTCGAATAAATAATCGAACAGAAATCTTATAGAGGTTGTTCAAAAAGTCCCCCTTTGATCACGAAGAAACACTGAATGCATATTCGACATCGAATCTTGAATTCAGCCGGGCCTAGGTAGAAGCTTCCGAAGCATGTTTCCTGCGGAAACATTTCAGGTGCTCACGTACCCAAAACAGCAGATGCTTTCGAAGGCGTTTTCTACGAAAACGTGTAGCTCCGCTCCTCAGGCCCTAGCTTCATCCAACTGAAGCGTTTTGAAAAAACGCACATCGGAAGCATAAGCTTCGGTGCTGAAAGTTTGACTTATTGAACACTTACTTATAATTCGAAAGGGGGCGAGAACTGTGAAAAAACTGATTTGCGTTGCGGATGTGGAAGAATGGGTGGCTTCCGGACAGAAGCGGTGCTGCATTGACCGAAACACGATTGTGACACCGGCAGCCCATGATAAGGCAAGGGAGCTGGGGCTGGAGTTTACCGATGAGCCATGTGGCACTTTGAGTTCCGAGGCCGCAGGCAGCGAAACTCAGGATGATCTCGACATGAATGCCATTTTCAAATTTTTCAAGATGTTATCGGAAAAAGGAATGGTTGAAAAGCTGTTGGGGATGACTCTTGATCCACCTTATCAGGCAGAGACTGATCCGACGGGTTTAAAACTTGTACGGGGCCGAACGGTAAAAATGGAAGCTTACGATACGGGAACATCTGGTGCCAAGGTATACCGT
This sequence comes from Paenibacillus sp. cl6col, assembly GCF_900102125.1. Taxonomy (NCBI): domain Bacteria; kingdom Bacillati; phylum Bacillota; class Bacilli; order Caryophanales; family Paenibacillaceae; genus Paenibacillus; species Paenibacillus sp. cl6col. The sequence continues at coordinate 694,544 of NZ_FNAZ01000002.1, forward strand.
CAAGAGGTAATCGGGAAGCCGGATTGTTCCATGAGCGCAGGGTTTATGACTGTTGATCACGATAGCTTCGCGCAGGAGACGGCGCACGAAGAAACTTATATCGTGATGGAAGGCACGCTCGATGTCACTTTGAACGAGAGAACCTTCACCGCTCATGAAGGGGATGTACTCTTCATCCCCAAAGGGGTGAAGGCGACCAAGGGATCGTCGAACTGCGCGAGGATGTTTTATATGATTTATCCGGCGGGCTGTCCTGATCGGAAGCTACAGTAACTGGAGGTGATAGCATGCAGGCGCTTGGATTAATTGAAACGCGGGGACTTCTTCCGGCGATTGAATGTCTGGATATCATGCTCAAATCAGCTCAGGTAGAACTGATAGAAAAGTGCAATGTGGGTGGCGGGCTAGTGACCATCGCGGTAACCGGTGATGTCGGCGCTGTTCAAGCATCCGTGGAAGCAGGTGCCTCCGCGGCGCAACAATTGGGCAGTGATGTGCTTATCAGCCGACATGTTATTCCAAGACCCCACAACGACATAGCGAGCATTATCGGCCGGCGCAGCGTTTCGAATTTCACCAAGGAGAAGGACGAGCTGGCGCTGCCAGTACAGCATACTCAGGCGGCGGAACAGTTTCCAAAGCAGCTGCCTGAGCAAACGCCAGAGCAGACCTCGAAACGTTACACAGCGTCTGATGTTCAACTGGGCGATGCGCCCAATATTCCACTAGACACGGCTCCTAAAGTTCCACTGGAAGCAGCGCCCGAAGTCTCATTCAATACCGGTGGTGATGAAGACTTCCCTGTACTAACAGCCGATCCCGCTCAGGCTCGTGCGTCTGAAGACGTCAGTCCAGAAACAGACAATCAAGATCCGGTAGATGGAGAGCAGGCAGTGCTGGACAATCCATTCAAACACCAGATTGACGTGCAGGTAAAGGAAGCAGGGCTTGACAAAGCAATGGAGCTGCTGGAAACGATGACAGCCGTGAAGCTGCGCGGACTGGCCAGAGAGTACGGCCCTGCGTATGGGATGAGCATGACGACGATTTCCAAGGCAAACAAGGTGAAACTGCTCAAGCGGTTCCGCCATTATTATCAACAGTAAACAGTAAGCGAGAGGGGGATGTTTCACTTGGAAAACTTTGATTATGATTTGCAATCGATTCAGGAAACCCGGGAATTGGCCCGTGCAGGAAAAGCCGCCACCGATATCCTAGCGGGGTATAATGCTGAACAGATTGACAGAATTGTACAAAACATGGTGCGAACAGCGGAGGTTAACGCCGCCGAACTGGCTGCGCTGGCAGTGGAAGAAACCGGATTTGGCAAGGTTGAGGATAAAATCTTCAAAAACCGCCTAGCTTCCACAGAGCTGTATGAATCCATTCGGGATACGAAAACGATTGGAGTTATCCGCGAGGACAAGACCAATCAATTAATAGAGATTGCCGAGCCTGTCGGACTGCTCATGGGTATTATTCCATCAACAAATCCGACATCCACTACGATTTTCAAATCGATTATTGCAATAAAGGCTCGTAATGGAATCATCTTTTCGCCGCATCCATCGGCAAAGAAATCCATTATGCGGGCTGCAGAACTCATGCACGCAGCCGCTGTCGAGGCAGGGGCTCCTGCAGGAATCATTGGCTGCGTTACCAAGCCTTCTATGCCGGCGACGCAGGAACTGATGAAGTGCGATGAAATCGCCATGATTATCGCTACAGGCGGCTCAGCGATGGTGAAATCCGCCTACAGTGCAGGTAAGCCGGCACTGGGGGTGGGACCGGGTAATGTACCGGCCTATATTGAACGAACTGCTGATATTCCAAAGGCAGTAGCTAATATCATTGCTAGCAAAACCTTCGATTACGGTACAATCTGCGCATCTGAACAGGCTGTTATCGTGGAGGAATGTATCCGTCCTCAGGTGATTGCAGAGTTTGAGCGTCAGGGCGGTTACTTTATGAATCAGGAGGAAACTGCCAAGGTCGCGTCCAAGCTGTTTGTAAAAGGACATGCCATGAATTCAAGACTGGTAGGACGTTCACCTCAAGTGATTGCAGAAGCGGCCGGCATTCAAATTCCTGCAGGGGTCAAGGTGCTGTTAGGTGAACAGCAGGGCGTGGGAGAGAAATTCCCGCTGTCCTATGAAAAGCTTACTACCGTATTGGCGTTTTACACCGTACAGGACTGGCATGAGGCTTGCGATCTAAGTGTTGGGCTGCTGCGTAATGGAGGAATTGGACATAGCTTCTCCATCCATACTCAGAATCACGATATGGTCATGGAATTTGCACAAAAACCTGTATTCCGCATTTTGGTGAATACGGGCTCCACTCAGGGCGGCGTGGGCGCAAGCACCGGGCTTGCCCCGGCCTTCACTTTGGGATGTGGAACCTGGGGGGGCAGCGCCACTTCAGATAATGTGGGACCACAGCACTTGATTAATATCAAGCGTGTAGCTTATGGCATTAAGGACTGCACAGCACAAAGCCCTTATTCTGCTCCCTCTCCGCAACAGCCGAAGCAACAGGAGGATGCAATGCTGTTGAATCTGGTCGATGAGCTGATGTCTATTTTGCAGAAAAGCGGTGACTGCTAGTGGGGAGCTATGATCAAGTACTTTCATTATTAATGGAGGTGGTATCCGGTGCTGGCAAGGCTGGGGAGGAGCCGCGCTCCATCCCTTTAGGGATTTCGAATCGCCATGTGCATCTTTCTCAAGCTGATGTGGAGACGCTCTTCGGATCCGGATATACGCTATCCAAAATGCGTGATTTGTCCCAACCTGGACAGTATGCATGTAATGAGACTGTTACGGTCTGCGGTCCCAAGGGAGCGATTGAAAAAGTGCGGGTTCTCGGTCCAGTGCGGAAACAGACTCAGGTAGAAATTATGCGGGGAGACTGCTTTAAGCTGGGCGTGAAAGCTCCAGTGCACTTATCCGGGGAGCTTGAAGGCACACCTGGCGTCACATTGGTCGGTTCCAAGGGAAGCGTATATATTACTTGCGGCTTGATGGTTGCACAGCGCCACATTCATATGACGCCTAATGATGCTCTTTTCTTCGGCGTAACCGACGGAGAAATGGTCAGCATTCAATTTGATGGTCTCCGGGGCGGAGAATACAATCAGGTCGCAATCCGAGTTAGCAGTGACGCTGCTCTCGACTGTCATATTGACGTTGAAGAGGCCAACGCGATGGATCTGACATCGGCGTCTGTGGTTAAAATCATAAAAAATCGCTAGGAGGAAATGAACATGAGATCGGAAGCTCTTGGTTTGGTTGAAACAAAAGGTTTGGTAGGTTCTATCGAAGCAGCGGACGCTATGGTCAAAGCGGCCAATGTCACCTTGATTGGCAAAGAAATGGCAGGTGGAGGTCTTGTTACCGTAATGGTCCGGGGCGATGTAGGCGCTGTGAAGGCAGCAACGGATGCTGGAGCCGCCGCTGCGAAGAATGTAGGGGAACTCGTGTCAGTGCATGTAATTCCTCGTCCCCACAGTGAAGTGGAGAACATCCTTCCGTCTACTAAGGCATAATTCAATAAATCATATATAAGCCTATGCTTCCGAAGTAAGTTTTGTTCGGTGAGCTAGCGCTTTATTCTCACAAAACTCGTAGGAGGAATGTATCATGAAATCGGAAGCATTGGGGTTAATTGAAACAAAAGGTTTGGTAGGTTCTATCGAAGCAGCGGACGCTATGGTCAAAGCAGCCAACGTCACCCTGATTGGCAAAGAGATGGTAGGCGGCGGGCTTGTCACCGTAATGGTACGAGGCGATGTAGGAGCAGTAAAAGCGGCAACGGACGCTGGTGCCGCAGCCGCACAGCGTGTAGGGGAACTGATATCCGTACATGTGATTCCTCGTCCTCACAGTGAAGTGGAAATTATTCTTCCCGCTGCTAAGCAATAATTTATATCGATGTTCTGCAAAGGGCCAAAACTCGGTAAAACGGGTTTTGGTCTTTTTATATTTGTCTGTAACAATCCGCTTGTCGAAAGCTTGTCGAAGTGGTGTATTTCTATAAATAGAGCTTTGTGGAAGGGGGATGTACTATTTCCAAACAGTTTGTAAATTGTTATAATAGAGATATTATATTGTGAAAAATTTAGCATGTAACGTCTATTTTCCCGTTCATTATCGGTGAAAGGGTGCAACGAGATTATGCTGAAAACCGATAGTCCGATCGCAACCAAAGTATACGCACGATACAGCGGCATCCTGTCTCTTTCCAAGTTCTCGCTGCTGCTGCACGATCACAATGGAGACGTTTTGCTAGAGTTCAATCCGTCACCTGATTTCTGCAGGCATTTTTGTTGGGAGAATCCTACGCGACCTTGTGCAGATTATTTGAAGCGCTTTAATACCGGCGAGCAGGGGCGATTTGTTTGCTGTTACGGCCTGGAGAACATTTTGCTGCCTATTATGGTCAAAGATGAAGTTGTTGGCTTCATATCGGGGATGCAAGCGTATTCCCAGGAGAGGGAATATCAGAAGTATCTGATTAACACGGCGGAATTGGCTGAAATGAAGGGGCTGGATTTGGAAGTTGTCGCGAAGGCGATATCAGCTTTTCCAACCATTGACAAGGATAAAGCAGATATTCACGAGCAGCTGTGCCATCATATTGCAAGGAATATTGCGCTCGACATCGCCGAAAGCGCGCAGGACAACACAGGGATTATCAATCGACTGTCTGCGGAAAAGGAAATACTGGAGAAGAAAGTGATTGACTTAGAAGCAAAAAACATGTCTCTTGTCATCAATCCACATTTTCTGTTCAATACTTTAAATTCCATTGCCCGCATCGCCTATTTCGAACACTCCCATACGACGGAGGAATTGATCTATTGCCTGTCCGACTTGCTGCGATACAATGTGAAGCAGGATGATCAGCTTCATACCATCGCATCCGAATTGGATAATATTGAGAAGTATTTGTATATACAAAAGGCGCGCTTCAAAAATCGCCTGCAGTATGAAATCATTGTTCCGAATGAATTAAAGGCTTATCGTATTCCGAATTTGGTGATTCAGCCTATTGTGGAAAACGCAGTCATACATGGGATTACCCCTAAGCGTGACGGGGGAACCATTCGTCTGATTGCCGAAAAGTACAGAAATGATATCACCATTTCTGTAATAGACAACGGTAACGGGTTCTCACCGGAGGTACTCAAGCTCATTCATCAGCCGGACAGCAAAATCGGTGTTGGCTTCCGGAGTACCGACAGCCGTTTGAAGCGTTATTTCGGAGAAGAGTATGGGTTATCGATTGTGAAATCGGATTATAGCGGGAGCACGGTTAACATCCGCATCCCCACCCAACCAATTGCGAGGTGATGCAATGAGCGTAGTTATGTTTGTTGAAGATGAACCGATAGAACTGGAGTTTCTTCAATCCATCGCGCAGGAAATTCTGGGTGCTGAAGATAAGCTGCTTATTTGCGATACGGGTATGCAAGCGATTAAGCTCGCCAAACAATATCGGCCGGATATTATTTTTATGGATATCATGCTGCCTGAAATGGACGGAATATCCTCATTGCAGGAAATTCGCCGCTTTCTCCCCAATGCCTCCGTGACGATTTTGTCGGCCAGCTCGGATTTCTCCTATGCACAGGCGGCAATCAGTCTGCAGGTACACGAATATCTGCTTAAGCCTGTCAAGCCGGACAAATTGCGGCAATTGATTCGTAAGGGGCTGGAGAGGGCCGCTCAATCAGAAGAAGATGGTGTAACAGAAACTCACCAGATAGATTCCACTCAAGAATGTCAGCGCTTTATTCAAGAAGCCGTCGATTATATTCAGCAGAATTACAAAGATAAGCTGACCCTGCAAATGGTGGCGAGTCATGTGTACATGAATGCTCAATATTTTAGCCGCATATTCAAAAGAGAGCTCGGCGTTACATATACGGATTATGTGAACAAGCTCAAGATTGCACATGCCTGCAAGCTGCTTGAGACTACCGGGTATCCCGCCTATCGCATCTCCACAGAATGCGGCTTTACCGATCCGTCTTATTTCAACCGGGTTTTCTACAAGCAAATGAAAATGACACCGAAGGAATACAAAAAAAGTGCTCTAGCGCGAGTGTAAAAACGCTGTATAGGATAGAATCAAGGAAACTCCGGCCCGACTAAATATCGGGCCGGAGTTTTTTTATTTTACGATGTCGTCCTAAAAGTACGAAAAGTACCAGATTGAAGAAAAAAGTGATTCAGGAAGTCCAAACAAGAGGTACGGTTAGTGACAGGTGCAATGGCCGCATTACTATACAATGAAGATACATCTACGAAGACAAATCTACTTAACAGAGGTGTATGGATGATGAAGGAAGCAGTGGCTTCGGCCGGCATGCTGAAACAAAAGATGAACAGTCGTTTCCGAAGAAATGGAATCGCTTACGGACTGATTTCCGGGTTAACATTCGGCCTTTACAGTACCGTCGTTGCCCTGGCCATGATGAAGGAGCCTTTTCTGGGAGTTGTAGGAGCGTTTGCCGCTCCTATAGTGGCATCAGCGATCAATGATGCATTGGCCGCGATCTGGCTTCTGATTTGGAACTTCAAGAATGGGATGATCAAAGAAATCGGCCGCAGTCTGGTAACCATACCGGGGTTGATGGTCGCAATTGCCGCGGTGTTTGGCGGCCCAATTGCTAACGGAGCCTATCTGGTTGGAATTGATATGGCTGGAGCGGCGGCTATTCCTATTTCGGCGCTTTGTCCAATGTTTGGTGCTATTTTCGCGCGAATGTTCCTTAAGCAGAAGATTGATAAACGGGTGGCCGTCGGCATGTTCATCTGTGTTATTGGAGCTGCACTCATTTCTTATGTCAAGCCTGAAGGTGGCGTGGATAATTTCACACTAGGCATTATTTTTGCTCTGGTGGCCGCACTTGGCTGGGGATTGGAAGGCGTGTTTGCTACTTTCGGGATGTCTATGCTTGATTCCAATATCGCCATTACCATTCGCGAGGGCGTTTCCGGACTCGTATATATTGCTGTGCTGATACCGATCTTCAGCGCGACAGATCTCTTTACTTCCGTACTTGGCTCCGTGTCGCCTATGCTCATTATTGCGGCCGCAGCCCTGTTTACGGCAATCTCTTTCCTGACATGGTATATGGCCAATAGTATGGTTGGTGTTGCAGTCGGAATGTCGCTCAATATTACCTATGTACTGTGGGGGGTTGTCTTTGCTGCTATCTTCCTCGGTAGTTCATTGACTCCAACAATAATTGCCGGCGCAGTTATTATTACACTTGGAGCACTTTTAGTTTCGATGAATCCAATGGATCTGTTCAAGAAGAAGGAGGCGTAAGCAAATGCCATTGTTGCCGATTCGCTCCCGGGTGCTGCTTTTCATGTCTACTGTGCAGCAAGCAAATATTGATGATGCAATGGACGCATTGAAAAGCGAATATGGTGGAGAACGTCAATTTACAAGAGCAAACTTTCTGGATCATATGCTGTCGTTGCAGGCTAACGGACTAATTGACGAGGTTCATTACGAGCTGGATGCTAACGGGGAATTATGTATGTACTATGCAATCAACGATGAGGGAATTCATACGATCAATAAATATTTGCCTAAAAAGTGGACGCAAAAATAAAACAATTTCACACAACTAGGCCTAAGGCCGGGCTCAGATTGAAGACGAACTCCCGTGAAATACTATACCGCGGGAGTTCTTTATGTTTGTTGTCCATTTTTCAAATACGAAATTGAAGTTATCAGATGGGCGACCATTCTTCCAGATGTCAGAAGAAAATAAAGTTCTAGACTAAAAAATAAAGCGATAGACTGACGATACTTCATTAAGATAACGAGCAGAATAGTTTAACTTACACAAAAGATTTGACCAATTCACTTTGGCCAATCTTTTTTTTCTTGAAGGGTAAGGGAAGGAAATTATATACAACTGGACATACTCATGATAAAATAAAACGTAATTACGTAATAACATAAAATAATGAAAGCGGTGAATGATAGTATTTCGGTTGAAATTAAAATTGAAATTTCTTAAAAGATAGGTCAAATAACTTCAAGAAACGGTTCAATCGTTGGTACGGAAACCTCACCATGACTTACAAACCAATATTGAAAGCGGCGTTGTCGCGCGGATCTCATACTCTGGGCTCTATAAGAGGTCTGGATATGATATTCATTTTACTGCTTCTCGCTGCAAGCTCGGAATTGCTGGAGACCAGCGACTACTTGAGCATGTCCGAAGTCAGAGATAACCAAGCATTTATTAGGGGAAAGCAGAAAAAAATATGATTCGCATTTGTTGCTAGTGGTCATAGTTGAAAATTCAATTTTTGAGTACAAAGCTAAACATTGTAATGAGGTCAATATCTTCTTGCATGAGGATGGAAGTGCAACGGTTTCTGATAACGGCCGAGGCATTCCTACCAAAGCCTCAGTACAAATAAAATTGTAGCTGAGAACACACTTATAGACATGACCCAACTAAGACAAGGTGAAGCCTATCAGGCCCCTGGCTTGGAAAATGGAATCAGTATCGCAGTTCCATTTATCCTCTGTTATCCATTCATTTTCATTTCAAAAATAAGGAGGAATAGTATATGCCAGTGGAAATTATTTATAGAACAGAACATGTGTTTGAAATGCTGGACACTCTTCTTAAGGAACAATCCAAGTTTAATTGGGATCAATTTTACTCCGATAGGGGCAAACCCATTCCCTTCTTTGTGAATGTTCCTGACGAGAATTTAGTGGGGTATTTCGAAAACAAACGATTAAACCCTGGAAAGGTGCTTGAACTTGGCTGTGGTCCTGGCCGTAATGCCATATACTTAGCAGAGCGTGGATGTACTGTGGATGCCATAGACCTATCGAAGGAAGCAATTGAATGGGGAAAAGAGCGTGCAAAAGAAAAGGAATTAACGGTGAATTTTCTTCATAAGAACATTTTTGAGTTGGATATTGAAGAGGCTTCATATGACATTGTTTATGATTCAGGCTGCCTGCATCATATCACACCGCATCGTAGAATCAGCTACTTGGAATTAATAAATAAAGCCCTAAAACCTGATGGATTATTTGCCATTACTTGTTTTGTCTTAGGTGGCAAATTCGGCGGGGCCGAGATGTCAGATTGGGACGTGTATCGGGTAAGAAGTTTAAAAGGAGGTTTAGGATTCACCGAAGATAAGCTGAAATTAATATTCCATGACTTTGAAGTTATTGAGATGCGCAAAATGAGAGAAGTTAAACAACCAAGTCATGTATTCGGTACTGAAGCTTTATTGACTGCACTATTTAAGAGAAAAAGCTAGGAGCTTATAAGAACCATCAGCTTCATGCCTCAGCAACGGCGTTATCATAAGGGAACCCTTTCAACGTTCGATTTGGAACGTAGTATGCGGTTCATCGATCAACTTGTTTTTGAATTCGCTACCACAATATTCTTCTTCTCTTTAGGAATGCGATTGTCCCTCTCAGAGAAGGAGCCTGAGTGTTTTGCTTGTTTGATCCGTCGATCCAGTACAGATGCAGTCAGTTTATATTCGTTTACATTTCGCCATTTCTCTTTTAAATTCATCTGTGAATGTACGTCTTCTTCTTGGCATTGTAGAAGAATGTAAGAACCCTCTGTGTCTGGAGAGTTCTTTTTGTGAGTGATCCGGGATATCCCTGAACTTCGAGATTAGCGTGTTACAAGCTCTCCGAGATAAACTACGGTGCATAGAAATTTGGGTGGTATTACCCCTTGTTGTGATGGTGAATGCACTCAATTCATGACTTCGCAGAATAGCGGAACAATATTGTATTAAAATGGAAACTGCAACTCATACTAAGACAACCTGTTTTAATCCACACATACGGAGGAGCAGATAAATATGAAAAACAAATGGTTGCTGGCGCTGCTTGTAACCTTAGTACTCGTTGTTAGCATGACGCAGGTTACAGCACCCGTGCAGGCAAATGAGAAAATGAGCGAGAAGAAGGATTCGGTTTGCCTGAGTCCCAAAATGGTGCAGCTGAAAACCGATATGCAGAAGGTTTGGATCGACCATACGATATGGACGAGAAGCTATATTGTCAGTGCTATCTCGAATCGTCCTGACCAGAAGGACGTACTGGATCGGCTTTTACGGAACCAGCAGGATATTGGAAATGTAATCAAACCTTATTACGGGGAAGCCGCAGGCAATAAGCTGGCTGAAATTCTAAGAGAACATATTTTAATCGCAGTTAAAATCGTAGAGGCGGCCAAAGCGGGCAACCAGGCAGATGTGAAGAGGCTAGAGGAAGACTGGCATAAAAACGCTGATGAGATCGCAAAATTTTTGAGCGATGCGAATCCAAACTGGCAGTTTAAAGAGCTTCAGGATATGCTGTATACGCACCTTCAATTGATTACGGAAATCGTGCTGAGCTGTCTCAAAGGAGATTGGAAAGCGGATATTGCAGCAACCGACAAAAACGAGATCCATATGATTCATTTAGCCGACATCCTGACAGAAGGCATTGTCAAACAGTTTCCCGAAAAATTTTAAACGAATTGCATTAGTGATTGCAGAGTAAAGCTTTTTATGTTCACCCGAAAGGGTAATTATAAAAAGCTTTTTTTCGTTTAATGAATCGTTAATGTAGCTATGGATCTAAAGCTTAAAAATTTTGTAATGAAGTAACTCTACATATTAATGAACTTTATTTACATATAGTTCCAAATTGACTAATATAGAAAGTAATGAACCTATTTAAGAATGGCGGTTTGAGAGATGCTACTAATTCTTTTTTCAGTCATTGAAGAAGAAAAAGATCAGGATTTTTTAATTGATTTATTTTACCAGTATTACCCTCTTATGAGAAAGAAAGCTTACGAAGTAACCAATGATTACAATGTAGTAGATGATTTAATTCAAGACGTTTTCCTAAAACTGATACCAAAAACTCCCCTTTTACAAACCATGGAAAATTGCGAAAAGACTTCTTACATCATTTATTCTATTAGAAACATGGGTGTCGATTATATTAGAGCAAAGAAGCGGCAGAAAATATTGGTCAGTACAGCACAAACCGATGATATGATTAATCAACTTTTCAACTTCCCGACTCCCAACTGAGCGTAGAAGAATTGATATTCAGGAGAGAAGACAGACAGGAGATATTTAGTAGGCTGTCTAAGCTGACAGATCGCGATAAAACTTTGCTCTATTACAAGTGCAATATGGATATGAAAGATAGTGAAATTTCTCGGCAATTGGGTATCCCTGTGAATAACGTTAGACAGTATTTAACACGAGCCAGACGTAGGGCATTGAATCTCCTGAAAAATGAGGTGAGGGAGAGTGACTAAAAAAATTTCCGGGAGTCATCAAGCTCTAATGGATGAGTATGATGAATTACTGCTCAAAATGGCCTTGTCGAATTGATGGGCTGGTTGATGCTGTTCAATTCATTGTAGTGTCCTTTTGATAAAATCCAGATGTTCCGCAGTTTCACCTCCTTTCTCGTCCCGGTACCCTCGCTTTGAACTCACTATAGCGACATTCGATTGTCGCAGAAAAACTCTTACTAATTTATGCAACAAAATACAAACTTTTCGCGTCCGATCGATCATAGGTACCAACAGTTTTGTTGGAAAAAAAATCTGAATAATTGTGTTGCACATATAAGCGTATGAGCGTCTTTTTTAAGGTAAGGAGTTACATACAAGCGATTTTATACTCTTAGATTAGCCTTCTTACTAATATTAAAAGTGAGGAGTCGATGCTAGGCAAGTTATTCATTGTTTTTGTTTATCATTACCTGATAGCTACGACTGAGAGCAGATTGTCCGCGAACTAATGTGGTACAAATTAAAGGAAAGGAATGACGTATCATTGAAAAAGCTATTAACTGTTGCACTCGTTGCAGCACTTGTCAGTAGTTTGGGTAGTTCTACTGTTCTAGCTGAGAGCAACTCACCTTTGAGCCCTGTTGAAGATACTTTGCTATCATCTGATAAACTCAATGATTTGAACGATAAGTCTTCATCGAATGTCTTAGATTTGTCAGCGGTTGAATCTTGTTTTTCTATGGCAAAAGATATTTTGAAAAATTATTATGAACGTATTGATCTTGGCACAGAGCAATCAGTTAAAGGAACATTCACTGATGATACCAAATTGCTTGCCCATAACCTCTCTGAATATGTAGAAAAGAAAATGAATACAAAACACTTTGTCGTAGAAGCTGCAAATGCACAAAAAGAAAATTATGTCTTAACATTCAACTTGCTATCTTCAGAAGTGACCAAAGAAGGGATTCTCCTAACAATCAGTACAGAAGCTTCATTTAATTATGTCGGAATTGAGGTACAGTCTGGGTTTGGCGAGGTATCGAATGTGGTATTTACCTATACTGATACGGGATTAACGATGTCCGATTGGTATATGCCAGATGACTATTATGATGAATTTGTCAGAGGATCATTGGATCATTCAAGTAACCTTACAATGAACTCTATTTCAGAAAGCTCCAATATTGCCGAAAAACAAACGGAACTTGAGAAAAAAATTACTGATTATTTCTCGGTTAATCGAGAACTTCCAGTAGAAATGACTAGTACAGACGGGGTGGAGGCAACCAATCAAGTGATAACAGATAACACCATTGGCTACCCTTGCTTCGTTAAATAAGACAGCCATAGCCAACTATGCAAAAAACAACAAGGCTAAAGATTCACCTGCAAGTGGCGGATCTAATGTATCTTATTACGATTTTTCTCAGATATCCGGAAATTGGGATTGTACTAACTTTGTATCTCATGCTTTGCTTGCTGGCGGCGCAATTCCCTATGACACAAATGGATCAGGTATTTCCTCTAAGGGTTGGTACTACAGAAGTCTGAGCAATCGTTCTTCATCCTGGTCAGGTGTCCCTAACTTGCATGATTTTCTGGTGAACAATACTACAAAAGGACCGGCTGGATCCGTAACTACTTACTCAACATTCAAATATAATCCTAATTCAGGTTACCCATATGCTATTGGAGATATCCTGCAATTCTATTTGAGTGGTTCATATAACAATTGGAGGCATTCAACTATAATCACGGAATACTACGAGACTAATACGGCTTTAGTTTTAGGAGCATTGGTAACCGGTCGTAGTGGAAAAGGTTCATATAATAATAACCAGAAGGCAGAAGAAGTCTATCCAGGTGATAGCAAAAGAGTTATCAAATTGTCTGGCTATTATAAGTAAAATTTGAAGAAGGATGCACATCACTTCAAACTATTCTTATAGAAGTGGTGTGCATCAATCCTAATGGCTGCTCCATGATCATTATTTTTTACGGGAGGGAAAAGAATGAAACGTGTTTGCCTGTTATTAGTGCTTATATTCGCTCTAAGCGCGTGTAATAATGCTGCTGGGAATATCGACGAAAAAAATACTCCTATGGAAGTCAACGTGAAGGTAGCCAAAAACACAGAAAATTCAACCATCACGAAAGAGAATGCTTTGAAGAGTTCTCTCGAATTTTTAGCAGAAGATAAAAATGGTCTGTCTGTTTGGGATTATAAAACCGCTTATGAAATGTGTGAGCGTGCTCTGTCTGCATATTACAAGGCGATTTGGAACGGCACGGATATCAACTTGGATGCTTTCATTGATAATAAAAGCCTGAAACAATATATGCAAAAGAAAGTTACTTCCCAGCATGAATTATTCCGTAAGAACAAACTAACCGATAATTTGGTGACAGATATCGATGTTGGTGCTAGAAAAGTGGAGCTTGTTAGTGAAGATAACCCTTATTTCTACTTCAAACTAGACACGCGCTTGAAAAAGGATGTAGGCAGCTTTGCAGAACCGACTGAATTCCTTGTACAGAACTTGAATGGAAGGTTAGTAATTTCGGATTGGTTTTCTAGTGGAAAGGATAGTTATGATTCTATGGTGCGTGGAGAGAATCAGACCATTGATAACCCCGATATTTGGAACAATAATGAATGGGTAATGAAACTGGAAATTAACCGCTAATTAGCGTCTCATCACCTCGCAGTATTCCATCCTGTACCATACGCTCTATGGTTAAGCACAACGAATCCATTCAATCCATTAACATAGTCCAAGTGTGGAGTAGTCAACTGGACAGGCATTCTCCCTTAGTTGCCATTCTGCCAGAGTAGAATACCCCATTCTACATGTCCTATGTAGAATGGATACATTTACGCTTATTGCAAGTGGAGTCAGCTTCTTTAATTTCCATTTCCATTGGTGGCGATCAGAATTGAATTGGGTCATGTACTCATTGAGCGATTGCAGAGTAAAGCTTTTTATGTTCCCACAAGGGTAACTATAAAAAGCTTTTTTTCGTTTCATGGAGCAAATATAGAAATAGCTTATACATTTCGATCCAAGCATTTGGATCGTTTTTTTTGTAAACATGTCAAATTCGTTTGAGAATGCACGAATATATGTCCTGTACCGCAAATTTCGACTGTGTATAGTTAAGACAATCATATTTATGAGCTTTGGATTAGAACCAAATATATGTATAGCCGAAAGTATAAACATGGATATTCGTTATGTATCATCCAAATCCTGAAAAGCATTGACCGAATGAACGATTCAATAGAATTAACCCATAAAATGGGGACTGTTATGGATTACCCATGACAGTCTTTTCATTACCTAAGGGGAGGGAAGTCGATGAAGGATCAAAGTATGTCCCATATGCAAACAAGCCCTGAGGTAGTTACCTTTGGGGAATCGATGGCACTCATGCTGCCTATGGGAAATAAAGGAATCGAATACAGCCATACGTTGGAATGCACCTTCGGTGGGGCCGAAACCAACGTAGCCATCGGTTTGGCTAGGCTTGGCATTCGTGTCGGATGGTTCTCTCAACTAGGTGAAGATCCGCTGGCGACGATGATGATCAAAGCATTGCGGGGCGAAGGCGTTGATGTCTCACGCGTGAAGTGCACAACTGCTGCTTCAACGGGTCTCATGATGCGTGAGGTAATAGCCGGACAATCCTCCGTTTATTATTTTCGGCGAAATTCGGCTGCGAGTCTAATGTCGCCTGCTATGCTGGATGAGGCGTACATAGCAGGTGCTCGCATTTTGCATGTAACCGGCATTACGATGGCAATAAGCGAAACGGCATGTCAATCAGTTATTGAGGCTGTGCGTCTTGCACGCAAGCATGGCGTTAAAGTCAGCTTTGATCCAAATCTGCGCCTGAAGCTCTGGAGCGTGGAGAAGGCTCGGCAATTCATTCTGCCTCTAGCGGCGGAAGCAGACTATTTCCTGCCAGGGCTTGATGAATTGAAGCTGCTCTATGGAATTAACGACGAAAGTGCTTTGTTCGCGAAGCTGCATGAGCTTGGCAACGTATGCGTCGTCAAGGGCGGAGATTATGAAAACGTTTTATTACAGGGCGGAAAGGAAGCTAGAATTCCTTATTTTGCTGCTGATCACGTAGTAGACACCGTTGGTGCTGGCGATGCCTTCTGTGCCGGCTTCCTTAGCGGTTTACTAAGAAATAAATCCCTTGAGGAATCTGTTCGCATCGGAAATCTGCTTGGATCTATGGTGATCCAGACGGAAGGCGATTGGCAGGGTCTCCCAACAATGGCACAGGTAGAAGCGAAGCTTAGTAGAAAAGTGCATGTTGAACGTTAAGTCCAATGAATCTATCTATAAATGAAAGGCAGGAGAGGAAATTGAAGAAACTGAGCATTATTAATCGGATTCATGAAGAAGGAGTTGTAGCGGTATTACGGGGAGAGAATTGGCAGCAGGTGGTGCGACTATCCGAGGAAGCCATTGCTGGCGGCATTAAGGTGATTGAGATTACGATGACGGTTCCGCATGCGCTTAAGGCGATCGAAGAGCTTGCCAACCGTTATTCATGGAATCATCCTGATTCAGCTCAGAATGCGATAATTGGCGTCGGTACGGTGCTCGATCCTGAAACGGCACGCCAAGCAATGCTAAGCGGCGCTGAATTTGTAGTGAGCCCTACGTTGAATCCAGATACGATTAAGCAGTGCAATCGTTATCGCGTTCCAATCATGCCGGGCGTTATGACCATTCACGATATCCAAAGCGCTCTAGATTTAGGAGTGGATGTCGTAAAGCTGTTCCCGGGAAGTCAATTCGGGCAAGGGATGATCAAGGATATCAAAGGCCCATTGCCTCACGCGAATGTAATGCCGACCGGCGGAGTGAATGTAGAGAACTTGGGTGACTGGATCAAAGCAGGTGCATTTGCAGTAGGAATTGGTTCGGATCTTACGAAGGAAGCCATTGAAACAGGCAATTATACACTCGTTCGTGCCAAGGCTGATCAGTATGTGAAGGCATATAAGCAAGCGCGCAACTAAAATAATTATATGAAGCGTTCTCTTTATAGACTCAGAGAACGCTTGTTTTTTATCAAGTGCATGAGCTGAGAAAAGTAAAATTCGTTTCAAAATGAACGTTTTTAGTTCTTATTTGCGACTTTCGTTCTTATTACAATGACACTATAGAACAAGACGTATTTTCTCAGAGGAGGAATAAGAAATGAAAGGTAAGAAATCACTAGGAATTAGCGCTAGAGAGACACTAGCTGGCTATATGTTTGTAGCCCCCTTAATGATCGGATTAATGGTCCTAACACTTATTCCTGTTGTGTGCTCTCTATTGCTGAGCTTTACGGAGTGGAATTTCGTAGCGGGATATGGCGCTATTAAATTCGTAGGCTTTGATAATTTTATTCGTTTGTTCCAAGACGATGTGTTTATACAAAGCTTATTGAACAACTTGGTCTTTATCATAACGGTTCCGATAACCTTGATCTTATCGCTGTTGCTGTCGATTCTCATTGACAAACATGTTTATTTCAAAGATGGATTTAAGGTTGTTTATTTCTTGCCTTATATCTCCAGTGTCGTTGCCGTCGCAATGGTATGGCAGGTTCTTTTCCATCCATCATTAGGTCCGGTAAATCAGCTGCTAATGTCATTTGGCATTGAGAATCCACCTAAATGGTTGGCAGATATCGATTATGCATTGCCTTCCCTCATGATGATTCAAGTTTGGATTATGCTTGGCTATAACATTATTATTTACATTGCTGCGCTGCAGTCCATTCCGAAGGATCTGTATGAAGCGGCGGATATCGATGGCGCAGGAACATGGGTGAAATTTCGTCAAATCACAGTGCCAAATGTTTCACCAACGACCTTCTTCTTGCTAGTAACAGGAATCATCGGTTCCTTCAAGGTGTTCGATCTCATTCAAGTATTAACGCAAGGCGGACCTGCGAATTCAACAAATGTAATCGTTTACGATTTGTATGACACTGCATTCAATCAGTTGAAAACAGGCTATGCCTCTTCGATGGCGCTCATATTGTTCCTCATTTGTTTATTCATAACAGCCGGACAATGGATTGCCCAGAAGAAATGGGTTAACTACTAGAAGAGATCTAGAACGGAGGAATAATATCCATGAAAAAAATTTCGGTTTCAAAGATCATTTTCACAATGATTATGGCTGCTATAGGACTTCTATTCCTGCTTCCTTTCATATGGATGTTATCGACATCATTCAAGCCTGAGGCGGATGTCTTTACATTCCCAATTGAATGGATTCCGAGAAACTGGAATGCGCTTGAGAACTATGCGGAAGTGTGGACAGGGAGCTTCGTCAAATATTATGCAAACTCGATTTATGTAACAGTGGCAACCACTGTGCTCAATGTATCGGTGTGCGCACTTGCGGCTTATGGGTTTTCCAAAATCCAGTTCAGAGGAAGAGATACGATGTTTCTTCTCGTCCTCGCGCTTTATATGGTTCCACCTCAAGCTTCATTAGTTCCGCAGTTCCTGCTCTTCCGTTCCTTACATTTGTTTGATTCTCATCTTGGTCTTATCTTGCTGAACGGATTTAGCGTAATTGGAGCTTTCATGCTTAGACAATTCTTTATGAGTGTCAGCAACGAATATATCGAATCAGCCAAAATAGACGGAGCTGGACATGCGCGAAGCTTCTTCCAAATCGCGTTGCCGCTTATTCGTCCAGCCATCGCAACCTATGCGATCCTCAGATTTATTTGGACATGGAACGACTATCAGTATCCGCTGATTTTCTTGAAAAGCAAAGAGTTGTTTACCATTCAGCTTGGAATCAGATTGTTCGGTGACCAATATGGAGATACGTATTCCTTGATGATGGCTGGTGCTGTGTCAGCAATCTTGCCGCTGGTCATTATCTTTATCATCGGGCAGAAGCAAGTGATTGAGGGGATTGCGCTCGGAGGCGTTAAGGGATAGAAATGTTTAAAAGGATAGAAGCACTACAATTTGATAGATAGTTAATTAGAAGAAATGAACCATTGCGTTCATTTCTTTTGTCTTATGGGGGGAGTATCCGGTCAAAATCGTCTGAGAAAGGTCAAAATATGAAATTGGTCGGTCATATGAAAATAGATATATTTATTAATAAAAGCGTTTTCAACGAGTGTTTTATTCTTATCATCTATGACTATTACCTGTCCTGAGCTAGTTGCATATTAGAAAGGTGGGTTGATATGGGTTTTACAAGACGAAAACCAACAGTGATCATATGGTTTACAGCCGTAATACTAATTGTACTTGCTGTATTCATGATAATTTTAACTAACAAAAAAGCTGCATTGCCTGAGAATTGGTTGTTTACAGTGGATGGATACGCTGTGACAGATGAAGAATTTCTATTTTATATCAACGACCAGAGAGCGGTAACAGTAGATTATTTCTACAGAACCTATGGTGCGCAAGTAGATGAAGGCTTCTGGACACGTCAATACGGAAAAAATCAGGAAACACCATCTGAGTATGCCAAAAAATCTGCGATGACTGCATTGCTAAGAGTTAAACAGGAGCAAATTATTGCTGACGAGCGGGATATTGCCCCATACAAAAGTTTTGACGAGCTGAAATCCGACATGGAGGACGAAAACAAGAAGCGGGCTGAGATGGAGGATATAGGGGATACTTACTACGGTTTACCTCAGTTAGATTTATACCAATACATGCAATATGTAAGTGGCGCCCGTTGGCCGGAGTTGGTTGAAACCCAGGTCCAAAAAACGAAAATGGGCGATGCTGAGTTACAAGATGAATATGCTTCAAGGAGCGTAGAATATGTTCGCACTGCCGATGAATTAACGGTCATGCTCGCAGGAACTGGACAAGCAATGGAAGAGAAAGTACTAAATCGATTGGATATATCCAAGGATGATACTGAATCTCTATACTTTTGGGAGTCATTGGCGGCCGCCTCTGTAGGTGAGACGGTAATCGGTAAATACATGGGTGAGGATGTCATCGCCACATTAATGACAAAGCCGGAAATAACCAACCTTACACTGGAAAAAGTGAAAGATTCCATGATATACGGGCGGGCTGAATTTGACTTGCGGGCGTTGATTGCATCTAGAGCTGATAAGACGAAGATTGTGTATAACGGCAATCAATTCAATGAATTAGAAGTGAAATAGGTTACATTCTATTCTTACGTTTATATAAATCTGAATCTATTTTGGTTCTCATAGGTTCAGATTTATATAAATATGAATTCATAGAAAAGGAGATTGCCAGATGAGACGATCCAAATGGATGCAAAAAGCTTTATCGATTGTTACGGCAGCAACTTTGACATTCTCAGGTCTGACTGGTTTAATGCCTGTACCTGACGTTTCGGCTGCAGAGAGAGTGGTTGAATCTTTTGACTCTGTTGCACTGGAACTGACACAAGCGACGGATCATGCAGGCAGAGTGAACCTTACTTACAAAGGTGCACCATTAAGCAATCTGATTAAAGGGCCGGTTATCGATGCGTTCAGCTATGATTCAAGCAATTCGAACTTACTAACGGTTGATGAAAACGGAAATGTGGCATTAGCTAATGGTTATACATTTGCAGCTCCGGGTGAACCAGGCATCCCGGTGACGATCACAGCCACGACGAGTTATTATCATGACTCAGATGTGTTATTCATGGAGGACTTCGAGAACAACAATGGTCCGCTGACAGCAACGAGCAAACTTGGTTCATCATTTACACTGTCTGATGCTCAGCCGCGAACTGGTTTGAAAGCGATTACACCAACAAGTTCAACGAATACGGAGAATGTAAGCCAAGACGTAGTTTTACCTGCCGGAAGCAACTATAAAATGGCAGCTTGGTATTACGATCCGTATCCGGATGAGGAGAAGACAGCGACTGCCAGAACCCAATTTGCGATTTTGGATGGTAAAAACGCCACCTTCGCCGGGACATTCTATCAAAGTTCACAGGTCGACGTTATTCATAACCCGACAAAATATACTTGGGCATTTGCACCATCATCAGCCGGTTCAGCAGCGAAACGTTGGAAAGACAGCGGGGTTGAACGTTCCACAGGCTGGCATAAATTTGAGTGGCTCATTACACCGAACGGTGCGACTTTGCAACTTGACGGAATTCCAATTCCTGATTCAGCAAAGTATGATATCTACAAAGCGATGAAGAGCGGGTCAACCATTCAGCCTAAAATTGCTGGAGGGTGGAATAACCAATCAGGCAACATCTCTTATGTTCATAATAAACATCTTATCGACGACTTTTATGTTGTAAAAGACGTCGCTCCAGTAACGGGTACTAGAACATTAACATTGAAGTTAACACCTCCAGGTGGAGTGTCAGATTTGGAAATAACCACGCAACCAACCGCGGCAAAAGTGAACCTAGGCGAGACAGCAACATTTAGCGTTACGACATCAGCCGCTGCTGCATCATACCAATGGTATGTAGCTAACGACGAAACAGGGTTAAACGGGGAGGAAGTCGTCGGAGCCAAAGATGCGGTATTAATGCTGACAAATGTTGACTCAGCTTCACAGCAAGGAAAGTTCTATTATTGCCTAGTGACTTCGGCAAAGGGAGCTGTTGTAAAATCCCAAGCTGCGCCGTTGTTGATTCAGACAAATACACAGGTAAATGCGCCAATTAACCCGACGCTTGACCCGAACACAGGGATTTATACAGGCAGTTCCAATTACGGGGATACTCTTGTAACACTGTTCAAAGATGGTGGACCCGTTGGTTATTATTTATCTAAAAATGGGGGGCCTGACCAGCTTAACAATCATGAAAGACATCATGTTCTGCCATATGCGAGGGCATTGGGAGCGGGTAATTACACCGTTTCAGCTATCGTCATGAATACAGAAAAGAACATAAGTGAAGAAGTTACAGCTAACGGAATATTAACGATCGAGAACTTATCTACACCGGTAAATGGTAGATGGAACGGTTCCTATGCTACTTGGGAAAGCGTTGCTCATGCATCTGCGTATTCGGTTCAGCTCTTCAGTAACGGAATTGCAAAAGGAAGTCCCGTCGCAGCGACTAGTAATGATGTAGCTCTGTCCCCGAGCTTTGATGATACGTTTAAAGTTAGAGCGATTGGAAGCGCAACAACACGTTTCTTAGATTCTGATGAATCAGGGGAGAGTTCAGCATACTCAGCTAACATTGCATTAATCCGTCAGAACGAAACTTTACAGGCAGGAGAGCGCCAGCGGCTAATCGTTGATACTGCCGATATGTTCGTAGCTGATAACATTAGCTTCAGCGCAGCAGAGAAAGACAAAGATAAGATCGAAGTTGATGCTGCTGGATTCGTAACAGTTAAGAAAGGCTATGTTCCAACAGAGAACGAAGTCGTAACCGTGAATGCCAGCGTTGATTACTTCAATAAGGCTGACACGATGTTCTACGATGGATTTGAAGGGGATAAGAAGTTTACGACTGGTGAGAACGGGTACGTCCAAAGTGACGTGATGTCCCGCACAGGAGCAAGGGCTGCGACAACGAGTGGCGCTGGCCAGGTGGCTACTGTCCCAGGAACCTATAATTACGCCCCTAAAGCCGGCAAGACAACAATCGTCACTGCCTGGTACTACGACGATGGTGGGGTATCATCCGGTGATCACGCGGTATTTGGCTTTACTCCGTCCGCGAATGAACATATCACCATAAATTATGGGAATGCGGATGGCAACTGGGTGGCGAACCAGACCAACTACGCAGTTAGAATCGGATCGACGGGAAGGTTCTATCCAGTCGACGTGAAGCGCAGCAAAGGCTGGCATAAATTCCAATGGTTCGTTACATCAACGGGAACAACCTATAAAATTGATGGACAAGTAATAAAGAGACAAATGGCAGATGGAAGCGCATTTAATACTAATGTAGCGAACAATGTTCTTAAGATTGATGCGTTGCAGCTTGCTACGAACTGGGGCAATAAAGCCGGAACGATTAAAGATATGCAGAACAAGCATTTTATCGATGACGTATATGTCATGGATAGTGCAGTAACAGCCCAAACAGCAACAGCATCTGTTACATTAAAACTTTTACCTAAAGTGTACACTCACTCCGAAGACAGCACTTATGTTCTTGGTTTGGAAGATTATAAAATTACCGTGAATCCTGATTTAGCGGATCTAGCTGGCGTGAAAATCGGTAATGCAACCTTAGAACAAGCTGTGGATTATACGGTTAGCGGCAATGTATTAACGATTAACAAACAAGCATTTGTAAGAAACAACATTATGCCAGGAAAATATACCGTTAGACTCGACCTGAACCCTGCTGAAATTACTTTCGAGTTGAACATTGCATCTCGTGAAGTCCGTGATTATTATTTCTCCAATAACGGTGATGATAGTGCCGATGGACGCACACCGAAGACAGCATGGAAATCAATTTCCAAAATAAATGAAAACGTATTCCTTCCAGGCTCAACCATCTATTTGGATGCAAACAGCGTATGGAATGAACAAATCAGACTGCGCGGCAACGGCGAAGAAAGAAATCCGATTACACTTACTAAATATAATACGACCGATCCTAACCAACGACCGATTATTAATGGTGGAGGAACTGCGTCAAGCCCATCAGGTATTTCCTTAAACGGTACAATTGAGTTGTACGACGTCAATTATTGGGTAGTCAGTGGAATCGAAGTCACGAACATCGACACTACAGCAGGTGACGGCCGCTCCGGTATTGCAGTGATGTCTCGTATATCCAAGTTGGGACAAGGTCAATTTAACATTCAGGATTATGCGGATGCTCGTATGCAAGGAATTGTCATTCGAGACAACTATGTTCATGATGTAAATGGACTGCATCAAGCGAATGGAGCCAGTAAGATATCCGGCGGCATCATTATTAATGGTTATGTAGATGTACGGGTTGAAGGCAATAAGACCCTTCGTTGCGATAATGAAGGTATTCGCAACAATGCTTATGGGCCAAACAACCCGGGGACTAACAACACGGGCCTCAATTGGAGCAATTCAAGCTATCCTTGGGCATCTAACGCTGTATTTAGAAACAACTGGGTTTCTAGTTCAGTTGGAGATGGCATTGTTCTGTCCGGCGGGAACAATTCCCTTGTAGAACGAAATGTCGTTACGGACAGTGGATACAGCTATTTAAGCGATAAGAGCGGTAAACTGGTACCGAACTGGGGTTCAAATAATACAACACCAACATATCTTGGTTCACAGAACTATGCCGCAGCTTGGATTATGGCAAGTAAAGGCACGATTTTCCGTTACAATGAAGCTGTAGATAACCCTTATCATGCAAGTAATGACGGTATGGCTTGGGATATCGACAATTATTGTCAGGACAATGTGTATGAATATAACTACAGCCGGAACAACTATGGCGGTTGGTACTTGCAGATGAATGCTGCCAAGGGCAACATCGTTCGCTATAACATTAGCGTGAACGACGGTCGTAGCCCGGATTTTAACAAGAGTTATAACAGTCTTGTATTACTTGCGGGAGGTTCTTCAACAAGCGAAGAATTAAGCGGATTATTCTATAACAATATCATCATCTCTCCATTGAAGAATAACAGTTCGTTAGTGTTTGACCCAGCGGCCTCCAACCTGCATATTTACTTCCAAAATAACATATTTGCTTATACTGGTGCTAACAGCAGCGTTGGTCTAAAAGGCGGCGGAACATCCGCTCCATTTAAAGCCGGACGGTTTACGAACAACATTGTCTATCCAGCTAATCTTTTTGGAAGTATGAACGCAGGCGGGGGCGGATATATAGGTGCAGGTGTAACAACAGCTGCCAACCGCTACGTAACGGAAAATGAACTATATTCCATATTGAAAGATTATAAGATTACACCGGAACATTGGATTGCCAGCAGTGGAACCGTTGATGCTAAGCTTGATTACAGCGTGATGGACGGATTCCGAATTGTCGATGGCGACAACATAGCCTATGGTTCAGGTGTCAAGGTAATAAGCCCGTATGTTGATCGTGCGAACGCTCTGCCTCATAGGTCAGAGAGAACGGACTTCTTCGGCAATCCACTTGGCGACAGGACGCCTTCGATCGGCGTACACAACCCTTATGTGGTAACTTTTGATTCCAATGGTGGCAGTGAAGTTACGAAGAAGTTCGCTGATATAGGGGGGACAATTACCGAGCCAACAGCACCAACCAAAGCTAAAAGTAAATTCGGTGGTTGGTACCGAGATGCAGAATTAACCAATGAGTGGAATTTCGATACTGATATGGTTACAAGCGATATCGTATTATATGCGAAATGGCTTGGAGATAAAGAACTAACTGTAGAGGAAGATCTATTGGGTTTGGAAGTCCCTAAAGGCGCAATGATGAATCAAAAAACGGTTACGGCATCTGTGTACGATGAGGCAACTGGCAATTAATTGACGTTACTGTCAGCATGGACGAATTCATAGGGAAGCAGGATTTTATCTCCTGCTTCCCTTAGATTGTGGAGATATCCTCGTTAATTGGACAATCTGCGGATTACTTGGGATCCGAGGTATAGTGCCTATAACCATGGCGATCAACATGATCGACATCATGATCTACTTTTTTAATAAAGAAGTAAAAATAATCTTACCTCAGTAAAAATTGTCTGCTTTGAATGGATTTTAATCATGTTACGATTATACCGACATTAGGAAGTTTACTTTCGACATCATCATATGAGGAGGGTCTACATGAAAAAGATAATTCAAACTGTATTAGCAGCGTCACTAGCTTTATCGCTAACTGCTTGCGGCAGCAATTCCTCTGATTCTTCATCAACTCCGGCAACAGATGGCACTTCTGCAGGGAAAGTAACCTTGAAGCTGAGCACTTGGCAAACAGATGCGAAGGCGCAATGGAGCAAAATCATACCAGAATTTGAGAAGGCGAATCCAGACATCAAAGTAGAGCTTGATCTCCTAAACGAAAAAGGCGATTCGGTTGCATCTATGCAAAAGCTTGATTTGATGGCTGCATCAGATGATCAATTGGACATTATCGAAATGCCGTATACAAACTACTCGCAGCGTGCTTCTATTGGTCTGTTGGAACCGCTTGATAGCTACATTGAAAAGGAAGGCTATAAGTACGGTGACGAATACCTAGTAGATACTCACGTGGATGGGAAAATTTTTGCGCTTCCTTCCTCCCTGCAGCGTTGGTTCGTTCTGTTAAACAAAGACATGCTGGACGCAGCACAATTGCCGGTACCACAAGATTGGACTTGGGCTGATTTCGAAGATTATGCTAAAAAGCTCACAAAAGGTGAAGGCGCTTCCAAAGTGTATGGTGCATACCTCCATAACTGGCCAGACCTTTACAACTTGCAGTTAAAGAGTAAAGAAATCGATAACAATTTCTTGAAAGCGGACGGAACCTCCAATGCGACGGAGCCACTCCTTACATCCAGCTTGAAAATGCTGAAAACGATGATGTACACAGATAAAACAGCAAATCCATACGAAGACATTATTTCTCAGAAGCTGCATTATCGTACACAGTTCTTTAACGGTGCAGCAGCGATGGTGCCAATCGGTGACTGGATGGTTGCTGAATCGGGCGGTACGGATGCAATCCCTGCAACCTTCCATGCAGCATTTGCTCCTATTCCTAAGCTGGATGGTACAGCTGCGCATTACTCCCCAGTACAACCTACTTACATGGGGGTTGCTGCGAAGTCCAAAAACAAAGAAGCAGCATACAAATTCGTTAGATGGTATACAACTGAGGGCTTGGAGATTGGCGGTCGCGTATTCTCCGGTTGGGCTAAATCAGATTCTGACAAGTTGACAGAGAAAATCGTAAGCACTTCGAAGGATCCTTCCAAGGTAGATATGGAATCCTTAAAATATACCATGAAAAACACGAAGCCTGGTCAAGCGCCAGTTCCGGTTCCTTACGTTGGTGAGGTCGAGAAAGCCGCCATTGCAGAGGTTGAATTGTACTTGTTAGATAAACAAGATATCGCTAAGACAATTGAAAATATGGACAAGAAGATCACAGATGTAATCAATAGTAACAAAAAATAGAAAATGTGATCTTGTTGCTTGACCGTAATTAGATAGGATCATTATATATAGGTAACAGGGGAAATGAGATAATCGTTTCCCTGTTCCTATTCTAAAAGGAAGAACGTTTGAGGGTTCCATTTATGAAAATAGATCGATATTCACTTCGAACAAAACTGGTTATTGCGGCATTGATGTGTTTTATGATCCCACTTATTGTGAACTACTTTCTAACTACGTATGTAACCAAAGATATTGTGCTGCAAAAAGCGGTTTCTAGCACGCAGGATACGTTAATATTAGTTGATTCCAATGTATCCGGTACTGTTGAACAGATGCTATCTTTGTCGAATATCATTTTAATGAATAATGAAATCAATAAACATGTAACTCTTAGCAAGGAGCAGTTTGCCAGAGGTAATAACTCAGGTCAGCAGTTAGAATACATGCGTTTGATTTCGAATCTGGATGATCTGTTTGCCCAGAATTCAGATATGTACATCACTGTGTTGGGTTTAAATGGGTTTGCGTATACGAATTATTCTTTTAGTGATTTTAACCCAAATTTCTTTCATGGAAAAATTGAATTCAAGGAACTGGATAAGCTTGCTGCTTTTTCAACGGCATGGATTGGTTTACAAGATAATTACTACGGCAATTTCGAAGCGAAGCAGAAGTCACCAAAGGTGCTTACCATCGCTCGTACGATGAAAAACTCAAGTGGTCATTCGCTTGGCTATGTGATTGTCAGTGTGAACGAAAGTAAGATTCAACGTCAGCTAAACAGCTATTCGGAACAGAAAATTATGCTGATGGATGATCAAGGAACGATTTTATCTCAGTCGGACTCCTTAAACATCGGACAACAATTCCGATACCATGATTATGCGATTAACGAGAATACGCTCGTCTACAACAATGAAAAGTATATTTATGTGTCAGAGCCTGTAGCTGGAACTAAATGGTCCTTGCTCAGTCTAGTTCCCTATTCTTCGGCAGTGGGTCCTAACAATCAGATATTAGTCACCAGCTTCATTATGCAGTTTCTATTCTTTACAGGGTTCTGCATTCTACTGATGATTCTGATCTCGGCGATCACCAATCCGATTACGCAGTTAGGTAAATTTGTTGCCAAGGTCAATATGGGGCAGCTAAATATTCGTTCGGGGATTAGGGGACAGCATGAGGTAGGCCAACTTGGCAAATCGATTGACCAAATGTTGGATCGAATCGAGATGATGATCGAACAGATTACGCTTGAGCAGACGCAGAAACGCAAAGCAGAGCTTGAGATGCTTCAAGCACAAATTAATCCGCATTTCATGTTCAATCTGTTGAATTCGATTCGCTTAAACATTCTGATTCGCGGCGATGAAGAGAATGCGAAGTTAATCGGTTCGTTATCATCATTGCTTCGGATGACAATTAATCGGGATAATGAATGGATATCGCTTCGCGACGAGGTCGAGACCATTCAGCATTATATACGTCTGATGAACTTTAGGCATGCGAATCAGGTTCAGTTGATCGAGAACATTGTCGTGGGTAGTGACCACGTCTTAGTTCCTCGATTTATGATCCAACCGATAATCGAAAACGCTATCATTCATGGATTCCATCAGTATGGCGGCCAAATTGAACTCGAATCGTACACGATAAAGGTGGATGAAGATAGCAGCCTCTTGATTAAGATTCATGATAATGGCGTCGGAATGACGCCAGAACGATTGCAAGAATTGATAACCAAACTTGAGAATGGGCAGGGAGATGCTGCGCCTAACAAATCAGGCTTCTCTGGCATTGGCGTGACGAATGTTTATCAGCGATTGAAATTAATATATGGCGAAAAGTTTCTGATGCGGATTAACAGTGAAGTTGATGTAGGAACTACAATTACGCTTCAATTACCCCAAGTAAACCGTGAAGTGGAGTGAAGCTACATGTTTACAGCGATTGTAGTAGATGATGATTACCCTGTTCTTCAATATTTGTCTCAAGCCGTCAAATGGAACCAGCTTCATATCGAATTGCTCGGTACGTATTCCAATGGGTTGGAAGCGTTGGAAGCGATTCGGATGTGCGAGCGATTGCCAGATATCGTGATTACGGATATTGGCATGCCGAAAATGAATGGACTTGAACTGATTGCGGAGTATAGCTCAATTAACCCTGACTTTGCGGCGATTATTATATCCTGCCATGATGAATTTCATTACGCTCAACAAGCACTTAAGCTGAATGTTCAGGACTATATTTTGAAGGAAAGCTTGGAAGTAGAGCAATTAGAGCAGATATTAAAGAAGATAACCCATCGATTATGCTCCAAACAGGATCAATTGGCTGAATTTC
Source organism: Paenibacillus sp. cl6col (assembly GCF_900102125.1). Lineage (NCBI taxonomy): Bacteria > Bacillati > Bacillota > Bacilli > Caryophanales > Paenibacillaceae > Paenibacillus > Paenibacillus sp. cl6col. The sequence goes on from NZ_FNAZ01000002.1 coordinate 723,286, forward strand.
AACATTACAAGCAACTTGGCAAAATGAATCAGACTGCTGTCAGAAACAAGTTTTTGAAGGATACCCTGTATCAAAATTCCTGGTCGAAGCATGCTTGGATTGAAAAAGCAGGAATAAACGGTATTAATCTTCAATCAAAACAGTACGTCACCATGATCCTCTCTGTAGATCGGTTGAATGAGATGACTCGTGTGCACAGATTGAATGATCATACGATTATTTTTGCGGTGGAGAATGTGCTTCAGGAGATATTGAGCGATAAAGGGAATTTCGTTATTTTTAACTACAATAGTCGCGACTTGGTTGTTCTCTATTTAACGGATGATCCGAGTGTTGAGCAGTCATATGTGTATCACATGATGCAGACCTGCATTACAAACATCAAACAGTACTTAAAAATCCATGTATCCGGCTTCATTGGTCGAACAGTAAGCAAACCCAAAGAAATTCAAGATGCTCTGCTTCCTATGCTGCAGGAGTTGGAGCATCGATTTTACAGTGCAGAATCCAGCGTGAGTACATGGGCCAAGCAGGAATTCAGCAAAATTGATATGTATCAAGAGTATGCAAAATATTATTCCAGGATTAGTGAGCATATAGCAGCTAAGAATCAGTCTGGACTCGTGGTGACGATACAAGATTGGTCGAATTGGGTGAAAGCCTCTCATTTTCATCCTGATTATGTAAAAGAATGGGTTCTGCAATTACTTTTGGATTTACATATGAAAATAAAAGTTACACTTCATTTTCAAAGCGAGTTTTCCGATGAGAAGCTCTATTTGACGATAAGCCAAATCGTAACCTTGTCGCATTTATCGGAGTGGTTCCTAGACTACTTATCACGTATGGCTGCTAAGTTAAGTGAGATTACGATATCTTCGCGTCCGGAAGTGATTAAGGCGCAGCAATATGTCATTCAGCACGTTTCGGAGCGGATAACGCTGGAGGAGATGGCCAGCTATTTGAATCTCAATTCTAGTTATTTCAGTCGGCTGTTTAAGCGAGAGTTGAATATCAATTTTATTGAGTATGTGAATCGAGTTAAACTTCAGAAGGCCAAGGAGCTTCTGCTGCAATCGAACAAAACGGTAGAGGAAATCTCAGATTTGCTCGGTTATTCGAACAAAAGCTATTTTATTAAACTATTTAAGCGTGATGTAGGAACAACACCAAGAGAGTTTGTCTCTTGGGACAGATCACAAAGGATGATGGAAACAGTTTAGAACCAAACAGCACCTCATTTAGTCGCAATTATCAGCATACCTACAAACTTTTACTGACAGGAGAGTAACGTTCATGTGGCGTAAAGCAATTGAAGATGCACAGGCTAAAATAGCAAATAATCTGCGCAATCATCCAGGATTGCTTCCTCATATTACGGGAGACAAGTGTTATGAATGGGGAGAGAACAACGATTGGATCGAGGGCTTCTATATCGGTATGATATGGCTGGCTTATGAATATACTCAAGATTCCTATTATAAAGAAGCAGCAGAAAAATTCTTGGAGAACTTTAAGTTTCGTTTGGATCATCATGTGGATTTGGATCATCATGACATCGGCTTTCTCTATTCACTATCTGCGGTTGCCCAGTATCGCATAACAAAGAGTGAAGAAGCAAGGCAGGTAGCCTTGCAGGCAGCACGAGTGCTTGCTAATCGCTGGCGCCCGAAGATGGGCATTATTCAAGCATGGGGTACAGAAGGAGATCCTGAGAACGGCGGCAGAATCATCATCGATTGCATGCTGAATCTACCGTTATTGTTCTTTGCATATGAGCAGACAGGTGAACAGGAATACTATGATATTGCGTATAAGCATGCACGCAAGAGCTTGCGCTACCTAGTAAGAGGCGATTCCTCTTCCTACCATACCTTCTATTTCGATCAGGAGAATGGCAATGCTCTGCGTGGAGGCACGCATCAGGGCTATCAGGATGGCTCAACCTGGACACGAGGCCAAGCTTGGGGTGTCTATGGCTTTGCGCTTGCTTATCGATATACGCAAGATCCTGACTTCCTTGCTACTTCTAAGCGTATGGCGAAATATTTTATCGATCATCTGCCAGAGGATCATGTTGCTTATTGGGACTTTGACGTTCCTGTTGAAGCGTCAACGCCTCGTGACAGTTCTGCTTCTGCAATCATTGCCTGCGGCCTGATTGAGCTAATCGGAATCCTTGATGTGGAGGATCCAGATCATGAGTATTTCACCAATTCGCTGCATGAACAGATGGAGTCCCTTGTTGCGAACTATTCAACTATGAATATGCCAGATGCAGAAGGTTTACTGCAGCATGGCTCTTATCACGTACGAGGAAATCGTGGGCCGGATGATTACATGATCTGGGGAGATTATTATTATTTTGAGGCTTTGGTTCGTCTGCAATGCGGAATTAGAAGCTACTGGTAATGTAAATGAACTGTTCATCACAATTACTGAGCTGTAACCATATTGACAAAGCATTTTCAATAAACCAGTGGCAGTCTAAGACCTTATCATCCGGTCAAAGACTACCGCTGGTTTTTCTATTGGACTAGGAGAGTCTTAACTGAATGAATATCTCTGTTTTTCAGCTGAGAATTAAAGATAACAAAAAAAATATGCTGCCCGTTGTTTGAGCTATTGATGATGATCATCAATTTGCATATTTCTTTTCTCGCAGCTGTCCATAGATCGTATATACTAAGAGTAATCACATTACTAAAATCTAGTAAATATTTTTTCCACCTCATATAACCTAAACGATCTACTCCTGATGAATATATATTATCTTTCTTTCCTATTTCTTATCGATTCGCCCGATTCAACAAACGGAAGTTTTGAAGGAGCGAAGTGCGTGCGAACAATGCTTTCTAAACCTAGGTCAAAAATGAGTGTTACCTACAAACTCCTACTCCTGTTTATATTTATGGTAAGTCCTATTTTTATTCTTACCTATTATGGAAACTTGACAGCAGAGCACATATTGAAGCAAACCGTCACCAACGCCTATCTTGAATTAAATAAACAGAACTTAAACCTTGTAAATCGAGATATAGACTCCATTGATCTTATGACCAAAACCATTATTCAAAATCCGCTTACACAGCAGATGATTCCGAGTGGTACCGACTCCATTCTTGAACGGGTCAGCAAATACGAAGCGTTGGACAAATTGCTCAAAAGCTACTCGATTGGCGTAAATGGGGGGGAGGCGGTTTATTTTTCCCTGTATGTTTATGATTCTGCTGACTACTATTCGTTCGCTCCAAAAGATCGATCTGTTCCTCAAGCCGGTGTCTATTTTTTGACGGAGCAAGACAAGCCCGATTGGTTTCTGGAAGCTCTTCGGATGCAGGGGAAGGGGCGTCTAAAAGTCATTGAAAGTATGAGTTCCTTGTCCCAATCAAAGACACTAAGCTATGTCCGAGCCGTCAATAATATTTCTCAGGCTAGCGGTGTGATTGGCGTACTTGTAGTCACTAAGCTTGAAAAAATAATTCAAAACGACTTCAGTACGGTTTCTTTGCCGCAAGGAGAAATTTTTTTAACAGATTGGTCCAATCAAATTTTCGCCTCAACAGCGGAAGGAGTAGGAGCCATATTGGAACTTCCAGACCGTGCAAATGAAGTCGAGCGAAAAGATGGCTATTTAGACATTGTCCATTCGGGTCACATCTATGTTATTAACTATAGCTATCATCTTCAGCAAAAGCTCGTCTATCGACTCCCGCTTCATTCTTTACTCCAGCAGCAAAGCCAACTCAAACAAATTATTCAGCTCATTTCAATTGTTTACGCCTTACTCGCTTTTGCGGCCTTCATCTATTTTTGGAGATCGCTGATGAACCCGATGCAAAAATTATCACGTTTCATTCGCAGTTATATACCTGGGAAACATGCGGCCAGACCAGTTGAGGGGAACAGAAATGATGAATTGGGTGCACTGATTACGTCCGTATATGATATGGCTGACCGCCTAAATCATCTTGTGAACGATAAATATCAATACGAAATTAAGCAAAAGGAAGCGCAGCTGCAAATTTTATATCAGCAAATCAATCCGCATTTATTGTACAACACGCTGGAGAGCATCTACTGGAAAAGCAAGTTGGAAGGAAGCACGCAATCTGCCGAGATGATTAAAGACTTAGCCAAATTAATGAAAATCGGGTTAAGCAGAGGAAGAGAATTAATAACCATTGAAGAGGAGTTGGCGCATGCTTTAGCTTACATTAGTTTGCAGCAGCGTAGATACGAGTTTCGGTTTCGTGTTATATGGAATATAGCCGATGAGGTGCGCCATTTGCAGATCCCCAAAATTACCCTTCAGCCATTAATTGAAAATGCCATTATTCATGGCGTGAAAAATATGGAGGATGACGGTGAAATTGTTGTTTCTGCCGACATTCAATCCGATATTGTGATTATTCGAGTAGAAGACAATGGATATAAAGAGGTCGATTATGAAGAAATCCATCGATTGTTGAATGAAGAGATGGAGGAGCTGTCCGTCGGGTATGGAATCCGCAACATTCAGCAGAGGATTAAGCTGCACTTTGGCTGCTCCTATGGGATTAGCTATAGCAAAAAAGAGCATCAGGGAACGATTGTCACCATTACGCTGCCTAAAAGCGAAGTTGCTCACGGCAAACAACTACTTATGGGGTGAATTTTTTAAATGTATAATATTTTGATCGTAGATGACGAGCCATGGATTTGCAAAGGATTAAGCAATCTGCTTGCTTCTTCAGGATTACATATCCATAATGTTTTCATCGCTTACAGTGGATATGAGGCGATGGATTTTATCCGGATGGAAGACATTGACTTATTGATTACAGATATTCAGATGGGTGAAATGAGCGGTATCGAATTAATGCATCAAGCTAAAATGGCAAAGCCGTCCGTTCAATCCATTGTTGTCTCCGCGCATGAGACTTTTCAATATGCACAATTGGCTATGCGGCTGGGAGCAAAAGATTATTTGATCAAGCCCATTAACAGCAGCCAGTTCCTAGATTCCGTGCGCAGCGTGCTGCTGAGGCTGACAAAAACGACCGCACACGATGGAGTTGCCGCTCCATTAAATGAACACTTTCATATGAACGAACCAGATCCGGCGACAACAGCGTTATTAAACAGGCTGCTTGTTCATCCTGATCATGTATGTAAGGACGCTTTTGCTGTTCAGCAGTTGAGTGATCTCTCATTAGTGGGGCCCTATTTTTCGGTGCTCAAAATCGATCTTCAATTGCAATCCCCAGTAAACAGACAGCGATCGTTGGGAGAAGATGTTCAGTTGCTGCAGTATGCCGTTTTAAACATGACAAATGAGCTGCTTGAAGGGCAGTGTAATTATATTGCTTTTTGTTCGTCAGAGCATGAGATTACGGTCATTCTCCAGTGGGATAGTGAAACATATGGTGATCCAGGTGAAGACAAAATCAGTCAATTAGATGTGATTGGTAGATTACTCTGCTTGAACATTCAAGGTTACTTATCACTGCAATGTGTGATCGGCATGAGCCATATTTTACAGGGGTTTGAGTATATCAGCGTATTGGATCAACAGGCGCGACGAGCAGTCCGCTTTAACCGCGTATTCCCAGATCATTATGTATTTTATTATGGAGATTTTTGCTGGAATCATGATGGGGAAGAGCCTAAGAAGGACGAAGTGCACATGCAGTCTAATCAAATTGTAGATAAGGCTAAGAAATATATCCATGAGTATTTTGCCCAAAAGGGATTAACACTCTTGGAAATTGCTCAAAAAAGTCATGTGAGTCCAAATTATTTAAGTTATTTATTCAAAAAAATAACGGGTTACAACCTATGGGACTATGTCGTGAAACTGAGAATGGAAGAAAGCAGGCTGCTACTACTAACTACTGATCTGCGACGCTATGAAATCGCTGAAAAGGTCGGTTACGAATCACCGGAGCATTTCAGTAAAATATTCAAAAAATATTATGGAGTAAGTCTGAGCGAATTCAAAAAGTAGAATCGCCTATGATCTTCAGAGAATCACACATGTTCATCGTTAATCTACCAAATTACAATAATAATTGTAAATAGATTCGCTCAAAGGAGCCACTATCCTTATGGATAAACGTAGAGTTATTCTCGTAACCTCGATAATCATATGTATCTCTGCATTGATGCTAACCGCATGCAGTCGTTCATCAAGTCTCAACACTGACGATGCATCAAAATATTCAGCGGAATCTGCTAAGGTAACGATCAGCATCTACTACCCTCCACCTGATCAAATCGAGAAGAGGGCGCTTGAAGATGACAAGATCAAACGTTTTGTAGCACAGTACCCGAATGTGGAAGTTGTAAAAAGCGATTGGCAGTATGATCCGAATCAAATCGGAATTAAGATGGGAGCCAATGAGGCGCCAACTTTATTCAATACATATGCAACGGAAGGAAGATTTTTGGCAGATAAGGGATGGGCAGCTGACATCACGAGCTTGTTTCATGATTATGCGTTTAAAGATCAAATGAATCCGATACTGCAGGAGCAGTTCATTATTGGAGGCAGGGTATACGGAATTGCCCAGCAAGGATATGTTACCGGCACAATTATAAACAAAAGTCTCTTAGTTCATAAAAAAATTGCGCTGCCCCATTTTGATTGGACTTGGGATGACATGCTTGCTACAGCACAGGCGGCGGCTGAGCCTGCGAAGGGCATCTCGGGCATCGCACTGATGGGCAAGGGGAATGAAGCCGGCTGGAACTGGACGAACTTTCTATTTGGAGCAGGAGGCGATATTCAGAAAGCAGATGACGGTAAAATTACGGCCGTATTTCATTCGGAAGCTGGCATTAAAGCCCTCACATTTTATCAACATCTAGCTTGGGAAGCGAAGGTAATCCCGAAAGACTGGGCACTTGGTTGGGGAGATGCTATAGGCGCCTTGATTCAAGGAAGAACGGCGATGATCATATCGGGTCCTGACGGCCCAATTGATCAGGCACTCAACCAAGGGAAGATGAAGCCTGAGGATATTGTCGTATATCCGATGCCGGCGGTCGAACAAGGAGGCAAACACATAGGTGTACTTGGAGGGGATTTCCTAGTTATCAATCCGAAAGCGACGAGTGAAGAACAAAAGATGGCCTTTCGTTATGCTACGTTTGATTATTTCACCGATAAAGGACTGTTGTCGATAGAAGCGAGTATCCAGCAGCGTCAGAAAGATCAAAAATATTTTGTTCCGCCTGTTATTGAGTATTTCACACCTGATTCTGCCTATGCGGAAAAAGTTAAGGCGGTCTATGAAAAATACGACAATGTGTATCAATACCCCCCTGAGACACTGGAGCTAATGGATGGAAAGTTGGAGGCGCAGTTCAATACGCAAGAGTACTACGCGACGATGGCCGGTGTCGTTCAGGATATTTTCTCACGCGAGGATGCAGATCCAAAGACGGTGTTGGTGGCGGCTGCACAGCTTGTACAGGAGAGGTTTTACAATCAGATGACAGTCAGATAAGAGAGCATCATGTGTGAAATTAGCGTTACAAGTATGTCTAAAATATTCGATTCAACAAAAAAGGAAAGGAAGGTTATGAACATGCAAGTACGACTCCCGAGAAAGTCCACGATTCTCTTGTTCTCCCTCATTGTAAGCTTAATACTTACACAGTTGTCACTTGGTGCAACCCCCGTGCAAGCCTCCTCCAATTTGGCAGCAGGCAAGCCTGTCTGGGCAAGCAGTTACAACGATATTTACACGGCTGATAAAGCAGTAGACAGCGATCCGTCGACGTATTGGGAAAGTGCGAACAATGCATTCCCGCAATGGCTTCGTGTCGATCTTGGCCATGTAAGCACGATCGGTCAAGTTGTTCTACAGCTCCCGGAAACATGGGGGCAAAGAGAGCAAACCTTATCCGTGTCGGGCAGTACCGATGATTTTAATTATACGACATTGGCTGCCTCGGCCAGCTATTCGTTTGATCCAATCAGCGGGAATACGGTAACCATCCAGTTCCCAGCTACGGCAGCAAGATACGTAAAACTGAATTTCACTGCCAATAATGGTTGGATAGCCGCCCAGTTATCTGAGTTTGGAGTGTTCGCAGCGCCGAGATCTGCATTGTCCACCATCGAAGCAGAAAGCTACGACGACCAAATGGGCATTCAAACGGAAGCATCCAGTGAAGGCGGATTTAATATCGGCTTTATCGAAAATGATGACTATACAGCTTATCACAATATCGATTTTGGCTCCGGTGTATCGCAGTTTGAGGTGCGGGTGGCAAGTAATGGCGGCGGAGGACATATTGAAATCAGATTGGACAGCTTGACAGGCACACTTGCAGGTACTTGCGCAGTTGAGCCGACAGGCGGATGGCAGACATGGACGACAAAATTTTGCAGTATAAATCCAATCAGCGGTTTACACCATGTCTTTCTTAAGTTTAAGGGCAGCGGGGATGGACTATTCAATATTAACTGGTTCAAATTCTCCAACAGTTCTTTGGTGCCACAAAAAGGCGCGACAATGCCTTATGATATGTATGAAGCGGAGGATGGCGTTATCGGGGGCGGGGCAGTTATCGTCGGTCCGAACCGAAACATTGGTGATTTAGCTGGAGAAACTTCCGGCAGAAAAGCAGTCACGTTAAACTCAACAGGCAGTTTCGTTGAATTTAAGACGAAAGCAAGTACGAACACGCTTGTTGCGCGTTTCTCCATACCTGATGCTCCTAGCGGGAATGGATTGAGTCATACGCTGAATGTTTATGTCAACAACGTGTTTGCAAAGTCGCTCAATCTGACATCAAGGTATTCGTGGCTCTACGGCAATGAGGCATCGCCAAGCAATTCCCCTTCTGCGGGCGCTGCTCGATTTATCTACGATGAAGCGAACATTATGTTTGATAATACGATTCCTGCGGGAAGTACGATCAAACTGCAAAAGGATCCGGCAAACACAACGACCTATGCGATCGATTTCATCAGCCTGGAGCAAGTATCGCCACTGCCTAATCCAGATCCTTCCCAATACGTAACACCTACAAACACTACACACCAGGCTGTTCAACAAGCATTGGATCAAGTTCGTATGGATCCGACTGGAAAGCTTATTGGGGTATATTTGCCTGCCGGAACCTATGAAACAGGGGCCAAGTTTCAAGTATACGGCAAGCCTGTGAAAATGGTCGGCGCTGGTCCATGGTATACCCGGTTTGTAGCTCCTTCCAATCAGACAAATACAGATATCGGTTTTGAAGCAAGTGCAGGCGCTGACGGCTCCACTTTTGCCAACTTTGCTTATTTTGGCAACTATAACAACCGTGATGATAGGGCAGGCAAAGTATTCGCATTTACGAACGTAGCCAACATGACTTTCGACAACATCTGGGTCGAGCATCAGATGTGTATGTTCTGGGGACAGAACGTCGATAACACTATCATTAAAAATTCCCGGATTCGAAACGTATTTGCAGACGCTATCAATTTTACAAACGGAAGCACGAACAACTTGGTGACAAACAACGAGGCTCGCAGCACCGGTGATGATAGCTTTGCCTTGTTTAATGCTGTAGACAGCGGCACTTCCGAAGACAATCAAGGCAATGTCTTTGAAAATTTAACATCGCTACTCACATGGAGGGCTGCAGGACTTGCCGTATACGGCGGCTTCAACAATACGTTTCGCAATATTTACATTGCGGACACACTCGCTTATTCGGGTTTAACCGTCAGTTCGCTGGACTTTGGCATTGCGTTCCGCGGTTTTGGTTCGGCTCCTCCAACAAAGATCGAGAATGTCTCGCTTCTTCGTACAGGCGGTCATTTCTGGGGAAATCAGACGTTCCCGGCTCTCTGGCTATTTTCGGCCTCGAAAGAGTACCGAGGTATTCGCATAAGTGATGTGGAAATTATTGACCCAACCTACCATGGGATTATGTTTCAGACGAACTATAAAGGTTCTACGCCAGAATTCCCGATCACGGATACGATTTTATCAAACATTAAAATATCGGGCGTTCGCAAGAGCGAAGATGCATTTGAAGTCAATTCGGGCTTTGGAATCTGGGCGAACCAGCCAGTAGGATCCGTTACGTTCAATAACTTGCAATTTCTGAATATGGGGTCCGGGACAACACAAATAAACAATCCAACCTCTGCGTTTACGATTCAAGTCAACCCGTAACACCGTAATTATCATATGAAGCATGAATTCGTCAGCTACATGACAGATTCATGCTTTTTTTAATGAAGTAATATCGCTACTGATACGCATAGGATTGCACCTGTTCATTTTATGCAGCGATTTTTACAATGAAAAGTAAGTCGCTTGATATACAGGTAGAGAGGAGTGCCGCTAATGGAACTGCGCCAGCTTCAATATTTTATCCAAATATGCAAATCGGGAAGTCTCACCAAAGCCAAAGCGGAATTGGGGGTAACGCAGCCTACATTAAGTCAGCAGCTTCGTGTATTAGAGAATGAATTTAATACGCCATTGTTTAATAGGGGCGCAAAGGGGGTGGAGATGACGGAAGCAGGCAAAATTCTTTTACATAAGGGCAACACCATAATGAATTTGCTTGAAGAAGCTAGATACCAAATGAAAAACGAAGCGATAGCAGTGAGAGAAACGCTTGCAATTGGTTGTTGTCCTGCTGAGCTTGAATATCTTGCACCTTGCTTTATAAAATTTCATGAAAAGCATCCCTATGTACAACTAAAAGTTATTGAGACTGCGGATGTGCAACATAGTGTGCTAGAACGAGTAGTTGATATTGGGATTACTTCCGATTCAAAGACTAGGGATTCCATCGTAGCGACTTACTTGTATCGACAAGAAATGGCGCTCTTCGTTCATTCGAAACACTCTATGGCTGCTCATTCCTTCCTTCCTATTCGATCATTGAAGCAAATGAATACCATTTTGTTTCTGCAGCAATACAAATCAGTAATCGAAATGTATGGATTATCCTGTGGTCTTACTGTGAGTTCCATGATTGAAACTACTTCCATTTCTATATTAATTCAGTGGATTCGTCACGGGCTTGGAGCAGCGCTTCTTCCGGTATGTTTGGTTGAAAGTCTCAAGGAAGATGCTTTTCGGATGGTGAGATTTGAAGACTGTGTACCTTGTTGGGACGTATCGCTAGTCCATCTGAATTCCTTTGTATGGAGCATGACGGCACGTTCATTCTTGAAAGAGATGAATCAGTTTATTCGAGCTCAAATGGCTGGATGACAAAGAGAGGTTGAGGTGTGTATCCGTGTTCAGACAATTAGAGTGCTTTATTCATATTTGCGAAGAAGGCAGCTTTGCTAGAGCCGCAGAATCGCTCCTGATTTCTCAACCTGCATTAAGCCAGCAGATTCGGTATATCGAGGCGGAATTTGGTACTGCTGTATTTAAAAGGGCAGGTAGAGGGGTAAAGCTTACAGCTGCAGGGCAAATTCTATATGAGAAAGCTCGTTCCGTAATGGAGCTGATCGATGAGTCGAAAACAGAAACATATGAACTAAACTATCCCCGAGCCAATCAAATCACGCTCTCGATCGGCATCTCGCCATTCGATTGTCCGTATTTGATGCCCCTTTTTTTAAAATTTCATAAACAGAACCCGGCTATTGCGCTTCATTTTGTAAATATCGAAAATGGTTATGGGGACTTACGGAATAGGTTTATTGACATTGCTTTCAGTGATTGTTCGGAACTTTACAAGGAACTATATGCTGTACATGTATATAAAGAAGAACAGGCGCTCATCGTTTACGCAGATCATCCATGGGCGGATCGAACGGCCATTTCTCTTCACGAATTGGAACATATAGATTCAGATGTGTTTGTTAGCGATACAAATACAGAAGAGCTAATGCAAACTTCCGGGTTCGAACTTGCCAAGCCTCCTCAAACGAAATTTCAGTCTACCTCATCCACCATTGTTCTCTATATGGTCATGCAAAAAATGGGGGTGGCTATTTTGCCAATTTCATTCATAGAAAGCTTATCATGTTTGAAAGTAAAAGTAATACGTTTCTTAGACCCGATTCCTGCACGTGAAGTCAAGCTTATTGTTCAAAAGGATCGGTTTATTGAGCCCGCGATTCAAAATTTTATGAGTTATTTTTTAGAACCAGCGAAATCACTTTCCATGTAAGAGATCGTGTTCTCAAAAAGGTACAGTCCGGTGTTATGGGAACTGTACCTATACCTATATATATGTTGATAGCTATTGTAGAGGATTTGAATTTAACCTCCGTGGCCCCCAAACATCGTTTTGGCATAAACAACGCCTGTACCATAAGCCCCAGCATGTTGGATAGCAACATTCACAACGGCATCGTATGTTTCTTCACGTGCCCAATCGCGTTGATATTCAAGAAGGACAGAAAGCCATGTGACAGGGATCGCTCCCGCTTGAATCATACGTTGAATGGATGTGTTATGTGCTTCTGTCGTCGTACCGCCTGAAGCATCTGTAACAATATACACTTCATATCCATCTTTGATGGCCGAAATCGTTGGAAATGCAAGACAAACCTCCGTCCAGAGAGCTGCGATAATCAGCTTCTTGCGCCCCGTTTGCTTTACGGCCTCAACGAAGTTTTTGTCCTCCCAGGAGTTCATCGATGTTCGGTCAATTGGCTTTTGATCGGGAAATACTTCTTGAATATGCGGATGAAGAGGGCCTGAGAATGTTTCCGAAGCAACCGTTGTTAAAATGATGGGGGCATTAAATACTTTAGCCGTTTTGGCTAATCCAACTGTATTGTTAATAATCGTTTGACGGTCAGCACTTTGTGTTCCAAACAACATTTGGGGCTGATGGTCTATAAGAATGATGACGGAGTTCTCGGGTGTCAGTAAATCCGTTTTGTCATTAAACATATGTTGATCCCTTCCTTCTTTAAGTATGGTGGCAACGGAAAAGAGCTGATTTCGAACTTCTGTTGCATGTCTTAAGTTTATGGGATCATGAACGAGCAAACCATCTTCAATTTTCTATAGGATCCATCGTAAAAAACTATATGATAACGAAATCGATAGCTGGCTTATCAGGCATAAGAAACGCTTATGCTTGCCATAGAAATCCCCTTATTGATCAATCCAATTGAAATTTATAGACTTACTGTTGAAATCGAATAGCATGTTTATTGGGCAAAGGCTAGTACCTTGGATCAAACTATGGTTTAACCAACAATAAACGAAGGAGGACAAAAGATGATTGAGCAGCCGAATCGAATGGAAGCTGAACTGATTATTATTAATGCCAGTATCGTAACGATGAACGATGACAACCCCACAGCGACTGCACTAGCAATAAAGGACGGGCAATTTTGTGCTGTAGGGGACAATGCTGAAATAATGAAGCTTGTTGGCCCAAATACAAAAGTGATTAACGCTAACCAACGAATGTTAATTCCGGGATTAAACGATTCGCATTTGCATCTTATTCGGGGTGGGCTTAACTTTAATCTCGAATTGCGCTGGGATGGCGTACCTTCTGTGGCTGATGCTTTAAGGATGTTGAAAGAACAAGTTGATCGTACACCGCCGCCTCATTGGGTTCGCGTTGTTGGCGGATGGACTGAGTTTCAATTTAAAGAACGCCGGATGCCTACATTAGATGAAATTAACCGGATTGCCCCGGATACTCCCGTATTTATCCTGAATCTGTATCGTCAAGCCTTTTTGAATAAAGCGGCTTTGCGTGTGATCGGATACACGAAAAATACACCGAACCCGCCAGGTGGAGAAATCCAACGGGATGGCCAGGGCAATCCAACGGGATTGTTAATCGCTCGCCCGAATGCGACTATTTTGTATGCCACATTAGCTAAAGGCCCGAAGCTTTCCTATGATGACCAAATGAATTCTACCCGACTGTTTATGAGGGAATTGAACCGTTTTGGAGTAACAAGTGTAATTGATGCTGGAGGCGGCTTTCAGAACTATCCCGATGATTATAAAGTGTTTGAAGAGCTGGATAAGCGCAGTGAGATTACAGTTCGTACAGCGTATCATTTATTTACGCAGCATCCTAATAATGAACTGAACGATTTCAAAGCTTGGACGGAAACAACGCAGCCGTATACGGGCAGCTCTTACTACCGTCATAACGGTGCCGGAGAAATGCTTGTATACAGCGCGGCAGACTTTGAAGATTTTGTTGAACCTCGTCCAGAGCTGCCCGCCGTACTGGAAGATGAACTATTCGAAGTAACAGAGCATCTTGCCAAGCATCGATGGCCGTTTCGTCTTCATGCAACCTATGGAGAATCCATTACGCGCTTTCTTGATGTATTTGAACGGGTGAATAAAGAAGCTCCTTTCAAAGACATACGTTGGATTCTCGATCATGCGGAGACAATTCAGGAAAAAGATTTGGAGCGTGTCATCACGCTTGGCGGATCGATTGCCGTTCAGAATCGCATGGCCTTTCAAGGAGAGTATTTTGTTGATCAATATGGGGCAGCGGCAGCAGAACATGCACCACCGATAACGAAGATGCTGACTGCTGGATTGCGTGTCGGAGTAGGGACAGATGCAACAAGAGTTGCAAGTTATAACCCGTGGCTGGCCTTATACTGGTTAGTAACGGGAAAAACACTTGGTGGGCTTAGTTTGTACCCTGCTTCCAATCGTGTAGACAGACATCAGGCGCTTCGTATGTATACAACTGGGAATGCATGGTTCTCTAAAGAGGAGGATGTTAAAGGACAAATTAAAGCCGAGCATTATGCTGATTTTACGATTCTCTCGGACAATTTCTTTCAAGTCGCCGAAGAAGATATTAAAAAAATCGAGTCAGTCTTTACAGTTGTAGGAGGCAAGATCGTGTACGGAACACAAGAGTTTCATTCCTTGGCACCACCTGCTCCAAAAGCGAGCCCTGACTGGTCACCGCATAATTTCTTCGGAGGCTACTATAACGGATTGAACGACGGAGGCGATGGATCCGGAGGGCCACCATTTAGGCAACAGCGCTTGCATCACAGTTGCAATCATCATCATGGCAGCGGATTTTGTGACTTGGATTGCTTCGTCTTCTAATCTCAAATATGCGCCTTGGGAAGATAATAAATCACTGTCGGCCATTAGCTTTTCTTGTGAAATCATTAAAGCGCAAAAAAGAGAACTGAATTTAGTTCTCTTTTTTGCAGATATACAAATAAGCAATAATCCTTTCACGTTTAACCATATAGCAATAACCAATTGTTGAATGGCAATTGGAAAGTTCAGCATCATGTAGACTGCATCCAGACCGATGAAGCGAATCATAAATAATATGGTTGCCAATATGGATAGGGTAGACCCAATAAGGCCCGTTAAAGTTCAGAAGTCGTTGATGAAAATCGCTTCATGGATTTTTTTTGCAAAATGCTGGATATAGAAAATCCCTAGACTTTGATTGGGATATTTAGGTACAATTTGAAGTAGATAATTCTGGAAGGAGTGGAATGTCAATGCTAAACAAGGTGGTTATCAATTAGGTCAAGTTGTAGATTAATGATGAATATTTACAAAGAAAGGTGCACTTAGAGATTGCAAACTAAAGAAAATATCATGACTCATAACGATGTTGTTTCAATCGGAGATACCTTTTTACTTCCAGTAGTAACGGAGTTGTTCGGATTAGAAGGCTATGAAATTAAGCTTATTCCGGCACATGACGGAGGGCGGAATGTCGTATATACCTGTGAGAAAGAGGGAGCTGACGCTAAAATTCTCAGAATCGCCTTCTTACCTGACAGGAAGCGGGGAGATTTCCTGGCCGAAGTGGAGTATATCCGATATTTATTTGAGCATGGCGGAAGTGTCTCGAATGTAGTCAGCTCCCAAAAGGGGAATCTGCTGGAAGAGATCACGCATAAAAATCATACCTTCTATATCTGCCTGTTCGAAAAGGCCAAGGGAAAATTGCTTGTGGAAAATCATTATCGGTACCGGGAAGGGGTTCCTCTCTCCGAATACTTTTATAACTGTGGTAAAACCCTGGGGAAACTGCACCACATATCGAAAGAGTATACTCCTGTCCATCGCAGGTATAGCTTTTTTGACAAATATAATGTCGAATATATCAATAAACTGATACCCGACTCCCTCTCTCTTCTTAAGAAGAAGCTGGTAGAGCTCCTTCATACCTTAGAAGGATTGGACAGAAGCCATGAGTCTTTCGGTATGAACCATTTTGATTACAACGATGGGAATTATTCGATAGATTTTGATAACGGGCAAATAACCGTATATGATTTCGATAATTCATGTTTCGCTTGGTATATGTTTGATCTGGCAGGTCTCTGGATAAGCGGAGTGGGCTGGGTACAATTTGAACCAGATGCCGCTAAACGTAAAACGTTTATGGATGATTATTTTGAAATAGTCCTCGAGGGATACAGATCCGAGACCCAGATCGAAGATTCGATGTTGGATCAGTTACCTTTATTTATTCAGGTGTGTGACATGGAAAATATCGTCGACTACTTCGAGGTGATGCAGAACAGCGGTGAGGAGCCAAGGAGTGACGAGGTACTGTCGTATCTCATAAAATGTATGGAAGAGGATATCCCGTATAAGGGCTTTTTCCATGACATTTACTCATGTGAAGAACCCTTTGAGTATGAGGAACGGAATATTTAATAGAAACTATTCCGCCCGATTGAATCCTTTCATGATCAGCCATATAGCCAATACCAATTGTTGAAAAGCGATCGGCACGTTAAGTATCATGTAGGTTGTGTCCAGTCCGATGAAGCGAATCATAAATAATAGACTTGCCAATATAGATAGTGTCGAGCCAATCAAACCCAAAACTGACAACCAACGGGGAATGATTTTGGTTTGGATGAATATGCAGGTAAACAAGAACATAGCTAAAACAAATGTCAGTGTTGTTGCTACATGGTTCACCAAATCCCGACCGTCCCGCAACAATTCACCCAAGGTGTGGAAATAGGATACATTCAGAGCATCAACCTTTGCAAACTCTTGACTTACTGTCAATAACAGCAGAAGAATGATAACACCAATCATAATGAACACACCTGAAATGATGCCAAAGGCAACAGAGCCTAGAGCAAGACCATTATTATGCTTGCTTAACATCGGATACAGCAAAATCGGAATACCAACGTAGGCAACAATCATTAACAACTGAGCAAACGCTCCTATTAGCACCTGATTTTCATTTGTGGATGCGTTGACCAGATAGTCTGCTCCATCAATAACAGGCACAACACTACATATCCCTGCCACCAATCCGACTATGAATAACAACCCAACCATTACAGCAGACCTTCTACTTGAATGTATACTCTTCCTCTGCATAATGAACCTCCTTATCTTATCTATCGTGGGGGCTACTACCAAAATACTCAGAATCGCACTCTGACATGACAGGGCTCGGGAAGAATTGCTAAGTAAAATTGAATCAAACAAGTGGAAGTGTTAAAAGCAATGAATGGAAGACTTCACCAGGGTTTCAGTACCTAATAATATTACTTCGGAAATGGGTCTGGAGCTATTGGATGACGCAGAAGTGATTGGAAGTCATTTATAGTTTACATAATAAGATTATAGTTTACATAATAAGATTATAGTTAACTATACTGATGGACTGATTCAGTTGAAGGGTGGATAGGAGACCCAAGACGCGATCAATGCTTTTCACAATAAATATGGAATACGATGTACCGGAGAGATCGATGGGAGATGCTGATCTAGAAGATGGAAGTCACAGCCTATACGGATCCTAGCTGGAAACCATTGTTTGTATCTATACAAAGGCCTCGTCACCATTCTAAAACAGCAGCATATTAACAAAAAGGATGAGCAAGATCCACATTTATTGATGGATCTAAACTCATCCTTTTTTACAATTATAAATAATCGAAAATCTCTTTCTGAGAGCCTTAATTATAGGCAATGTTGCCGCTGCCGCTCTTTACAGTAGACTCATCAGCTTCTAATCGATTCGGATCAAATTCATTCTCCATCTTGGCGATAACAACGGTTGCTACACCATTACCGATTAAATTCGTAATTGCGCGAGCTTCGGACATGAAACGGTCAACACCCAGCAGTAGGGCCATGCCTGCGATCGGAATGGATGGGAAAGCAGCTAAAGTTGCAGCAAGTGTAATGAATCCTGATCCTGTAACCCCAGCAGCACCTTTGGAAGTTAGCATCAATACGAACAGAAGGGTAATTTGCTGCCAGATGCTTAGATCAACACCAGATACCTGAGCGACAAACAGCGCAGCCATTGACAGATAAATCGATGTACCGTCCAGGTTGAAGGAGTATCCTGTTGGTATAACGAGTCCCACAACGGATTTGGAAGCACCGTATGCCTCGAGCTTTGACATCATTCGCGGCAGAGCAGATTCGGATGAAGAGGTACCAAGCACCAGTAAGATTTCTTCTTTAATATAAGAGATAAACTTGAAGATGTTGAATCCGAATACTTTGGCGATGAATCCGAGTACGACGATTATAAATAGGAACATGGTCAAATAAACAGAACCCATCAGCTTGCCAAGTGTGAACAACGAGCCAAGACCAAATTTGCCAACCGTATATGACATAGCACCAAAAGCGGCAATTGGTGAAACCTTCATAATGATATTAACGATACCAAAAAATACGTGTGAGAGCTTATCAAATAAAGAAATGATGGCTTGCCCCTTTTCACCAATAGCGGTTAGAGCAAAACCAAACAGGACAGCAAATAACAATACCGGAAGAAGCTCACCGCTAGCAAAAGCCCCGATAACATTATCAGGCACGATGTTCATGATGAAGCCCATTACACTATTATCATGCGCTTTCTCCGCATATTGTGCAACGTCACCTGTAGCCTTTGAAATATCGATTCCAGAGCCTGGCTTAACTATATTTACTACAAGTAGGCCAATTGTAAGTGCTATGGTTGTTACAATCTCAAAGTACAATAATGCCTTACCACCGATCCGTCCGACCTTTTTCATATCGCCCATGCTTGCGATTCCATGTACTACGGTGAAGAAGATGATTGGTGCAATTACCATCTTAATAAGCTTGATAAAGATGTCTCCAAGCACCTTCAGTTCAACGGCATATTTAGGGAAAAATTGTCCGAAGAGAACCCCAAGAAGAATCGCGACTAATACTTGAACGGTCATGTTTTTCATGATTTTTTTTAACTTCATGTTCTTACCCCTCGCTTTCACCATTGTAAGCGCTTTATTCGATGTGCTTAAGTGTAAGAGAGAGGGGAGAAGGTGACAAGCATATGGTCATATTGTTCTTTATGGTCTTTAAGGTCCAGAGATTTCGCTCATTACATCAGCTCCGATTTTCAATGCGAAATCTTTATAAAGCTCCTTTGAGGCTATCCTCCATTCCGCTGTTTGTTCTTTCGTTAATATGGAAATCTGCAAATTCTGGTTCGTATTAATCTCGTTCATATGAGTCTCATTTCTAGCTGCTTTCTTATTTGCCTGCTCTGTTGTTTCATCCAGTGCTTCCATGAGCATCTGTTGCACATCGGAAGGCAGGCTATCCCAGAAGGATTTGTTGAAGATAACGGCATAGCCCAAATATCCATGATTGCTAATCGTCATATATTTCTGTACTTGGTAGAGGCGTTTGCTTACGATATTCGATATGGTGTTTTCCTGACCATCTACTGAGCCGTCGGCTAGATTGCGATAAGCGTCGTTAAAAGGAATAACACTTGTCTTCCCTCCCCAGTTCTTAATGTGCCGTTCAATTAATGGACTGGGCTGTATGCGAAACTTTAGTCCTTTGAAATCTTGAGGCCCCAGAATAGGCCGTACATTGTTCGTCACTTGTTTAAAGCCATTGGACCAGAAGGCGACTCCCTTCATGCCATGCGGTTTGAGCGTTTGGAATAGCTTGTCTCCAAGCGAACCATTCAGCTTGCTTTCAACTTCATTCTGATCTTTGAAAGCAAATGGCAGATCCATGACTAGCCATGCTGGATCGATCTCGCTCATGGTTGAGAAGGATGGGGCTATCATTTGAATATCACCACGCTGAAGTGCAGCAACTTCATTATTCTCACCATATAGCATGCCATTTGGGAACACTTGTATCTCGACGCGATCCTTTGATTTCCTCTTTACTAGATCAGCGAATTCAGCTGCAGCGAGGCCCTTTGGTGTGTTCTCAGCAACTACATGACTGAATTTGATGACGATCCGTTGCTTAAGTCCAGTTTGTTCATCATCCTGATAGAGCTGTTCATTCCAGTTTGGTTGATATCCGACGAGATATGCAGCTAACAATCCAACAATAATGAACATTCCAATACTTGCAATCGCTTTCAAATTTGTCTCCTCCCAGTTGCTAAATTAGACTTATTATTGCACAATAGCAGATAAAGGTAAATATTTCGAAAAGGAGGGCAATAGACTTGAACCGAATAGGGATCTATTGGAAAATTATTTTACTTTCATTCGGTTTGGTTCTGTTCTCCCTTCTTATTGCTGTGGAAGTCTTGCTAGGAAGCTTGACTAGCGTCAAAGAAGAGGGCCTACGTCAACGGCTTATTACGACTGCCCAAACCGTTGCTAATCTACCGGGAGTGGCAGAATATATCAATGAGCAGAATGGAGCAGAGCATATTGCTCCCGTTGCTGACAAAATTCGCATGCTGAATGAGGCTGATTATATTGTCGTGCTGGATATGAATCGCAAGCGCTTATCACATCCTCTATCGGACCGAATAGGAACGTATTTTAGTGGCGACGATGCGGATGCAGCTTTTGCTGAGCATATGTACGTTTCCAAAGTAAAAGGTGAAGCAGGTGTTGGCTTGCGGGCATTCGTGCCAATCATGAACGCGAAGCATGAGCAGGTTGGCGTTGTAATGGCAGGAGGACTTCTGCCTACCATGAAGGATATTTTCCCCGAGCAACTCAGATCGGTTATGGTAATGATTATATTAGCGCTTTCGTTTGGAATGATGGGCTCAGCGATGCTTGCCAAACATATCAAGAAAGAGATGTATAATCTAGAGCCGCATGAAATCGCCACGATGTTTCGTGAACATACGGCAGCATTCCAAGCTATGCATGAAGGCGTAATCGCCATCGACAGCAAGGAGCGAATCACGATTTTCAATGAACGGGCTAAACGCATTTTTGGTGTGTCCAAGGATGTTATTGGGGTGAACATTTGGGATGTGATTCCAGACTCTCGCTTGCCTGAAGTACTTAAGGTAAAGATGCCGCTCTTGAACCACGAATTGCTGGTTGGCGATACGCTCATTTGGAGCAATCGAATACCCATAATCGAGCAGGGTGTTACACAGGGAGCCATAGCGATTTTTCAAGACCGCACGGAGGTTACGCATATGGCAGAAGAACTGACAGGTGTGCGAGAATTTGTGAATGCCTTGCGAGCCCAAAATCATGAGCATACGAATAAAATGCATACCGTTGCGGGACTTCTCCAGCTTGGAAAACATGAAGAAGCATTAAGATATTTGTTTGAGGTATCTGATCAACATGAAGAGACAACACGATTTATGCAGGAGCATTTTGAGGATGATGGAGTTGCAGGCTTACTGCTTGGTAAGATCAGTCGCGGAAATGAGCTTGATATAGATGTGATCATCGATCCGAATTGCGGTTTGCGTCAATTTCCAGATTCGCTTGATCGGCGAGATATCGTGCTTCTGGTAGGCAATTTGATTGAAAATGCATTTGATGCACTTTCCAATATCAAGGTTGATCAGAAGACAGTGTATCTGTACATTGGACAAGATGAAGATTATTTATCGATCTTAGTTGAGGATAATGGCTGTGGTATGACAGAAGACACGAAAGCAAGAATGCTGGAACGCAGCTTCTCGACCAAAAGTGGAGAGCATCGTGGGATAGGCCTATTTCTGATAAGTGGGATTATTGCAAAAGGTAAAGGGCAGCTTCGGTGTGAATCCTCCCCAGGACTCGGAACATCAATGGAAATCGTTTTTCCGATGAAGGAGGCGACAAGAGATGCAGGAGCAATGTAAGCATATCGTGCAAGTATTGCTGATTGAAGATGATCCAATGGTTCAGGAAGTGAACCGCATGTTCATCGAACGGGTGAATGGTTATAAAGTGATTGGGACGGCAGGCAACGGTCAGGATGGCTTGCGGATGATCGAAGAACTGAAGCCGGATCTAATCTTTCTGGATGTGTTTATGCCTTTATTTGATGGAATTAGCACGCTGCAGGAAATTAGAGCGCGTAATCTACCAGTGGATGTGATCGTAGTTACGGCCGCCAAAGAGACGGAAACATTGCGAGCGATGATGCGAAATGGTGCAGTAGATTATATTATCAAGCCATTTAAACTAGAGCGGGTTAGACGGACATTGGAACGTTATCGTGATCGATACGAGACGTTAACCGACGATCATACAGTTACCCAAGAGCAGCTTGATCGTATTCTGCAAATGGGAGATGAGATCCGAACGGATAGCACTGTGAACGATGGATCTTCTCTACTAGAGCAGAGTCTAGGGCAGAGTGTAATACGAGACAAGAACATTATCGAATCATCATCACCTGCTGAATTGTTTATACCTATGGAAGAACTGCCAAAGGGTTTAAATCCAGTAACACTTAAACAAGTGCTTGCGGTAATGGCTGATAAAGGTGGTAAGCTATCCGCTGAAGAAACAGCTGAAGGGGTTGGGATTGCGAGAGTGACAGCAAGAAGATACCTCGAATATTTGTCAAAGACAGGATATGTCTATCTAGAGGTGAATTATGGAGGCGTAGGGCGACCAATTAATCGGTATGTGCTTCATTCAAGACCAAAAAGAGACTAAAATAATCCGAAGACGCCTTTTACGTGACTATTAAAATTACAAATGAAAATGTAACACCGAAGTGGGTGGCGGCTAATTACTCATGACTCATAAAGATTAAATGCTGCCATTTCTTATTGCAATGAAATTTCTGGTATGTTACTATTGCGCTAACACTTACGATAGGAGTTGAAGAGGGTAATGTAGAATTTCTTGCTAACTTTTAAGGAATAAAACAAGTTCTATTTGTGCTGTTTTATTCTTTATTGGCAAGAAAGTTACCTTATTCTTTTCACTCAAAATATATCCTTATCTGACTCTGTGTAGGGTTGGATTTGTTTTATTTTTTTGAGCTGTAAGAAAGGTCAACTTTCTTGCAGCTCTTTTTTATTTGTGAACCAAGGAGGTTTCTGGAATGTCATTGATCAAGGTAACAAATCTGACGTTTGCCTATGACGGCAGTTACGACAACATTTTTGAGCATGTAAGTTTACAAATCGATACCAACTGGAAATTAGGCTTTACGGGGAGGAATGGCCGGGGCAAGACTACGTTTCTCAATCTGTTGCTCGGTAAGTATGAATACAGCGGAACGATTTCCTCTAACGTCAGCTTCGAGTATTTCCCGTTCCATGTCGAACACAAGGAAAAGTATACATTCGATGTGGTAGCTGACATCTATCCCGACTACGAGCACTGGCAGCTCATGCGCGAGTTTTCGCTGCTGAAGTTGTCAGAGGATGTGTTATACCGACCGTTCGACTCGTTGTCTAACGGAGAACAGACGAAGGTTATGCTGGCAGTCCTGTTTTTGAAGGAGAACAGCTTTTTGCTTATCGACGAGCCGACCAACCATCTGGATCTGCATGCTCGGAAGCTGGTAAGTGATTATTTGAACGGGAAGAGCGGCTTTATGTTGGTGTCACACGATCGGGCGTTTCTCGACAATTGTGTAGATCATATCATTTCGATCAATAAGACCAATATCGAGATTCAGAACGGAAATTTCTCAGACTGGTGGGAGAACAAACAAAGACAGGATAATTTCGAACTGGCTGAGAACGAAAAACTGAGGAAAGACATTAAGAGGCTGTCCGAAGCGGCCAAGCGAACGAGCAACTGGTCGCACGAAGTAGAAAAAACGAAAAACGGCACCCGCAACTCCGGCTCCAAGGTCGACAAAGGATACATCGGTCACAAGGCCGCCAAAATGATGAAGCGATCCAAATCGATCGAGCAAAGACAGCACTCTGCGATCGAGGAACGATCACAGCTTCTGAGAAACGTCGATAGCTCGGAAAGCCTGAAAATATCGCAGATGACTTATCATAAACACCAATTGGTCGAGCTTGATCGCGTTTCGATTCATTATGGAGAGAAGAACGTATGCCGCGATATCAGCTTTACTATCGAGCAAGGGGATCGCATCGTGCTCTCCGGTCCGAACGGCTCTGGCAAATCCAGTTTGCTCAAACTGATTTGCGGCGAGGAGATTCCTTATTCCGGTGTGTTTCGGAAAGGGAGCCAGTTGAAAATTTCATACGTTTCACAAGATACCTCGCAGTTGCAGGGCAATTTGTCGGAATTCGCCAGATCCAGCGAGATTGACGAAAGCTTGTTCAAAGCGATTTTGAGAAAACTCGATTTTTCGCGCTTGCAATTTGAAAAGGACATTGCTTCTTATAGCGGCGGTCAGAAGAAGAAGGTACTGATTGCGAAAAGCCTCTGCGAACACGCTCATTTGCATATTTGGGACGAACCGCTTAATTTTATCGACGTCATTTCCAGGATGCAAATTGAAGAACTGCTGCTGGAGCATGCGCCAACTATCCTATTTGTGGAGCACGACAGCGAGTTTTGCAAACATATCGCAACTAAAATGGTGGAACTGAACATATAACACACCCTAGGAGGATGAAAACAATGAGCATTGAGGTTGAGGTTGTAGATGATGTTGTGAACCGGTTCCAACCGGCTGACTCGGTTCACAACAAGATAAATCTGTTGCCGGAGGTATACCAATTTATCGACAGATGCACGTAGCGATGATGTCCGCAAACGCAATCGTGTTTTTGCCTCAGTAGTTGGTTAATGACGCATGAAAGCTCCAGATGATGGTTGCTTTTTTGCATTTTCTCCGGCGGTAAGGAGAACACATGAAACCAACCTCGAAATATGAAACGATAGGACAGATCCTGTCCGATTTCAAGCAGCCCGCGTACCGGTATGGGCAAATTATAGACGCTATTTTCAAACAAAAAATCGCTGAATACGAACGGATCACTATACTGCCGAAATTTTTACGAGAAGAGTTGGCCCGAACGCTTGGCCCGAACGTCTCCAGCGTTATTCCGGTAAAGGAACTCACATCGCAGCAGGTCAGCAAGGTCCTATTTGCCATCGGTGGGGATGAACGCATAGAGGCCGTACGACTTTCCTATAAACGGGGATGGAAATCGTATTGTATTTCCACGCAGTGCGGCTGCGGGTTCGGGTGCCGCTTTTGCGCCACGGGTACCATCGGGCTGAAACGAAATCTGACCGCCGACGAAATTACCGACCAATTGCTTCACTTTCACTTGAACGGCCACGCCTTGGACAGCGTGTCCTTCATGGGCATGGGGGAGGCGCTCGCCAACCCGCACCTATTCGATGCGCTGGCGATTTTGACCAATCCAAATCTCTTCGGTTTAGGACATCGAAGGATTACCATTTCCACCATCGGCCTGTTGCCAGGAATCGAGAGGTTGACGCGGGAGTTTCCACAGGTCAATCTAACCTTCTCGCTGCACTCGCCGTTCGACGATCAACGGAGCGAACTGATGCCGATCAATAAGCGGTTTTCGCTCCACGACGTGATGAATGCTTTGGATCGCCATATCCGACATACAGGAAGAAAGGTGTATATCGCATATATTTTACTTCGAGGGTTCAACGACTCGGCGGAGCATGCGAAAGCGGTTGCTGCGCTGTTAAGGGGAAGGGGAGCTTGGGAACATCTCTACCACGTGAACCTCATTCCCTACAATTCAACAGAAGTAACGCCTCAGAGCTACTTGCCAACTGATCCAGAGAGGATCGAAACGTTCGTGCGGACGTTGAAAATGTTCGGTGTGAACGTTACGGTCCGAACTCAATTCGGAGCGGACATTAACGCGGCATGTGGTCAGTTGTACCGAGCTGATTCTAAAATGAATGGATAGGGGAGATAGGGTATGAGTTCTTTCGTTCTCGGTTTTCAGGAAATGAAAAATAACCAGCTATTGCTCGTTGGCGGAAAAGGGTTGAATGTAGGGGAGTTATCAAAAATTGAAGGAATCCAAGTACCAGAAGGCTTTTGTGTGACAACAGTAGGATATCAAAAAGCAATGGAGCAAAACGAAACGTACCATTCTTTGCTCAATCGACTGACGATGCTAAACATTGAGGATCGAGATCAAATTGGTGAAATCAGCAGGAAGATTCGAGAAATCATTCTGGAAGTAGAAATTCCTTCTGATGTTGTGCAAGCAGTATCTCAATATCTCTCCCAGTTTGGCGAGGAACATGCATATGCTGTGCGTTCCAGTGCGACTGCTGAAGATTTGCCATATGCCTCTTTTGCTGGTCAACAAGATACTTATTTAAATATTATCGGCAAAGAAGCCATCCTGCAGCATATCAGCAAATGTTGGGCCTCCCTATTTACGGATCGCGCAGTCATTTACCGGATGCAAAATGGATTCGACCACAGTCACGTTTATTTAGCCGTTATTGTTCAAAGGATGGTGTTCCCACAAGCTTCGGGGATTTTATTTACCGCTGATCCGATTACGTCTAACCGAAAGGTGATATCCATCGATGCCAGTTTTGGACTTGGAGAAGCACTGGTCTCTGGCCTGGTCTCTGCCGATTGTTATCAAGTAAAGGAAGGGGAGATCATCGATAAGAGGATCGCGGCCAAAAAATTGGCGGTCTATGGACGAAAAGAAGGCGGAACAGAGACACAACAGATCGATCCTAAGCTGCAAGAGACTCAAACCCTGACTGAGAAACAAATTTTACAACTAGCACGCATCGGAAGGCAGATCGAAGCCTATTTTGGTTGCCCACAAGATATCGAATGGTGTCTGGTTGAGGATACCTTTTACATAGTTCAGAGTCGGCCAATCACGACGTTATATCCGATTCCGGAAGCGAATGATCAGGAAAATCGCGTTTATGTATCTGTCGGTCACCAACAAATGATGACCGATCCTATGAAACCGCTGGGATTGTCGTTTTTCCAGTTTACAAATCCAGCACCCATGCGTAAAGCCGGTGGCAGGTTGTTTGTTGATGTGACCCCAATGCTGGCGAGCAGAGACAATACATTACATTACCTGGGACGAAACGATCCGCTAATCAAAGACGCATTGATGACCGTAATAGAGCGAGATTTTATAAAGACGTTGCCAGTTGATACCACAGCACCAAATCCGTATAAAAGCACCGCAGATAAAATGCGTGAAATTGAAAACAATCCGTCAATCGTTCCTGATTCAATTAAGCGTAATCAAGAATCGCTCGAAGCGTTGAGACAAAATATCCAAACGAAATCAGGATCGGATTTGTTGGATTTTATTTGCGAAGATCTCGAGCAATTAAAGAAGATTGTATTTGATGTGCAAATTATAGATGTGATTCTGGTTGCAATGGATGCTGCAGCATGGATCAATGAAAACATGAACGAGTGGTTAGGTGAAAAACACGCTGCAGATACACTTTCTCAATCTGTACCGGGCAATATTACTTCGGAAATGGGTCTGGCGCTATTGGATGTCGCAGATGTGATCCGTCCTTATCCAAAAGTCATAGATTATTTAGAACATGTAAAAGAGGATCACTTCTTGGATGAACTGCTTAAGTTAGAAGGCGGGCAGGAAACCCGACACGCTATCGATGCTTATCTCGCCAAATATGGAATGCGCTGTGCCGGAGAAATCGATATGACGAGAACGCGTTGGAGTGAGAAACCAACTACGCTTGTCCCCATGATTCTCGGCAACATCAAAAACTTTGAGCCTAATGCGAGCAAGCAGAAGTTTGAGCAAGGACAACAAGAAGCTTTGAAGAAAGAAGAAGAGTTATTAGAGCGATTAAAGCAATTGCCGGATGGCGAACAAAAAGCCAAAGAAACAAAAAGAATGATCAATCTCATCCGGAATTTCAGCGGGTTTCGAGAATATCCAAAGTACAGCTTGATTAATCGCTACTTCGTGTATAAGCAGGCTTTACTGAAAGAAGCTGAACAACTCGTAAAAGCGGGCATTATTCATGAAAAGGAAGATATCTTCTATCTCGCTCTTGAAGAACTCCACGAAGTCGTACGCACCAATAAACTGGATTATCACATCATCAGCAAACGAAAAGACGAGTACAACCACTATGAAAAACTAACCCCACCACGTGTTATCACGTCTGATGGCGAAATCATTGTAGGGAAGTACAAACGAGATAATCTCCCCACGAATGCTATTGTAGGTCTGCCCGTGTCTGCCGGAGTTATAGAGGGACGTGCACGTGTCATCTTGAACATGGAGGATGCTGAACTCGAAGATGGAGATATATTAGTCACCGCCTTTACGGATCCTAGCTGGACACCATTGTTTGTATCTATCAAAGGCCTCGTCACCGAAGTTGGCGGACTAATGACCCACGGAGCCGTTATCGCGCGTGAATATGGCTTGCCTGCAGTTGTAGGAGTGGAGGATGCTACCAAGCTGATCAAAGATGGACAACGAATTCGTGTGCATGGAACAGAAGGGTATATCGAAATATTGTAATTCTTCAGCGCCGTGCAGGAATTCCTGAAAGTAGTCTCCACAATTCCGAAACAAAGAAGACCGAGGAAGCTATTCCTCGGTCTCTTTATGTTGTTAATCAAGTGTAAAGCCATAAAATTCGCTGCGTCTTGATCGCATAAGTCGATATGCAGAAGGTTTGGATCGACCATACGATATGGACGAGAACCTATATGGTCAGCGCCATTTCTGATCGTGCAGATCAAAAGGATGTACTGGATCGGCTCATGCGGAACCAACAGGACATAGGCGATGTATTCAAGCTCTATTATGGAGAAGCCTTGGTAATAAGCTGGCTGATCTTCTTAGAGAACATATTCTAATGGCAGGGCTGCCAAAGCAGGCAATCAGGCGGATGTATACACATCTTCAGGATATTCCGGACAGCTTGATACAGTGTCTGCCTTAACACCTTTAATATAGATGTGACTCCTCCTTGTGTTGTGTCCTTCTACATCCTATTTTTAGTGTGATTTCTTCTATTTGAGTAGAAACTTGCTATAATTAACCATAGAAAGAGAGGTGAATATTTGCGGCCAGCGGTTTGCCATTATTCAACGTGTGGGCTCAAAAGAAACCGTGAGGTACGAAGCTGGACGGAGGCATTCTATTTTCGACAACGGCTGCAAACTGCTCCCTATCGTTTTCCGTTATACGATAGAAATAAGCTGAAGCTTCCGCTTATTTGACAAACTTTATGAAAGCAAAACTTGAAGGAGGCTTGTACATAGTGTTTACTGTATCCAACGAGCAATTTTTCTACTCATTTAGCAAAGATAATTCGCAAGCTTTGCGCGTTCCATCCAATTCCCGTGTTGTCATCCATACCTTCGATTGTTTTAAGGATCAGATTCAATCGGAACAAGCTACGTTCCAATCCATCGACTGGAATCAGATCAATCCGGCCTCGGGAGCGATCTATGTCGAAGGCGCTATGCCTGGCGATATCCTCAAAGTACATATCAACGAAATTGAATTGGGCAAGCAAGGCGTTATGGCTGTAGGGCCCGGACTTGGCGTCATGGGGCACCGTATCGATGCCTTTCAAATCAAAATCATCCCCATAGAAAACGGCAAGGCGCTATTTAATGACAAGCTGCACATTCCTTTGACCCCTATGATCGGAGTGATCGGCGTTGCCCCGGCTGGTGAGCCTATTTCCTGCGGCACTCCCGGGGCGCATGGCGGCAATATGGACACGAAGCTGATCACCACCGGAGCGACGCTCTATCTTCCCGTTTTCCATGAAGGGGCGCTGTTTGGCCTCGGCGATTTGCATGCAGCGATGGGGGACGGTGAAGTCGGCGTCTCCGGCATCGAAGTTTCCGCTCGTGTAACGGTAACGCTCGAAGTCATCAAGGGGACAAGCATCCCGTATCCTTTTGTGAAAAATCAAGAAGGGATAGCTTCGATCGTATCCAAGCCTACGCTCGATGAAGCGGCACGTAAGGCTGTAGAAGTCATGATCGATGCGCTGCTTCCCCACATGGAGCTGTCCTTGGGCGAGCTGACGATGCTGTGCAGTGCCATCGGCCAATCGCAAATCTCGCAAATTGTCGATCCGCTCATGACAGCAAGATTCTTCATGCCGAATAGCGCGCTGGATGCTTATCATGTCAAATTATTCGAACAGTCAACAATTTCCGGGAGAGATGAGGGATAAGTCTGAAGACTAACGTGACGTCACAGCCGGAGCGTCTGGCTAATTTGGAACAGTTCGGGTACAAACAAGAGCTCAAGCGTTCCTTATCGTTCTGGGATTTATTGATTTACGGGCTTATATTCATGGTCCCAATCGCTCCATTCGGCATTTACGGCTACGTGGCGCAGGGCTCGTTCGGGATGGTATCTCTCGCTTATTTGATCGGCATGGTCGGCATGGTGTTCACGGCGCTGAGTTACGCGCGAATGTCGGAAGCGTTTCCGATTGCTGGATCCGTCTATTCCTACGCCCAACGCGGCATCAATGAACATGCCGGTTTCTTTGCCGGGTGGGTGATTCTGCTCGACTACATACTTATTCCTTCGCTTTTGTATTTGATCAGCGCCTCAGCCCTAGGAGCAATAATTCCCGAGATCCCATCCTATGTTTGGCTGCTGATCTTTATTGGCATCAATACCGTTATCAATATTTTCGGCATCGAGATTACGGCAAAAGCAAACAAAATCATAGTCACGCTGCAACTGCTCATTCTTGCTGTGTTCATTACTGCGGCGGTTATTGCTGTTGCGAAAGGGGTTAACGGCGCCACCTTTACATTTAAGCCCCTATATGACCAAGCTCATTTCAACATCGGCACGATCATGGGGGCGGTATCCATTGCGGTGCTAAGCTTCCTTGGCTTCGATGCAGTATCAACGCTTGCAGAAGAGACAAACGGCGGCAAAAAGGCTGTCGGTCGTTCCATCGTCTTCTCTCTGCTGGTTATCGGCATCATGTTTATCGTCCAAACCTGGGTTGCGGCGCTTCTGTGGCCGGATTACACGACTTTCGAGAACGCTGATGTCGCCTTCTATCAAATCGCCGAGCTCGCAGGCGGACCTTGGCTGAAGTGGACAACCATTATCGCCACGGCACTCGCGTGGGGGATTGCCAACTCGTTGGTGGCCCAAGCGGCCATTTCCCGCATCCTGTACAGCATGGCGCGGGACAAGAAGCTCCCGGGGATCCTGGCCAAAGTCCACTCTAAGTATCAAACGCCTTATGTGAGCGTCCTGATCGTCGCGGCAATTTCGCTGATCGTCACGCTCAGCTTTTCATCGCATATCGCCATTCTGTCCTCGCTCGTCAATTTCGGAGCATTGACAGCCTTCCTGTTTCTTCATCTGTCGGTAATCAACTATTTCCTTCGGAAGCTGAAGAGCAGGGATTACTTGAATCATCTGCTCTATCCGCTCATCGGACTCGTAATTATCGGCTACGTCTGGTACAGTCTTGACGCTGCTTCCAAACAGTTCGGGTTCATTTGGATGGGCATTGGGATTGTGTATATGATCTATCTGAAGCTGACAAAGAAGGATGCTTCGATCGCGGGGGATCTGTAGATACTTGTTATCTTTATGGATTAACAAAACGCTTACTTCAAGACTTTAAGTATTTAAACCTTTCGTTATAACGTTATGAAAGAAAGGATAGAGTATGGGACAACAGGCATTAACTCAATTTCGCACATGTATTCCATTTTTTCAGCTGTTAGTTGATCCGCATCGTCAAGATATCATCCTGTGGCTTAGTGAACAGGGGCCTATGTCAGTTGGTGAAATAACAGCGCAATCTACATTATCGCGTCCTGCGATATCTCATCATTTGAAATTGCTGCGGGATCAAGGCTTAGTTACGATGGAGAAGATCGGTACAGAGCGGTATTACTCCGTAACCTTGAATCCTGCTGTTGATTCGTTAAAAAAACTACTTTCGTTACTTGAAGATGAGTGCCTTTAGAGCAAATCTAAAGGCATTTGTAATCGTATATACGTCGAAGAGTTTGAACGTTTAGATATTTAGATGTTCGGAATTGTTGAATGGATAAGAGCATAAAGAGTTTATATAGTGAGAAGAGATAAGGAGTGTATCGGATGAATCAAGTAGAGAAGATGGAAGTGGATAGCATAATAGCGCAACATAAAGAATTTTTTCAACAAGGGACAACGAGAACATTAGAATTTCGACTTGAACAGCTGAGCAAATTAAAAAATGCTATTAAGCGTAATGAAGACCGAATTACACAAGCACTGTATCAGGATCTAGGGAAAAGCGAATATGAGGCGTATTCAACGGAGATAGGCTTTGTATTGGATAGTATGAAGAACACAATGAAGCAGGTGAAGAAATGGATGAAGCCCCAGAAGGTAAAAACCCCTCTAGCTTTATGGCCGTCTAGAAGCCGTATTGTCAAAGAGCCATATGGGACAGTACTCATTATAGGGCCTTATAATTATCCATTCCAATTGCTGATTGAACCGCTTATTGGAGCAATTGCAGCAGGAAATTGTGCGGTACTTAAGCCTTCAGAACATACACCGAATACAACACGGGTCATTCATGAAATGATTAACGAGATCTTTGATAAGAGCTACATCCGCGTCGTAGAAGGGGAGAAGGAGATAACGTCAGCACTTATTCATGCACCTTTTGACTATATCTTCTTCACAGGAAGTGTACAGGTTGGAAAGATCGTGATGGAGGCTGCTGCCAAGAATTTGGTTCCCATAACATTAGAACTTGGAGGGAAGAGCCCCGTCATTGTAGACAAGACTGCGAACTTAGATGCAGCAGCGAAAAGAATTGTATGGGGCAAGTTTATGAATACAGGCCAAACTTGTATTGCTCCAGATTACATGTTGGTCCATTCGGAAGTCAAAGACGCTCTCATTTCAAAGATGAAAGAGGTCATCGTGAATTACTATGGAGAAGATCCGATGGACAGTAAGGACTATGGCCGCATTGTGAATGAACGCCAATTCGATAGATTGAATTCAATTCTGGAAAAAGATAGGAATAACGTAGTCTATGGTGGTAAATCAGTAAGAGAGAAGTTGTATATCGAACCAACATTACTGGAGGCAGTATCTTGGTCGGATGCGGTGATGTTAGACGAGATCTTTGGACCGCTTCTACCGATTCTGGAATACGATCAGTTAGACCATGCGATTCACACCATTCAAGAACATCCGAAGCCATTAGCCCTGTATTTGTTCACAGAGGATAAGAATTGTGAGGAAGAGGTGCTGCGTAGAATTTCCTTTGGTGGCGGGTGTGTAAACGATACGATTCTTCACATTGCGAATCATCATTTGCCTTTCGGTGGTGTTGGGAATTCGGGCATAGGCGCCTATCATGGGAAATATAGTTTCGACCTTTTTTCACATCATAAGAGCATTGTAAAGAAGACCACAAAAATCGATACCAGTTTTATTTTGCCTCCTTACAATGAGAAGAAACTGAGATTGGTCAAAAAGTTCTTGCGTTAGAATTTTATCTCTTACCGATATAGATATCATTAGGATTGTAGCAAGGATGGGATTGATGAACATGGAAGCGAAACGGTCAGCATTAGTGGTAGGAGCAACGGGTTTCATAGGGGCCGAGTTAGTGAAATTGCTTTGTAACAGTGAAGAGTACGAACTGGTGAAAATGATCGTTAGACGTCCTGGAACGTATTCACACCCGAAGATAGAAGTACTTGTTCGTGATTTCGATAAAATCATGCAAGAGGATATTGGAGAAGTACAAGATGTGTTCTGCTGCTTAGGCACAACGATCAAAAAGGCAGGGTCTCGCGAAGCATTTCAAAAGGTGGATTTTGAGTATCCGCGCACCATAGCAGCTTTAGCAAAAAAGCAAAAGGTCGAACATTTCATCATAATTACCGCAATTGGGGCAAATGAAAAATCATGGTCTCACTATAATCGTGTAAAAGGGATGATCGAGAGCGAATTGATTGCGCTGGATTTTCCGCGGCTGTCCATCTTACGTCCTTCGCTTTTAACAGGAAATCGTGAAGAATTTCGGTTAGGGGAAAAGGTTGGGGAAATAATCTTGAAAATGCTGAATCCAGTACTTGTGGGATCTGCGAGAAAATATCGTTCTATTTCAGGAGAACAGGTCGCATTTGCCATGAAAGCTATCGCCTTACACAGCAAAGAACAGAAAGTTACCATCTATACTTCTGATGAAATTGCGAAGTTTTCACCGCTTTAGAAGTACGACCGACTACAAGACTGCCTATCTATTGGCAGTCTTTATTATAATACAAGCCAAAACGGGTGCCAGAAGCAATCAAAGTGTATTCAGATGGAACAACGAAATTACTGTGAGGGAGAGAAGCTCACTGGTGATATCATCATACGTTCTTGCAATGATATCATTTATTGTCTACTTCCAATATTAAGTATACTATAATGAGATAAAGTCTATGAATTATGGAAAAGCTATGATAAAAAAGCAAGAAAGGAAGAGGCTTATGCTTACCATTTATGATTGGTTTGGTTATGAATTGCCGAATAAGGAACGTTTTCAGTTAATAAAAGAAGCTGGATTTGATGGCGTTTTAATATGGTGGAGTGATGGCTTTGGTCGTGACTGCTTTGGTCGGAACGATTACCGCAAAGGGCCGCAAATAGCGCGAGAAGCGGGACTATTTATCGAAAATATCCACACACCAATCCAAAACGAAAACAACCTCTGGCTTGACAATCTGGACGGTGAAACCGCAACGGATTGCTATTTGCAATGTGTTGCAGACTGCGCTGATTTTGAGATTCCGACAATGGTGGTGCATTTGCCTAACGAAGACAATCCATATAACACATTGGGATTGGATAGAATCAAGCGAATCACAGAAAAAGCTGAACAGCTTGGTGTCAATGTTGCAATGGAGAATTTATGGAACCTTTCCAATTTAGCATATGTGCTGGAGCAAGTAGATTCCCAGCGTATCGGATTCTGTTATGACTCCGGACATCACTACCGCCATTATCCAGACTATGATTTATTATCTGTGTACGGTTCTCGGCTGATGGCACTACACTTACATGATAATAACGGAAGTTATGCCCAACATGGATTACCTTTTGATGGCACGATTGATTGGTCTACAACCCTGAAAAAAATCGCGGAGACGGGTTATTCAGGCGCGATTGCAATAGAGGCCATGAATTGGGATTATGCGGATTTATCAGCTAAAGAGTTTTTACATAAAGCGTTTGAACGAGCAAAAAGGCTGGAAGAATTAAAACGGAAATAATCTGCAACAATCATGGATATATGCAGGATACATATTCTACAAAACTATCATACAGAATCATTACATATCATTAGTCTTTTGTGTTGGATGAGAAAATATATAGAAAATAGGGGATTGTACAATCATGACAGAAGGAAAAACAACAAAGAAGTCATCGCTCAAATACGTTGTTATCGGTGTATTACTGATCATTTTAGCCGTTACGAATCCGAATAAAGATGACTTTACTGATTATGTGAGTAAGAAAGCAGATGCAAATCACTTTGTAGCATCTGTTGCTTTTAAGCTTCTGGGGATGGAAAGAGATAATTATATTTTCTTCTCTAAGTTCTCATTTTATAACGTTAATGGAGACAAAGTTATGGTTTATGGTTTATTAAATGGTGTCTTTTTTAGTTTGTAAACAATGGTTTAACCATACATATAACCGTGTTGAGACATGAAACTTTGAAAGAAGCCTCCCCCAAAAGGAGGCTCTTTATAATTAGTTAGAATAAAGGTCTTTAAAAACATGGAATATATAGGTTGACAAAAGGTTGAATTACTCGTAATATACAATTAACACATTGGTAATTGTTAAAAGAGAGAAAAGGTTGTGCTTATCGTGTCAAACAAAGAGGCTTTGGAACAATATGATGTCAAACAATATCGAACGCCAGATGGATATACATCTGATATTGCTGTTTTTACGATAGTACCTGTTACAATCAAAGAATTCAAACCGCCCGAGATGGAGCTCAACATTATGCTCATTCAGCGGAGTATGCTAAACAGCGAAGGAAAGCCGAATATCGAAGCAGGGAAGTGGGCATTGCCGGGTGGCTTCGTTAATCCCAATGAAACTGCCTATGAAAGTGCACAACGTGAGCTGCAAGAAGAAACAGGTGTAGAGGACATTCATCTTGAACATTATGGTGTATACGATAAACCTGGACGTGATCCGCGGGGCTGGATGATTACCAATGCACACTTTGCGATTGTGCCAGAACACAAGTTGTCCCACAGACAGGCAAACGATGATGCCGCAGATGTACAATTGTTCTCGGTGAAAGAGGTTATGTATCTCGATCTTGCGTTCGATCACGCACAAATCATCGCAGATGCGATTCATGTGATTCGCCAGAAGCTTCTCGAAACGACTGTCGCCAAGGAGTTTCTACCCGCAGAATTCACGTATTCGGAGCTGCAAGCCGTTCTCCTTACGGTCACAGATGATTCCGCAATTGCTTCGGAACCGGCATTTGCAAGAAAGATCAAATCGTTGCCCTTTATCCAAGAGGTTGTAGGGAAGAAGACTACCCGAACATCGAAACGACCGACACAGCTGTACCGATTTGTCGAAATGGATCTAAACAAATCCATTTACCATACCAGAATGTGATGGATGTTAGCTGATTACAATAAGATGGTGACTAAAGGAAATAGCATTTCGAAGGGGATGTGTGAGGTGTGAAGTGCTAACTTAACTTTATTGTCACTACTCTTTTTTACAATAACAATTAACAATTATGAAATAGTTAAATTAAAGGAGGAGTACACAATGAAAAAGAAAGCACTCATTAATATCGACTATACAAAGGACTTTGTTGCTGCGGATGGGGCATTGACTTGCGGAGCACCAGGGCAAGCGATTGAAGGGCGAATGACTGAAATTACGAAAGCGTTTATTCAAAGTGGTGATTTCGTTGTTTTCGCTATCGACATTCATAAGGAGAATGACGCATTCCATCCGGAAACGAAGCTGTTCCCGCCGCACAACATTGAGGGAACCGATGGTCGGAAGCTATTTGGTCAATTGGAGGATCTGTATCAAGCAAATAAAGACGCTAATAATGTCTATTGGATGGACAAAACAAGATACAGTGCATTTGCTGGTACAGACTTAGAGCTTTTACTTCGAGCAAGAGGGATAAATGAACTTCATCTAGTAGGCGTTTGTACGGACATTTGCGTACTCCACACCGCAGTAGATGCTTACAATAAAGGTTTCGATATTGTCGTTCATGAGGATGCCGTTGCAAGCTTTGATGCCGAAGGTCATGTATGGGCACTCAGACATTTCAAGGGTTCGCTCGGAGCTGCAGTAGTCAAAAAGGAGGAAAACAAAGATGAAAAAAATTGAGCTTCCGGTATTCAATCATGGTGATGACAGTCTCGCGCTGCATACCGATAAATATCAAATTAATATGGCGCAGGTCTACTGGCAAAATGGCATGCATAACCGTAAAGCAGTTTTTGAAGTGTACTTCCGCAAGCTTCCTTTCCAGAACGGATATGCGATCTTTGCAGGCTTGGAGCGGGTCGTTCGTTATTTGTATGATTTCCGCTTTACCGATAGCGATTTGAGTTATCTTCAGGAAGAAGGGTATAGCGAAGAATATCTAGATTACCTTCGGGCCATTCGTTTCACAGGAACCGTTCGTTCGATGAAAGAAGGGGAACTGGTTTTTGCGAATGAACCGATTATGCGAATTGAAGCACCACTGGCGGAAGCACAGCTAATTGAAACTGCGATACTTAATATCGTTAATTATCAAACACTTATTGCAACAAAGGCATCTCGAATTAAGCAAGTAGCAGGTGAGGATCATTGCATGGAGTTCGGAACTCGGCGAGCACAAGAACTGGATGCCGCGATTTGGGGTACGAGAGCTGCGTATCTTGCGGGATTCGAAGCAACGTCGAATGTAAGGGCAGGGAAGTTATTTGGCATCCCTGTCTCGGGCACCCACGCTCATGCAATGGTTCAAGCCTATCGAGATGAATATAAGGCATTTAAAGCGTATGCAGAAACGCATAAAGACTGCGTATTCCTTGTTGATACCTATGACACACTGAGATCTGGTGTCCCTACGGCAATCAAAGTGGCGAAAGAGTTCGGTGAGCGTATCAGCTTTAAGGGCATCCGACTTGATAGTGGAGACTTAGCGTATTTATCGAAAGAAGCCCGTAAAATGCTTGATGAAGCAGGCTTCCCGAATGCCAAAATCTTTGCCTCAAACGATCTCGACGAACAAACCATCATGAACCTGAAAACACAGGGGGCTAGAATAGATGTGTGGGGCATTGGCACCAAGCTGATTACAGCGTATGATCAACCCGCTTTGGGTGCCGTATACAAGCTGATCTCGATTGAAGACGAAAACGGAACGATGGTCGATACGATCAAAATCAGCTCGAATCCTGAGAAGATTACGACCCCTGGACGCAAGCGTGTATTCCGTATCGTCAACAAGGCGAATGGGAAATCAGAGGGCGACTACATTGCACTGGAACATGAAGAACCGCAGTCGGAACAGCGCTTGCATATGTTTCATCCCGTTCACACGTATATTGCAAAATTCGTAACGGGATTTGAAGCGAGAGAACTTCATCATACCATCTTTGAAAGTGGGAACTTGGTGTACGATGTTCCTTCGCTTAAAGACATTAGGGAGTTTGTAAAAGAAAATCTTGATGTATTATGGGATGAATATAAACGGACGCTCAATCCAGCAGAATACCCTGTTAACCTCAGTCAAGAATGCTGGAATAATAAGATGCGGTTGATTGAAGAAGTTCGAAATAGAGTTCAAGCGGCTCTCGAAGCTTAGAAGGAGGCTGGATGAGATGGCGAAAATCGGGATTTATGGTTCATCCTTTGATCCGATCACGAATGTCCATCTTTGGACAGCAAGCACCGTAGCGCATCGTTGCAAGCTGGACAAGGTGATTTTCCTGCCTTGTTCCAGTAAGCGGCAAGATAAACAAATGAATGTGTCGGATGAACATCGAATGAGCATGGTTCGGATTGCGATTGAGGGCAACGACAAATTTGAAGTTGACGATTTTGAGATGAATCAACCTGGTTGGGAAATTGCCACGTACAAAACAATGAAGCATTTTCGTGCGAAATATCCGAATGACGAAGTGTATTTCATCATGGGTGCTGATCTGCTCGTCGATATCGGTGAAGGGAAATGGAAGCGGGCTGAGGAACTAATTCGTGATAATAAGTTTATTGTCATGGCAAGAGACGGCATTAATATGCTGTCGGCCATTAGCAAATCTCCAATTCTTCGGAATGCAGATGATGGCCACACGTTTCATCTGATCGACAAGGGGCTGGCAATGGAGATTAGCTCTAGTTATATCAGAGACGAATTCAAAATGGGTGGAGAACCGCGCTACTTGGTTCCTGATAGAGTTTACGATTACATTCAAATCAATCACCTATACAAATAATGAAAGGGGATGCGGGATATGAATAAGCAAATCGAAATCATCAACGTATTGCATGTAAAACACACGATTGTACCTACGGAAGAAATCCGTAATCGAGTGAATTTCCTTAAGGAGTATTGCCGTACAACGGGAGCGAATGGATTTGTGTTAGGAATCAGCGGGGGGCAGGATTCGACACTTGCTGGTCGATTAACCCAATTGGCGGCTGAAGAGCTTCGTGCAGAAGGTTATGAAGCCAAGTTTATTGCGATCCGTCTGCCTTATGGGACACAACAAGATGAGGACGATGCTCAGCTTGCTTTGCAGTTTATTAAGCCTGACGATACGCTGACATTCAATATTGAGACTCCTGTGAATGCTATGGCAGAAGCTTATGAGGGTGCTGACGGAAGGGCCCTTTCGGATTACCATAAAGGGAACGTGAAGGCAAGAATGCGTATGATTGCACAGTATGCTGTGGCAGGCGAGCATCAATGTCTTGTTGTGGGAACCGATCATGCCGCAGAAGCAATCACTGGCTTCTACACCAAGTTTGGTGATGGCGGAGCGGATATTCTCCCGCTAGCTGGACTTACGAAAGGTCAAGGGCGTGAACTTTTGATCGAGCTGCATGCACAGGAACGTCTATATCTGAAGACGCCAACAGCAGATCTTCTCGACAACACGCCGCAACAAGCTGATGAAGCTGAGCTTGGCTTGGAATATGAGTTGTTGGATGAATATCTTGTCGGTAACGAAGTTGCTCCTGAAGCGAAGGAGAATATTGAAACCCGCTATGCGGTGACACAACACAAACGTGAACTGCCCGTAGCACCATTCGATCAATGGTGGAAGTAAGGAAATAGATTAGTATAAATTATTCAATATTTTGACGATACCCCTTTCGTTGGGAGTGAAGCTGTGATAGTCAAGAAGTAATTCTTAATGATAATAAAAAGAGATATTTGCTGCAAGGTGTTTGAAACAGTTGTCAAACAAGGTGTACGTCTTTAACTATTCTTACGCATACTAACAACGATTGGGCATGTCAATTATACAACTGTACCAAACACTTTTAGTTAGGATGGTTTATTGGAAATGTTGATTTTCCTATTCTGGATGTATAACCCAAAAATAGTAAAAAAATTCAGTGAATCATGTCATGACGCTCCCCTAGTTGGCAGCATGTTTGAATTGTAAAATGATACATAGAACAACATCCCAGATTCCTTTCCGCCTCAAAATTATTTTGGGAGGTAATACTATGTTAAAAGAGCTTTCTGTTTCAATCCTTGCAGCAACTACGTTGTTCTCTGCTAGTTCTGGTGCAGTTCTTGCGGAGCCGCTTCAAGCCTCTGCTGTTGAGGCAAAAGCAGTGAGTCAAGCCGCAGAAAGGGTACTGGCCAAAATTGTATGGAACGACGTACCCGGTGCTGCTTGGTATGAGATCTCCATCAGGAATTTAGATACCGACCGGCAATATTTTAACAGGGAAAATAATGATAATAAGCATCTCACCTATGTGGACAGTGGTCATAAATACAGATTTTGGGTTGGTGCATTTGATAAAAATGGTAAATTGATAAAACAAGATAGCACAACTAAAAGAATAAATGATGATTCATGGATATATCTTGAGTTGTAATCAACTCTAAAGTACAACTGAAATCGATTGATTTGGCAATTAAAAAGGAAAAATAAATAAGTTCAATCAACAAAAAAAAGCAACGGGACATGGCCAAAATGTCTGTTGCTTTTTTTGCTTTAAAACTTGGTCTAGCGTGTGCGTGTATCATCCCACTTTACTTGCGCATCCAATGCTTCGCTAACGAATCGATGTGGGACGAGGTTTCGACCGCGATCCGTTATGGTGGGAAGGTGCTCTGTTATCGTATTTTCTTTTACAATTAGCTTAATGTAGGTGCAGATTCAGCATAGGCGATTGGAAAGATAGACGGCATCAATATGCTGTCGGCAATTAGCAAATCCCCAATTCTCCGCAATGCAGATGATGGTCATACGTTTTATTTGATCGACAAGGGACTGGCAAATGATAGATTTGAAACAATACGCTGTATTGAAGGGCACGTTCTACCGAATGCGGGGACTCAGGAGGATTTTCCGTGCGTTGGTGATTTTAAGACGATAATCCACGCAGATTATCAACTCAAAGAGTTGCAAGGTGAGACAATAGGAGATGTTGAGCTTGTAACAGATATGGTTGAAACTTCCGATGGTGAAAGTCTGCCATATAAGGTGGTTTGGAAAACACAAAAAAATTTGAGCGTTATGGTGATCCAGATTCATGGCGAATGGAATACGACCTCTATGCATCGGATTACGCCACGGTGGGACATCGTGATTTTCCAGGTTGACGAACAGGAAATAAATAGATAATATTGAATTATAGTTTACTTTACTAAAGTAAACTAATTTGTAAGAGGGTTGATTAAAAAGATTTACTTCATTTTAAAAAGGAGATGAAATGAGTGAGGTTGTTTGAAGGTATTCTGATATTTGTTCATATCGCTTGGTTGTTTTCTTTTTCACTCAGGGCGGATGCCAAAATCAAAATAAGTGCCAATATAGCCGCATTCGCTCTGTTAACTCTTCACATGGCAGCAGAAGGTTATCGCTGGCAGATGGCGGTGACCTATACTTTGTTTGTTGTTCTGACTGTAGTCACGTTTATGCTATATTTTCGAAGGAAAGATAAGACAGAGAACAGAAAAAAAAGGAAAGCACAAAAACTTTTATTTGCCTTGCTGCTCATTCTGTATGCGTTCGGCAGCGTCGCTCCTGCAACATTGATTCCCGTATTCCAACTTCCCAAGCCAACCGGATCGTTCGAAGTGGGGATGAGCTCTAGACACTTGCTTGAAGAATCTCGAACGAACGCCGCTTTGCCGGAGCGAGTAGGAAAAGAGCTCATGATCCAAATATGGTATCCCGCCGAAATCAATGACGACATACAACCTATCCGTTACCAATCCTTTCCCTATGCAGAATGGGCAGGAACTATGGAATTTCTTTTTTCTACGCCCCGCTTCTTTTTTGACTATCTCAAATATGGCCGAACCAACAGCATACAAGATATTGCCGTGTCCAATCAACAAGACCGATACCCCATCCTGTTATTTTCCCATGGGTTTGGCAGCACGAGAATGCAAAGCTTTTCTCAAATGGAGGAACTGGCCAGCCATGGCTATATCGTTGTCAGTGTGGATCATATGATTGATGCGGCCTTTACGCAATTTCCCGATGGGCGAGAAGTCATGAGTAAGGCCGATGCTTATTCGTATTCATTTACGATCGAAGATGAACGAAATGTGAGGGCAAGATCGGAAGATATGACGTTTGTCCTCGATCAATTGACGGTATTGAATGAGTGGGATCCCGAAGGTTTGTTCACCGGCAAACTGGACATGGAACGAATCGGTATTTTGGGGCACTCCTACGGGGGTTCAACCGCTGCTCAGTCGTTATTGGACGATGCAAGAATTTTGGCGGGGGTCAACATAGACGGCCCATTGCATGAACCGGTAGCAAGCAAAGGGCTCGAAAGGCCATTTATGTTTATTTTGAATAAAGACTATCTGGATTTAGACGATGAGGAAATTAAATATACATCTATCACGCCAGAGCAATTCCGGCAATATCATAGTCAAATTAAAAAGCTTGCGGATTATCACTTTAGAGAGGGGATTAGGGCAGATACTTATCAACTTATTTTTAATGCCGGAGATCATTATTCTTTTTCCGATTTTCCATTTTTATCGCCGCTGTTGTCGAAGGGGATCGATATAGAAGAATTTCATCAAGTGATGAATCGCTACATTGTAGCTTACTTTAATCATTATGTTATGAATGAAGAGATTGATCCCTTGTTGTTGAAAGAGGAGCATGTAAATCAGTTTTATGACTATGAAGCGAATAAAAAGAGGAACTAGTATGATTTGACGAAATCGAAATACTTTTTTATGCTACAGGTAACTTTATTGATTGAGGTGCGGCGATGCAAGATTATCTTAAAATAGTAGAACAAATCAATCAAGCCTTTGAGCAATTCACGGCGATCGTTCAAAGGGAGGTAGCGGAAGCGAAACAACTGGAACATTTCCACCTAACCCCGCAGCAGGAGTTCATTATGTACTATATCGTCCGTAATGAGCCCGTAACGGCAAGACAAATCGCTTTATATTTGGACGTCTCGATGAGTGCCGTCAGCCACGTTATGCCCAAACTCGAGGAACAAAAAATGATCGTTCGCTGGACGAATCCGGAAAATAAAAGGGAAGCGCTGATCCGATTAGGGGAGCGCGGTCTGGAATATTCCGCTTTGTTGCACCGAATCGATGAGTTGTTGGTAAGGGATTATTACTCCAAGGTGAGCATGGATGACCTCGAAGCGGTTCATAGTACTCTTCAGAAATTGGTCAAAATATCGAAAATGCAAGCAAAGAAACAGGAGGAGTTGTAGTAAGAACGTTATTGTTTCAAACAGCTGCCTCCTTCGGGGCAGGGTGTCCGCCCGTTTATAGAATCAACATCAATCAGTCAATAGACTTTCATTGTAGCTAGGAAGCAGGTTTTAATGAACTTAAGGGTAAAAAACA
The DNA here is from genome assembly GCF_900102125.1 of Paenibacillus sp. cl6col. Taxonomy (NCBI): domain Bacteria; kingdom Bacillati; phylum Bacillota; class Bacilli; order Caryophanales; family Paenibacillaceae; genus Paenibacillus; species Paenibacillus sp. cl6col. The sequence continues at coordinate 767,459 of NZ_FNAZ01000002.1, forward strand.
CATCACACCGGAGAGTCATCTTGAACTCGTGGACGACATTTATAACGTAGACGAAGAATATTTTCAAAGGGACGATTCATTATATAGGTGTCATTCCTAATTTCCGTGGGAAAGGATTTATTAACGGCTTGCCTTTAAAGGAAATTATTTCCTAATCTGTATGATATGCTGCGTAGAAGCAGCCCTATATAAGGCTGCCTCATCCTACACTAGGTGAATCCGGCATTACGCTTGTAAAAATTTGATCATTTCGTTGAAAGCCAAATCGCGATGTCCTGCCTGGCAGTGCTGCTCGCCGCCTGTTTCCTTGGTGAACACCTTCGTCGTGATGGACGCCGCGTTGCATAGTTCATTTTGAATTTGCGGCAGTCGGCTGATCGGAACATACTGGTCATCTTCTCCGGCCAGCAGCAATACATCTTGATTGATTAACGAGCCGATCCCGGCCATCGTATGCTTCTCGAAATTTTTGAGCAGAGCGAACGGCGTTTTCTCGCCCGTGTTTTCCATTCCTTTCATGACTTTCCAGCTCAAATCGATGCTTTCCTTCATCATGTTTTCGATCATGGCATTAACTTGATCAGCTTCATTGGCATCCAAAAGGGTGCTTAGTTTGTTCCAGACATCTTCAGGCATTCGAATCTTCAATGCATCCAGACCGCTATAGAAAATATTGAACGCAATCACTTTATCGATTCGTTTCTCAAAAGCGGCGGCCCTCATCGCCAAATAACCGCCCCATGAAGCCCCCAAGATGCTTACGCGATCGATTTTAAAGTAATCGATAACCGCTGCAAGCGGCTTTTCCCAGTTATGAATGAATTTCAAGCCGTTTTTAAGTGCCGTACCTTGTCCCGGACCATCAAAAACAATAATATGATAGTGAATTCCTTTTATGAAGTTCATCATCTTAACCATTTCTTCCATGTATGAATCATATCCGCCAAATACGAGCAGCGTTTGCTTGGCGCCAGGCGTCACCAATTTAATCGCTGGCAGATAGGAATGTTCATACGGAATTTGATAGGACTCATAGTCAAAATCATGGAAACCCTTGTAGAAAGTCTCGCGGTATTTTTGATACATATTCTCTTTAGCCGGATTCGACGGATTCAGATAAAATTCAGCAGCCTGATAATAGACGGAAGCCAGATCATAATCCTGGCGTTCTTCCCGCATAACCGCATATTCCAGCCAAGATTCATACCAGCTGTTCATATCCTTCAATCTTGGAATTATTCCTTGCAAATCGCTGTTTGCCCGTTCGTCTTCCTGATAGTAATCATTTAAAAAACGGTTGATTTGCAAATTGAATTGTTCATTGGCAACATAGTGTTTAAACATACAATCCCTCCTTTGCGTTGTTACAAGGCCATCTTATTGGAAGGGGCTTTACCCAGCAACAAGCAAAAAAGTTCTTTGCGTACGAAATCGAACGATATGTACGCCAAGAGTTCGGAAAACAACTTTTAGAAAGGAATCGATTGTATGGTGGAAGATGTTCGCGTATTTAAAACAAAGAAAAACATTGCTGATGCACTTATTCATTTACTGGAAGAAAAGGACTTTGCCCACATTACGGTAAAAGATATCTGCACCCTCTCTTTATCGAGCAAATCCACTTTTTACAGCCATTTTATCGATAAATACGATCTTCTGGAGAAACTTGTTCAACAGCATGCAGCTTCATTCGAGCAAGAAATATTGCGGCGTTTTGACTCCATGAAACAAGACAATGTGGCTGAAGTTATCGAAATGATCGTCGAACAAACGGTTAAGCAAAATACCGTAATTTCCACACTGTTAAACGTACATGTACCTTCGGCGGATTTGCATGTGGAATTCGAGAAGATTTTATATCAAACTTGTTTATCCTTTCTGGAAAAGGAAGTTACGGCGCCGGCTATATCAATGGAATATCTGTCCCACTTGTATGTGGCAAACGCCATGGTATTGTTGCACTGGACTTTACAACATGGCAAGGATGAACATGCGATTGACCTTGCTTATCAAATGCAAAAGTTTATTTTTGACCGAATTTCATAAGTGAAAATATGAGATTTAGACTACATTAACCATGTAATGAAACATATTTTATGCTGTTAAACGACTCAAAGGTACCCTTGTTTGTGATCAGAAGTGTAAAAAAATGAAAGTACTAGACTGAAAAATAAAGTGTTAGACTGAGTATATCAAGCAGGGGGCTCACGAGGAGGATACATACATGTATACGTATCATTTTGAGAAAGTAAAGATTGGGTTGTCGTCGCAAAAAAACGTAGAAACTAAGGTGCAAGAGATCATCCACGAACATGCTAAGGACGGCTGGCGCTTAGTTCAAGTTATCCCACCATATCATGGGGCGACTACTCTGAGTTTCGAAATCATCTTTGAGAAAAAAGCATAAATAGCTAAGAGGGAAATAGATTATCGCGGTTCGATAGTCTATTTTTTTATATATTGAAGAATTACAGCCAACAGATGGTGAGAATTCCATTAGGGAAAAAGGTTATGACCTAAGGCATAGAAAAAATAATATCGACTTTCTAAACAAATATGTTTCAAAAGTGTTGGAAATAAGATATCCTAAATATGGGAGTCATCTGATATTGAAAATGGAGGCGTTTTCATGAATGGTTGGATTCAGGCTGGTACGGTAGATGAGCTGAGAGAGCGGGGATCGAAGCTAATCAAGGGTGGCATCGTTGTTTTTTATCACGAGGATAGAGTGCATGCGCTTGACAATCGGTGCCCTCACCTTGGTTTTCCGCTTCACATGGGAAGTGTGTGCAATGGAATTTTGACATGTCATTGGCATCATGCGCGGTTTGACGTATGCAGTGGAGGAACGCTTGACCCTTGGGCGGATGATGTACCTGTGCACGATATAACCGTTAATGACGGATTCATTTGGGTCAACCCGAATTCCCGGAACGGCAATCAAGTTCAACTGTATAAAGACCGACTTCTGAGTGGTATTGAGCAAAATATCGGCCTTGTCATCGCCAAAGCTGTAGTCGGATTAATAGAAGCTGGCGTTCCTGAGACGGAAATCGCTGCAATCGGGCTCGAAATAGGAGTCAAACAACGTAGGCAAGGGTGGGGATCTGGATTAACGATCCTGACCGCGATGGTCAACATCCTACCTAAGCTTGATAAACAAGGTCGAATTCTTGCGTTATTTCAAGGCTTGCTACATACGGCGCGCGACTTTGCCAGAAGTGGAACCCGCTTCTTGCTCGATTCGCTCCCTAATACAGACGTTTCCGAAGAACGGTTAACAGAATGGTATCGTGATTGCATCGAAGTTCGGGATACGCAAGGCGCGGAAAGGGTGCTGCTGACCCTCGTGAAGGCAGGGGCGGATGAGAAGCGATTATTCTCAATGATGAGCATGGCGGCAACGGATCACTTCTATATTAACGGAGGCCATACACTGGATTTTCATAATAAAGCATTTGAGAGCTTGAAGTATGTCGGGCAAGAGCAGCGTAATTATGTCCTTGCTTCACTCGTTCCGATGTTTGGAAGCGCATCTCGAAGCGAAGAGCTTCATAGCTGGCAGTCTCCGATCAATTTGGTTCAGCCATTAAAAGAAGCGTTCGAGGAGCTGTCTAATAAGAGGATTGCATCTGATAGCAGGGAGGAATCTGGCATCGATGAAGAGGAGCTGCTCCTTGCTCTACTCGGAGACGATCCGCTCAGGACGGTTAGCATGCTGAAGGAAGCTTTACTCAATGGCGCCTCTCCGGTTCGAATCTCGCAAATTGCCACATTGGCAGCGGCTGAACGGGTTGTCCGGTTTCATATGCAAAACGATTTCGGAGACTGGATTTCGGTGCTGCACACGTTTACGCACGCTCACGCTGTTCACGAAGGTTTGATCCGTTCCGCCGACCCATGGTTGGTTCGTGGAATTTTTCATACAGCGGCTACGATTTACCTTGATCGGTTTTTGAACATCCCTGCGGCTCCGAGACCGTCAGCAACTGGTGCGACCAAGGAAGTGCCGCAGCCCGCCGAGCTGCTTGAGATTCTCGACAAGCAGCAACAGGTGGCGCCGGCAGCGGAATGGGTAATCCGATATCTGCGCAGCGGCGGGAAGCCGGAGCCTTTATTTAATGTATTGGGGCATGCGCTGCTTCGAGAGGATGCGGAATTCCACTCCTTCCAGATGTACGAGGCGGCCATAGCAGAATATGACCGCTGGGCTTCCGAGTCGGGAACGTTCGCAGAGAAAGCCCGTGAAACACTGATTCTTGCGGTTACCCGTTATTTAGCGGCGCATGCTCCTACCTCACGAGAGACTCCTCATACGGCGACAATCGCATGGAGGCTCCATCGAGGAGAGAAATTGTTCGAAGAAGAATGAGTGTTAGACTGACCCGAATATAAAGCCATCGGGCCTTAGGTCGGAACAATGAAGTTCTATACTGCCGATGGTTTATTGAACTAAATTACCATAACTGTAGCGAGGAAGCAGTTTTATTGAACCTAAGGAGGAATTGAAACGTGCTTGAACTCGTGGAGAACATTTGTAACGTAGATGAGGAGTATTTTCAATACAATAAAGAATGGTGAGAACTGGCCTACTATAATGGAGAAATTGTAGGAGTCATCCAGCCTGTTGTATTTAAGGGATGCGAGAAGAATGGATTGATGGAAGGGACGATTCATTATATAGGTGTCATCCCAAAATTCCGTGGGAAAGGATTTATTAATGATTTGCTTTTAAGGTCAACAAGAGTATTGCAAGAACTTGGAGTTTGGAGAATTTTTGCCGATACGGATGTGGAAAATATCCCGATGCGGAATGCTTTTGAGAAAGCAGGATACGAAATTAATAAATAGGAATAGATACTATTTAAGGGCCAAAGACAGATAATTTCCGTCTTGGCTTTTTTAATTCGATAATTAGTTGCTTGCCAAAGTAGGCCGCCACAATCACAGTGGTGGCCTACTTAATTATTGAAACACTTACATGGTAATCCTTTACATGTGGTCAGAATATTGATATAGTAAATACATAATTAAATATTACGTAATAACGTATATTTGGAGGTGGTATTCATTAGCAACGAAGAATTGCGTATTGAGATAGACGCATTGAAAACACAAATGGCAGGACTAGAACGACTCGTTCGAAATATTGCAACCAGTCGTCCTTCTGTTGAGCTGTCGGACGAGATTCATGCAAGTAATGAAAGTGAATCGTCTGGTTCCGTTTATTATGCTGGTCAGTATCAATCAAACGGACAATTATTGCGTTGGGAACCAAAAGAAAGACAATTAAAGCAGTTACTTCATATAGGCACCGATAAAATTTCAAAAATACTTTCAGCCTTAGGCAGTAAACCGCGTCTCGATATTATAATATCCATTCTTACCGAGTCACTTACTGGTACACAAATCGTCGAAAAGTTAGGTTTGGGTACCACTGGCCAGTTATATCACCATTTGAAGGCATTGCAAGGTGCAGACTTGTTATCACAGGACAAAAGTGGACGCTACACATTACCTGATCATCGGAAATTACCACTACTTTTGTTGTTATCAGCCGTGGTGGATATGTTAGATACTAGCGATTATTTAGACATGGTCGAGGTAAGAAATTCTGCAGGTTCATATCTGGGGGAAATAAGCAAGGATGGTTTTGATGCTAATTTGCTTTTATGGGCAGTGTTGGAGAATTCAATACTTGAGCACGTTGCCGGTTACGTGAGTGAGGTTCATATTTTCTTGCATCAACATGGGGATGCAACCGTTAGCGATAACGGTAGAGGCATACCCGTTGGAGCATTTCAAAACAGTAATAAATCAACGGTACAAACTGTATTAACAGACATCGAAAGATTTAGCAGTGAGGCTCCGTACCAAGCACCTGGCGCGGAAAAAGGTATCAGCATTGCAATCGTCAACGCTCTTACCTACCGTCTTACTGTTGAAGTCCAAAGAGAAGGTTATATCTATCGCCAAGATTATAAGCACGGGATTCCACAATCCGATCTAATGACGGTAGGCGTAACACAATTTAATGGTACTAGTATAACCATTAGACCCGACCCTGAATTATTTGGCAGAGGATTCGATAGAGATACACTTAATCAACAAATAGAAAGATTGGCATTGTCGTATCCGGACTTGACTGTTTATTTACATTAAGTCGACGAGGAGGAACGTTATGGTTGAGACAATTTATACGAATGAGGATATCCTGACTATGCTCGATTCCTTATTAAAAGAACAATCTACATTCAATTGGGATACTTTCTATTCTGAAAGAGGTAGGCCAGTTCCGTTTTTCGTTAATTCCCCAGATGAAAACTTGGTTCAATATTTCAAGGAAAAATGGATTACACCAGGAGGAAGGGGCCTAGAACTGGGTTGTGGATCGGGAAGAAACGCTATTTATTTGGCTAAGCAAGGGTATGACGTTGATGCAGTAGACTTGTCCAATGAGGCTTTGCAATGGGGGAAGGAAAGGGCTAAAGAGCAAGGGGTCAGCATTCGTTTTATTTTTAAAAACATTTTTGATTTGGACATTCAGAAGATACAATACGATGTAATATACGATTCTGGATGCTTTCACCATATTGCTCCGCAGGAGGACTTGGATATACTCCTGAGAAATTAAAGATGATATTTAAAGACTTTCAAATTGTTGAAATCCGGAGAATGAAGGTTATAAAACAACCAAGTGACTGTTTTGGCACATCAGGATTATGGGCAGCTTTGTTTCAAAAGAGAGCGGATTAATATCAAAAGGGTGTTATTGTAGGTACCTCTCTCATGCTCGGTACGTTCGTTGCCAAGAGAGTGGCGCAGCGTATGAGTATTGCCTCATTCCGATATTATTGGATGTTCTCCTCTTGTGTTCAGGACTTTCGATGCTGTGGACTGGATTCGCTCTGTAGTGATAGTTCGACAATATAACAGAATTTTCTGCACTAATATTTACTTTATCACTTACAAAATAGTTCAACAGAACCTCATTTGGCTAAATATGGAATGTTATAATCATTATCGGTGATGGGCATTTACTCCATCATACATTCTCATTCCAGGAGGGGTTGCCAATTGTTCAAGAAATCATTAATGATCACTTCAATGGCCGCTGTTCTATTTTGTAGTGCGATACTTCCGGCGACACAAACGTTTGCTGCTGAAAAGCCTGCACCTGTAACATCAGTAGCTGTCAAAGTTATGGATGGACAAGCTGAAGCTTCCGGAAAGTTGGGTGTGCTGGTTAGTGATGCTCTCGGTGTAATTAAGGGATCTGTTAACACTGGTGGTGAAGTACTCTACAATGTTGCAAAATGGCTTAATAAAGATACGGCAAAATATTTTTCCAACAACTCCAGCAAAATCATTGAAGGTATCGATAACGCAATCGCCAAAATCGATACGGCAAAGGATTATGCGACTGAAGACATCAGAACCATTGTTCTTGATGGCCTTCGCATGGCAGGTGTTCCTGATTCATACGGTGTAGCCATTGCTGAAGCAATAGCTAAGACAGTTGACTGGCTTCTGCTGTAATTCACTTTGAAATATAGGGGGAGGGATCTTCATTGTTCCTCCCTTTCTACTTATGCACTTCCCAAGCGTAATAACCTTACATTACGATTAGGATTGGCTGGATCTATCCAAGATATATGTCAAAACCAATCTCGTGCCCGGTTATTACAAACCGTATGGGAGATTGGTTTTGGTGTATACAAGCAGCTGCTTATACTTTTTTCTTTGCGACTTCTTGATATAATGTCTCCAGATGCTGCTGAGCGTCTCGAAGTTCATCTTTTCCCCTTAATGTAATATCGTATTGGGAAGCTGTTATAGTTAAATAGCCTTCGTTCGTCAGATGATCCAGCTCTTGTTTTATTTGCTGTGGACTAAATTGATAGCCGTGGCTGTTAATTTCAGGTTGGATCTCCTCAGGTGTAAGTGCATGTTGATTCGCATGATACAACAGATGAATTCGTGTAAATGCGTTTTCGAAATCAGAATGCATGGTGAATAATCCCCTTTTCATAAATGGTATTCAATCATAGTTATCATTGTTTTTCTATCCCTTCATTATGCATTCCCCCGATGAAACGGTTGAAATATATACCGGATCATGGTTAAACTTCTTGTAAGATCAGCTTGTATTCACTCTACAATAATCAACGGGGTATCAAACATGACAAAAACAATCTTAATTGTCGAAGACGAACATATATTGCGGGAAATTATGAAAGATTATTTTAGTAGCGAAGGATATAACGTTCTAGAAGCAGGGGATGGCAAAGCAGCATTACAACTATTTCAGGAAAATAACGTGGATCTGCTTATCCTTGATATTATGCTGCCAGAATTAGATGGCTGGTCCGTATGTCGTCGAATTCGCAAAACTTCAAATGTACCGATTATTATGCTAACCGCTCGCGTCGATGAAGATGATACACTGCTTGGATTTGAACTGGGTACGGACGATTACGTTACCAAGCCTTACAGCCCACCAATCTTACTCGCTCGAGCGAAGAGATTGCTAGAAAACCGACAAATGCAAGAAATGGACAACGAAATCATCTCTAGTAGCGGCATTTCAATCTATGTGCAGTCTCGCACGGTTACAGTAGACGGAGTTAGCTGTGGCTTAACTCATACTGAATTTGAAATATTAACATACTTAATGAAGCATAAAGGGATTATTATCACGCGCGAACAATTGATAACAAGAATATGGGGATATGACTTTGAAGGCGATGAACGGACGGTCAACAGTCATATTCGGAATTTGCGTCAAAAACTAGGGGACAAATCTGATTGCATCGTAACGGTTGTTCGGTCTGGCTATAAATTTGAGGAGATAACATGAAAAAAGGTATCGTATTCAAATTATTTGTGTTAACAACCGCATTATGTTTACTCATCCTCGCCATCATTTATTTTGGCCAGACCGTATTTTTCAAGAAATATTATATTCACCAAAAGGTAGAGAATGTGAAAGCAAGCCTTGAAGCATTCGCTCAAGACTATGCTAACCCAGACAATCACACGGTAGAGATACAGCGGTTGGAACAGGAATTTTATCGAGAGCATAATACATGGGTAACTGTACTGGATCAACTCGGCAATATTAAAGGAAGCAATGATGACTCCTCAATCGGAATTGAAATAAATGGCGTTAGCGGTGGGAATTACGCGACCAAAACCATCACAATCCCTTTATATAGCTTTACTGATTTTCAGGGAATCCGACAAGGACATGAATTTCTACGAAAAGGAACCGACGCCGTAATTCAAGTCCTTAGAAAAGGGACAGAAGTTATTCCTTATCGAATGAGCATATATAACTTCGCACTTACGTGGGAGAATAATCAAATCGCAAAAAAAGAGCATGAGCTTTTTCCAAATGGATATGAAGGAGATAAGAATGCTGGGAAATTCCCTATATTCTCCTTATACGGAACCATAACGAAAACGAAGCTTCCTGCAAAAAATGAACCTATACGATTTATTTATTCGAACCACCTGTTCTTAGACCGAATCAGAGCATTTCAAGCGGAATTGCTGGTGAAGAATGCAGAGGAGGCAGCAGCTACATTAGAAGGTACGTACGAAGAGAATGATATCAAATATAAACAGTTTGTTTTGCCTATAAGAGACAAAGAGGGGAAGGACGCTTATCTATTTGCAATGACCTCCCTGCAGCCAGTTGATGAAGCTGTACAGATGATCCATGATTATTATCTTTATCTCATTGTATTCGTTCTGGTTCTTATATTGCTGGCCTCGTTCTATTATTCTAAAGGTATCGCAAGACCTTTATTGCGAATTAATCAAATGACCAAGAAAATAACGGAGCTGGATTTCTCTGAAAAGCTTCCGATTACTTCAAAGGATGAAATCGGGGATCTCTCCCGCAATATTAATGAGTTATCGGACACGTTACATTCCTATATCCAAAAGCTTCAGCATGACATTGAAAAAGAAAAGCAGTTGGAGCATACACGCAAGGAATTCATTTCCGGTGTATCGCATGAATTGAAAACCCCTCTGAGTGTCATCCAGAGTTGTCTGTCGATCTTGAAGGATGGGGTAGCGAACCACAAGAAGGATTATTACTTTGCCGCGATGGAGAGTGAAGTGAAGAGGATGGATCTTCTCATCGTGGACATGTTGAAATTAGCGAAATATGAATCAGGTACCTATAAAATACAACTAGACACGTTCCGTATCGATACAGTCATTGAAGAATCATGTAAGAAGCTCTCTACAGAAATTACTGGGAAGAATTTGAGTTTACATGTATCTCTTGTTCCGGTCGAAGTCGTGGCCAATCAACTCCTCATCGGTCAAGTAATCCTCAACTTTATCACGAATGCGATACGCTACACACCTGAGGGGAATTCCATTCATATTTCCATGAATAAGGAACAGGAATCGGTGAAGGTATGTATTGAAAATACAGGTGTCCATATACCGTCAGAGAAAATCGAGAAAATATGGGATCGCTTTTACCGTGGAGAAGCTTCCCGCCATCGTTCTACTGGGGGGACTGGCCTTGGACTGGCCATTTCCAAAAAAATATTGGAATTGCATGAAGTCGATTATGGCGCATGTAATACAACGGACGGTGTTCTCTTCTATTTCTACCTGAAGAAAAGCAATTATTAAATAAGCCTAACCCATTCAGATTCGTTATATATGCGAGCAGTTTCTTGATAATATCAAGAACTGCTCTTTTTTTATTTGATATCAATCTCGTCTGCACTTTATCTGCATCTCTCCACATTAAACTATCCATTGTTATGAGATAAGGACGTCACGTACATTAATGGACAAAAAGTGAGTCACAGGAGGGGTAGAAGATTATGTTGAACACATGGAAAACGATACTTCTGGCTGGGATGATTGTTGTCTCCTTAACAGCTTGTGTAAATCAAAATGGCGGGGCATCTCTGCAGGAAGGTGATACAGAAACGTCAGCAAACAAAGACGCAAAAACGTTAAAAGAAGCCTCAACATCAATGAATGAAAATGATGAACTGAAAGCATTATTCAACAAAAGTGTTTTCTTTGGCGATTCCATTACAGAAGGATTTATGTTTCATGATGTTTTGGACATCAGGAATGTATTTGGAGAGGCCGGAAAAACAGCCTTTTTCGCCTTAAAAGACAATGACGTGGCCAAACTGGTCGAGAGAAATCCGGAACATCTATTTATCGCACTCGGCTCAGATGACATCCTTTGGCCAACAGATAATCCATTACAGTTCGCGATTCAACAATACGGTTTGCTGCTCGATAAAATGAAAGAGGAGCTCCCTCATACCAAAATAACGATCTTGTCGGTGACCCCGGTAACAGAGAAAGCGTTAAAAGAAGAGCCGAGGTACTCCAATATTGCCGCGTACAATCAAATGTTAAAAGAACTGGCTGGCAAAAAACAAGTGAAGTATGTAGATGTGTCCTCTATTGCTGAGCAGAATCCAGCCCTCTATGAGGAAGACGGCATTCATTTCAAAGCTGAATTTTATCCGCTTTTGCTCGATTTTCTGAAAGGCGAACTGTAATACGCTTCTCATGAAGGAGGTCGACAAGCGTTGGTATTCAGCAGTCTGATTTTTTTGTACTTCTTCTTGCCGATAACACTTCTGATTTATTTTATAACACCGAATCAGCTGCGTAATGCAATTTTGATTGTAGCAAGCTTAGTGTTCTATGCATGGGGAGAGCCTGTTTACATCTTTCTCATGCTCTTTTCAACGGTAATCGATTATGTGTATGGGCTGCTTATTGATAAATATCGGTATCGAAAAAGCACAGCTAGAGCGTTATTGGTCTGTTCCCTTGTCGGAAATCTTGGGATTCTCGGTTTCTTTAAATACTACGGATTTCTGGTAGAGAACATCAATTCTTTGTTCGGCTTGCATTTCGAAGTGACGACACTTCCGCTCCCTGTCGGCATTTCCTTTTACACGTTCCAGACCATGTCTTACATAATCGACGTGTATCGAGATAAAGTTCCCGTTCAGAAAAATCTCATCGCTTTCGGTACCTATGTGACGATGTTCCCACAGCTAGTTGCAGGGCCTATCGTTGCATATGGTGATGTATCGAAACAACTCGCAAACCGCCAGATTACAATATCGTTATTTGGGGAAGGAACGCAATTATTCATTCGAGGACTTGCAAAAAAGGTACTGCTTGCAAATCATATCGGCATGCTCTGGTCAAGCATCAAAGCTACAGCTATGTCTGACGTGACAGTAGCAACTTCCTGGATCGGTATCCTTGCCTTTACGTTGCAAATCTACTTTGATTTCAGCGGGTATTCGGATATGGCACGTGGTCTTGGAAAAATGTTCGGCTTTGAGCTCACAAAGAACTTCAACTATCCGTATATAGCAACCAGCGTGTCAGAGTTTTGGCGTAGATGGCATATGTCACTAGGATCATGGTTCCGAGAGTACGTATATATTCCTTTAGGCGGGAACAGGGTAGGGATCGTAAAGCAGCTTCGCAATTTGTTTGTTGTGTGGTTTCTGACCGGTTTGTGGCATGGTGCAAGCTGGAATTTTATCATATGGGGCCTTTATTTCGGATGCTTTATTGTGATGGAGAATCTGTTCCTGCACAAATGGTTGCAGCATCTCCCTCGTGGAATAGGGAATTTATATACACTTCTCATTGTCATGGTTGGATGGGTATTCTTTGATCTTGATCGTTTATCAGCAGCCCTAGCATATGTAGAGGCTATGTTTGGCTTAGGCACACACCATTTTATTGATAACAACACTTATTATTACTTGTCGACGAATCTGATTATATTGCTGCTTGCGATCCTGGCAGCGACGCCATTGCCGAAGAGGATGTTTTTAGCACTAAAGCAAAGATACCCATTAGGGAGCGCAATTTTATCGCCAATCCTGTATGTTCTGTTCCTGTTTCTTTCTACAGCCTATTTGGTCAATGACACGTATAATCCCTTCTTATACTTTCGATTTTAAGAAGTCGTACATCACAATTTACAAAGGAGGTGATTTCGCTTGAATCGTTATGACAAGTTGTCTCAGTCTGTTGTCGCTATTTTGTTTCTTTCATTAATCGGCCTTGTTCTCGTACTCAACCTGATCTTGCCGAAGCGGGAATTCTCAGAGGCAGAAAATCGGAAGCTTGAGCAGTTCCCGACGTATTCCTTTCACAGCTTTATTTCGGGGAAGTTCACCTCCAACTTTGAAAAGTTTATAACGGATCAATTCGTAGTTAAAGACGTATGGATTGGTATAAAGTCTAATGCGGATCAAGCGATAGGTAAAAAAGAAAGTAACGGTGTGTACCTTGGTAAAGACGGTTATTTAATTCAGAAATTCGCTGTAATGAAAAAAGGAGCGCTGGAAGAGAAAATCCAATCGATCAATGCTTTTCATACAGTGACACCTGAACTTAATAAGTATGTAATCCTTGCTCCGACCGCTGTTAGTGTGATTCAAAGCAAGCTCCCTAAATACGTATCTGAGAATCGAGAGCTGGATGCTCTACATACCGTAAAAACATCATTGAATCCAAGCATTCGCTATGTCGATGTATACCCTGCACTGTCTTCGCATCAGAATGAATCGATCTACTATAAAACTGATCATCATTGGACAAGTAAGGGTGCTTACTATGCGTACCAACAGCTAGGCAATTGGATGGGATACAAGCCGATGAAGGAAGAGGAATTCGAGATCCGAACGGTAACGGAAGATTTCTATGGCTCCTTATATTCAAAGAGCGGATTTCGGAATTTGCACTCGGATAGTATAGATTTGTATGTACCAAAGAATGAAGGGAAGGTTACCGTCGATTATGTCGAAGAGCAACAGTCCGCGAATTCGATGTATGCGATGGACAATGTGAAGAAGAAGGACAAGTATACTGTGTTTTTTAACGGCAATCATTCTCTTATTCAGTTGAAAACAAGTCATCGGGAAGGGAAGAAGCTGCTAGTGGTCAAGGATTCCTATGCGAACAGCTTTGTGCCTTTTTTAACATCGCATTTCAGTGAGATTTATATGGTTGACCTTCGCTATTATGAAGGAGATGTAGCAGCGCTTGCGAGGCAGCATCAAATCCATGACATGTTGATTCTGTATAACATGAATACATTCATTGAAGATCCATCAATCAATTATTTAGCGAACGAAGAAGGGTAAAGGAGGAACAGGATCATACCCATGAGCACTTATCATTATATTGCTAAAAATAAACGATTCTTCGCATTGCTCATATTCATCTTTACAATTAGCGTGTTATCGGGATGTGCTTCGGAGCAGTCAGACATCAACGTCTCTGCTGCCAAGATAGAGGATCAGATGAAACAATCGGTCAAGTTGGATAAGCTGAAAAAAGGGGACGCGCATAGGCTGAAGAAGCTGTACGACCTTGGTTTGGAACAAGTTGAGGACTTCCTGCTATATACTGCTTCCTCTAACGTTAGAGCGGATGAAATTGTTGTCCTTAAAGTGAAAGACGAAAGCCAAATAGACAGTGTCAAAGCAAGTATTGCACAAAGAATCGACGCTCAAGCCGTTAAATTCAAAGATTATCGCCCTGATGAATATGCTCTGCTTGAAAACCATGTACTAAAGGTGAAGTCTCACTATGTTCTGTTTGTGGTCTCAGCTGATGCTGAGCAGATCGAAAAGGCATTTGATTCGGCATTAGAGTAAAACACGATTCTGCCTATCGCGGGAAGATAGCATCAAAAGGTTGTATGTACATAAAACATTTCGTACATCGTCGTTATGGTTTTCTTGTACACTTAGCAGCAAACTTATGTTACCATCGAATAGGTATTATATTCCATAAGAACTCATAACGTCAAAAAGGATTGTTGAGCTAAACCATAAATAAATCAGTGGAGATGTCCATGATCAAAATACTTGTAGTGGATGACGAGAGCAGCATCCAGACGGCATTAGTGTACGCGCTGAGCAGGGAAGGTTATGAAGTGGAGACAGCTGCGGACGGTCAGGAGGCTCTGGAAAAGGTGGAGACGTTCTCACCTGAGGTTATGGTGCTCGATGTCATGATGCCTCGTGTAAGCGGTTATGATGTATGTCGCAAGCTGGATGGACAGCCGCGGCCTGCGATTCTGCTGCTGACTGTCAAGGATGATATTGTCGATAAAGTGCTGGGGCTGGAGCTGGGCGCTGACGATTTCATGACCAAGCCTTTTGATATGCGGGAGCTGCTGGCCAGAGTCAAGGCTCTATCACGCCGGGGAGGCTATGTACATCAAATGCAGCAGGAGCAGCAGGAGGATTTGCTGAGACTAGGGGATTTGACCGCAGAGATATTCAGCCGCACGGTAACTATCCAAGGAGAACTGCTGGATTTAACGCCTAAGGAATTTGATCTGCTG
Source organism: Paenibacillus sp. cl6col (assembly GCF_900102125.1). NCBI lineage: Bacteria > Bacillati > Bacillota > Bacilli > Caryophanales > Paenibacillaceae > Paenibacillus > Paenibacillus sp. cl6col. The sequence continues at coordinate 782,856 of NZ_FNAZ01000002.1, forward strand.
GTCTTGCTGATGCGCAATCCGGGGCGGGTCTATTCACGGGAAATGCTGCTGGAGAAGGTGTGGGATATGGATTTTGCGGGCGGTACTCGTACCGTAGATATCCATGTGCAGCGGCTGCGCAAAAAGCTGGGCAGTCACCACGGGCTTATTCAGACCGTGTACGGAATCGGTTATAAAAGCATGGGGTCACCCTAGATGACCGGAAGATTTCGGCTGGGCCTGAAGGGGAAAATGTCTTTGTTGCTTGCTTTGCTGCTCGTTTTTGTAGTGACCTGCCTGAGCGTGCTGGTGCTGAGCGGCATCCGGGAGAACCAGCGAACCATGTTGGAGCAGTCTTTTACCCGGCAGGTTGAAGCTGCCAATCTGCGCGTGCGGGAGGAATATCTGACCGAAGGAAGGATGCCGCCGGATCAGTTTATGAAGCAGATGGGTCAACGGCTGGCCGTGGATTTGGGCGCACAAAGCGGTATGGCGGTGACGATGTATACAGTGGATGGCTCCATTGCCGGCACCTCAGTGCCATTTCAGCCACAGGCAGATGTGCAGGATGCGCTGCAATTTACAGCACAGGGGCAGTCGGCGTACATTACTGAAGGGGATCAGCTGTTGTTTCTTGCTCCTCTGTACAATGCCGATCAGCGCCTTGGCACGGTGCAATTTCATGCTTTGCTCACCGAGCAAAATACGTTTTACGCCCAGATTCGCCGGTTGTTTCTATTTGCCGGAGGCATCGTGCTAGGTGTCGGTTTTCTCATCGGTTACTTGTATGTCCGGCGGCAGGTTAATGTCATTGACAAGATGAACAGGGCGGCAGCGCAAATTGGGCAAGGCGATTACCTGTCGGCCCCTTCGGTAGTCAGAAAGGATGAGCTGGGTGAGCTGGCACATGGAATCTATGAAATGAGCAGAAGCATCTCTACGTCAGTCGGTGCTTTGCGTGAAGAAAAACAGAAGCTGGTAGAGACCGTGGGGCGACTACGAGAACTGGAGCGGCAGCAAAAGCAGTTCATCGGCAATATCAGCCATGAGCTGAAGACGCCGTTAACCTCGATAATCGCCTACGCCGATTTGTTGAATATGTACAGCGATGATCCTGCCCTGTTGGATGATGCCGGAAGGCGCATCCATAAGGAGGCACAGAGGTTATACAGTCTTGTGGAGAAGGCAATACAGCTGTCAGCGATGGATGTTTACGAGTTTGAGACACATGCGAAGGCGGTTCCGCTGCAGCCATTGCTGGAGGAAGCAGTGGCCCAGCTGCAAGGAAAGGCGGATAGCTGCAGGGTTACGATCCTTACTTCGCTTGCTGCAGGTGAGGTGTGGGCTGATCCAGAGAACGTGATGCACATCATGCTAAATTTACTGGACAATGCGGTGAAATATAACCGGCCAGGCGGACATATTCACCTGCTTAACTACACTATAGCGCCAGCAGACGAAGCACACCGGATGATTATCGAGGTTGCCGATACAGGAATCGGTATCCCGGAGGAAGCTGTATCCTGCATTTTCGATCCGTTTTATACGGTCAGCAGAGACCGATCCAGAACCAGCGGCGGGACAGGACTTGGGTTAGCGTTGGTTCGCAATCTGGCCGAAAAGCAAGGAGGAACTGTACAGCTTGCCAAGACGGGAGCGGACGGTTCGCTGTTCAGGGTCGAGCTTCCACTACATGCTTCGAATGAAAAGGTCAATCTATACACCAATGACAAAGGCGAAGCCCGGAATGAATGAAATCATCCGGGCTCTTCACAATGGTTAAGCGTTCATCTGATTCCAGCTTTCTGAATTGTTTACAAGTTCGTTACAAGCCAGATATATTTGCGCAATATTGCCTCACTATTCTAAGGGCATGGGGGAGCTTGCAGCCGGTTGGTTCGGAAGGTGACAACAACTGGATCAAGCGACCTGGGTCCGAATAACATTTTGAAGCAGGAGGACCCCGATGAAGATCAACGAAGGAATATACATCGCCGGACTGCTTGCCGCGACTTTGCTGTCAGCTGGCATCTTATTCGGCTGTGATGCAGAGCAGAAGAGCAGTACGCTGGTTACAACAGGCCAAATCAGCACTGGAGATGGAGGAGAAAAACGTGAACTGACAGTGGTCAAGGAGAGCAAACCGCCTGCTGAGCAGGGAATTGCCGTTCAGCATATACACCGGATTGATGGCGCAAATATAGAGAAATGGCTGTCAGACCATGAACTGGATATCCAAGTAACCACGTTGGAGAAGCAGGCCACCGCTGCGAATGAAGCGCAATATAGCTACCGCCGATTCCGTTTTGATCTGGAGACTGGAAAGCGGCTGAGCATCAAGGAACAGACAGGAGCGGGAAAGGAAGAGTTCATCAAAGCATTCCTATCCCCTGATGGGAAATACAGCTTCATTCAGACTTGGAAGAATAAATATGAGGCTGTAAATGCGATCAAAAATATGGCTACAGGGGAGCAGCGTGAAGTCGCGGTCGACAATTATATGGAAGTAGGCGGTTGGCTCAATTCTGCCTCCTATATTCTAGCAGCCGGTTCGAAGGAGGGGCGAGGCGAGATATGGAACATATCCGTAGACGGTACCCGGGAAAAGATCGAGCTGAAGGATTCCGAAATAGAGTGCTTCACCGAATTTGCTGTGGGTAACGGAATGATATATTACACAGATGCTAAAAGCCGCCTGAAAAGCTTCACCCCCACACGTTCTAAGCCAAACCTACTTGCAGCTGATGTCTCCACCTTAAGCCTGTCTCCTGACAGTCAGCGGATTGCCGTCTCCACGGCGGGCAGCGGCGGGCAGGGAGAATCGCGCCTGCTCATATACGATACGGGTGGTCATTTGCAAGGCTTGCTCATTGGCAAAGGTGATCTATTGTCCCACCAAACCTGGTCTCCCGATTCCTCCAAGCTGGCCTTCGCTGTTTATACCGAGGATAAGGGCGGCATGAATGGGATTTATATTTTTGATACAGTCTCCGGTAAGGTTTCGCCGCTAGGGTTACCGTATTATCCGGCATACCCGCTAAGCTGGAACCCTTCCGGCTCCAGGCTGGGTATCACCGTGGATGACAAAGAGAAGCTTGCCGTAACCCATATTGTCGATTTCAAAAAATGAATTTGTTCAATAAAAAGGAGAGATTCGTTGTGAAAAAAGTACTTCTGTCCACTATCGTATTGGGAATGACTCTATCGGGAGCCGCCGGTGTATATGCCGGAAGCAAGCTGGAGAATATCAACGCTTATCTCAATCACGGCATTATCTTTAAAGTAAACGGATCCGATCAGTCCTTAACAGACAGTAATGGCAATAGGCTGGTGCCGATCACCTATCAAAATACGACGTATTTGCCTGTGCGGGTCATTTCCGACATGACTGGAATCAATGTCGGGTATGATGCAGCCAGCCAGCAGATTCGGCTGGAAACGAAGCAGACAGGCGATAGCCAGCCAGCAGGGGAATGGACAACGGTCAATTACAATAAAGCACAGATAAAGGCGATCAAAGAGGCTTACGCCGATTTTGAATCTTTTGAGACGGCCTATGCTCCTAAGCAAATGGCCAAAAACGACAGCTATGTTAAAGTGGGAGCGACAGAGGATGGAGTCAACCTGATCTTTAAACATATGATCGTTAATGTGTCGCCACGGGATTATTCCTCCGACTATAAATTCAAGGAGGTAAAGCTGTCCAATGGCGTCAACGCTAAGTGGTATACACCTTCAGATACGCCACTGCTGAGTTTCAAACTGGACGACCGGACGGTGACGCTCAGCTCCCCTGACGGTTCACTGAGCAGCAGCCAAATCGAAAAGGTAGCTGTTAGTGTAGCTAAACTGACTAATAATTAATAAGATCCCCCTGATGAAGTTGACATCAGGGGGATTTGTTTTGACACCGTTAAACCTTTAAAGAGCTGTTTACACAAAGTATCAGATAAGGTAATATATAGATGTTAAATATATAAAAATTACCATTACAAGCCCCTTTATGGAAGGCGGTGGAGGCTTGTATCGGAGATAATCGGCGAATTCAACCCGTTGCCCATCAAGATATGTCACCTAGTATCATTACTTCTTTAATAAGACAGAATCCTTGTTGATGTAGAGAAACCTAAGAAGGAGGCATAATGATGGAGGAAGATGTACGCAGCGAGAAACATATCGTGAAGAAGGCGATATTCTCAACTGAGATACGAAAGAAAGTACAAAAGCTGCAGAAAAGGAACAATTGGTATAATTTTTTCGCAATTAGCTACGACTGGCTGATTATTGCAGGAGGTATCTATCTCGCTAAAGCTTATCCAAGCTGGTGGATGTATTTGATTAGTCTCTGCTTAATTGGCAGTAGGATGAGAGCCTTCGACAACTTAATGCACGAGGCTAGTCATATTCTGTTATTCGAGAACCGCAACCTGAATAAGTGGATGGCTTGCTTTTTTGTAGCATTTCCTGTATTCACTTCCTACACGACTTATTGCAAATCACATTACATGCATCACAAGCACCTGTGGGATCCAGAATATGACCCAGATACGAAACGCTACGCGTTGATCGGGCTGGATAAGCCACAGGACAGTATCAAACAGTTTCTGATTCGTCACATCCTCAAGCCCTTAACCCTAACACATGTTCCCAAGTATATTTACGGTACGATTCGCGTAAACATCCTTTCCAAGGAAGAACCACGGTCAGAAAAGCTTGCCAAATCAATTTATTGGCTTACAATAATAGCAAGCAGTATTTCTTTCGGTTTTTGGAAAGAACTTTTATTATTCTGGTTTGTGCCATTGCTAACGACCTTTCAAATTTTTCGATATTGGGCTGAGATGGCAGAACATTCCGGTCTGAAGACAGACAATGAACTGTACGCAAGCCGCAACACGTTCGGCAATCCAATTGAACGTTTTTTAATTCACCCCCACCACGACAATTTCCACCTAGTTCATCACCTATTTCCGGCTGTACCTCATTACAACTTGAAGAAAGCCCATATAATGCTAATGGAGGACGAGGAATATAGGAAGGCGCATCACTGTACTGGATTTTTTAAATCATTTGTTCCCGGCTTCTTTAGCGCCATCGAAGACATCTGTGGAAGGCACTTTGGCCGCAATAGCCGCAATAAAAGAATAGAATAGCATTTCAGCAGGACAATAGGAGGAAGGATCTTGACTGTTGCATTTTTTCATGGCGTCGCATTAGCTTTTGGTCTCATTATTCCACTTGGGGCGCAAAACGTATTCGTATTTAATCAAGGAGCATTGCAGAAGAGATTTTCACGAGCGTTACCCGTAATTCTAACTGCCGCATTATGTGACACCTTGCTAATCTTGCTGGCTGTGCTGGGTGTCTCACTCGTTGTGTTACAGCTTGCATGGCTGCAGCTTATTCTCTTTGGTGCTGGGCTGGTATTTCTAGTCTATATGGGATGGTCCGTCTGGAAGAGTGAGCCTCCTAACACGGAGCAGGACGGGAATGTATTAAATGCCAAGAAGCAGATATTGTTTGCACTTTCTGTCTCGTTGCTAAATCCTCATGCAATCTTAGATACGATAGGCGTCATTGGCACAAGTTCACTAAGTTATACGGGGAATGAAAAATTTGTATTCACTGTTGCCTGCGTCGTTGTATCTTGGTGCTGGTTTTTTGCGCTCGCGATTGCAGGGAAGGCCGTAGGAAAATTAGATAGCAATGGTAGGTTAATCCGTAATATCAATAAGATTTCGGCCATTATTATTTGGGCTGTCGCGATATATATATTAAAGCAACTGATTGAACAATTGATGGCTTGAGACTTGAGAGAGTCACATGTACTAGTTTGTCGGATGACAAGAACATAGTGACGTTAAAAAAACCGCTAAAATGCGGTTTTTTTCTTTATGTCATTATAAACAGGAAGCCGTTTAATATCATCATGGCCTTACCGCTTGTATATTGTGCAATATCAATCATTTATCCATCTTTATAAAAGCCTAGCTATTTTTAGAGCTAACTGGATTTTCAGTAATTCCTCTGCGATTTTCAAGTCAGTGTTTAGAATTTCATTGATTTTTTCAATGCGATAGATCAGCGTGTTTCTGTGGATGAACAATGTTTTAGCTGTTTCACTTATATTAAGATGGTTATGCTCTAACGTTACGATATAGCTCGTTCCGTGCAGCTGGTCATGTTCATAAACCTTACCAAGACTTTGAGTAAAGAAAGCTTCTAATTCCATCTCCTTAATATTGGAGTCTAAGATCGATTCTTTCTAGTTTGCATGTACGATGACGTTCGTACTCGATTCTTACTATAATAATGATGAATAGGGCATTCATTGTCAAAAAGGGCTGAGGTGAGTTATGTCAATTAGAGTCAAACTACTGCTGTCTTATACAGCGATGCTTATCATTAGCCTTTCCGTCTTTTTCTTGATTGCTGGTCTGTTCACGACTGCGGCGACAGGCGACATTCATAGCATTCGGGATTTCTATAAAGTCCATTACCAGCTTAATCCGCTGACAGAACAAGAAGAGTCGATCTTCCTCGGCGATGACATAGGATCCATGCGAGTTGAGAACCAGGGAGCCGGCGTGAATCTGGCTAATAGTAGTGGAGTGACACCATTGCAACATGCAAAAAAAACATGGGTACCAAGCAATGGTTGACGTTTTAACGAACGCCGGCGGGAAATAATCAATCGAAAAAGGATAGAGCCCTGATGATCTCAGTGGGGTTCTATCCTTTTTTGTTATTAGTTAATGCGCACAGAGTCAAAGTACCGATAAGACGAGATGTATTAGAACCATCGCCGCGTTATCGCTCCAATAGAAAAAAAGTATTTTCGTAATGCTTAGATTAAGATAGGGTAGTGCAGTTTAGCAGCGGGTGGGCGGAATGCTTTGCGGGAAATGAAAGAAATTTTTCGGATCATACTTCCTTTTAACCCGTGTTAGTCGTGCAAAGTTAGCGCCGTAGTAAGCCCGGGGCCATTTCTTAATGAAGAGGTCTGGTGTATTGACGTAAACTCCATGAGTAAATGGAAGCATCGCTCGGCGAAAGTCTTCCACCCAACGGATTCCCCGCTTGTTCTCTACTGATGTACCCAAAGTAGCCTGGATTGTCACATCTGACCAAGCCTTACGCCAAAAGTAAGCTATAGCCCGCCTTGGCACGTTGGCGACCGCCGCGTTCAAGCCATGAAAAAAGGCGCCTGCCGAGGAGGTGGGTGGATTTTCGATAAAGCGCCTAATGGTGAATATGCCTTTGTCAGGCAGGTGTTCAACATAGGGAGCTACGCCCTTAAAAGGATAAGGCTGCGAAACCTGGGCATCCGCTATTCGGTTTACGGAATCGATCCATGTTATCTCTTCAATGGATACGTTCCTTGGAGAGCCGGTCAGCAGTAATGGCTGGAGTAATTGTTGCAGCTCTGTGGTTGTACCGAGAAATACGCCTTGAAAAAATATAGGTTTCTCTGGGGGCCCTTGTTGTCCGTTATTAATAGCGAGAAGGGGACCCAATCTTGGGTCTGAGCCGGGAGCAGTAAGCTGTTGCCATGTTCGAATTACTGGTTCCATATCACGTAAGTCCCAGGTGATTTCAGCATAGGCGACATTTTCAATGCGGTGAGTACGGAATCGGTACTTGGTACAGATGCCGAAGTTTCCGCCTCCACCGCCACGCAACGCCCAAAATAGGTCAGCATGATTGTTGGCGTTAGCATGGAGAACACGTCCGTCGGCAGTGACTATTTCAGCATCGAGTAAGTGGTCCTGTGTGAGACCATATTGTCGAGAAAGAATACTGTGACCGCCTCCTAAGGTAACCCCTCCGATGCCTGTTGTTCGGCAGAGTCCGACCGGAACGACAAGTCTCTCCTCCCAGAGCGCTTGGTTCAACATACCGCCGCGAATCCCAGTCCCTACAGTGGCAGTGTTGTTCTTCCGGTTCACATCTACCTCATGCAAGTTGGTCACGTCAATTACAATTCCTCCAGTAACGACTGATAATCCCTCGTAACTGTGACGTCCGGAACGCATGCGAAGGGGGACGTTATAATAACGAGCCCAGCGAACAGCGTTTACGACATCTTTAGTTTCCCGAGCGAAAACAATGACCCGAGGGAATTTGTTGAAGTAGCGGTTAAACTCCTGCCGCGCGCTTTGATATTCTGGATTACTTGGTCGAACAATATCTCCAGTTAGCACAGGCGGACTACCACGCCTCAGTACATGAACGGTTTTTCCTCTACAGGTACTAGTCCCAGTATTTTTCGCTTTTCTCCTAATCTTAAGGTGTTTCAGTACAAGCCCCTTTCTTGGGAAGCCTTTTGTTGGTGTTTTTTACTCTACGGAGCTTCTTTCCACCCATTCATCACACATCCCATCGCTTTGTTATTTCCCCTCTAGAAAACAGTCGATTTGAAAGTCATCATTAGTAAATGATCGGTATGATAAAGGTGTATGGATGATTGCCTGAGGCATGCTGTTTATTTCCCACTATATCATTGAAGCGATGCTCAATACCCATTATCAGGAGTTTTCGAAGGAGATCACACCATGTTATACATCATGCCTAATCAACTGCATCATCATGAACAGCATTAGCACACCTGGGTAGATGCTCTCCAAAACATGGGGCATTTAGGAGCTCTGTGGGAGTTTGAAATACAAATATAGTAGAAGCCATGCATTCATTAAATTTTTCCTTATTGGTTGTGCGTCTCCAGCTTGGTGAATCAATTTAGTTAGGGTAGGGAAAGATATGTTTTGGAATGATACGCAGGCAACAGCAGCGTTTCCTATCACAAAATGAGGAGTGACAAAAATGGCTAAACACAACGAACGTAACCGAAACGATGATTCTAAACACAACACGGCTGGTCTGGGAACTGGAGAGACTGTAGGAACAGTAAGTGGTGGTGCTGTAGGTGCTGTAGTTGGTTCTGCTTTGGGCCCTGTAGGAACTGTTGTAGGTGGTATCGTAGGCGCATCGTTAGGCAATAAGGCAGGCGATCAAGTTGATAATAATACCGGATCTGAACAGGATAAACAGGACTAGCTCCATATTTTAGTGAGAAATCAGGGTGCCGAGGAAACTCTGCACCCTCTATTTTGCTCAATTGTCAATATTCTGCTCTTGATACCGTTAATATCCACACCGCTACGCGATGATTAATCTAAACAACAGATGGAGTGTTAAGTTTTTTGCTCTAACTTGTCGTTTATTCTTCTAATCTGTTTCCGGTCTCTTTATTAGCAGAGGAGGCGGAATTAGCCACCCTTTTTCCTTACTCATTTCAAGAGCTTTCAATCCAAGAGCTGCTTTAGTCATGTGGTATTTTCCAAACAGTGCTCCAATGTCTTCCCGAATGGATTTCCCCATTACTTGGCTGCAGGCAACCATGCTGGCTGCCGTATCAGCAGAAACCAACGGTGCAATTTCTTGATCCGCAAGTCGAGCCCCAACAGGTATTTCCTCAAGTTTGGCTTCCGGTCTCTCAGGCGGGTACGGACTAGGTGCTATTCCATTCTCGATTAATATTTGATCGCATTCCTTTGCTTCAAGCTCAGCCTGGTTAACTAAGTCCTCTAATAACCTTTTTAGATCCTTGTCCCCAGCATGGTTGAGGTAAGCTCGATATACAGAGACGCACCCTTTAGCTTTGGTTGAGAATCCCCATACATCGAATATCTCTCCATAATGTAATGGCTCATCTTTCGGATTACCGGTTAGAATTCCCATATTCTATGCTCCTTTTACCTTTCAGCGTTAAATAAATGTAAGGATGTATTTGCAGCATTTATGTCTACCTGCAACTGCTCGTGCACGTTGTAAGGATGGTAAAAACCTTTTCCCACCATGTAGGAAGTGATTGCTTCATGGGTTTGAATGGCCGTGTCCAAATGTTTTTTTAGTACATTTCTGATTTCCGGCGTTGCGGCTTCTGTAATGGCAACCGCCAAATCTTTAACTCCGGATTTTGCGGTGATAAGCATGTCAGAGGCAATGATTTGATCGGACATTCCGTTCATTCCGGTAAAATTTTTAGCTAAGTGATTCATAATTCGTTCACCTTTCTGTGATAGTCACTTTATTGTTGGATGCGAGTCAGAATGTTTTTATAGTCGGCTATCGCTTGAGCTGAGTTTTGAATGTCGGTTTCCATCAATGCTTTTAACTGTTCGCAAGAAACCAAATTGTACATAGATGCCGTTTTGTTCATGCAGGTGTTTTTGCTATTCATCAGTTCATGGATCTCCAATACCTCATGCGTTGCAAGTTGATTATTCACAGCAAATCCTCCTATCCAGTCATGCAAATTTAGGTACAGATTGAATCTTTTAAGTAATGTGCTCCAAGAGAGTAGATTTATTCACCTTACTCGAATGTTTTGAATACGCTATGGGTAAATTTGCTGAGTTATCTGAAAGATAAACATTTTTTGAACGTAAGCTGCCACCATCAAGATTGCAGCTTTCTGTTTGATCTAAAGTAGTCGTACAAGCCACATTCCCCTCATATTATCTATAAGCAGTGTATATGAGGAGGTACGAAAGTGAATATATTGATTAACCATTTTCTGTTAGGTTTATCATTGGCCGCTCCCATTGGCCCGATCAATGCCGCTCAGATGGATCGAGGGATAAGGGGGGGATTTTTGCATGCTTGGCTCGTCGGCCTTGGTGCAATGGTTGCCGACGGAGTATTTATGCTGCTCGTTTATTTTGGAGTGATTCATTTCCTGAACATTCCGTTTATGAAGACGTTTCTGCTGCTGTTCGGGTTCTTTATCCTAACTTACATTGGTATCGAGAGCCTGATTAACGCAGGGAAAACCGGAAACGAAATGAGAAGCAGCAAAGAATCACTAGCCAAATCGTTCAGCGCCGGCTTCATAATGTCGATCTCCAATCCGCTCTCGATTTTGTTCTGGGTCGGAATATACGGCTCCGTTCTGGCTGACATGATTGCCAAGTACAATGCTAAAGAAGTTCTATTATATAGCTCGGCGATAATGGCTGGCATTTTGTTGTGGGATGTTCTAATGGCACTCGTAGCCAGCATGTTCAGAAAATTTTTAACTGCTCGCCTGTTGGCAGCGATATCGATTATCTCCGGTTTATCTCTTATCGGATTCGGCCTTTATTTCGGTTTCGAAGCCTATCGCGTTTTGTTTCGGGTGTAAATCGACTTTCTTCAAAGGAATCATGTTCCTGCTTGTTCCAAAAATGCCTCATGATTAGAGTGACGCACCCTATGACCGCAACGAACCCGAGACTGATGAAAAATCCCGGCCTGCTGATTTTATGGAATAGGGTGCCGCTCAAGGCTAATACAACTAATGCCATGCCAATGTAACGCTTTGCCTTTCCCCATCCATTCAATCGAAGCAGCCTGCCTGACGTCAGCAATATAAAGAGCCAATTATAGAGCAGCATCATGCCCGCGGCGGTCGTAATATACTCATATATGCTCTCTGGCATCAATAAGGCGAATAGAACCGATCCGGCAAGCCCGGTAGCCGTTAATCCAATGGCTGCCCATGGTTTCCGTTCTTCCTTCTTTCTTGTTTTTGCGAAAAAGGCGGGGGCATCACCATCGGAGGCCAGTGTTACTATCATTGATGTAACGGCAAATAGGGAAGCCGTCATCGTTGAGAATCCTGCAATAATGAGCACCGCGTTGAAAAAATGCGGGACAAACGTCAGCTTGTAATCCACTAATGCGACTACGAATGGACTTTCTTTCGCCGCATAGGATTGCCATGGCTCCAACATAAGCACCAGACCAATTGATACGACATACGTCAACATTAGAAGAAGCAGCATACTCTTGCCTGCCTTCGGGGCGTCTTTGGGATCTTTTAACCGCGTCGTCATTAGTCCTAACGCTTCCAGACCTCCATAACCATAGAATGCGAATATTAAGGCCGCCCAAAACCCCGTTATCCCTGTAGGCAGCCAATTTTTTGGGAAATCCGGGCCATGGGAATTCGTTTTTAATACGCCGAATAACGCCAAAGCAGCAATGATGAAGAAGACGAGGATCGCAGCTATTTTCATCACGGCGAAAATACTTTCCATTCGTTCGAAGCCTTGCGTACCCCAAGTGATGATTAACAATCCAAGAATTCCGAAGCCTGCTGCAAAGCACCACATCGGGATCTGCGGGAACCAGAATCGGGAAAACAGGGATAGGGCCGTTAGCTGGCTCCCCATAATCAGCAATTCCGCCGACCAATATACCCACCCGCTGCTGAAGCCTGCCCACTGACCGAATGCTTTCTTTGCGTAGGAGCGAAAGGAGCCCTCCATCGGATCTTTTGCCGTCATTTGAGATAGATAATCATAGACAAGGTAGGCCCCAAATGCAGCCAATGCGTATGCAATGACAGCTGATGGGCCCCCGACTTGGATCGCGATATGTGAACCTAAGAAGAACCCCGTTCCGACTGTACAAGCTACACCAAGCAAAGAGAGCTGCCACCATTGCAGTTTCTTAGTATTCTTACTGTTTTCTGACATACGCAGTGCCTCCGGAATAGCTCATTGTTTAATCATGTTATTATTTTCTGGAGACTTAAGCATTATGCAAACTTGTAGCGGCTAATGGGATTGTAACCAAATAAAAGAGGATATGGTGGCCGTTATATGATAGGAGTGAAGCTGAAATAGCGTTTAGAGCGATCTAACCGGTATTCTTGCTTTCAGAGGCTCGTATCGGTTCATGCGGGTTAATTGAAGAAAGACGCGTTCTGATGTCGTTAATTAGGCATATGTAACAGTCTTTCATATGTAATAGGGGTAGTACCAGCTAGCTGACACCACCCGTATACAAATGAATTAATATGTAAGATTCTTTACCGCTGGAGAGTTCTGTTTATCGTTTTCTTGCTTTGATTACAAAAGTTACAGGGAGCATCTTCGCTTTTTTTGCAAAATCGTTGTTATCGTCCTGCGATTGCAAAATTTCATCATCAGATTCCTCAATCATTTGCTCAATGACAAATCCCGCTTTTGCCAACGCATTCACATAGGTTGAAAGTTTACGATCCGATAATGTTAGCGCACCTTCATCAAGAGATACCGAATACCAAGATTCATCAAAATAACATTTATTAAAAGCAAGCATATCGTTTTCTGCAACAACACATTTGTGTATGGGGTGAGACCAACTGAAAATAAATACGCCGTCTTTTTTAAGGTAAGAAGCGATTCGGCCAAAAGTACCCTCAAGGTCGGTGGTCCAGCCTATGGCATAAATCGAATAAACAAAGTCAAAATAATCCGTTGGTATGCCACATTCTTCTTCCATGGGAGAGCAGATCAATTTTGCTGACAAGTCGCATGCCGTCAAGTGATGCTTTGCCTTTTCGAGTTGTTGTTCTGATATATCCACAGCCCATAGTTCAGATGCTTTGCGTTCCCCGTGATATTGCAAGGATTGACCGTTTCCACAGCCTATCTCCAGCATCTTTTTCCCTGAGACATCGCCAAAAAGCTGGCATTTTTCTTCGGAGACAAATGCTCCGTAAAAAGGAAGCACGATTGCTCCTAAGAAGTCGCTTCCTTTTGTATTCCAATAGAAGCTGTTTGTTTGATACACAGAATTCTTGTCCATGTCAAAGCCCTTTTTAAACGCTTTAATGAAATACAAAAATATATTAATTATAATGAGGTTGTAGGCTGGTCATTACTTTTCTCAGAGGACAATCCGGATGAGACACAGATACACACTGAAACGCAGGCTATGGTCCCGGTCGAGCTATCTCTGCCTGATGGGTATATCCTCGAACCGGTTGATTTACGGATATGGAACCATATTTGACGGCAGTTTTTCAGTTGACTTGTTTGAGTCGCGGTTGCGGCTCTTTTTTTGTATTTCCCAGAGTCAATTACAGATGTAAAAAAGCTCTGTCAATCTGATCATCAACCAGTTCACCCAAGTAAGGGAAAAGTTTTTTTCTCTATTTATGAACCAAAATACGAGAACTGGTGAATAAGAAGTGAAAGGAAAAATGAGGAGGTCTTTGAAGTGAAAGAAAGCAATCATTATCCAATACCCAGGGAGGGAAATCCAGATGATTTTGAAACACTTGTTCAACCTCACTTAACTAGTGCATTTCGAGTTGCTTATTTGATCGTCCATGATTACCATCTAGCTCAGGATGCCGTTCAAGAAGCTCTATGGGAAGCGTATCAATCCCTTTATCGATATGATGAACGAAAAGGGACATCATTTCGAGCTTGGTTTATGAAAATTGTGACACATCGTGCACTTAATATAGTGCGAAGAAAGAAAAAAACGGAAGAATATATGGACACTATTGACCCTGGGCAAAATCCATTGGAGAGTATTCTGCAAAGGGAGCAGGAGCAGCAGATTTGGCAAGCGATTCAGTTGATGACGCCGAAGCATCGCTCTGCCGTTATTCTTTACTATTATGAAGAGTTTAGTATAGCTGAAATTGCCAAAATCCTCGGTGTGTTTGAGGGAACGGTAAAATCAAGGTTACATAAGGCCAGAAAGTTAATTGCTGAAAACATACAAGCGAAGAAAGAAACGCAGGTAATTACTGAGATGGGAGTGGTCGTGCATGACTAATCTTGACCAACAGATTACACAAACTCTAAAAAAAGTAGCTGGAGAATTGGATCAGCCTAATTTTGTGATCCCTTACGAAGTGGTAGCCGCTAAAAGAAAAAGGTCGCGTTTACTAGGCACTTGGGTACTTCCCGTCTCCATTAGCTGCGCTCTGCTTTTAACGATTTCGGTGAGTCCTACCTTTGCGGCCTATGTTAAATCATTATTTGATAGTTCTGATCAAGAACTGCAACATGCAGTGCAAGAGGGTTTTTCACAGAAGGTAAATGCCTCTGTTACTGATCAGGGCTATACCCTTGAAATAGAGGAGATATTGGCCGATCCAATGAGAATTGTAGCCGTTTATTCGATCAAGGATCAGCAAAAGAACTTTATTCATCCGGATAAGCTTCAAATAAGTAACGTAGAGGTAACAGATTTGAAAGGGAATGTCATTAAAGAAACTGAAATATATCAGTTAGAAAAGCAAGAAAATTACGGATATCTCACTCTAAAAAAACCCGGGGAAACAGAAGAACAGAAGCTTGTATTACAGTTCGAGGGAAATCAGATCGACTCGGTTAAGGGAAATTGGGCCTTAAAGATTCCTTTTGATTTAGAAAAAACAACAAAGGCTTCTCAGGTGCTGCCAATCGATAAGACGTATACCACACCACAGGGACTGCAAATCAAACTAAACAGCATTATGCATTCACCAACTGCTGCTCTTGTGGATTATGAAACGAAATGGACGGAAGAGGCAAAGAAAAGATTAGTAGAGGAAAGCAAACAAGTGAAAGGAAAATTAGATTCAGCTGATCCTTATGTTCGCTATGATGATTTTAAACTGAATTTTCATGTTGAAGATGAAAAAGGAGAGAAAGTAAGTGATTTAACTAGGGCGCTTGATGCGCCACGCAAGGCCTTGGGAGAATACGGTCATTCGAATCGGCAGTATGGATTTGCTCCACTGTCTCCTGATCATCAATATACGCTAGTATTGGATTCTTTAGTAAAAACAGAACCGTATGAGCTAGGCATATCATTTGAGCCAAAACAGCTTGCCGACAAACCTGTACGAGTAGATATGGATGGCAAAACGATTGAGATCAAGTCCGTATCCTTTGATGAACCAATAAATGAAGCATCTCCCAAGACTGAGAAGCACGTTACGATTTTACTAGAGGCTTATTTAAAGGATATAACCTATATTAATATAGCAGATACGATTTTAATGGATGATGACACAGATAAAATTATAAATCGTTTTGGTTGGACGATTAAGGATGAAGCGGGCAAAGTATACGATGTAACAGGTGGAGACTTTAAAATGATAGGAAAAGATGAACAAGGCAGAAACCATATCCGAATGAAATTGCAAAGCTATGACATGAAAGAACTCCCTCAAAAGCTTAGTCTTACTTCAGAATTGGCAGAAAAGAGCTATGACCTGAATTGGAAAGTACCATTGCCAATGCCAACAGAAGACAAATAAGTCACTTAGGTTTTGCTCATTTTAGGAGGAAACGAAATGAATGTGAAGAAAACCGGTGTCGCTGCAATGCTTGTATGTGCACTATCTACAGGAGTTTTATCCGAAGCGGCTTATTTGCCAAGGGCTTTTGCCCAACAAGCGAAGGCCAAAATCGAGGTTAGCGAAGAAATGATTGCGAAGGTGAAAAAGGCAATAAAAGATGCCATGCCAAATTCGGCTTATGAAATTGTCGATTATTCGCAGGTAGGAATGCCGAATTTGCCTGACGGGGAGTACATTCGTTTCGAGCTAAGGGACAAACGTGGACATATAGTCGTCAATTCACAATCCGAAGAAATCGTGCTTTTCAGCCTGGTGGCGGATCTCAAGGATGTACCTTTGTCCATTCTAACTGCAGGCAAAAATAAACTGAAAGAATTGGATCCGAAGATGGCGCAGGTAAAAGACGCATCTAGAGGCAAGGATACTTGGACCCTGCACGGTATGAATTTAGCTACTTTTGTCACTATTGATGGAAAAAGCGGAAAAGTAACAAAGGCAAACATTAGCTATGCGAAGGCACCAGATAAATCTAAGGTTGATATTGCGCGTAAAACGATGAAGCTCTTAAACGGCGGACAGCACGTAAAGGTGCTTGATGGGGTGAACCTAAATTATAATCCTCAGAACAAGGAGGGAAAGGTGCTGAAGTTCTTTGATGAAGGATTGAAGAATTCTATCCTGCACAAAGTGCACATCGGAGCGGATACCGGGAAAGTATGGGAGGCCGAATTGCTTCGAGAAAAAGAATACTATAAATCCGACGATGAATATAAGCAAGCGTTTGCCCAGCCGATACTCACGTCCGAACAGGCGATCACCAAGGCTGCGCCGACGGTAAAGCAGCTATTTGGCGTTGATTTGAAGGGATCGAAGGTAGCGATACAGCTCGATCGCTATACGTTCACTAAGCAAGGACAGCCGACCGTTATCGCGCTTGTCAATCCAAAAGGGACATTCCATACATTCGAGCAGCAGCCGATTAAGGGCCTGAAAAATTAACAAGTAAAAGCGATGAAATCATAAGAAGATCACAATAAGCTGCAAACAGAACAAAGGATCTGTTGGAAAGGTAGAAAACTACCGCCAGGCAGATCCTTTGTCAGTTACCCTCATTAGCGTGATATGAACTTAATAAAAGGGTACTTTTTTTAGACTTAATGGAACCGGGAGTTACCATGATTGCAAAAAAATCGAATGAAAACAATGTTGCTAGAGAGCCATAGTGACAGAATCTTCGGTTTAAAAAAACCATCCGTAAATAATTATATTTGCAGATTCCAGAACTATTTTGAGCACTCATGCCTCGTTGCCGAGGAGGAACTATGGTTCAGAAGATGATGATTGACCGTGCGCAGCGGGGCGATAAGAGCAGCTTCGCGTTTGTAATACAACAAATTCAAGACGAATCGTACCGAATTGCTAATAGCTGTCTACTCGATGAAGCCGCCAGCATGGACGCGGTATGTGATGCTGTGGAAGAAGCCGTTATTCATATCCAAAAACTCGATAATCCGGAAAGATTCAATATTTGGTTCAATCGGATTGTGATTCAAAAATGCAAATCCCATTTGCTCAATAGTAAATTAAGCGTCTACATCGATGATAAAGAAGTTAAGGGACTTGTGAAACGCCAAACGACGGAAGAGAATTTGGAGTTGCAAGCCTTTATGAAACAACAGTCGCCAATGACGCGATTGCTTATTCAACTGAAGTATGCAGAAGGATATACGATAGAAGAAATTACGGAGATGACGGAAATGCCGCTCAACACGATCAAAACGAAAATTGATAACACGACGATCAAGCTGTTTAAACAGAGCCGTAGAGGGAGGATGTAATATACCCAGTGACTGTCCGGTAATTTCCTTCGCATATGCAGCAAATGAGAGCATGTAATAATGGAGCCGAAAAAGAACAGGAAGCATCGCAGTCGGTACATATAAAATTAAGCTGACTCGGCGAATGCCGAGAGGCTATTCAAATACAAGGAGGGGAGAAAGACTTGAGTAAAAGATGGAGGTTGGGCATATTGCTGCTGAGCATGTTGTCTGTATTAACGGGATGTTTTTTGGAAAAGCCGGTATTGGATCCATTGGATGAAAACAAGGGGAAAATAAAAGTTACTTATTACGGTGAGGAATCGTTCTACCGCGATTACGGAAGCTATTTCAATGTCAAATTCCCGAATATTGAGGTTGAAATCATTAGCACTGCTGAGGCGGATACGGCAGCAGATATGGAAAAACTGCTGGACAAGCACAAGCCGGACGTTGTGCTGCTGAGTGAGCATATGTTCGAATCGTATGCGCAGCAAGGAAAGCTCTATGCGTTGGATGACATTATTGCACAAGAAAAATTCGACCTGGAAGGCTACATGCCGGGCCTAATCGAAATGATTCGTACGAAAGGAAGAGGGAAGCTGTACGGGTTGTCCCCTTATTTTTATAATCAAGTGATTTATTACAATCGCGACTTGTTCCAAGCGTACAACATCGAACTGCCACGCAACAAGATGAGCTGGCAGGAAGTGCTGTCTTTATCCAAGCGCTTTGACGATATGAGAACTGGCAATAACGAAATTTACGGTTTGTATCAAAGGCCTTCCGAATTATTGATAAATATTGCATCGACTTCTTCCCTTCAAGTCGTTGATGCGAAGGGAGCGAAGATGCGCATCCGATCCGACGGGTGGAAGCAAGCCATTCGGATGGCAACGGATGCGGTGCGGAATTATCCGCCCGGACAAGTAGAAGGAATGAACAATCTGTTCCTTCAGGGGAAGGCGGCCATGGTCATGGATGGCCCTTGGTTCGCCAAAGAGCTGCGGCGTGCCCCTCTGCGCGATAAAAAATTGAGCTCTATCAATTGGGATATCGTTACGGTACCGATCGACTTAGCAAGACCTGACGAGTCCTCCAAGGTGCGCTTGTCGGAAATTTTTGCGGTAATGGCGGACTCCGCGAACAAGCGGGCTGCCTGGGAGTTCGTCCAATTCGTCAATGGAACGAGCATGGAGAAGGTTGCTTCCCGCAATCCGATATCTACTTTGCCGACGAGAAACCAATTTTTCAAGGAATTGGAGGGCAGGAGCACAGAACCGTTCTATATGTTGAAACCCAAGTCATCTACGGAATCTTCCCCTGTTGAAGGGAGCTTGGGATTCTGGGTAGGGTACGGCAACAAACATGTGCCGGAAGACTTCTACTCACCGTTCAGTGAATTGTTGGACAAAACTTTGCAAGCGGTCATGCAGCGCGAGATGACGCCGGATGAGGCGGTCAATGAACTGGAAGCGAAGGGGCAGCAAATGCTGAACAAGGCGCATACAGAGGAGAGGGAGAAAAAAGAGCAGACCTCTCCCTGAAAAGTTGATTACAGGGGAACCTTCTGTATTCTGACGTTCTCTTTCAAGTGAATAATAAAGGATTGCCCTTTTGTCTTATAACGATCCAATCGTTCGATTATGAAGTATACATTATAATATTTCAACTTTAGGAGGGAATCGAAATGAATGTGAAGAAAACAGTTGTCGCTGTAATGCTTGTAAGTTCACTCTCTATAGGGGTCTTATCCGAAGCGGCTTATTTGCCAAGGGCTTTTGCCCAACAATCGAAGGACAAAATCGAAGTTAGCGAAGACATCATTGCGAAGGTGAAAAAGGCAATAAAGGATGCCATGCCAAATTCGGTTTATGAAATTGTCGATTATTCGCGGGTAGGAATGCCGAATCTGCCTGATGGGGAGTACATTATGTTCAAGCTTAAGGATAAACGCGGAGACATTATCGTCAATTCGCAATCTGGAGAAATCGTATCTTTCAGCTTAGTTGCAGATCTTAAGGATGTACCTATGTCCATTTTGACAACGGGCAAGAATAAATTGAAAGAATTGGATCCGAAGATGGCACAGGTGAAAGGCGCATATAGAGGACAGGATACATGGATCCTGCAAGGTCAGAATTTCGCTTCTGTCACGATTGATGGCAAAAGCGGCAAAGTAACAAAGGCAACAGTTAGCTATGCGAAGGCGCCAGACAACTCCAAGGTTGATATTGCGCGCAAAACGATGAAACTATTAAACGGCGGGCAGGACGTAAAGGTACTTAATGGGGTGAACTTGAATCATAACCCTCAGAACAAGGAGGGCAAGGTACTAGAGTTCATTGATGCAGAATTGAAGATATGTATCCTCCACATCGGAGCCATTACCGGGAAGATATGGGGGGCCGTATTGCTTCGAGAAGAAGAATCCTTTAAATCCGATGATGAATATAAGCAAGCGTTTGCCCAGCCGATACTCACGTCCGAACAGGCGATAGCCAAGGCCGCGCCGAAGGTAAAGCAGCTATTTGGCGTTGATTTGAAGGGAACGAAGGTAGCGATACAGCTCGACCGCTATACGTTCACAAAGCAAGGACAGCCGACCGTTATCGCGCTTGTCAATCCAAAAGGGACATTCCATACATTCGAGCAGCAGCCGATGAAGGGCCTGAAAAATTAACCCGAATAGCGATTGAAATCATAAGAAGATCACAATAAGCTGCTTACAAGACAAAGGATCTGTTGGAAAGGTAGAAAACTACCGCCAGGCAGATCCTTTGTCAGTTACCCTCATTAGCGTGATATTAACCGCTTTTACGAACAATACCTCTATAATCAAAGACATTTTTAGACTTAATGGAACCGGGGGGAATGATAACAATGCTGCTAGAGAGCCACAGTGACAGAATCTTCGTTTTAAAAAAACATCCGAATATAATTATATGTGAAGATTCCAGAACTATTTTGAGCACTCATGCCTCGTTGCCAAGGAGAAACTATGGATCAGAAGATGATGATTGACCGTGCGCAGCGGGGCGATATGAACAGCTTCGCGTATGTTAATACAACAAATTCAAGACGAATCGTACCGAATTGCGAAAATGCAAATCCCATTTGCTCAATAGTAAATTAATTGTCTTCATCGATGATGAAGAAGTTAAGGGACTTGTGAAACGCCAAACGACGGAAGAGAATTTGGAGTTGCAAGCCTTTATGAAACAACAGTCGCCAATGACGCGATTGCTTATTCAACTGAAGTATGTAGAAGGATATACGATAGAAGAAATTACGGAGATGACGGAAATGCCGCTCAACACGATCAAAGCGAAAATTGATAACACGATCAAGCTGTTTAAACAGAACCGTAGAGGGATCATGTAATATAACCCAGTGACCGTCCGGTAATGACGGTCTTGGATGGAGTCCGGAGATAGCGGAAGAGCAGGTTAGGAGCGCACTCAGAAAAGAGAAAAGCGCAAGGAGATCATCTGTACCAGTCCCGTTACGAAGCAACTGCACATGACGAATCCTTCGATGGCCTGAAATGTCAATCGAATCCGCTGTCTGTCTTTCTTGTCGGTGACCTGCTCCAACGGATGTGGTTTTCCCTTTTTAAGATATCGTTTCAGCTTCGGCATCGGCTTGCTCCAGAAGCGGTAGCCGAAGGCGCCGAGTTGAGTAGCTGTCGTGTAGCATTATCTATTTCTGACTTGATTTGAAATTAAAAATATAAACCTTTGCCCACTGGCTGAACAGTTTCTAGCACAGTGTCAACCATTTCTTCATTAATTAGGGTTCTTATAATCCAAGCTGAGAGATCTTGAGCAGCAAAACAACCTGCGGCAGTCGAGATATTTCCTTCGTTTACGAAACTTTGCTCAATAACGTCTACATCAAATTCTTTAAGTTGTTCTACTACGGATGGATATGTAGTTGCTTTTTTGCCAGTTAACAATTTTTTAGCTCCTAGTAGTAGTGAACCAGAACACATAGAGCCTATTAATTGTCTTTGAGGATCTACATGAATGCTATTAAGATATTCTTGATTTTGATATAAATCTTGTACACCCTTACCACTTGCAAATATTACAGCGTCAGCGGAAGGTATATCAGATATGCTTCCTGTCATGGGGATACGTAAGTCAGACATGGATATATGAGTTTTTTCCGTTCCTAATAGTTGGACACTCCAATCAGAAATACCGCCAACTAGACGTACACGATTTAATAAATCCCATGGTAAAAAAACATCTATATCAGTAAAGTTATCGAAACAGACTATTGCAATTTTCATTCTCTAGCCCTCCATTATAAAAATATTAAAAACATTATAACAATTTCAAGTGGAGGTAACGAGGTTTAAATTGTTTAATAACTGGATATAGCCCCAGCGTTACCAAGCTGAATTCGATTCGTTATTGTCGGCTGCGCTGAAATCCATTATTAACAAAGAGGAAACGCTGGACGATGCGGTTGCCGAGCTTCAGATCAAGCGGCAAGAAATGTTAGATCGATTGCGGTAAACCAAGTAGGGGTAATAAGCGAATTAAAAAAGGCTCTTTGCTATACTGGATGGGAGAAGCCTCCATCTGCAAAAAGCAATCAAAGTATATGCAGGAAAGAGATTAAGCTGAAGAGTGTCGGCGAGAAGATAGAATCCTCTCCTGATGGTGCAAAGGTTGAATCCATAGACGGAAAATATGCTAAACTAACAAACGGCTTTAGATGGATGCTTGAGGATACGGATGTATCGGTTGAAAGGAGCTGGGAAAGGTAACTAACGTATTTCATAAAGCGCGTAAAGCGGTAACGACTAACAAAAAAATACGGAAAAAGAGGCTAAAGACGTGGTCGCTCCGCTTGCCAAGGAATTATTCAGTATCGATATTACGGGATACGAAGTAAAGTGGAATAGCTTATATCAAGACTACTGCTTCGTTAAAGATCAAGAAACCAGAGTAAGAGTGGCATTAGATGCCAATAAAAAGGTAGTGTACCTTAAATCCGGGGATAATGCACTTACTGGAGGAGAAAGCCCTGTTAGAAGTAGACTAGAGGAATAATGCAAAAAAGTAGAAGTAGAGATTATCCATTTGAAGCATCCGAAAGGGTGCTTTTTTTTATGTGCTCCGATACTTCTATCCAAACATTAATGTTCTCTTAATTTTTATTCATATAAAGTTTCGTGGTAAAGTTCTATTCCATTCATTAGCATTATAGCTATCAGTTGTTCCATTATAGGAGGAAATAAAATGAACATTAAAAAAGCAATTCTAGCGTCTTTGATCGTATCCAGTATGTTAGTGGCCGTGGCAGGACCGATTCCTGCAGGAGCCGAGGCTGCGCAAGGGCAGAAGCAAATAGTTAACAAGAAGGTTTAAATTGACCAGAAACTGGCCGCCAAGCTGCAAAAAGCGGTAAAGCAATTTGCGGGGAAAGAGGTAAAGTTGCAGGATGCTGCCGAGTCTACATTTAATACAGAGGCGTAAGTTAAATCGGTAGATGGAAAGTATGTCGTTGTCTTCGATTATAAAAAAGGTAAAGTATCGGCGGTAGAAGGAACGATTCCACTCGATAAAATCAGTAAAGAGGCTCAGGCGAAGATCCTGAAAGCACTGAAAAGTGTATACACGAAGAAAACATACGTCCTTGATAAAGAAGTGGTGCAGCAAAAGCAATGAAAACGGCATTTGTTCATGATTTTGAATTAACATCCGCTCAACTTCATTCTGATGGGGACAAGGTTCAAATGTCTTGAACGTGTATCATAAAACAAGAAAAAAGGTAACGACCAACCAAGAGGTTACGGAAAAAGATGCAAAGGAAGTGGTCGCTCCGCTTGCCAAGGAATTATTCAATATCGATATTTCGGGATGTGAAGTGGGACAACCTATTTAAAGATTGTTAAAGGCAAAGAGACGGTATTGCAAGCAGCGTTGGATGCTGATAAGAAACCCGTGTACATCAGATCGAGCAAATAGACGTTATCTGATTAACCTTTCTTTCAGTTTGAAACTAGAAGAAGTACAGGGTTCATTGCAAACTGCGCTTGAACAAAGAGGGAGATAGAAAATATGCATAATAGATGGAAGATTGTGATCTTGCTGCTAATGATCGTTTCCTTAATGAGCGGCTGCTTCGGCAAGAAGGAAGTGCTGGAGCCTATACAGCCAAGCAAAATCAAGGTGATCTATCAGACTGAGGAAGCATTTGACCTAGATTATGGAAAATATTTTAAGATGAACTACCCGCAAATTGAAGTTGAAGTCATCCCTAAAATTCAGGTACTGAAAAATCTCGGGAAAATGATTAATCCAGATGAATATGATTCAGAGGTAAGGAAGTTGTTGGAGCGCTCTGGTGCAGATGTGCTATTGCTGGATCAGCAAAATTTTGAGCAATTCGCCGCCAATGGGAAGCTGTACGGCATAGAGGAAGCGATTCGGCAGGACAACTATGATATCGAAGGGTTCATGCCGGGACTGATCGATGTCATCAAAAATTTAGGCGACGGCAAGCTATATGGGCTGACTCCTGCAGTCGGCATTAAGGCTTTGCACTATAACACCGCATTGTTCCGGGAGAATCAGATCGATCCACCAACGAACAAGATGACCTGGCGGGAGGTTTTCGAGCTAGGTGCAATATTTTCCAATATTAAACACGGCGATCGTCCGGTGCGCGGCGTTTTTCTTGATGACTTGAGAGGTGTTGGCGATTTGATGTACGATATCGCCAAGACCTACGGATTGCAGCTGTTCGATCCGAAGGGAGAGAAGGTGCTCATTAATTCCAAAGGCTGGAAAGAGGCGATGAGTCTGGCTACGGATGCAGTACGCAACAATGTGGTATATTTCGACCCCGTAGCTCAACTCGATTCGTCGCAAAACCTCTTCGACGACGGCGTGGCCGCGATGACGTTCAAAGGTGTCCCCCATGCCGGAGAATTCGGATTTAACGCGGATAAGGTGCCGGTAGAGTGGGAAGCTGTCACGGTACCGATTGATCCTGCGGATAAATCTACAGGCGTGTACCTTGACTCTCTCTTTGCGATTGCCGCCGACTCGTCTAATAAGCGAGCTGCCTGGGAATTCGTCAAGTTCGTGTGCGGCCCGGAAATGGCTCATGCCCGTTCGAAAACGATGGACGGCACTTTGCCTTCGCGTACCGGATATGTGAAGGAATTCAAGGGCAAGAGCATGGAAGCGTTCTATATGCTGAAGGTCAAGCAGGCTGACTCCATACGGCAGAGCGGTCGTGTTCCATTCAAGTTCTTCACGCTGTTCGATGAGCCGCTGCGGGAAGAGCTGCAAGCCGTTGTCGATAACAAGAAGTCAGTGGATGAAGCGGCTGCCGTATTGGAGGCCAAGGCGCAAGAGTTGCTTATACAAGCGCGAGCAGCGTCAGGTAAGAAGCCTTAAGGAATAGTAACGTGTTCTTAATTGATGTTAATGGAATGTTATGTGGTTATTTACCAATTCCTACGCTAAAATATCTAATCGATTTTATATTCAAGTAATTACATAGGAGGATTTATCATGAATTTGAAAAAAGCAATCGTCGCAACACTGGTCGTATCCAGCATGCTGACTACATTGGCAGGCCCGATTCCTGCGGGGGCCAAGGCGCAAGAACAGAAACAATCGGATCACCGGACGATTCAAATAGATCCGAAGCTTGCTGAAAAGCTGAATCAAGCGATAAAATTATTTGCCGGGAAAGATGTTGAATTGCAGAAGGTGGGCAAGCGTGAATTAATTTATAATAAGGTTGTTGCAGGTCTGGCAGAAGTTCGATCGGTAGATGGAAAATATTGTGTACAATTTGACAGTCTTAAGGATAAGGAAATTATCTTGTGGGTAGGCGGCCAAACCACGATCGACCAAATCAGCAAGCAGCATCAAGAAGAAGTCTTAAAGTGGTTGAAAGTAATAGATGCGAAGTATGCCAAGTATGCAAAGAAGAAGTACGCCTTTGAACAAGAAGTTTGGGTGAGTAAACTAAACGTTAGAGCATTTAATCCTCTTGACAGAGTAAAGCTATCTAAGGAGAAACGGTACGAATTGAAAGGAAAAGATTTCTCCACTTTCTCAATCGATTTTGATGATGATGGTCAACTGAAAACTGATTATCTCCGTATTGATTTTGATAAGAAAGAGCTTGATCCGAAATTGCTGCCAACAGTTATAGCTGCTGCTAAGACGGCGTTTCAACATAAATTTGAAATGACAAGTGCTCAGCTTGCAGTTAATGTATTCCCAATAACGGCTCATGGGAAAAATAAAGCAGAGGCAGCGTGGGTATTTCATGATGGCAAAGTTACGGTTTATGCGGATCCCAATACAGGAGAAATAAAAGGCATGTACAATGAGTTTGGAATAAGAGTACGAGATCATAAGGGAATTTCAGAAAAAGAGGCGAAAGAAGCGGTTGCCCCGTTAGCAAAGAAATTATTTAATATCGACATGAATGGACATAGCGTGAAATGGGATGAACACAGGAAGGATTATTATTTCACCAGCAAAAATGGCATGAATGTGAGAGCAGCGCTCGATGCGAATAAAAAGATTGTATACATATGCGCTGGGAAAGCTGCTGATGCGCAGTTCGACGGTTATGTAGCAGATATGGAAGTGAAATCTAAATAAACGTTGCAAATGAACCATTTAATTATATTTTGACTCAGTATCAGCGATACACCAGTGGTACGCAATGAGAATATGTAGGAGGGTTTAGTATGAATTTAAAAAAAGCAATTCTAGCGTCTATGATCGTATCCAGTATGTTAGTTGCCGTGGCAGGCCCGATTGTTGCAGGAGCCGAGGCTGCGCAAGCGCAGAAGCAAACGGATAATAAGAAGGTTCAGATCGACCAGAAGCTGGCGGCCAAGCTGCAAAAAGCGGTAAAGCAATTCGCGGAGAAAGAGATAAAGTTGCAGGAGGCTGCCGAGACTACATTTGCTACAGATGCAAAGGTTACATCGATTGATGGAAAATATGTCGTCTACTTCGATTATGAAAAAGGAGAAGTAAGGCAAATCAGCGGAACGATCCCAATCGATAAAATCAGCAAACAGGATCAGGAGAAGATCCTGAAAGCACTGAAAAGTGCATACGCGAAGAAAACATACGTCCTTGATAAAGAAGTGGTTCTGAGTCGCCTTTATGATGGTAAAAATGAAAAACTAAAAGATGATTATTTTTCGTATTGGTTGACAGGGAAGGATTTTGAGGCACATTGGGAAGCATCGGGTAAGGCGGAATTTGAGAGTAGAGTTTTAATAAAGCTTGCCAAGGAAGAGCTCGAGTCAAAGTCGCTGGAAACGGCAGCAAAAGCGATGAAAACGGCATTTGATCATGATTTTGAAATCACAGAAGCTCAACTTTATTCTAAAGGTGACAAAGTTCAAACGTTATCACTTAAGGATAACGATGTGTCACTTCAGATGGAAGCAAAAAAGGGAAAGGTCTTGAACGTATTTAATAATACAAGAAAAAAGGTAACGACCAACCAAGAGGTTACGGAAAAAGATGCAAAGGAAGTGGTCGCTCCGCTTGCCAAGGAATTATTCAATATCGATATTTCGGGATGTGAAGTGAAGTGGGACAACCTATTTAAAGATTATTATTTTGTTAAAGGTAAAGAGACGGTATTGCAAGCAGCGTTGGATGCTGAAAAGAAACCCGTGTACATCAGATCGAGCAAATAGACGTTAACTGTATTCGTTTTGCAGTAGTCTCATAAGAGAAAAAAGCAGTCTATCCTCACTTGAGGAATAGGCTGCTTTTGCTCTATTAGTTTTACCATCCGCTTTGCGTTTACAACAGCTGGACAGACGACGAAATCGGCGTCCTTGTTATATTCGAAGCCTTCGCTTACGTTTATGCCATTTGCTGTTGTCTGTTCGAGCAACGCCAACAATTGCTTCCCTTCGTCGGTGCTTCCCGGTGTCACCTCTAGGGCGGTAATAATTTCTTCTTCCGTCATTGCAATATGTTCTTTGTACCCAAAAAACGATTTGGAACTGCTCTTCCAGCCGAAGCGCGCATCTGGAAGCGAGTCTTCTGGATTGATCCCAATAAACCATTTGTATGCCGGATTTACTTGAGCTTCCTGTATGATTCGCTCATCCGAGAGATTGTACAGGATCTGTAAGAACAACAAACGAAACAGTAATCCCGGTTCGTTTGCCGGTCTGCCATAATACTTACAGTATGAAACGATGCGGTTAATTAAGAAGGTCACAATAAACTGCTTACAGAACAAAGGATCTGTTGGAAAGGTAGAAAACTGCCGCCAGGCAGATCCTTTGTCAGTTACTATATTGGTAGTCGCGATCCGGTAACGATTTTCCTCCGCCTCGCAGTTGCACTTGCTGTCGCAATCTATTCTCCTTATTATGGAACATAAGAACTGCTTGCAAGGAGTGCTGAGGTCATGACACAAAAAATATTGATTGTCGAAGACGATATTCATATCTCGAAAATTATTAAAATGAACCTCAATCTAGTAAACTATGAGACCGCCGAGGCTTACGACGGCTTGGAAGCGCTGGAGGCGCTGAAGCGGGGGCCGTTCGACCTCATCCTGTTGGATGTAATGATTCCGCATCTGGACGGATTCGAATTGATGGAGAAAATTCGGCCCTACCGCATTCCGGTCATTTTTCTGACAGCGAAAAACTCAGTATACGACAAGGTCGACGGATTGAAGCTCGGAGCGGACGACTACATCGTCAAGCCCTTCGAAGCGATTGAGCTGCTGGCCCGGATCGAAGCTGTGTTGCGAAGATATGGAAAAGAAGAGCGGCTGATGGCATTTCAAACGATTCAAGTGGATTTGGACAAAAGAGAAGTCATCAAACAAGGGATACCCGTCGAGCTAACGCCGAAGGAATACGACTTGCTTATCGTTCTGCTGAAAAACAAAAATATTGCCCTCTCCAGAGAACAGTTCATCGAAAAAGTATGGGGATACGACTATTATGGGGAGACGAGAACGGTTGATATGCATATCAAATCGCTTCGCAAGAAATTGGATCTCCATGATCATATCAAGACGATATACAAAATGGGCTACCGGCTGGAGGACTAGGGGATGAAGTTTTGGCAGAAAATTTATGTCTTCACGATCCTCGTATTTCTCCTCATCTTTCATGCAGCTTCCATCATGGTCATTGAGCGGAGCCATAACAAAATGCTAGAGCAAGAAATCAACAACGCGATGAGTCAACATATGAGTATCCATACGAGCGTTGAGGCGATTGTACCGATTTTGCGCATCTATGACTCTATTGATTACGAGAAAACGGTATTAACGAGAATTGCCAATGAATTTATACATAAAAACAGTGATCAACGGGTGTACCTGGATATCAGGGACAAAACGAACCGGCCGGTGTTCAGCAATATAAATTTTCCGCTGCCTGCTCAGCGCAACGAGCTGGACAAGCTGAAGGAGAATGAAATCCGCTATATTTTGCGGGACATCGACCAGCGCACGATTCTCTTCACTTCGAACCTGGCGAATATCAATCATAAACCTTATATGTTTACTTACATGGTAGATGTGACTCCCGTATATCAGGATCGGGTGGATCAATATCATTTTTTCTTTAAGGTGGATTTGGCTGCCTGCTTCCTGTTTATGTTGATTATGTTCTTCGTGAGCAGAGGATTGACACGATCCATAGACCGGCTAAACAAGACAGCGAAGGTTATCGCTCAAGGTGGCTTTTCGGAAAGGGTTCGATTGAAGTCCAAGGACGAAATCGGAGTGCTCGCCAACAACTTTAATGAAATGGCGGCAGTCGTAGAGGATAAAATTTCGGATCTTGAACGGCTCAATGAACAAAAGCAACGGTTTATCGATAATTTTACTCATGAGTTAAAAACGCCTTTAACTTCCATTATCGGCTATGCCAATTTTATGAGGACGACCAAGTACAACGAGGAGGTGTTCCTCGACGGCTTGAATGTGATTTATTCCGAAGGAAAACGATTGGAATCGTTATCCCTGAAGCTGATGGATTTGATTCTGCTTCAAGAGGATCGCTTCGAAATGGTGCCGCATGAGCGCTTTCTCAATAAATAAAGCTTCCTATGAGAAGAGAGCGAAGGAACTGCTGAAAACGGGGAAGGTGGAATCCGATCAAGAAGTCGGCCCTATGAAAGGCCAAGTATTTGAGATTATCCAAAAGGATATTGACGATTTAGAGAAGTTTGTGAACGGAGCCAACTATCATGTTTTGGAGAAGCTCGTGAGCGGAACCATTTCTATTGCTTCTTCGCCTCAGAAAAATACTAACAAAATCGATCAAATTGTGCAGGAAGAGTCGATTGCCTATTTCAGCGGGCAGCAAACTCCGGAAGCTGTGGCCGAGCTGATTCAAAATCGGGTAACCACGTTACTGAATGAATAAGCTGCTGCGCAATGAAATGGCCGTGGCTGCGCTCTTCCTGTCGCCAAGCTTTCGGCTTTGCCATCTTTTATTTGATTCCCTTTATCATGGGGGTTCTGTATTCATTTCAAGATAGCCCGGGGAACGGCTCTTTTGTCGGATTTCACAATTATGAGTCACTGTTGGAGAGCGCTTCCTTCCGCAAAGCGGCAGCTAACACTTTTTTATTTACCGGTGTATGCATACCGCTAATCGTTGCTCTGTCACTATTTTTGCCCATCTTCTGAACCAAAGGCTGTTTATCCGCAATTGGCTGCAAACTGCCTTTGTAATGCCGCTCGTAGTGCCCGCCGCTTCCATTGTGATGATGTGGCAAATTGTATTCGACTGGAACGGAACGTTGAACGATTGGCTGCCGGTGACAATTTTATCCTCTTCGAACAATCCTTCGGTTACGGCCGATACGGATTCATTGGAATCGATAACAGTAACAAAAAATACGAGAAATCTTCCTGTATCATCATTACCCATGGAGTGAACAGGATCCGTATAAAGATGAATTCAATCTTTGGAACCTGGATGATCATGCATGTGGAGAAAATGCGAATTCTATCTTATATGAACGTCGAAATGCAATTAGGGAAGGGGATAAGAAAAAGGCCACAAATTTAAAAATGGACTTACGTGAACTAGGAATCGTTGTGAAAAATCAGGGCGAGGATCAATATGTACGAAAGATCAAATACTAATTTCCAATTGATTTCCACAAAGGTTTATGTAAAACTATAGAAGTGAAATTGTAATTCCACTTTTTCCCTCGAAAGGAGATGTTTTAAATGGCTGCTTATATGGTATTGGTGATTTTAACTTAGCCGAATATCGGGCATAGTAAATTCCAATCTTTAATTATAGCTTGGAATGAGAGCAATCGGGAGAACTACCCGTGTTTTTTTGCTATGCCGTAAACAGTAACCTTTCGTGAATACTGCTGTTAGCGGGATACGACGTAGGTCGTATCCCTTTTTGATTATAAGCCGACTTTTGGCTTTTCGCCGCGAAACAGCAGCTTCTTAGGAGGCTGCTTGTTCGCGGTATTTTTATGCCCAAAAACAACTTTAATTTTAGGAGAGGATCGGCTCAATGATTGATTTAAAACAATACGGCTATATCGAAGCCGAAACGCCGCCGATAGGATTAATACCCGGAAGGGTTACGGAACTTCAGCGGGACCAATATACCGTCATCACCGAACAAGGAGAAGTGACGGCTGTATTGAAGGGTGCATTCTACCACTCTGTGGGGACTCGAGAGGAGTTTCCGTGCGTTGGCGATTTTGTATTTCTACAATACAACGAAAGCGGCGCTTCGCGCATTGCCAAATTGCTGCCTCGCCGCTCGAAATTTTCCCGCGCTGATTATTCGGGACACGCAGCAGGGTATGCCAAAACCATACTGGAACAAGTCGTAGCAACGAATTTTGATTACGTATTTATCGCGTCGTCCCTAAACTGGGATTTCAAGGTCAGCCGCATCATGCGCTACCTGACACAGACACGGCAGAGCGGGGGTCAGCCTGTCGTAATCTTAACAAAAGCTGACTTGATCCCGGATTTCAGCACACCGTTAGCTGAGGTTCAGAAAACCGCCCCTGGTGTGCCGGTACACGCAGTTTCCAGTCATACCAGGAGTGGCTTAGATGAGTTGAGTGAATATCTGCAACCAGGAAAAACCGTGGTATTCCTCGGCATGTCCGGCGTGGGGAAATCCTCGCTGCTAAACGCATTGATGAATCAGGATGTAATGACTGTCAAGGGTATCCGCGAGGCCGACAGCCGGGGTCGGCACACAACAACGCATCGCCAGCTTTTCATGCTCCCTTCAGGCGCGATGGTTATTGATACGCCGGGAATGCGTGAACTTGGGTTGTTCGGTGCGGACGACGGGATCAGCGCGGGATTTCACGATGTGGAGGATTTAATCACACAGTGTCGCTTCAGTGACTGCCGCCATCAGACGGAGCCGGGCTGCGCAGTTCTTGTCGCTCTTGCCGATGGATCATTGGCGCCAGAGCATTGGGAGCGTTACCTTGTACAGAAGCGTGAAAACAAGTTTGTGGATGATAAAACGGGGTATCTCATAAATAAACGGGCGTGGCAAAAGTCGATTGCCATGCAACATAAGGGTAAAAAGGGAGGACACAAGAAATGAACAACCATGATGAAATGTTTGTAAAGCCCGAAATACTGGTGCTTGTTGTGAGTAAAATGCTCGGCAAGACGATAATCCGCGCAGATTATCAACTTAAAGAGTTGCAAGGCGGGACAGTAGGAGATGTTCGGCTTGTAACGGGCATGGCTGAAACTTCCGACGGTGAAAATCTGCCGTATAAGGTAGTTTGGAAAACACAGAAAAAATGGGAGCGTTATGGTGATCCGGATTCATGGCGAAGGGAATACGATCTCTATGCATCGGATTTCAACAAGGTTTTCTTCGATTCGTTCCGTTGTCCGGAGTGTTATCACGCCGAAATAAATGGCGATGAGATACAGCTATGGATAGAATATATTGATGGTGTGTCAGGCTTAAATCTAACCTCAGAAATGTATGAACGTGCAGCCGAGGAATTGGGGCGGTTTCAAGGCAAGCTGTACGCTGAACGACCAAACGTCTTGCAGAATTTGACCAATTTAAGCAAGGTTGAGTTTACAAAAAACTACTATCTGCGGTATCGGTCATGGAATGTTTTGTATGATTACATACGCTCCGACGACTGCGAAATTCCGAAGCACCTATGTAAAATGCTTATAGACTTAGATAACAATGCGGACGAAATATTCAGTCGCATTGAAAAGCTGCCAATCGTACTTTGCCACAGAGATTTTTGGGTGGCAAACATATTCGATTCGGACAGTAAAATCGTACTTATCGATTGGGATACCGCCGGATGGGGGTATCTGGGCGAGGATATCGCGAGTTTATTAGCGGACGAAGCGGATGTCTGTCATATGGTTGAATACTACCAAAGATGCATTCCGGCGTATTACAGGGGTTTTTCGGAATATGCGGATGTGTCTCACAACTCCGATCATTGTATTTATGAACTAATCCTTGTTATGTTCGGATACAGGCTTGTGGAGTGGTATAAATTCGCTGAGTCGCCCGAAGATAAATCAATGCACCTTAATACCTTGCAAAAAATCTATGAGATGAGAAATTTGTAGATCCTGTCTAATAAATCCTTCTGCTATGGAAATGGCATACGCCTGCTTCGTAGCATTAGGATTTTTTTGTTCAGGCAAGAACATTGCCGACATTCATGATGAGATGCATCAATCGATTTGTCAATAGAAACTTACAGCTTATGTTGTGAGTTTGTTTTTTTTATTAAAAGCAGAATAAAGATGGAATTGAAGCAATAGAGATAAACGGTGTTATTTAACAAATGTAAAAAAGTGGAATGTAGTAGTATCATTATAGTCTGAAATCCATTTATTACTTACCAAGATGGATACGCCAGCATTTAAATGCTAGCTATGCATATATTTCATTTGTTCTAGGAGGATTTGATGAGAAAACTTAAGAAGTCACTTCAGGTTTTATCTCTTACGGTGGTAACAGCGGTTGTAGTAGCTGGCTCGCCATCTTGGGCACTAGCCCAAACTTCAGAGCCAGTCACCACACCAACAGAGCCAGTCACCACACCATCAGAGCCAGTCATCACACCAACGGAGCCAGTCATCACACCAACAGAGCCAGTCATCACGCCAACGGAGCCAGCCATCAAACCATCAGAGCCAGTCATCAAACCATCAGAGGAAGCCATTACAGAGCTAAATAATCTTGTTGTTCAGCGAAATTTTGAAGTAAAAGCGCTTGGAGATATATGGGCGGAAGGCGACCGAGAGCGTAGATTGATAAATGCTAGAAAAATATATCAGCCGACAGGGTTGTATGCACAGCCCAATGAACAAATTAAGATTGAAGTTTCAGGTGACAAACCAATTACAGCGGTTATTGGAATACATCGTCATGATAAAGAATGGGCGCTTTTTTATCCATTACAACCAGGCATAAACACAATTACCTCACCAAATGGCGGTTTGTTATCATTTGATAACAGCAACAATGAAGGTAGTATTAATGTAAATGTAGTGAGCGGGGGGAGTCCTGTTCCATTCTTTGTATTAGGCAAGAATACAAATGCGGATTGGCAGGCAATGATGAATGCATATCCTAATGCACCTTCTGTTGTTCTTCAATCAGAAAGAGCTCTCTTTGTCTTCTATTATACTACTGCTAGAGATCATATCTTGAATCAAGATCCAACTACTCTTTTACAGACTTATGATAAGTTTATTACAGCACAGGATCAAATATCTGGACTATCTAGTTCTGATTCTGATCCTAGGCATCGGTTAGATAGGCATTTGATTGGCTTTATTGAATCAGAAAATACCATACCAGGAGCGTATGCATATGCAAATTGGGATGGGGCAATTATGCCTAAAGATACTGGAGCAAGTGCCGATGCTTTAGACCTTACAAGAACGGGTTGGGGGCAGTATCATGAGGCAGGTCATCTGAGACAACAAGCACCTTGGAATTGGGATGGGATGACTGAGGTTAATGTAAATATATATTCTATAGCCGCTAAGAAGGCTCTTAAGCCTACTGAACCTGCAAGATCCCCAGGCGAGTACTTAGCTGCTTTCACGTTTGTAGATCAGCCAACCAAGAATTTTGCAGACTCTAATTCAAAATTAGAAATGCTGTGGCAGCTTAATCTTGCTTTTGGGGATAACTTCTACCCACAGTTACATCGATTATATCGTGAGATGGCACAAGCAGATCTGCCAACTACAGATGATCAGAAAAAACAGGCATTTATTCTCAACACTTCAAAAGTAGCTCACTATGACTTGACGCCTTTCTTTGATAAATGGGGTTTACCTGCAACAAATGAAACAAAAAACAAGATTAATGCATTGAATTTACCTCTTCTAACCGCACCAATTTGGTTTGGGTCAGATTATAACATCATTAAACCGACTGATGGAATGGATAAGGTAAAAGGTATTGGGGGTATCATTGCCGCAACAGCAAATAGCGAAGAGACTTCACAGGGTAATGCCGCAGTATATGCATTTGATGGAGATACAAAAACTATCTGGCACAGTGCATGGAATAACCCAAATCAGTTTCCTTACCATATTACAGCAAAGTATTTAAATCCTACAACATTCACCAAGCTAACCTATCTACCACGACAAAGTGAAGAAAATGGAATTATTACAAAATATAGAATCCTAACTAGTCTTGATGGAGTATCCTTCAATGAGGTTGCCACAGGCACTTGGGCAAAGGACAAAACAGAAAAGACAGCCACTTTCACACCTACTCTTGCCAAATATGTTCGACTTGAAGTACCTCAAGGTGGTGGCACAAATGGTTTTGCATCTGCAAGTGAGATTAAACTCTTTGAAGCACCACAACCTGTTACAACGTATCTGAGCGATATTAATTGGTTTTCTGCCACAGCAGGTTGGGGAACAGTCCAAAAAGATCGTAGTGTTGATGGAAATACACTCAAGTTAAATGACAAGACCTATACAAAAGGTTTGGGCACACATGCTAACAGTGAAATTGTCTACAAACTGAATGGGCAGTACACATCCTTTGCCGCGCTAGTTGGGGTAGATAGTGAGGTAGGTACTGTAGGTACTGTGGAGTTCAAAGTTGTTGTAGACAATCAAGTTGTATTCACTAGTGGCGTAATGAATAAAAATACAGCGGCAAAAGAGGTAAACGTTAATCTATCTGGAAAGAATGAGCTAAAACTCATTGTCACAGATGGCGGAGATGGTATAAATAGTGACCATGCCGATTGGGTAAATGCTCGTCTTATCAAATAGTATTGTTGTGTTGCTTTACTAGTAAGTGTCTAATAGCCCTCACCTTGTTATCGAGGTGTGGGCTATTTTGCTTTTAATCGTCCTTAATACCGTCAGTTTAGCACTTTATTTTTAATATAGCGTTTTTTGTTCATGCTCCGTTCATATTGCATTCATTGTGAGGACATCTTGGTTGGCTAGACTTGTAGTGGTGGATCGCAGGGACATTGTACAGATAACAAGAGGAGCTGAAGAGTTTGACACAACCAGCAGGAAAGGAAATAAGGAAGATCGGGGATCTACAGTCTGGATTATGTGAACCAATATCCTAACGAAGTGCGAGCGTTTATCGGGCTGGATAGCAGTGTTCCCTCGCTGAGTGAACAGAAGATTGATTCGTCAGTGACAGAACCGATTAAATGGTTCCGCGACTTGGGCTTCGCCCGTATACAATTGAAACTAAGTGCTGACCCTTATGATGGACTGCCTTATGATGAACAAACGAAAGAACAATTGAACATTTTGATACGCAAAAACATGTATAATGCAACTCAATTAAATGAGGTAGAGAGCATGTATTCCAACTTTAATGCAACAGAACAGCAATCTTTCCCTCCTAATTTACCTGTTCTTTTCTTTGTCCAAGCGCACCACCCTGTGACGGATCGATGGATCCCCGAACATGAGAAGCAAATAAAGGATTGAGATTAATCGTAGATAAAGCATATAGCCTCTTATATAATGAAACTATCTTCAAAAATGAAGGGACTGAACTATGCGCAGATGTCAATATTTTCAACCTAACTATTAAAATATAATGGAGGTAAAAGTATTGATTACAGAGTTACACACAGAACGTTTACATTTGAGAAAAATGAAGATAGCGGATTCGTCTAGTTTGTTTAAAATTTGGTCTGATCCGGACGTAACTAAATTTATGAATATTTGTAGTTTTACTAATGAAAATCAAGCACTGGATATGATTAATCTCTTTGATGGTCTTTCTCAAGAGAGTAAGGCTATTCGTTTCTCCATCATTAAAAAAGATTCCAATGAGATTATTGGTTCTTGCGGTTATAATGACTTAGATTTTGAAAATGGCAAGGCAGAGATTGGATATGACATTGCTAAATCATTTTGGGGAAGAGGGTACGCTACAGAAGCTATCTCTTCTCTGTTAGAACATGGATTTTCATCCTTAAAGCTGAATCGAATCGAAGCAAGGGTTGACCCCAGAAATGTGAATTCTATGAAGCTTTTACAAAAGCTCAACTTCAGGTTTGAAGGAACACTCAGACAATACGAGAGAGTAGACGGAAAGTTTAACGATCTCAGTATTTATTCGAAATTAATATCAGATTGATTTTATTGAAGATATTAATAGTGAGGTAGGGGATTAATATGCCCCTACCTCTTCTTATTATCAAGGCCCGAGCACAGTCCAAGCATCGTTCGGGCCATTTTTCACATCTGGGTATTCATTTTGTGTCCACCATTTGGCTTGATACTTCACTCCGTTATAAGAAACAATGTCACCTTGAACATAAGTGGAGGAAGCGAGGGAAGGGGTCAACTTGTACTTGAACGGTACAAAGACAATCCCTAGGCTTGTTGCATATTGGATTGCATCAAACTCTGCTGGCAGTGTTTCGATAGGTAACCAAGGGCCGCCGTTATAACCGATCTGTATTTCGAGCAGAATAACGTCACCCGGAGATAATATTTTCTCCTTTTTATTTTCTTGAATTTTTCTGTTGCTAGCTGGACAGATAAAAGAAGCACGGATGAGTCGGAACGCAACTATCTTACAGACGAAGATCGTGTCGGGCAGCATATCTGACCTCCACCTCATGGACAGGTTGAATGAAGGAATGTGGGAGCGTAGTCTCTGTGAGACATGGGAGAGTTCAAACGGTCAACTTCTAAGGATACGTGAGTATTTAAGAGAAATGCGTTTCTACATAGAGGGAGTAAAACTTGACTTTTTAAATAAATTTTTATATGCTATAGCATGTATTTTGTGAAAGAACATGAAACAGTATGGGTTCAATGATGTGACTATGTGAATTGGAATCAGGTGTACTGGAGTACTGGGGTACTATAGGTAAGTCAACATTCCATAATAATAATTGGGGGAAAACTATGGAATTATATAATTTAACGGGTTTTTTGATTCACCGTACGGATGTTAAAATGACCAACTATTTTACAAAGCAATTAAAGCCCTATGAGATGACGCCAGAGCAATGGAGTATTATCAGTGTTCTAGACGGGGATAGACCAACAACTCAAAAAGAGCTTGCGGAAGCAATCGACCGAGATCAGAGCACGGTTGTTCGAATGATCCACTCGCTCGAGAAGAAGGAGATCGTCAAACGGATTGTAAATGATACAGATAAACGATCTCATAACTTATATCTGAGCGATAAAGGTATACTACTCAAATCAGAACTACTGCCGGTTGTCATCGAAGCACACAAGCACGTGACAAGATACTTAAGTGAAGATGAATTTCAGGTACTGGAATCTTTACTTGAAAAACTGTATGCAAGTGTTATGGATGACGGTTAGATCATCTTCGTTCCACGTTACCCGAGACGGTACGCACAAGACCCGACTCTATGGTCTTACGTCTATGAAAGCTTTTAAGAAACGATTTTGTCAAAAGAAATAAATATTTTTGTATATTATATGCTATAGCATATAATATACTCCGAGAAAGGGGGGGATTTTCTTGGTTATTATCATTTTGCAAGTTATTATAGGATTATTTTTTATGTTTACTGGGAGTAAGATTATTTCCGGTAAAATGGCAGATGAGTTCAAGCGTTTCGGCATGCCTCCCATCTTTAATTTTTTGACGGGATTTATTGAGATTGCATCTGCAATCGGATTATTTGCAGGTATTTGGTTTCCAATAGCGGCTGTTATTGCAGGATTTTTACTAGCGGTTACGATGTTTGTCGCAGCATTTACACTTCTTGCTATTGCTAAGGATCCTTTTCCAAAAGCAATACCAGCTATCGTACTTTGCTTATTGTCTGTCATCGTCAGTATGAATCATTTGATCTAGTTTGAAAGCTAGTGATGATAAAATCCTTCTAACTTTGCTGAATGTATATGAATAAAGTTAAAGGAAATAATATGAAACAATTTAAGTGAGGAGTTTTTTAAGTGGTTATTAATTGGTCAACAACAGCTGTCTATAACACAATAATGTCAGTTGCAACTGGTATAGGGTTATTATTAATGCTTCGATTTGAATCCCATTTAGCTAAAGGAAAAGTTGGGCAACTAGAAGGTTGGGCTATAGGATTTGGTATACCCGGGTTTATATTAACGCTAACAGGAGCTCATATGACCCTTACTTGGCCCTTGTCAAAGATTGGATTCCCATTTGATGATATTATATTTGGTGAGTCTTCTCTAGGTTTTGGGGTTCTGCTTCTGGCTGCAACCGTCTTAATATGGAGAAAATCTAATCTATATGTAAAACAAGGCATTAATATGAACGATACGAAAATAGTATCCAATACATTAAAGTCAGAATTACCATATTTATTAAAACCAGTATCTTATTTTGCTGCAGCAATGGGGCTAGCACTCATCTCAATCGCATTTGCAGGTATTGGATATCAATTATTTGCAGCGCCACCAGAAGAACCAATATCAGGAGCTTTTGCTGATTATCCAATGTTGGAAGCTACTTTTATGTCAGGATTATTCGCGATTATAGGGATTGGAGCTGTATTATTTCCTTTTGCCTTAAACAAAGACGCAAATCCAAACTCTGCTAAAGTTATTAAATTCCTTTGGGCACTTGCAGGCATAGCCTTTGTTCTATTTGGAGCCATGAACTACTTTACACATATTGGATTGATTGTGAATACAATGCCCAAATAGTATTGAATGATATACAATGACTATCGCTCCCAATTCGATAAAATGCGGGTTGCATAAAAAGATAAAGGGAGAAAAATTAACCTGCTATTAGTGATAGGTTGGTATTGGGTCAAAGAATTATGAATATAATTCCATCCTCATGAGAGCGATTATCGGGCTGGATAGCAGTGTTCTCTCTGTGAGTGAACAGAAGATTGATTTGTCAGTGACAGAACCGATTAAATGGTTCCGCGACTTGGGCTTTGACCGATTACAATTGAAACTAAGTGCTGACCCTTGTGATGGACTGACTTAGGGGTTTACTTACAGAGCTGAAGTATAGGGTTATCGAAGATAATAAGTAGAAGAGGTAGGGAATGGATATGCCCCTACCTCTCTTTTATTTAATCAAGTTTTATTCTTTTAGCATGAACCGAGCACAGTCCAAACATCGTTGGGGCCACTTTTCAGATCTGGATATTCATTTTGCGTCCACCATTTGGCTTGATACTTCACTCCATTATAAGAAACAATGTCACCTTGAACATAAGTGGAGGAAGCGCTCCATGGAGCAGGGCAGGGGTCAACTTGAACTTGAACGGTCACCGAGTTACTTGCCGCAGATAAATTACTAAAGCCATCCCGAGCCTTAACGGTGAACGTATATGAACCACTTGTTAATCCACTGATCGTGGCGGAGTTGCTAGTTGATCTTGCTTTAGCAATAGGATCGTTATTTACAAAAATGTCATAGCCGATCAATCCAACATTGTCCGTAGAAGCTGTCCAATTCAAGTTAGCTGTGCCAGAGGTAGAATTAACAACTAGATTGGTTGGTGCGAGTGGTGCTTCTGTATCGGTAGGCACAGCACCTGGCGCAGGTAAATTCGTAATTATTTGTTGCAAATTAGGTAGGGTACCGATTCTATCATTTGCTATATCGGTAGTCGGGGTATTGGACGGTAACCATCTCAGTATTCTACGAACTTCATCTGGCGAATACGGTACGCCGAATTGGGCTTTCGCGATCCCTTGCAGTTGTAGAATCGAACCTACAACGACAGGTGAAGCAGATGATGTTCCATTAAAATAGTCGGTATAACCGGTTGTCGAAGCGGTACTTGTTGCACTTAAGGTAGCAACGTTCTCCCCAATACCGTAGGAGTCAATTCGATTGCCATGGCTGCTGAAGCCAAGTCTGTGGTGAGGTGCAGTTGATGAGCCCGCTCCAACAAGTATAGCTCCAGAATCTTTGAAATCGGGGAGATCCCGATTGAAGATGTATTTATTATCCCAATGCTTGTACTGATCGAGATCAACACCACCATTGGCTCCCGCTTCTACAACGACAATCCCTAGGCTTGTTGCATATTGGATTGCATCAAACTCTGCCGACTGTGTTTCGATAGGTAACCAAGGGCCGCCGTTATAACCGATCTGTATTTCGAGCAGAATAACGTCACCCGGAGATAATACTTGTGTGGCCGCTAAAATTGCTTCTGCTGTACCACCTGTACGAACTAAAGAGGATACAATCGGCGTAGCTTTGTTAGCTAGCCCGATATTGCCAATAGCATTGTCAACTGCGGATACAACCCCGAGTACAGCCGTACCGTGACTAGCATCTCCATCATTAGTGCCGCCGGGCAAAAGCTGAATGTTGTGAGCGGCTAAATCTTCATGATTTAGTGCCCAATTCCACTCGATATCGGCCCACTTGGTGCCTTTGCCATCGCCACCTTCAAATTGCCAAGCATAGGGAGCGTTAGTACCTAGAGGATCTGCTTGCGCATAACTTTGCAAGGAGAAGCGCGGATCATCACTTGGAAGGACTGGTGTTGTGTTCGGAAGAGGCGCATTGGCCAATTCT
This sequence comes from Paenibacillus sp. cl6col, assembly GCF_900102125.1. NCBI lineage: Bacteria > Bacillati > Bacillota > Bacilli > Caryophanales > Paenibacillaceae > Paenibacillus > Paenibacillus sp. cl6col. The sequence goes on from NZ_FNAZ01000002.1 coordinate 824,818, forward strand.
GGTTTTTTACTTACGTATGCTTCCTCAACGAGCGGGAAGCCTCGCAACGTTTGCAATAACTGTTCGACGTCAGCACCAGCGGGAATTTTGGAATAATAATAGCGATCAAACACGGATGCAAAAGGATTAGCAGCTAAGCTCTTGTTAGCTGACGGTAAGAATTCCTCTGAGATTAGCGGATCAAACGATAATTCTGGTACAGCTGAGAGCGGCGATATTTCTTGTTGCAGTTGAAGTTTTCCTTCATTACTTGGCAGGAAGGCTTGTTCTTTAAGTTTGACGACAATTTTTTCTTCAAATACTGAAGTTGCAGTGTTGGAGAATGATGTACTCGTTGGAAAGGACTGTCCACTCTCTGAAGCGTAAGCTCCATTTGACCAAGTACCTAATGAAAAAAGCAAGGTTGAGGCTAGAGCGACGGACAACGTTTTTTTAAATCGGGAAAAAGTGTGTTTAATCGTAATCTCTCCTTTCCATTCTCTTGGATTCTTTTGTTGCTAGCTAAATAAATAGGCTAACAATTGTCAGTATAAGGTAAGGTAAAAACTGGTTCAATCCCGAGGTAAGCGTAATCAACGACAGCAATATACAGATATCACTTTATAACTTCTATTTACTCTATTTCACATAGGTTCAGTAGGAAATAATGTCGAATCCCCTTTTAGGGCAACAAAAATATCGGTTGGATACAATGTTATATCAAATGTTGAGCACGATTGGAGGAATAGATGATGGCAAAGGATTCAACGTTGAAGAATGTTCACAAAAATGTTTAGGTTTATCTATTGTAAATAGCTATGTAGAGGATAAACTAAAAGGGAGCATGCAATTTGAATCTACAGCGTGTGGAACAATAGTTTCATTCACGTTTAATATGTAATAGAGGACTACAAAGGCGTAGTCTTACTTAAAGCAAAGAGGCTTAAGGTTATAACATTCCTATGGAATCGGTATAACTTTAGGCCTCTTTGTGTTTATTATCTGTTTGGAAGATCAGGAAAGTGTACCACAGCTCTATTGGTTGCTATGCTCATTCCAAGTAAAAAGGGTCCCAAAGAACTGCACCTAGAAATTAGAGGAGGGTACTTATGAGTATCGATAAAAAGATGATTGAAGAGATGGTTCGTAAAATCATCATGGAAAAAGTAGGGTCTGATGCGATTGAACAGAACGTTCAGAGAGGTCCTGGAGGGATTACTTCTGTTAAAGTGCCAAACATGAAAGTAACAGAAGAGGATCGTCTCGATACAGGCAACCCGAATGATATCGTCTATTGTAAGGATCTTTTCTCTCTACAGGAAAGTCCAAGACTTGGCTGCGGTATCATGGAGATGAAAGAAACAACCTTTGACTGGACACTTAACTATGATGAAGTTGATTATGTGATTGAGGGACATCTGGATGTTATCATTGATGGTACAAAGGTGTCAGCTGGTCCAGGAGAAGTGATCCTGATTCCAAATGGAAGTAAGATTCAATTTTCTGTGCCAGAATATGCACGATTTATCTATGTAACATATCCGGCTAACTGGGCAGAACAAGCGTAACATTCCAAGATCGTTGACGAGGAACTTCGGCTGTTGGTGGCATTATATTAGGAATCGTAGAATATATGAACAAAGACGCTCTCAACATAAGAGCGTCTTTTTATGATTTCATTTTCGAACAAATGTTCGGTTTCTGGAGCAGTTAAATTAAAAATGGGTTCCATCGATTTCCATATTATGAGTATAACTTATTAAAAATTATAAGTCTATATTTAATTTCCCAAGTACTTTATCATTGGTTTACCTGGCCGGGGAAAACGGTGAATATTCGTAGACCTATACGGATGTTTGCGTTAGAGAAGAGGGAGAACATTTGAAATTACATGTTTGGGATGTGAATTTGAAAATTCGCCTAATCGGCGAGGGACTGTTCAATTTATTGTTTTGGATGTACTTCCCTTTTATTACGGTCTACTTTAGTGAAGCGTTAGGTAAACAGACAGCAGGGATGTTAATGTCGATCCCGCCCCTCATTAGCATACTTGGCAGCATGGTTGGAGGGAGTTTAGCGGATAGGGTGGGACGTCGTCCTATGATGTTGGCAGGCGCTTCCCTTAAAGCGTGTATGTTCGCATTGTTTGCTTTGTCCAGTTCACATTGGGTTAATTATTTCGCCTTTATTGGCATTGGATTAGGAGGTGCCCTCTATGGACCTGCCAGCGATGCGATGGTAGCGGATCTTATTTCCGATAAGGATCGCCGGCAGGTGTTCGCCACATTTACGACAGCTCATAATATTGGTGCTGTATTAGGACCCGCATTGGGGGCATTTTTTTTCTTTCAATACCGAAGTGAACTGCTATGGACTTGTACAATCGTCATGCTGTTCTATACGGTTGCAATCTTTCTGAGAATTCGTGAAAGTATGCCGGGTACCAGCCAAAAGGTTTCATTACATGCAGTTTCAACTTCGATAAAAGAACAATGGAAAGGCTATGGAGTCATCTTTCAGGATAAAATATTTGTTCTATATATTCTGGCAGGCGTTTTCTCTATTATAACAATCATGCAATTGGATCTGTATTTAGCGATATATATCACCCAATATGTCCCGTCACAATCCCTTCTCACTTGGAATGATTGGTCGCTCCGGCTTACGAGTACAGAAGTATTTGGATGGATTCTTGGGTTAAATGGTCTGCTGTTCGTTCTATTTGTCTTACCCGCTACAAAATGGTTAAATCGCTTAAGAGATCGCGACGTGTTCATTCTGTCATCGGCATTGGCTGGGTTAGGCATGTTCGCTATTGGATTAACGACGCATATTTGGTTACTATTCCTCATCACGATCGTATTTACGTTTGGAGAAATCATACGTTCTCCGGTGACCAATAACTTTGTAAGTCAGTATGCACCTGTGAATGCGAGAGGGCAATATATGGGGGCATCGAGGTTGCAATTCACGATTGGGAGATTCGCAGCACCCTTGACCGTTATTTTATCGGCATGGGTACCTCCAATGGGGGTTTTTACTTTCATCCTTGTCTGTGCACTCATTAGTATCATTCTTTATATAAAACTTTTTAAGATCTATGCATATGATGAGTCTGTATCCAGATAGGGAAGGAGGAACGTTAAACGCGCGATCTCGGATCTCATTCCTTCTGGGCACCTTCAAGTTCATAAAAGCCCTATATCAGGGAAGTCTTCATACTTGTCTTTGATTTAGGGACAACATAGTGTTATGTTGGTACAAATGCCCTTATGAAATGGCTTAGCCTTTGGATGAGCTATTTCAAGGAGGAACTCATCTGTAAGCCTTGATGGACTAATGTTTTTTTCCTTTACTGTCTACAATAAGTTTGAAGGTACGCGGCTAGCCCCAACTCATAAACCTCTTAAAGGCCGAGGGGCTTCTAAGTTCGCTCAGCTAGACATCACCGTTTCCCTGAAGGAGGACAACTGTATTGGATGCGCAGTTTCTAGATTTATTGGCCCAGAAATATGATACGGAAGAAAAAGTCGTAACAGAAATCATCAATCTTAAAGCGATCTCCAATCTACCCAAGGGAACTGAACATTTTGTCAGTGACTTGCATGGGGAGTTCCAGGCTTTTCAGCATGTACTCAGAAACGGTTCTGGTACCGTAAAAGAGAAAATCAAAGAATTGTTCCAAGAGGTTTGGACGGATAAAGAAATCAATGATTTTGCGGCGTTAGTTTATTATCCGGAAGAAAAAATACAGCTGGTTAAAGGAGACCTGTGCAATCAACAAGCCTTGAACCGGTGGTATAGACAAACGATTGAACAAATGCTTAAGCTCATTTCTTATGCCTCCTCCAAATATACGCGCTCGAAATTGCGTAAAGCTCTACCGGAGCAGTTCGTATATATTATAGAAGAGCTTCTGTACAAGACGGATTCTACCAACAATAAGGATCCTTATTATGAGGAAATATACCGGCAGATTATCTCCTTGGGTCAGGCGGATAAGCTGATTATCGGCCTTGCTTATACGACCCAGCGCCTAGTGGTTGACCATCTTCATGTGGTCGGAGATATCTATGACCGCGGGCCGGACCCCGATAAAATTATGGATACGCTTATCAACCACCATTCTGTAGACATTCAATGGGGGAACCATGATGTCCTGTGGATAGGCGCCTATGCGGGTTCTCTGGTCTGCCTTGCGAATATTATCCGGATCTGCGCCAGATACGACAATTTGGACATTATCGAAGACGTATACGGAATCAATCTTCGCCCGCTGCTGAACTTGGCGGAGAAATACTATAATGACAATCCAGCCTTCAGACCGAAGCTGCAGGCCGATCATAACGTATCGGAGCAGGAAATCCTGCAGATTACCAAAATCCATCAAGCCATTGCCATAATCCAGTTTAAGCTTGAAATCCCGATTATCAAAAGACGTCCTTACTTCCATATGTCTGAAAGGCTTTTGCTTGAGCAGATCGATTACGACAAAAATGAAATCAAGATCGGCAGAAAAACGTACCCGCTGGAAAACACCTGTTTCGCTACCGTAAATCCGCAACAGCCTGAACAATTGCTGGAGGAAGAACAACAGGTGATGGAGAAGCTGCTGTTCTCCGTTCAGCATTCCGAAAAGCTGGCCAGACATATGAATTTCCTTATGAAGAAGGGTAGCCTTTATTTAAAATACAACGGGAATTTGTTGATCCACGGCTGCATTCCTTTGAATGAAGAAGGAAACATGGAAGAAATGCAGATTGAAGACAAGAGCTATTCGGGTCGTCAGCTGATCGATGTTTTTGAATATTATTTGCGTTACGCCTTTGCAAATCCGGAAGAGACGGATGATCTGGCTACGGATATGGTATGGTACATCTGGACAGGGAAATGTTCCTCGCTCTTTGGAAAGAGAGAAATGACCACCTTTGAGCGGTACTTTATCCAAGATAAAGAAACCCACAAGGAGAGAAAGAACCCTTACTACCATTTGCGGGAAAATGAGGAGATCTGCCGGAAAATCCTGCAAGAGTTTGATTTGAATCCGGATCATGGACATATCATTAACGGGCATACTCCGGTTAAAGAAATTAGTGGAGAGAACCCTGTTAAAGCAAATGGGAAAATGGTCGTCATTGACGGCGGTTTTTCCAAAGCCTATCAATCCACAACGGGTATCGCCGGATATACCTTGTTGTATAATTCCTTTGGCATGCAGCTCGTCGCGCATAAGAAATTTAATTCAAAAGAAGATGTGTTATGTAACGGAACGGACGTATTGTCTGTAAAAAGACTGGTGGACAAAGAACTGGAACGGAAACTGGTGAGGGAAACCAATGTCGGGGAGAAGCTGCTGCAGAAAATCTCGAATTTGAAGAATCTCCTGGAATATCGCTACATGAAATGAAACAGCTGCTAAATGAAGCAACTGTTAAAGGTAAAAGAGCCGCCCGAGGGTGGTCAAGACCCCATTTAATGGACATAGAAAAAGAAGCAAGCTGTCGTCGGTACTCTACTGGCGGCAGCTTCTTTAGCTTTCTTTGTGATTGAGGCATTGTCGTTACAAATGCCTTTCCTCATTACGTTTCTTCTTGCATCTCTCTTTCTATTTTGCTATATTTGATATTAACAAAATGATATTATTAAAATGTTACTAACTATAAATTGATGTTGAGGAACTCATTTCGAAGAGCTGCACGGCTAGAATAAATAACAATGGAGGTAAAGACGCTTGAATTTGTTGGATCGCGATGGACTTTCGGAAAGTGAATTTTTCGAGCAGTACCGTGCCGGGGATTACGAACGGCCTTCGGTGGCGGCGGACGTGGTTATTTTCACAGTAACGAAAACGGAGGTGGACAGCTACCGCAAACTTCCGGAAAAAGAGCTGCGTATATTGCTCATTCGCCGCGGTGGTCATCCATTCTTGGGCAGTTGGGCGCTTCCAGGCGGATTCGTCCGGCCGAATGAGACGACGGAGCAGGCGGCGGTGAGGGAGCTGCGCGAGGAAACCGGTGTGGATGACGTATATTTGGAGCAGTTGTACACCTTCAGCGATGTTGGAAGGGATCCGCGCACCTGGGTGATGAGCTGCAGCCACATGGCCTTAATTAACAGCGATCAGGTGCAGCTGAAAGCAGGGGATGACGCTGTCGGCGCAGCCTGGTTCAAGGCAACCTATCGGCTCCTGCGTGAGCGTAAAGAGTTTATTGAGGATGGGTTTGTGAAAACGATGGAATACGAGCTCAAGCTAAGCAGCGAAGAGGAAGAGCTTACGGCAGTTGTGGAATGGACGATGACGTCAAAGCCGGCCTCGACGTCGACCTCCTACTCCATCGTATCAAATCACGGATTGGCTTTTGATCATGCGAAGATTATCGCCTGCGCTATTGAGCGACTGCGGGGAAAAGTGAATTATACCGGCATTGCGCTGCATTTGATGCCGCACCTCTTTACTTTGACGGAGCTGCAGCAGGTTTACGAGGTGATCTTGGACAAAGAATTATTGAAAGCCGCCTTCCGGCGTAAAGTGGCGCATCTTGTAGCGGAGACCGATCATTATACTGAAAATGCGGGACACCGTCCTTCCCGCTTGTTTCGAAGAAATTTGGAGGAATATCGATGATGATGATATACAATATCGAGCAGTTAAGAAAAGCATATATTGCAGGTAAAACGTTCAAGTTTGTCTTCTTCTGGGGCCATACACCGCCAAAAGACGGCGGGGTTGACAAAAGCTGTTTTAGCCAATGGTGGATGAGCCCTTTCGTGGTAGAGGGACACGAGTATTCCTGTGTCGAGCAGTTTATGATGTCCGAGAAAGCAAGACTTTTTGGAGATGGCGAAATGTTGGACGCGATTCTTAAAGCTAAGCATCCTAAGGAAATGAAAGCCTACGGGCGTGCAGTTAGAAACTTCGACAAGGACATTTGGGACAACGAATGCTATGGCATCGTTAAAAGAGGCAATTTGGCCAAATTTTCGCAGAATCCGAAGCTTGGCGAATATCTCAAGTCAACGAAAAATCGTATTCTCGTCGAAGCCAGCCCACGGGATCGCATTTGGGGAATCGGCATGGGACAGTCCAATCCAGATGTGGAGAATCCACTAAAATGGCATGGTAGGAACCTACTCGGATTTGTGCTGACCGAAGTGAGAGACGAATTACTGCAAGATTAACATCTACCGGATTTGTTATTGATGAAAGAAGAGGGAATGAAATGAAACGAAAAGAAATTGCTGAGGAAACATTACGAATACAGCGGCAAGGCTTCTATGAATATAAGGGGCGGCGGGTAGAATTCGTCACTGCACAAAAGCAATCCGAGGCAAATAGCGAGCTGATTACACCGGATCAGGGAGAGACACTGGTACGAGGAATTGACGAGCTGCCTAAGTTGCCGCCAGAACCCGTATATTCTGTCGCCAACGAGACCACAGTAAAGTCGATCTTGGATTTTACGGAGCTAGGGAAAGGGCGCGTCGGCGTGTTAAACTTTGCCAGCGCGAAAAATCCCGGAGGTGGATTTCTAAACGGGGCGATGGCTCAGGAAGAAAGCCTGGCGGCCTCCAGCGGATTATATGAAACACAGCTGCGCAATGAACGTTATTATAAGGCTAATCGGGCCTGTAAATCGATGATGTATACGAATCACGCCATCTATTCCCCGGACGTAGTGTTTTTCCGTAACCAGCGGTTCGATCTTATAGAGCGGCCGGTGACAGCTTCAGTATTGACTCTGCCCGCCGTGAATTATGGGCAGGTTCTGCTTAAGGGAGAGGATCCCCGGAAAGCGAAATGTATGATGAAAGACAGGATGCGACTGGCCTTAGCCATATTCGCCCAAAAAGGCGATAAAAACCTCATTTTGGGTGCCTACGGCTGCGGTGTTTTCCGGAATGACCCGGTGAAGGTAGCAGGATGGTGGCGGGAGCTGCTGAAGGATGAAGGCTTAGGATACCTATTTTCGGAAATTCGTTTTGCGGTCTTAGACACTTCCAAAGAGGGCAAGTGCATTCATGCTTTTGAAAAGGAGTTCAATGGGAACAGAGGGTGAATCAAAATGAGCTATATGGATGCTTTGGAGCAAATAATAGCTGAGCAGGAGCAAGAACGCGACCGTCTTCGAGTTAATCAAATCACCGTACGGGCTGACTATAAGAAAAAGAGTAAAAGCAATGTTTATCAAAAGGAAAAAGTTATTGAATATGGCTTTGTAGAACGTGATTTGGATGATGAGAATTTATATGGCAGGTTTGAGCTCTATTTCGCCGATCGCGACACTCTTCTCCAGGATAATCGGTTTGGAGATGAAACTGCTTTTGGTGAGCTTACAGATGTACATGCAGTTGCAACGGCAATCTTCCCCTATTTAGCAGAGCATTATCCCCGTTTTTTGGAGGAAACACCCTTTGCTATCAGCTATAACCCTATTGCAGAAGCTTGGATTATCGAGGGAACTCTTCCTCCGGGATCTTTTGGCGGTGTCATTTATATTGCTCTTGCAAAAGAAACTGGGAGGCTGCTCATGATGTATGGAACAAAATAAATTACAAATGAAATGAGCAGATTTCAGCGAGGTAATAGCACTCGTTGTCATTTTCATTTGACAAGAACATAAGGAATTAGTTATATGCAATTTTGGCTTTCACAGAAAGAGATACAGCTGTCGGATCCCTTCCGCAAGGCAATTATTTTAGGGGATATTTATGGATTGGAAACATTTGATACTTACAAGTGTGGCTATTATAATGAACAAGTTAGTATTCATTTTCAGGAGGTAATGTAATGTCCGAATGTAAACTATCTGTCGATTATGATCAATACGAGGAAGGTGTCAAAATCGTAGATTTAATAGAGGAGCTTGCGAACAAGGATGAGAGCTTGCAGCTTGAAAGTCTCATAATCGGTGACTGGGGCGCCGCCTATGAGAGTGATTCTAGTGTAGTTGTTGAAGCCCTTGTTCGGTTGAAAGACCGCTTTCCGCAGCTGCGGAGCTTATTTATTGGCGATATGTCCTCTGAAGAATGTGAGGTCTCTTGGATCAATCAATCTAATTTAGGGCCGATTTTATCTGCTTATCCTGAGCTTCGTTCACTCACCATTAAAGGGAGCACAGATCTTAGTCTTGTTCCGGCTCACCATGACAAACTAGAGGAGCTTACTATTATTTGCGGCGGGCTTGGAACAGACGTCATTACTAGCATAAGTGAAGGCAGTTTCAAAAATTTGAAGAAGCTGGAGCTTTATTTAGGGGTAGAGGAGTATGGATTTGACGGAAGTCTCGCAGATGTGCTCCAGTTGATTGAACCTGGGAAATTCCCTCTGCTTTCCTATCTTGGACTCAAAGACAGTGAAATTCAAGACGAAATCGCTATTGCAGTAGCCGATGCACCGATTCTTGATCAGTTACATACGTTGGATCTTTCTATGGGGACGTTGACAGATAAGGGAGCGGAAGCTCTTATCCATAGTGAAAAGATAATGAAACTAAAGTCGCTTGATTTAAGCTATCATTACATGTCGGATGAAATGATGAATCGTTGGAAGCAGTCAGGCCTCAATGTAGATATCAGCGATCAACAGGATGCTGATGAAGACGAGGATTATCGCTATCCTTCATTGACGGAATAACGATGAAATCGATGATTATCATTGGCAATTCCGGCAATAGAAGAACAACCGGACTACAAGCAGCAAGAACTCGGCTGGGGTTGCCCCCAGCTCTTGTTTTGAATTATATAGATGTGTTGCAGGGAAATGCATCCTTGAGTTCGGTTGCACAGAGCTTGGGGCAAACGTTGGATGAACCTCCATTGCTGCGGCTTGACGCGCCCGGGGAACATTTTGAAGTGGAACGTGAGCTTATTGCACTTGGCGCCCCTGATTCGGCCAACACCCATATAGACGAGCGATGGCTTAGATATAACAAGAGCGTTGTTCAGCCTATCTCGGTAAGGATGGCCAAAGGGTTGGAGGAAAATAAGGGAGAGCTGTATCATCCTTCCCAATGGTTTCGTGGGTATTGCAAGCTGTTATCTCAACTGGACAGGGAGGCAGCACAGCTGTGGAATACGCCACGATGGATGAATGCTCCCGAGGATATAGCCGCAATGTTCGATAAAAGGCATACTCACCAGATCTTATCATCAGCTGGATTACCGGTACCTAGAAGATTAGCTGCACCGGAAGACATACCGGATTACAATACACTTCGGGATGTTATGGCAAAAGAGCGGATATATCGTTTATTTATTAAGCTAGCAAGTGGTTCCGGCGCATGTGGTGTGATCGCATATCAGGTAAACCCCATTACAGGTGCAGAATCGGCCGTGACTACGATAGGTGTGGAGAACTATCTACGTAGACCCCCTATATTTTATAACGTAAAAAAGCTGGTGAACTATAAAGAACGCCAAGTCATTCGCCAAATCATCAACTGGTTATTGGAACAAGGCGCTCATGTAGAGCAATGGATTCCGAAAGCGTCTTATCGGGATCGCACCTTTGATATCCGGCAACTTGTCGTAGCAGGTAAAGCGTGTCATAGTATTGCAAGGGTAAGCAGAACACCTATAACGAATCTGCATCTTGATAGTGATCGAATGAGCTTGGATGAAATCGGCTTGTCTGACAATCTTCAAGCTGCCGTGCGACTATGCGCTGAACAAACGCTAGCGGTATTTCCACGATCAACCGTCGCAGGCATAGATGTGTTATTGAGCAGCGGTTCCTATAGACCTTATGTATTGGATGTTAATCCGTTCGGAGATTTACTGTACCATAGTCATTATGAAGGACATGATCCCTATGAATGGGAAATGAGAATGGCTACACTCTCTACGACTATCTAAAATGGAAGAGGATCACCACGATGTTTAACATGAATGAAATTGTAGGCAGTCACGATATTCTGATGATTACGCTGGATACACTGCGATATGACGCTGCTGTGCTGGAGGAAGAAAACTGTCCGAATTTGTGCGGGAGCGGGCATTGGGAAAAGCGACATACACCAGGCAGCTTCACTTATGCTGCTCATCATGCTTTCTTTGGCGGATTTCTGCCAACTCCGGCTACGACAAATAAGGCAGAGCATGTTCGGTTGTTTCATTCGAAAAATACGGGATTAAAGACACATCCGTATACATGGCAATTTGATACAACGGATATCGTATCTGGATTGCAAGCTGTGGGCTACCGTACGATTTGTATAGGCGGAGTCATCTTCTTTACCAAAAAAGTTCCGCTAGCCAAAGTTCTTCCAAGCTATTTCCAAGAAAGCTATTGGCGGATGACCTTTGGGGTTACAAATCAACGCTCGACAGAGCATCAGGTGAACCATGCCATCAAGCTCCTGCATAATTCGAATCAGACAGAACGACTGTTTCTATTTATGAACGTATCAGCGATTCATGGGCCCAATCATTATTTTGTACCAGGAGCAAAGAAAGACTCATTAGAGACACAGCGCGCAGCACTTCGATATGTTGACGGTGAGCTTGGTCGATTATTTCAGGCATTCAGAGAACGAGAACGGCCTGTATTTTGCATGGCGTTCTCTGATCATGGAACCGCCTTCGGTGAAGATGGCTACAACGGCCATAGGCTAGCGCATGAGGTCGTGTGGAACGTGCCTTATCGCGAATTTATTTTGTAATAGGATGTTCAAAAAGTCCGATTTTGATCACGAAGAAGTACAAGGAGTAAACTCGACATCGAATCTTGCAATCACACTCGAAGTCCGTTGCTCATGTAGTTTTGCCTACACTCCGCTACTCCTTCTTCGTGTTCTTGCAACCTTCTCGGTGCTGAAAACCGTTCTTTTTGAACACGAACTTTAAAGTGAGAGGAGGGAACATGATGAGCCATACGGTCTACCCTAATTACACGGATATCATCCAGAATTTGGAGGCTCTGCGCAGTTGGAAGGAAAACCTCACATCAGAGCCTTACCGGTCTTATTTATACGCTTATCCACACAAAACCTCCTATCGAGAATTGGAGAGGAAGCTGCCGCTTTCCGAACTGTGGAGCCAGGAAAAGGCGGATTCACTCTTTTTATATATGCATATCCCGTTTTGTGGAGCACGATGCGGATTTTGCAATTTATTCACGTTGCCTGACAAGAGAGCCGACGTACATACCAATTATGTGGATGCTTTGGAGAGACAAGCTGCACAATGGGCTCCACTTATTCCGAATAAGCCGATTGCTAGATTTGCTATTGGAGGCGGTACGCCGACTTTACTCGAGCCTGACCAGCTGGATCGGTTGTTTCATATTGCTCAACATGTGATGGGCATGAATCCAGCCCAAGTTTCCATCTCGGTAGAAACATCTCCCGAGACGATAACAACCGAACGCTTGAATATATTAAAAAGCAGGCAGGTGGATCGGGTCAGTATGGGGATTCAAAGCTTCGTAGAATTTGAAGCGGACGCGATCTATCGTCCCCAAAAGCCGCAGGAAGTCGAAAGAGCTCTGAGGCAGCTCAAGTTGTACCAATTTCCGATCCTTAATCTGGATTTGATTTATGGCCTTCCCGGTCAAACCCATGAATCATGGATATATTCGCTGGATAAGGCGTTGTCTTATGACCCAGAGGAGTTATTTATTTATCCGCTATATACGCGCGAGCACACGATTGTAAAGCCAGAGCAGATAAGGCAGAGTGGCGAGGATCAGAGGGTAAGCTTCTATCGTGCAGCGCGGGATCGTTTGCTTGCACATGGATATACCCAGTACTCGATGCGCAGATTTGCCAAAGCAGATGCGATTTCGAAAAAATCATTGCTTCCGTATGGTTGTCAGGAGGAGGGCATGATTGGACTTGGCTGTGGCGCACGCTCTTACACAAGAGAGGTTCATTACTCCTCGCGATACAGTGTAGGTCGTTCAGCTACAGCAAACATCATTGCCGACTACGTGGCTTCAGCCGACTACACCCATGCAGATTATGGCATTGTATTAAGCAAGGATGACCAGCAGCGACGCTTTATACTAAAAGCGCTGCTTCATACGGAAGGCTTGGTATTGAGCAGCTACGTGGAGCGGTTCGGAACGTCATCTCTCGTCGATTATCCCGAGTTGAATCTGCTTGTGCATACGGATCTTGCTGTTATCGAGCATGGGGTGCTTCGGCTGACGGATGAAGGGCTTATGTACTCCGATTCCATAGGAGATTGGTTCATTTCTCCGGATATTCGGGCACGTATGGAAAGCTGTGTACTATCATGAAGGCGACGATTTATTTTCGCGGGAGCTTGAGCTCATGCAATTATGACTGCCCTTACTGTCCTTTTAGCAAGAACACGGATAGTCCAGAGACATTGGCGAAGGATCGGCTGCAAGTGCAGACATTTGTCGATTGGGTAAGGAAGCAAGAAGGAAGCGGGCATCAGCTGTCCGTTTTTTTCAACCCATATGGTGAAGGGCTTACGCATAGTTGGTACAGGGAAGCGATGGTTAAGCTGTCCCACATGCAGCACGTTCAAAAGGTCGCTATACAAACCAACTTATCCGCTAAGCTCGATTGGACGCGCGAGTTGAATCCGGTTACGGCTGCATTCTGGGTAACGTACCATCCTGGGCAGACGAAGGAAGAACGTTTTTTACAGCAATGCGGCAAACTTTATGAACAAAAAATACCGTTCAGTGTAGGCTGTGTCGGTGTGAAGAGCGCGTTCAACTCCATTTTTTCATTCAGGAAGGCACTGCCTGATGATGTTTATATGTGGGTGAACGCCTACAAAGATAAACCAGCATACTATTCTGCTGAGGATACAGCATTTTTGACCGATATGGACCCCTATTTTGTCCATAATGCCAGGGATTACGACAGTATGGACAAGCCGTGCCGTGCCGGAAAAAATGTGTTTTATGTTCAAGGAGACGGGCGTGTAAAGCGTTGCTATAAGGATCGTCAAGTAATTGGGAATTTGTATAAAGATGGGCTTGATGGAATCTCTAAAGAACGCCCATGTCGTATGAGGCAATGTGATTGTTATATAGGCTATATCCATATGGAAGAGCAGTCGTTCGATTCTATTTACGGAGAACGTGCACTCGAACGGATCGCAATATTATCATAAAGGGGAACTATGCATTGGTAGGAACGGCAATATGGTTAACAGGGATTCCAAGCTCTGGTAAAACGACAACGGCGTTAGCTCTGTCAGCGGCTCTTCAGGAAAGAGGCGTTAGGGTCGAATGCTTGGACGGCGATGAGCTTAGACAAATGGTAGGACGAGAGCTTGGATTCAGTAGAGAAGATCGAATGGAGAATATTCGTCGTGCCGTCTATATTAGCAAGCTGCTGAACCGCAATGGTGTTACGACGATCATCTCCATGATTGCACCCTATTTGGAAATGCGAGACTATGCGCGAGCAGAGCTGGAGCCATACGTTGAAGTGTATGTGCATTGTCCCTTAGAGGATTGTGTGCGCAGAGATGTAAAGGGCTTATATGCAAAAGCAATAAAAGGTGAGATAACAGCATTTACGGGTATTTCTGATGTCTATGAAGCGCCGGTGCACCCAGAAATCACGATACATACGCACATAAACAGTGTGGAGTCTAATGTGAGTCAAATTTTAGAGTACTTGATGAAATAATGAGAGGAGGGAATGGCGTTGATTGAGCATAGCAATCTTGAAGAATATCAAGATCCGGTAAATTACGATCTTGAATTTGGCGGTGAAATGGACAAATATCAATTCTATCTTGAGCTTGCTAGATCGAGTGCTGGAGAAGTGTTAGAACTTGCTTGTGGTACAGGCTTAACAACGATCCCCCTGGCGAAAGCCGGCATAACGATGACTGGTGTAGATATCTCATCAGAGATGCTCGCATATGCGCGGTTGAAGGCGGAGGGGTTGCCTGTTACTTTTATAGAAGGCGATGCCCGTACTTTCGAATCGGACAAGCGATTTTCGATGATTTATTTGACTGGCAATGCATTTCAGGCATTCTTACGTGATCAAGATCAGATCGATTTGCTCACGACCGTTCACAAACATCTACAACCCCACGGAATCTTTGCATTTGAGACTCGTAATCCGGAGGGAACGGATTTATCCGATGAAGAGGAGACAGAATGGGGATCATTTATTGATAAGGATGGGAATAACGTCAAGGTATCAGGCACACAATGTTACGATGCCAGCCAGCAAATCATGCATTGGGTCACGATGCGTAATTGGGGGGATAAGCGAACGACTTCCCGAATTGCTTGTCGGTTCACGGATCAGATTACGCTGCATTCTTTATTAACCCGTCACGGCTTTCGCGTCGAACATCAATATGCTGACTGGGATAAAACGCCGTTCTCTCCGTTATCTTCATCGATTATTAGCGTTTGTAGGAAAGATTAGGAGAGACGTACTGCATCGCAATAGAAAAAATCCCCTCAGGTTGAGGGGATTTTTGGTGATCCCTAGTTTAGAATGCGAGCAGGTCCGTCCCTTATGGGATAGAGCTTTAACGGTCTGTTCAACGAGGGCGGGCGCTCCCGTACGGGACATGCTCATCGTAATGCCGTTTCCTTTTCCAGCATTTTGATAAGCCTGAACGTGTACACGCATCTTCTAAATACCACTTCATCCAGACTTTCAGCTGATCCTCATTCTTGATATTTAGCACCTTCATTACTTCTTTCACAGAACTACTTACAAATTTCATCTCGATTGATTTCAATTTCAACCCCTGATTATTTCATGAAAATACGACATTGAAGGATTTGACGATAGAAAATAGGTATGCAATTATCGTTGCAAATGATAATCAATATCATATATTATGGGGGTATAAATCTTTCAACACAGAGTGAAAGTGAAGGGGAGAGCAAGACGGTGAAATTAAATGAGCAAGCTTTACTATGGAACCAAGCATTCATTAAGATTATAGATGTACGGCATACAATAATGAAGCAAGGCGAGGAGTTGCATGCGTACAGAATGCCCTCAAGCGCCTTCTTATATGTAATTAGAGGCAGCGCACAGCTCCAGCTGGACGGCATTGCACACCACGTCAGCCGGTTTTCCTTGATCCATGGAGGCAAGGGAGTCTATCTTGATATTACTGCGGATGAGCTCCTGGACTATTATATGATTTTATATAAAGCGGTGCTGGCGCTGCCAGCCCGTCAAGAAACGGTCAAGTTGATAGAGGATCACAATCCGTTTCAAATGCAATATGTGTTCAAGCCTCATTACCCGATCTCCGTCTTCCATCATGTTACCTCCATGAGTAAGGAGTGGCATCGTTCGGATTTAATAGAAAAGCTTCAGGTTAAAGCGATTTTTTATCAAATGGTCTATGAAATATTAGAGCAGATGGAACGACAGAATGTCATAGCCGTCAAGCCTGACCTAGTGGCCCAAGCGATACGTTATATTCATGAGCGCTACCGGGAGCCGATTACGCTTGAGACGCTGCTTGAACACCTTGATTGCAGCTCCAGTCAGCTGCTGCGCGCCTTTAAGAAGCAAGTCAGAACGAGTCCGATCGACTATTTGATTCAATTACGGATGAGTAAGGCGAAGCATTTGCTTCTGTCCACAGATTTCACCTTAAAGGAAATTGCAGAGAGCGTAGGCTATACCGACAGCTATTATTTCAGCCGCATCTTCAAGAAATACGAAGGGGCTTCTCCCACTAGTTTTAAAGAAGCTGTGTTGCAGCAGGAGCAGCGTCGAAATAATCCATCCGTCGTGTCCAGATCTCCCATTGTTGACAGAAGGCAGCAGCGTTATATTGGTAATGATTTTGATAATCGTTATCAACACAAGAGAGAAGGGGTATTACCGATGTATCGTATGTCGAGAACAGCAATGGCAGCAACCTTATTATTTTGTTTCACACTCTTGTTGAGCGCATGCACAGCAGGAGGAACGAACGCCACATCGGCAAACAGTGGCTCGCCCAGTAATAACGTAGCAGCCTCCACAAGTCCGGCTGCAAGCAATGAGACAAGAGTAATTAAGCATGCGATGGGGGAAGAAACGCTCACTGGCACCCCTGAACGTATCGTTATATTGACCAATGAGGGAACGGAGGCGCTGTTGGCAGTCGGCATCAAACCAGTCGGAGCCGTTCAGTCTTGGATTGGCGATCCTTGGTACGACCATATCAAGCAAGAGATGGACGGGGTCACCGTTGTCGGGGACGAGCTGCAGCCGAATCTTGAACTGATCGCGAGTCTCAAGCCGGATCTGATTATCGGCAATAAGGTCAGACAGGAGAAAATTTACGACCAATTAAAGCAAATTGCTCCTACGATATTCTCTGAAGATCTGGCGGGAGATTGGAAAATCAATTTCAAGCTATACTCCGAAGCTCTAAACAAGAAAGAAGAAGGAGAACAAAAGATGGCGGCCTTCGACAAACGTGTCGAGGAAGTCAAAGCAAAGCTTGGTAGCAAAGCGGAAACGAAAGTATCGGTGGCCCGCTTCTCTGCCAAACAAGTTCGTATCTATCAGAAGCAAACGTTCTCCGGGGTGCTCTTGAGCCAATTAGGCATTGCCCGCCCAGAATCGCAGGACAAAGACTCCTTTATGGAAGTTATGTCCAAAGAAACGATACCTAGCATGGACGGCGATGTGCTCTTCTACTTCGTATCGGAGTCTCCGGGCAAGAACGATGCGGCGAAGGTTGTGGAGGAATGGAAAAAAGATCCGCTGTTCCAGAACTTGAGTGTTACCAAGAACAACAAAATTATTCAAGTCGATGAAGCCATATGGAACTCGGCAGGTGGATATGAAGCAGCCAATCTGCTGCTGGACGAACTTGTTAAGTACTTTGATGTTAAGTAATAAAGGCGTATCGAATTAACAAGCTGACGCTGTATTCGCGTCAGCTTGTTGGCGATTTTGGCAGTTTAGTTGTTAGGGCTACCAATGAAAAGGAGGCACGGTGCAGGCATGAATGGTTCTTTCCTAAAGCGAAGCAGCAAGCGGAAGCTCGCCGGCCTAGCTGTCAGCGCGATCCTGCTGCTGATTAGTATGTTGTGCAGTGTATTGTACGGTCTTCATCACTTCGGGTTGAAAGACTTGTGGCAGGCCTACAGTCAATTCGACGGGTCCAATGAGCATCTTATTCTGATGACGGCTCGCGTACCCCGAACCTTAGTTGCGGCTCTGGTAGGAGCAAGCTTAGCCGTAGCAGGGGCGATTATGCAGGTTCTAACAAGAAATCCACTAGCATCGCCCTCTGTCTTTGGTGTAAATGCAGGGGCAGTGCTATTTATTGTAATCGGGCTGCTCGCATACGGTTCCTCGTTAACGATGAGCGGAATGGTCTGGCTAGCTTTCGCAGGCGCGGTCGCAACATCGGTGGCCGTCTATACGTTGGGCCTGCAAGGAGGCGGGTTCGAGCCAGTAAAGCTGACCTTGGCTGGCGCTTGTATGGCTGCTTTTACTTCTTCTATTACATCCGGCATTATGCTTATTGATAAGCAGTCGCTTGAATCTGCCCTATTCTGGATGATCGGTTCCGTGGAAGGAAGAAATGTGGAACATTTGCTGATGGTACTGCCCTATATGGTAATAGGGTTAGCTATCTCATTACTATTGGCGGGCTCGTTAAATATTATGGCGCTTGGAGACGATAGCGCAAGAAGCTTAGGACAGCGGTTGATCCTGGTGCGCGTGCTGTCGGCTGCGGCAATTGTACTACTCGCTGGGAGCTCGGTAGCAGCAGCTGGTCCGATCGCTTTTGTCGGGCTTATTGTCCCTCACTTGTGCAGATATATCATTGGACATGATTTCAAGTGGCTGCTTCCTTATACCGCACTAGTCGGCGCAATCCTTTTGGTGACTGCAGATTTAGCATCACGCTTTATTCTAGAAACCAAAGAAGTTCCGGTAGGCGTCGCAACGGCGATTATCGGAGTTCCCTTTCTGATTCATGTGGCCAGGAGGAAATTGCATGCTTAACCCGCGTACAGTCAAATATACAATCCTGTTTATCGTTTTAACCTTTATCGTTGCTGCCTTGTCGCTTCTTAGTTTATCGGTCGGGGGAGTTGGTGTTTCTCTGAAAGAGGTGCTTGCTTCTCTTGCCGGGCGAAATGCGGAAGCCAGCAACCTGATTATCATGCAGTTCCGTCTGCCTCGAATAATAGCCGCTATTCTCATTGGTGCAGCATTGGCAGCAGCCGGAGCGCTATTGCAGGGCGTGATTCGCAATCCGCTCGCCTCTCCAGATATGCTTGGTGTAACGGGTGGTGCGTCGGTTGCAGTGGTTGCTTTCATGACTTTCGTGACGGGCTACAGCATTCACTGGGTACCGTTCATTGCTATTGGCGGCGCGTTGGTTACGGCTATCATCAATTATGTATTAGCTTGGAAAAAAGGGGTGTCGCCGTTCCGGCTGGTGCTGATCGGCATTGGCATTTCAACAGCAATGGGGGCGCTCACTACATTCCTGCTCATTAGCGGTCCGACGTATTTGGCCGCGCAAGTGCTGAATTGGATGACAGGAAGCATCTATGGTACCAATTGGGTCTATATCGAAGTGCTCTGGCCGTGGGTAGCGATATTCATTCCTTTGTCACTGCTAATGGCGAAGGAATTAAATGTGCAATCTTTAGGCGAGGATGTCGCTCGAGGGCTTGGAAATAGGCTTCAACTCAGCCGGATGATTCTCTTATTTTATAGTGTTGCGCTTGCCGGCGCAGCGGTTGGTGCAGCCGGTACGATCTCTTTCATCGGATTAATGGCACCGCATATTGCCAGAAGACTGGTCGGAAATTGTTACAAGCTGATCATCCCGGTATCCGCGTTTATAGGTGCGATTATTCTATTGCTGGCGGATTTGGCAGGAAGAATGCTTTTTCAGCCGCTGGATATTCCGGCTGGCGTATTCACAGCAGGCATTGGCGCTCCATTCTTCATGTACTTGCTATTTAAACGCAAGAGGACTTAGCTCATCTTTCATCTCAGATAGAGATAGAGATAGAGATAAAGATAGAGGAGGTGAATAATGGAACGCTCATTGAGTATGCTCCTGGTTAGATCATAGACTCGCTACTGTGACGAATAGAGTCCTTATAGCAAAGAGGCTTAAGGTTTTAGCATTTCTACTTACTAGCTCATAAGCCCCTTAATGATCTTGGACACTAAGAGTGTATATGAATTACACTAATAGTTGACAGGGGATGATGAAATGAAACGAACGAAACATTCAACAAACTTCAAATTACAATTGGTGAAAGAAGCACTGGAGACTGGAAATAAAGCGGCAGTTGCTCGCCGCTATGAAATAGCAACGAATATGCTCCATCGTTGGATTAATGAATATCGCGATGGCAAATTCGGTGATGTTCAAATGGAACAAATCCCGGAGTTCGACTCCAAAGCAATAGCTGAAGAAAATGATCAGTTGAAAAAATTGCTTGGAGAACAAGCGTTGGAGATCGCGATTCTCCGTGATCTTATA
>NZ_FNAZ01000011.1:0-191029 GCF_900102125.1 Paenibacillus sp. cl6col
CGCCGCAGGTCCATCCATAAGTGGCAGATTGCTCCGCCTTTCTCATCTCCCTCATGCGAGGAAAATGCCTATCTGGTATTAGCTCACGTTTCCGTGGGTTATCCCAGTCTTATGGGCAGGTTACCTACGTGTTACTCACCCGTCCGCCGCTAACCATCAGGAGTGCAAGCACTCCATCAAGTCCGCTCGACTTGCATGTATTAGGCACGCCGCCAGCGTTCGTCCTGAGCCAGGATCAAACTCTCCGTTAAAGTTAAGTTTGAACTGCTCATATCTTTTGACGAGGTATTGCTACCTCATTCACAAACGTTGCTCGTTGTTCAGTTTTCAAAGAACTTGTATTTCTATTTAAGCAGCTAATGTCTTGTGTCATCAGCGCTTAATTATTATATCCAATCGACATTTTCTTGTCAACAACTTTTTTTAAGTTGTTTTTGTTGTTTCTTTCAACAAGTTTCGTGTCGAAGTGACAAGAAATAATTTATCATATATCCCCCTATACTTGCAATAAGAAAAAAATTACATTTGATATAAAGTGATGAAGAGCGGTATATAATATGCCGCCCTTCATCCTTATTACCTATTAGCCGCTGTCATTCTGTCTGTTTGGTTCACTGTAATACGAGAATGCTCTCCGTCTCCGGTAATCAAAGCACCATCCTTAATCGTAACGATCCGATCACATAAGTCGAGCACACGCTCATCGTGGGTGACCATGACAGCAGCCTTTTGTCTAGATTTCACTTCGGCAGCGAGCATCTCCACTACTGCTCTGCCCCGCTTGGAATCAAGGCTCGCTGTTGGTTCATCTGCTAGTATAAGATTAGCGTCATTCATCATCGCTCGTGCGATCGCAACACGCTGCCGCTCTCCGCCAGACAACTTATCCGGATAGTGATGCATGCGATGCACCATATCCACTTCTTTCAGCAGTTCCACCGCTCTATCATTCGCAATCTGGTCGCTGCATTTCGCCAGCTTCGCCACTAGACGCAGTTGGTCAATTACCGTTAGATAAGGGACTAGATTAGAGGATTGAAATACAAACCCGATATGCTCTAACCGAACACGGTTAAGCTTTCCCGGAGATACAGCAGTAACATCCGTTCCTCCAATCATAACGCGGCCGCTCGTTGGTGTAAGCAGTGCACCTGCAATAGAAAGAAACGTACTTTTCCCCGAGCCCGATGGGCCTACAACCGCCACAAACTCACCTTTTCCCACACGAAGTGATACTTGCTTAAGTGCCGTTACTACCGTGTCCCCTTCCCCATAGCTTTTACTCACTTTATCCATTACGAGTATATCTGTCATCTACTCCACCCTCCCAATCGCTTCTATGGCATCTACCTTCGCAATTCTACGAAGTGACAATAACGCGCCTACGATGGAGACCCCGATAAGCAGTGCCGAGTATGGCGCAAGTACACCTACTCCCAATTCAAACGGCATCGTATCCGGGAACATAGAGGTCATCCCGAAGGTTAACCCAATACTGAGCGCAACCGATACAATCGCAAGCATTGCCACTTGACCTATTAGATTGGTGGCCAGGTAAGAGGTGCTCGCCCCAATCGCCTTAAGAACGCCGAACTGATTCGTTTTTTGCAACGTAATAACATAGAAGAACACGGCTTGAACAAACGCCGCTATCACTACTAAGAAGGACAGCATCATGGAAAGCGAGCTCTGTTCTTCCTTATATCCTGGAATCCCCTTCAGCGCTTCCTGCTTCGTTGCGATCTGAATTCCTTCTACTTTATCAGTAAGAGTCTGTTTGATTGCTCCATCTCCCGTAACCGCTACTGCATTTAGATTCGGCATTCGCTGGTCAAGGGAAGTCATAAGCGAATTCAATCCCTCCATGTCCATAAAGACGACCGGCATATGACTTATCGACTGATGCTCCGCAAAACCTACTACATTCAAAACTGCGTCAGTATCTTTAATATGAAGCGTATCTCCCAGTTTGACACCCTTCACCTTAAGCGACGCATCCACTACAACCTCATGGTTCCCGCTTCCGGACAATGATTTCCCTTCCGTAACCTTCGGCATAAGAATGCTGTTATGTTCAATGGCGAACAGCGTTACATCTACTTTCTTGTCCGCCTGCTCTGACGCCACTGTTAGCATCGTCTGAATAAGTGGAGCTGCAGCCGTTACTCCTTCTTGTGCTCTTATCTCTTCAAGCTTCTCCTCCTTAAGTGAGGAACGATTCAATTTATTATCGCTATCTGCTTGGAAGACAAGATAGTCTGCATTCATTTCCTTAATGGCTGACGTTGTTGCAGCTGATAGACCATTCGCAAGCCCTGATACGATAAACGTCAAACAGGCAACCAGCACCATAATGAGTCCAATCAGCATAAATCTCGATTTGGCATGCTTCATTTCTCGAATCGCCAAGAACATCTCTCTTTCACTCCTATCTACTACAGAATATGAATTCAAAGGCAGCGGCCTACCGCATAGCAAGCCTCTTCTGCTTCGGTATTCCGAGTCAAGCTCTAACCGAACTTCTCTGTGAACATGTTCTTATTGTAGATAGGCTTCATGAACCGAATATGAACATCCGATTACAGTTCGACTTATATAGAAGGAAGAATTAAAGTTATCAGCGTGTTCGACATCTGATCATGATTGAATGGGGAAAGCAATAATAGTTCTTATGAAGGAACAAGTTCACCGTGGATACGGAGCACAAATTTTCATTGTCCAAGTGAAGAGGCGATCGTTTGCCTACAAAAAAAGAGCAAGTATTTACCCCATGATGAGATAAATACCCGCTCCTATTCTTGCAGCAATTAGCAATTACATTGTTATATTCAATTCGATACGAGCTGCACTCTCTGGAAGCTTCACACGAAGCTCCTGACGTGCTGCGTCATAGCTCCAACCGGAAACTTGCTTAGCCAACTGCTCAGCAGATACGGATCCGCCGAGTTCGCCAACGCTCTTCGGAGCAGATGCAAGACCGATCAGGCGGAAACAGATGCTGTCGCGCTCGGACTCATAGCCACGTGTTGTATATTCCGTAGACAACTGAATGCACTGTTCGGACTCTGTCACTTGGATCAACATTTTGTTCCATTTGCCGTTCTCATATTCGAACGTCAAGCCGTCATCTTCATACCATTCAAATTGAGAAGTATGGCCTGCGCCTTGCAAGTAAGCGACTGCTGCCACATACTCTTCTGCAGCCTTCTCGCCTGCATGCTGACGTACTGGGCCTTGCAACAGAATAGCTCCTGAACGAACGAAGATCGGAAGCTTCTCAAGCGGTGCATGCACATGAATATGCTGCTTGCCTGCAAACCGCTCCCCGTTCCAGTAGTCCACCCACTCGCCTTCTGGTAAATATACGGAACGGTATTGTGTATTTGGACGATAAATTGGCGCGATGATAACCGAATCACCAACCAAGAACTGATCGCACAGGTTGTATACTTCAGGATCTGTCGGGTATTCCAGTACAAGCGGACGCATGAATGGAAGACCTGTTGTAGAAGCTTCATAGAACCAGTGGTACAGGTAAGGCATCCATTCGTAGCGCATCGAAATGTACTGCTGGCAGATCTTCTCGATTTCTTCACCGAACGACCATGGCTCCTGACGAAGCATATCAATCGCACTATGGTTGCGGACATATGGGAAAAATACACCCATTTGCGTCCAGCGAGCAAGCAATTCGCCGCTAGTATGGTGTGCAAATCCACCGATATCCGGACCTGCAAACGGTACACCGGATACGCCCAGGTTCAATACCATTGGCATTGCCATAGACATATGTTCCCAGAAGCTGCGGTTGTCGCCTGTCCATACGGCTGCATAGCGCTGTACACCGCTGTAGCCTGCACGTGTCAAGACGAACGGACGCTTGCCTTCAAGCAACGCCTTTAAGCCTTCGTAGCTTGCTTGGGACATGAACATGCCGTACAGATTGTGAATTTCACCATGCGTCTTGCGGTCGCCTTCATTTTTATGAATGACGTTCACGTCCATCGTCTTCGTTTCATTGAAGATTGCTGGCTCGTTCATGTCGTTCCAGATGCCATCGATGCCGAGTTCGGTATAGAAGCTCTGCTTCTCCTTCCACCAGTCACGCACGCGTGATTCCGTGAAGTCTGGGAATGCACTCTCTCCAGGCCATACTGGCCCTGTGTAGATTTCGCCTTCCGCTGTCTTACAATAATAGTCGTTGTCGACACCTTCCATATATACCGCGTACAACGGATCCTTCTTCACGCCTGGATCGACGATCGGCACGATGTGGAAGCCAAGCTCTTTGAGCTGATCCATCATGTCCTTCGGATTCGGGAAACGATTCTCATCGAATGTGAAGACACGATATCCGTTCATATAGTGAATGTCGAGATGGATAACATCACATGGAATTTCCTTCTCACGGAACGTATGAGCCAAGTTCAATACTTCCTGCTCATCCATGTAGCTGTAACGGGATTGGTGATAGCCAAGTGCCCATTTTGGCGGCAGTGGCATACGTCCTGTCAAATCACCGTAGCGGATAATAACATCCTTCATCGATGGCCCTTCGATCCAATACAAATCAAATTCGCCTGTCGATGTTTGCATCATCGCCATATCGGCAAACGTACGCATATCAAATACGGTTTTGCCTGGGTTATCCAAGAACAAGCCATAACTATTGCCTTGGTTCAAGACCGTCAAGAACGGGATAGATTGATACAATGCTTCCATTTCCGGTACATGCGGTGCATATACATCTGAGTTCCACATCGTATAGCGCTCGCCGCGCTTGTCGAGGAAGCCTGTTTTCTCACCTAGTCCGTAAATATGGTCGTCCTTGTCCAGGGCAACAAATGCCGTATAGTCGCCCACGGATTCACGGTTACGCTGCAGGCTGACCAATTCTACATTTGGCTGGCTCTCGTTGCTAATGCGGAACGCACCAGATTGACGATCCACTTCGAGAAGCGTGTGGCCGATTGTAATAGATACAAGCTCCTCCGTAGTAGACCACTTCATCGTTTGTGGAATACGACTGTCCTTGTTCACGATTGCCGGGGACGTCTTCCAGTCCGGCTGATGTCCTCTATATGTCTTGATGCGGATTACTCCGGCACCAACTGAAGTGATTGCGAGATTGAAGTATTTACCGACTAGCCATAACGAACCATCTTGCTCAGCAACACGAGAGATCGCTCCTAGCTGTACACCTGTCTGTGTATGTGTCTGTTCACTTGCATTGTCCGGATGTATAGCTGCACTAGTATCTTGCATGATAATCCCTCCGCTGTTCTACCCTAGAATTTGTATCGTCCGCTTTTTGATCACGAGATCATTTACGATGCAACCGGGCATCGAGTCTTGCATTTACTCATGGAGTTCATGCAACCTTCCCAATGATGAAAAGCGGACTTTCTTTCTGCCTAAGTTAAAACCTTCATTTCCCTCTGCACATACCGCAGGCTCATCAGCCCTTGCTTGCACCTGCTGTCAAGCCTTCCACGAGGAAGCGCTGCAGGAACAAGTACAGTAGTGCAATCGGAACTGCGATCAATACCGCACCAGCGGCAAACATCGTAAAGTTCGTCGATGCATTATTGACCATGTCCCACAGTCCAATCGCCAGTGTGTAGTTCTCTTTGGAGCGAAGGACGAGACGGGCGAAAATAAAGTCACCCCATGCGCCGGCAAATGTCATTAGTCCCACGTACGTAATCATCGGCTTCGACAATGGCAGCATGATTTTACGGAATACAATCCAGTGCGTTGCACCATCGATGCGAGCGGATTCCTCCAAGCTCTTCGGAATCGTATCGAAGAAGCCTTTGACAACAAATGCCCCTAGCGGCGCACCCGCTGAATATACGAGAATCAACGCGAAATGCGTATCAAGCAAGTTCAATTGCATCAGCAAAATGTAAATCGCAATCATACTCATGAAGCCTGGGAACATCCCCAGTACAAGCATCCCAGACATGAGGTTTTTACGGCCATAGAACCGGAACCGAGATAATGCGTATGCCGTCATGACGACGAGAATGACACCGAAGATCATATTGAAGGTTGCAATCTTCAATGTATTCAAGTACCACAGTCCATATTGATATTCCTTAGAAGTAAACAAGCTTACGTAATGTTCAAAAGTCGGATTGCTTGGAATGAGCGAATCACTGAACAGCGAGGTACCCGGACGAATGGATGACATGACGATCCAAATTGTCGGATACAGGACGCATACTGCAATTGCAATAAGCAGCAAATAACTGAAGGACAGACGAATAAGCGACTTTTTCTTAGCTCCTGTACTCATTGGATCATGTCCTCCTCTTTGAATGATTTCGTCCGGCGGTAACTCCAGATCGAAAGAGATGCAACAATAATAAAGATGATAATACCGATCGCTGCTGCGATGTTGTACTTGTTGTTATCGAGTGTCAGCTTATATAACCACGTAACAAGCAAGTCGGTGCTTCCCGCGTACTGGTACTCACCATTTGGCGGGTTACCGTTCGTCAGCAAGAAAATAACGTTAAAGTTGTTAATATTACCTGCGAACTGACCAATCAAAATTGGTGCTGTTGAATACAGAATCATCGGCATCGTAATGGCCTTGAACTTATGCCATGCAGTTGCTCCATCTACCTCAGCCGCTTCATACATATCTTTAGGAATGGTTGTCAAGATCCCGATAACAAGTACCATCGTAACGGGAATACCTACCCACATGTTGACAATCAATACCGTTACTTTCGCCCAGAAAGGATCAGAGAGCCATGGAAGCTTACCTAAGCCGAAGTAGCTCAAGTATTGGTTGATCGGCCCAAATTCTCCGTTAAACATGTTCTTCATAATCAAGAACGACAACATTTGTGGAATTGCGTATGGGATGATGAAGATTGTGCGCCACATGGTCTTCATTTTCACACCCGGTTGTTGAATCAAGAGTGCGACCAGAATACCGCCGAAGTAGCAAGTAACGGTAGCAAGTATTGCCCAAATGATGGTCCATGTCAGTACGCCATAGAACGTGCCGCTCCATGTACCAAGCTGTAGAAGATCAACAAAGTTCTGGAATCCAACCCAGCTGACCAGATTTTTCGGTGGAACATGATCCGGTGCAGAATAGTTCGTAAAGGCAAGCAAAATCATAAAGATGATCGGCATGATCGTAAAGAACAATACCGCTGTTGCTGGCAGTGCCAGGAACAAGTAAGCAAACTTCGTTTCTTTGACATATGCCAAACTTTCAAGGAAGTTATTCGGTTTCTTGCCTTCTTCCCGCAGCTTCCCAACTGCTTTCGCGTCTTTGACGACGAGTACGTATATCCAGATGAAGATAAACAAGACAAGAAGTGTGATTAATCCGGTAATGAGCAAATGAATAGAATGGTCACCATGTACGGGTTTGTACACTCTCCCGACCTTAACCATTTGGGATGTTTGTGTTCCGAGCGTGTATATTCCCCATATCGCTCGCGGCAAATAGTTAATCAGGTAAAATAGTCCGACTGCTTCAAGCAGCATCAGCAAAATACCTTTGAGGTACTGACGATTAAAGAGTTGCCCCAATCCCCAGAACAGAGCAGACAACACAGCTGCCTTCTTGCCTGTGCCAGGCGAAGCTTTCATTGGCGACGGCTCTTGCGAAGGACTATTCGTATGGTTTGCGGTTGTCGACACCGATTGTGTAGTGCTCATATCGCCTTTCTCCTTTCCTACTCTCCAATAGCTATCCAATAAGTATGCATGGTAGGCATGTATCTAGGAGGTCTGTCTAACAAACAGCCCGGGCAAGCGTGATTCACTCCCCGGGCCACTTGTGTTACTCCTTACTTGATCGCATCTTTTATTTGTTTAACGGCGTTATCAAGCGCTGCCTTAGGATCTTTGCCTTTATTCAAAATGTCTGCCAAGCCTGCGGCCATTGGGCTCCACACGTTACCCATCTCAGGGATAACCGGCATTGGGTAGGAGTTCTTGAATTGCTCAAGTACAGCTACTGTGAATGGATCGCTTGTTACTTTTGGATCTGCTGCTGCTTCTTTATTAGAAGGAACAAGACCGTTCAATTCGTAGCTCTTCAATTGAGCTTCCTTCGTGGAAGCGAACTCTGCGAACAATTTCGCTGCATTTGGATATTTCGTGTAAGAGTTAACATACCAAGCTTTTACACCAGAGAATGTTTTGGACGGTTGGCCGTCAATGCTAGGAATTGGAGCTGCACCCAGGTTAATGCCTGTTTTCTTCAAGTCTTGGATTGCCCAAGGCCCATCGACGTTCATTGCCAATTGGCCGTTCGCGAACAAACCTTTCTTAACATCGCCTGTTACGTCAGACGTCGTAAGTGGAAGCACTTGCTTCGCAAAGTTTTGCAGGAACTGAGCACCCTTCAATGCGCCTTCGTTGTTCAAGCCAACGTCTGTCTTGTCAGTGCCTTCTTTACCGAATACATATCCTCCCGTGGAAGCGAGGAACAAGTAGTCATAGTAGAAGTTTCCGATTTCCCACATGTACGTATATTTTTTATTTTTCAAGTCATTCATTTTCTTCGAAAGCTCAATTACTTCTTCCATTGACTTAGGTGCTTCTGGAACAAGATCCTTGTTGTAGAACATGATGAGTGTTTCTACGGAACGCGGATAGCCGTACAGCATTCCGTCGTAGCTTGTTGCGTTGATTGCCAATTCAGAGTTTTGTGCACGTGTTTGCTCTTCAAAGTAATCGTTCGGCAAAAGAAGTCCGGCTGTAACTGCCTTACCCAAGTTATCGTGTGGGAATACGACTACATCTGCCCCGATGCCAGCTGGCCCATCATTCATCAGCTTGTTTACTTGGTCAGGTGCTGCTACTTCTTCGTATTTCACGTCAACATTGTACTTCTCTTTGAATTGCTTCGCGATTTCTTCCATAAACGTGCGAGATTCTTTACTTTCCCATACGAGAAGGGATGCGCCCTCTTCCGGCTTAAGCTCTTCGTCGCCTGCACCGTTATTCGCTGTTTCCTCATTCGTCGTTGAGTTGTTGTTCGCAGAGGAGGAATCTTTCCCGCCTGTGGAACATGCTGTGATTGTAAAGACCATCATGACTGACAACAACATTGCTACCCATTTCTTCATGTTAGAAATAGCCCCTTTCAATTCTGGTACAGGATCTGCATGGACAATGCGCAAAGGTGAAGGCTGATGTTGTATTTCAAAGCAATTGCGCTATATTTATGCAAACCTTTGCACAATGAAGTAAAAAAAATGATTCCTTGCTAGTTATAGTGTTGTAAACGGTTACCTTCAAATCGAATTATACACACTGTGCCTATGCATGTAAAGCGTTTGCATAAAACTTTTTTTTGCATTATACTTTGGGACATCAACGGAATATTTTCCATTATTAAGTGAGGTTTCGATTATGGCAGTAACCATTATAGATGTAGCTGAGAAAGCCGGCGTGTCTCCATCTACGGTATCGCGTGTTATTTCCAATGACTCTCGTATCAGTCAGAAGACAAGCCGTAAAGTACGTAAAATCATGGATGAACTCGGATATCACCCGAACGTGATGGCGAAAAGTCTTGTTACGAAAACGACGAATAATATTGGCGTTATCCTCCCCCGCCCTGCGGATGAGTTGTTCCAAAACCAATTCTTCTCCGAAATAATTCGAGGAATTGTGAGTAAAGCTGCGGCATGCCATTACGATGTATTGATGACCTCAGCAACAAATGAAGAGGAAGAAATTAAAGCAGTCGAGAGACTTGTACATGGCCGCAAGGTAGATGGCATTATCCTATTGACTGCACATAAGGATGATCCGAGCATCACTTTCTTGCATGAAAAGAAGTTCCCATTCGTGCTTGTCGGACGCAGTGAGCATTATGCCGATGTTACTTCTGTCGATAACGATAATATTGCAGCATCACAAGCCATTACACGTCATTTGATCGAACTTGGGCATAAACTAATCGCGTTCGTCAGCGGCCCATTCGAACTGACCGTATCAAAGGATCGTCTGGATGGCTACAGTAAAGCTTTGTTAGAGGCCGGCATTCCATTTGATAACAATTATACATTTGAAGGCGCATTCACTCCGGAATCCGCGGGTCAGATTACAGAAAAGCTCCTTCAGCTGGAGCAGCGACCTACTGCGATTATCGCCATCGACGACGTAGTCGCATTCGGCATTATCCGTACGCTCTGGAACAACGGGCTGCGTGTTCCTGAAGATTTCAGTGTTGTGGGCTTCAATAATACGCTATTGGCTGAAATGTGCTTGCCGCAAATCTCTAGTGTAGATATCGGTACGCATCAGATGGGTCAATCCACGGTGCAAGCTCTTGTACAGCGCATTAAGGGCGATGGCTTTGATCAAGCCCGAATTCTTATCCCGCATCAAATTATTTGGAGAGATTCTGTGCAAACGCCTGCATCAGAATAGTTTGTATAAACGATAGTTTAGTAGATCTGTGAATAGTTCTGTGAATAGTGCTGTTCGTAGCGCTGTCCGTAGTTCTGTCTGTAGTTGTTCGAGCGGTCGCTGTTGCTTGAGGTTGTGGACATATGTGTAATTGAATCAACCGGATCAACCCTATAGTTTGAAATACATCGATATAACCTGCAACGAGGAGAATGATCTCATGACCATATCTAGCAAGTGGATGAATTGTTTACGAACGGCATTTCTCGTGTCGGCCATTTCTCTCGTATTTACAGGCTGCCAGTCGCAGGCGACTGCTCCTTCTTCAGATAAGACCGTACAGAACAATAAATCTACCGAGGCTGCTTCGGGGACAGTTACAAGCAAGTTGAAACTGGCTGATGCGTTGACGCCGATGGGGATAAGCAATGGGGTCTACTATGAAATTTTTGTTCGCTCCTTCTACGACACGAATGCAGATGGAATCGGTGACTTAAACGGTGTTACGGCGAAGCTTGATTATTTGCAGAAGCTTGGGGTTAAGCAGCTCTGGTTAATGCCAATCAATCCTTCCCCGTCTTATCATGGCTATGATGTAACGGACTATTACGGAATCAATCCGGACTACGGAACGATGGACGACTTTAAGCGTCTGCTTGAAGAGGCCCATAAGCGAGACATCAAGATTGTGATGGATTTCGTGGTCAATCATACGAGCAGCGAGCATCCGTGGTTCAAGGAATCAATGAAAGGCAAAGACAATCCAAAGCGTGATTGGTATATGTGGGCCGAGGACTTGAAGCTTGATCCAGCAACAAGAGGCGCTTGGGGACAGCAGGCTTGGCATGAGAAAGACGGAAAGCATTATCTCGGTGTCTTCTGGGAAGGCATGCCTGATCTGCATATGGACAATGCTGAGGTACGAGCCGAAATCAAAAAAGCAGCACAATTCTGGCTGAAGCTAGGTGTAGATGGCTTCCGATTGGATGCAGCCAAGCATGTATATGAGGACTTTTACAATACGAGTCAGAATCCAGATGTCGTGCAGAACAATCAAAAATGGTGGCAGGAATTCCGCCAAGCTGTTCAAGAGGTAAATCCTGAAGCCTATCTCGTTGGCGAGGTATGGGATTCTCCAGCGGTTATTGGACCCTTCCTTAAGGATGGACTGCACTCCGCATTCAACTTCGATATGGCGAAGCGAATGATTTCGATGGTGCAGGATGAGAAGGATTCCGATATCGGTTCAATGATGAGCCGTATCTATACGTTTTACAGTAAGCAATCAGACGGCAAGTTCGTCGACGCTCCATTCCTGACGAATCATGATCAGAATCGGGTCATGAGCGAGCTTCAAGGCAATGTGAATCATGCGAAGATGGCTGCTTCCGTACTGCTGACACTGCCAGGCAATCCATTTATTTATTATGGTGAAGAAATCGGCATGCTTGGCTTGAAGCCTGACGAACGACTCCGTGAGCCAATGAAATGGACGGCAGATGAGAAAAGGGCAGGGATGACTACATGGGAGCCCGCTTCTTCAAATAAAACGGTGACTGCTGTAGAGCAGCAGATGAAGGATCCGAGTTCACTGTGGAGCCACTATAAAAAGCTGATTGCGTATCGCAATTCGGATAAGGTGCTGCAGCAGGGCGGCATTCAATCGTATAAAACGAACGTCTCTGAAGTAGCCGGTTATTACCGTGCGACTAAGGAGGACGCACGCCTTGTGCTCCACAACTTGTCCGGCAAAGAGCAACAGATACAATTGTCAGCGGACACGGCTGCTGTACTGGAGACATTGGCGTTCTCTAGTGTGGACGGCGCTGCTCTGAAGGATGGAGCTTGTACACTTCCGCCATACAGTACGATCGTGTTAGCGCCATAACATGTGGAGTTTACAGGCTTTTGGTGAAATGGAGTGCAGTTGTCTAGCGATGGCGATGTCTTTCTGTTTCGGCTAGGTTGGCTATGTAAAGCTATTCGCTTATTTTATTCATATTGTTAATTGTTAATGATGATCTGATTTAATACGACCATGTTAAGGGAGGACTTTAGATGTTACTCGAAGCTATTTATCACCGTCCGAAGCAAAACTGGGCTTATGCGTATGACCGTAAAACCATTCATGTGCGCATCCGTACGAAGAAAAATGATGTTGAGCGTGCTGCCGTTTATTTTGTGGACAAGTTCGATTGCGAAGGCGGTATTGGTAGAGCGGATATCGTTCCGATGACATGTTTGTATCAGGATGAGCTGTTCGACTATTGGCAAGCAGAGGTTGTCCCTCCTTTCCGTCGCTTGGCCTATGCCATTAAGCTAGAATCCGGGGCTGAGCATGTATGGATGACAGAGCGCGGATTCCAAGAGGAAGATCCTGTGCCTGCCCATCGCTGGTTTGAGTATCCGTTCTTAAATCCAGCTGATATCTTCACTCCCCCAGCATGGGTAAAGGATGCGGTATTCTATCAGATCTTCCCTGAGCGCTTTGCGAACGGTGATAAGAGCAATGATCCCGAAGGTCTGCTGCCATGGGGCGGAGAGCCAAAGCCGGATAATTACTTCGGCGGGGATTTGCAAGGGGTTATTGATCACTTAGATCATTTGGAGAAGCTGGGTATTACCGCGATTTACTTTACGCCGATCTTTGAGGCGACTACGAACCATAAGTATGATACGAAAAATTACATGCAGGTCGACCCTCATTTCGGCTCAAACGAGAAGTTGAAAGAGTTAGTTGAATCCTGCCATAGCCGAGGTATTCGCGTTCTTCTTGATGCGGTGTTCAATCATAGTGGTTATGCGTTCGAACCTTATCGGGATGTTCTCGAAAAAGGAGAGCAATCTGCTTACAAAGACTGGTTCCATGTTCGCCAGTTCCCGTTAGAGGTTGTGGACGGGATTCCATCATTCGATACGTTCGCATTTACACCGATGATGCCAAAGCTGAATACGGAAAATCCAGAAGTGAAGAAGTATTTGCTAGAAGTTGCGCGCTACTGGATCGAAGAGGTGGGCATTGATGGCTGGAGATTGGACGTGGCCAACGAGGTCGATCACCAATTCTGGCGTGAGTTCCGTCAAACGGTGAAGGCTGTGAATCCAGACGCCTATATTCTCGGCGAGATGTTCCATGAAGGCATGATGTGGCTGCAGGGTGATCAGTTCGATGCTGTTATGAACTATCCGTTCACGTATGCAATGCATGATTTCTTCGCTGAGGAAAAGGTAGACGGATTGCAGTTCTCGCAGGCGATCCAACATCAGTTAGCGAGCTATCCACAGCAAGCTAATGAAGTGATGTTCAACCTGCTCGACAGTCATGATACGACTCGCCTGCTTACGCTGTGTGGCGGCGACAAGCGCAAAATGAAATTGGCTGCCTTGTTCCAACTGACGTTCCTCGGTACGCCGTGCATCTATTACGGTGATGAAGTAGGCTTGGATGGCGGACATGATCCAGGCTGCCGCAAATGCATGGAATGGGATGTATCGAAGCAGGATCAAGATCTGCTGAGCTTCTATCAGGGCGCAATTGCGCTTCGCCATGCCAACGCTGCGCTTCGTACAGGAAGCTTCCGCTTTGTTCATGCTTTGGAGAGTGACCGAGTAATTGCGTATGAGCGTGCTGATGAGGATGGACGTTGGTTGTTCGTGTTGAATGCATCTGAGGGGACGCGCACAGTGAATGTAGCAGCATTCGATGGCTGTGAAGGAAATTGGACGGACGTTGAGCTGGTCGGCGGTGAAACTAACTGTAATGGAATTCAAGGTTCTAACGCTGGGCTGCAGGTCGAGGTTGAGGGCATGAGCTGGCGGATTTTGAAGCTGGAGAAATAATGTTCTTCATGCAGTAGAAAGGATCTCCTAGTGAAAGCTAGAAGTCTAGTTGGTTGAGTATGAAATATTCATTCTTGCTCTGCTTACCTACTTAAAGAAAAAAGTAGACCGCCCTCTCGCAAAGGAATGCGGTCTACTCCTGTAGATTTACTCACTTCGATAAAGCTAGCCGCTCATTCAGCGGTTATTGTGGGAAGAAGGTCGCAGTTACCGCTGCGATCTTCTTTTTATTGTATCCAAATTTGAACATACATATTCTTACTGTTCAATCGCCTCGATGTATCAGGTAAATAATTGACTAAAATCGTAAATCTAGTTATTTGGAAATGATTGTGATATATTCATAGCAACACAATAATGGCTTATGGGTGGTTGGCTAGTCTCCTGTAAAGGAGGTGATGCCAGTGAGCGTATTTGAAGCATTGAGTCTAATGTTCCTTTTCGGGATGTTCATTCTTGCTTTGCTCACCTACTTAAAGAAAAAGTAGACCGCCCTCTCACAAAGGTATGCGGTCTACTTACGCACTTTTGATAAGCCAACCGC
Organism: Paenibacillus sp. cl6col; assembly: GCF_900102125.1. Taxonomy (NCBI): domain Bacteria; kingdom Bacillati; phylum Bacillota; class Bacilli; order Caryophanales; family Paenibacillaceae; genus Paenibacillus; species Paenibacillus sp. cl6col. The sequence goes on from NZ_FNAZ01000011.1 coordinate 14,783, forward strand.
TCATCTAGCGGTTATTGTGGGATGAAGATCACAGTTGGCGCTGTGGTCTTCTGTTTATTATAAGCAAATTGTAGCATACATATTCTTACTGTTCAATAATGCGATTGCTTCAACTGCCGTATAGAACGTAACTATACAGATGCAAAACGTGTCGATTGTGAAAACATATCATTGATGTTGTGTCGATATAGTCACAAATACAGTCAGACATGTAGTCATTTATACAGATACTGATGCTGTTACTACTGTAGTTACTAATACAATTGATCTTTCGCTCACTAGTTTAATCTCTGACATAGTTGAGCATTAGCTTCTATTCCAGCCACTTCTTTCCCTTACCTTTACTTTGATTATTCTTCAGAACTTCCTGTGCCAAGCGCCTCATTCAGTAATTGGATCAGCTCATTCTCGTCAGTAATGACTGGGATTCCGAGTTGCTCGGCTTTGGCGAGCTTACTACCTGCCTTCTCTCCTGCGATAACCAGATCGGTCTTCTTCGATACGCTGCCCGTTACTTTCGCACCGCATGCTTCCAGCTTGGCAGTCGCCTCATCGCGAGTTAGTAATTGCAGTGAACCTGTTAATACGACCGTTTTGCCATAGAATATCGAATCTGTATTTACCTCAGCCGGCTTCTCAGCTGTTTGCGGCTTCACACCCAGTTCCAACATGCGGTCGATGCTCGCGCGGTTAATTGGGTCCGCAAAATACGTTACGATACTGTCGGCCACAATCGCCCCTACATCCTGAATCGCCACGAGCTCCTCTTCAGAAGCCTGCATGATGTTCTCCAGCGTGCCGAAATGCTCAGCCAATGCCTTCGTCGTCGTTTTGCCCGTATTCGGAATTCCGAGCGCGAACAAGAAGGCCGGCAAATCACGTGTTTTACTCTTCTCAAGTGCTGCCAGCAAGTTGCTCGCCTTTTTCTCCCCGAATCGATTCAAACCAACCAATTGATCAAGTGTAAGTGCAAAAAGATCGGACGGCTCATGTACATTCAATTCATCGTGCAGCTGCTCGGCAGTCATCACGCTGAATGTTTCGATGTCCATCGCATCTCGCGAAGCAAAATGCGCCAGCCGTGCAACAATTTGCGGCTTGCAGTTCAGCTTGTTATTGCAGAACAAGTGCGCACCCCGCATCTCAAGTGTGTAACCGCAGGACGGGCATTCTGTCGGATATACGATTTCTTCGCCGCCTTCCTCATCAGGAACACGCCCAAGAATTTCTGGAATGACATCGTTCGATCGACGAATAAATACGCGTGCGCCAAGCGCCTGCTTCAAGTTTTTCCGTTCAATATCACCAATGTTGTTCAGCGTACAGTTCTGTACCGTTACACCTGCCAGCTCAACAGCTTCAACTCGGGCAACTGGCGTAATCTTGCCGGTACGTCCGACTTCCCAGCTAACCGATTCCAGCACGGTTGTTGTTTCTTCCGCCTCGAACTTGAAGGCAACCGCCCAACGCGGGAATTTATCCGTGTATCCAAGCACCTCACGCGTACGCATATCGGTCAGCTTGACGACAGCTCCATCGATTAAGTAATCAAGAGATGGGCGTTGTTCCTGAATCTGATGGAGTTCCGCACGCACCTGCTCAATCGTATCGAAGTACGTGACATACGGATTCACCTTGAATTGATTGTCCTTCAAAAATTGCATCATTTCCTGATGGTTATCGAAAGCAACCCCATCGGCATAGCCTACGTTATAAAAGAAGGCACTCAGCTTCCGCTGTGCTGTCACCTGTGGGTTCAAGTTGCGAAGCGCTCCAGCCGCTGCGTTGCGGGCATTTTTGAGCGGCTCAGCTGCCGTCTTATTATAAGCCTCAAGCACGGACAGGTTCATAATACCTTCACCTTGAACTTCGATCGTCCCTTCCTTGAAAGGTATAGACAGAGGCACGGAACGGATCGTCTTCACCTGTGCAAGAATCCCCTCACCAATGACACCATTTCCACGTGTGGAGGCCTGAACCAGCAGTCCATCCGTGTAAGTCAAATTAAGCGTCAAGCCATCAAACTTCAGCTCCACGACATAAGATGGAGCCGGCAGCGGCTCCTCGTTCGGATGCTTCGTGTTATAATCCTGGATCAGCTTCAGCACGCGCTGGTTCCAAGCGAACAAATCTTCTTCATCCTGCGCTTTGTCTAAGCTCCATAGGCGGGATAGATGACGATGCGGCTCAAATCCTTTGAGCAGATCTCCCCCAACCCGCTGGGTAGGAGAGTCGGGCAATACGATGCCCGTCTCCTTCTCTAATGCTAGCAATTCATCATAAAGCTTATCGTATTCTTTGTCCGAAACGACAGGATTGTCCAGCGTATAATAATGGTGATTGTATCGATGTAATTCCGCCACGAGTTGTTCCATGCGGGTTTGCGCATTCGCATTTGTCAAAGAGGTGGCTCCTTCCTCATTTCAAATCATCTATTGGGTAGTGGTAGTCTACTTATACTTTGTTAACCGGGGCAAAAGCAGCCAATAATCGCTTCACGCCCACTGGCGCTGGGAAGGCGATTTGCAGCTCCGTATCCGTGCCCTCGCCCCTAACCGACACGATTACGCCTACGCCCCACTTGGCATGGGATACTTTATCCCCCGGCTGATAGTCTCCGGCTTTGGCCCCCGCCTGCTTCACTTTGTCTGCTGCAGATGTTACGGTCACACTTGAGCCGCTGCTTGCGGAGGTCTTGCCTGCTCCCGCTCCACCTGCAGCACGCCATCCAGTTTGAGCGCTGCTCCCTATGCCGTTCGTGCCTGGAGTTTGTGCTCCGCCACCACCGCCGGAGTAACCCAACCCACGTCCGCCGTATGAAGCAGAAGCGGCATTGCGGCCATAACGATCGACTCTTCCATAACGTGTGCCTTCAGGCGTTGCATCCTCTTTTAATTCATCTGGTATCTCCTGCAGGAAGCGAGATGGTGGATTGGCACTCGTTCGACCGAACAACGTACGTGTGCGTGCGCAAGTAAGGAATAATTGCTTTTCAGCACGAGTAATGCCCACGTATGCCAGTCGACGTTCCTCTTCCAACTCTTCATTGTCGCTGAATGCACGGCTGTGCGGAAACACGCCTTCTTCCATACCGATGATGAAGACGACTGGAAATTCCAGTCCCTTCGCACTGTGCATTGTCATCAAGATAACGGCATCTTCCTCTTCGTTACCTTCTTCGTCGTTCATGGAATCGATATCTGCAATCAGCGCCAGATCCGTCAGGAATGAAATCAAGGATTTATCCTCATTACGCTGCTCGAATTCCTGCGTAACCGACAAGAACTCGTCGATGTTCTCAAGGCGCGCCTTCGATTCCAGCGTATTCTCTCGCTGCAGCTCAAGCTTGTACTCAGATAGTTCGAGCATTTTCTCCGTCAATTCCGTAACGGACAAATACTCCACCATATGATTCAGATTATCGATAATTGCACGGAACTCCCGCAGAGCGCCCTTGGTTTTCGGCGAAATATCCAAGTCATCCATGTCGGCGATTACTTTCATCATCGATGTACCGCGAGTTGCTGCTGCTTCAGCCAGCTTATTCATTGTCGTAGCTCCGATACCCCGCTTCGGCACATTCACGACACGCTCTAAGCTGATATCATCATCCATATTCGAAATGAGTCGCAGATAAGCAAGCAAGTCCTTAATCTCTTTACGATCATAGAACTTAACGCCGCCTACGATCTGGTACGGAATATCCGACTTGATCAGAATTTCCTCGATAACACGGGATTGCGCATTCGTGCGATACAATATCGCATGGTCGGCGTAATGCTTGTTCGCCATATGGTTCTTTTTAATCTCCGAGGTAACGAAGTAACCCTCATCATGCTCCGTATCTGCTTGATAGAGCTTAATCTTCTCGCCTTCACCCGATTCCGTCCACAGCTTCTTCGGCTTGCGGCCAGTGTTCAGCTTAATGACCCCATTAGCGGCATTCAGAATATTGGAGGTTGAGCGATAGTTCTGCTCCAACATAATCGTCGTAGCCTTCGGGTAATCACCCTCGAAGTTCAAAATATTCGTAATATCGGCACCGCGCCAGCGATAAATCGACTGATCACTATCACCGACAACGCAAATGTTCTGATGCTGATCAGCCAGCATCCGGCACAGCATATATTGCGCACGGTTCGTATCTTGATACTCGTCGACGTGAATGTATTTGAATTTTTTCTGATAGAAATCCAATACTTCAGGGACGTCCTTGAACAACTGAATCGTCGACATGATGAGATCATCGAAATCAAGCGAATTATTGCTCTTCAGACGTTTCTGATACATCGTATATACCTTGGCTACAATTCCATCAAAGTGGTCGCCAATCTTCTGTTCGAAGCGGCTTGGCGTCAGCAATTCGTTTTTCGCCGTGCTAATTGCAGCTTGTACTGCGCGCGGATCGAATTTTTTCGTATCCAGGTTCAATTCCTTCATGCATCCACGGATAACGGACAACTGATCCCCTGAGTCAAGAATCGTGAAGTTCGAGGTAAACCCGATACGTTCAATATCCTTGCGCAGGATTCGCACACACATGGAGTGGAACGTGGATACCCAAATGTCTCTTCCATCTGGACCAACCAGCTTGGATACCCGCTCCTGCATCTCTCGTGCAGCCTTGTTCGTAAACGTAATGGCTAGGATGCTCCATGGCGGTGCCTTCCTCGTAGCGATTAGATATGCAATGCGATGCGTTAGTACTCGCGTCTTGCCTGATCCCGCTCCCGCCATAATGAGCAATGGCCCTTCCGTGGTCTCAACAGCGCGTCGTTGTTCAGGATTCAAGCGCTTGATAGCGTCTTGAATGTCGATAGATGCTCCATACCCTCCGTATACGTTCGAATTTGTGTTCGAATTTGAGTTACCATTGGAATCCGGTCGTAAAAAGTCAAACATTTCGTGCGCAGTCTCCTTTCTGCAGTTATGTGAATGAATGTTTATGTGGTCTAGTTATTATCAATAAGCTATAACGACAACTTTGTCTCTTTTACCGCATGGACGGTCGCGATGGCAGCTTCCAAGTCATCATAGACGACATTGCCTACAACCACTGTATGAGCTGAGGCTGCCGCTTCTTGGGCTTGTTCTACCGTACGGATTCCGCCACCGTAGAAGAGCTGGGCTTGGCTCAGTGAGCCTTTTACCTTCTTCACTAGCTCCATATCGCCAAACATGCCGCTGTACTCCACATACACGACAGGAAGACGCATCAGTCTGTCCCCTGCCTGTGCGTACGCAGCTGCTTCTGCTGGAGACAATTGCGTATCCGCTCCTGTAATCTTAGCTGCTGTAGCATCTGGATTCAAAATAATATACCCTTCTGGGATTAACAAATCCCATGGGATCATATAACCATATTGTTGAATCGCTTCACGATGCTGACCAATCAGCCAATTGGCGTTATTCGTGTTCAGCACCATTGGTATCATATAAGCATCAAAGCCAGGCACGACCGCATCCAATTCCGACACTTCGAGGACGGTCGGCAGTTCATATCTCCGAATTCGGGACATCAAGTCTACCGTGTTCTCGAAAGTGACTCCGCTCGATCCCCCGACCATTATGGCATCAGTTCCAGATAAACATACACGATCCAGCGCCTCATCGCCAATTTCTTTGTCCGGGTCAAGCTTGAATACGTGCCGCCAGTCATCTATCGGTTGTAAAGGCGTCTTCACGTGCGTTTCCTCCAGGTCTGCCGCTCACGGATGTAAGTGGTACGATGAGCGACCTTAATTTAAAAGTTCTATATTGTAGTGTACCAGAAATATGCCTAGGGGTGGAGGGAAATGGGTGCCATATATGAGGCTGAGAAATAAGAGCGAATAGAATGTATGTTCTTATTGTAATGAAAGGTAAGGGAAATGTCACGAGGGAATTGATGTAGCATCAGAAATATAGCAATCGTTCATTTTATCAAAATATATAAGACCCCCAAAAGGACACACCAGAGGATGACTCCTGTTATAAAGGAAATAATCCAGCCTCGTCCTACTTCAAGTTGTTCATCATCTTCTTCATGAAAGTAAGGCATAAAACAACTCCCCAAATGTGAAATATATTCACAGTGTGGGGAGTTTGTGTCTAAGTTTAAACTCAAAATATACATTTTGTAATCTGGATACTTTTTTATTCTGATTCTCTAGTAATTGCGACCTCACTGTGACCGCTATGTAAATCTATTTTCTTATTACTAAGATTAATGACCTCACGCACAAGATAGAGCGGTCTCCTTTTGGTTTCATTATAGATACGACCAATATATTCCCCAATAACGCCAAGAGTTATTAACTGAACTCCACCAAAAAATAATATCGCCACCATTAGTGAGGGGTAGCCTGGAACTGGATTACCTCCAACTAAAGTAGATACGATCATAAAGCCTGCATAAATTAATGCCAGAATTGATATAGCGAAGCCTAAATACATTGCAATTTGCAACGGTGCGAAACTAAATGATGTTATTCCCTCAATTGCAAAATTCCATAGCTTCCAGTAGTTAAAACTAGTTTTTCCGGCAAATCTAGGTTCCCGTTGATAAATGATACTTGTTTGTTTAAACCCTACCCAGCTGAATAGCCCCTTCATAAAACGATGTTGTTCCGGCAACTGATTAAGTGCATCTACAACTTGCCGGGACATCAAACGGAAATCCCCTGTGTCTGCAGGAATATTTATTCGTGTTATTTTTTGAATAAATCGATAGAAAAGGTGGGCAGTAGCCTTTTTAACAAAAGTCTCACCTTCCCTTCTAGCACGAGTTGCGTATACAACATCATAACCTTCTTGCCATTTTTCAATAAGTTGGGGGATCAACTCCGGAGGATCCTGAAGATCAGCATCAATTGGTATAACAGCATCCCCTGTTGAGTATCTAAGTCCCGCCGTCATCGCGATTTCTTTCCCAAAATTTCTAGACAGGTCAACAACTTTTATGCGTTTATCTTTTGTAGCAATTGCTGAAATACGAGAAAGAGTTTGATCCTTACTCCCATCATTTACACATACTATTTCATATTGATAATTATTTGATTCAAGTACATTGGTAATCTTGGAATAAAAATACTGAATATTTTCTTCCTCATTGTACATTGGGACTACAATTGAAAGTTTAAATTCCATGGCTCTCCCTAGATTCATGTTTTAATATGCATTTTTATTTATAAACCCATTCCAGATCGTCTTCCATATAATTTTAATATCAAATAATAAGGACCAATTTTCAATATAGAATATGTCGTAACGAATCCGTTCTTCTATAGATGTATCACCACGTAGACCGTTACTTTGTGCCCAGCCTGTAATTCCAGGACGAACATGATGTTTAACCATGTACTTCGGAATTTCTTCCTTAAACTGTTCTACGAAAAACGGTCGTTCCGGTCTAGGACCAACAATACTCATATGACCGAAAAGCACATTGAAAAATTGCGGTAGTTCATCCAAACTCGTCTTTCGAAGGAAGCTACCAAATTTCGTACGACGTGGGTCATTTTCGGTTGTCCATACCGTATCTGATGTTTTTTCTGAACTTAGCTTCATGGAGCGGAACTTATACATCATAAAGTTTCGCCGGTTGAGCCCTACGCGCTCCTGTTTAAAAATGACTGACCCAGGAGATGTCAGTTTTATGCCGATTACAATAAACAGCATAACGGGAAATGTTAATATTATTGCAATGAGTGAAAACGCAATATCGAAAGCTCTCTTGAAAACCCGGTTACGCAGCACATCGAGTGGAATATCACGTACGTTAATCATCGGCATTCCTGCAAAGTTATCGAAATAAGGCCGTGATGGCAAGTAGTCGAAAAAGTCCGGAATGATGAGTGTACGGACACCTGCTTTTTCACAACTATTTATAATATTAGGAAACTTATGATGTGCATCAAGTGGTAGTGCCAGAATGACCTCATCAATAAGACGATCACCTAATATTTGTTCCAAATCACTCAATGCACCTAAAATCGGTTTAAATCTTTTCGACTCCAAAGTTTTCCATTCAGCGTTATCATCAAGAAATCCAATGACTTCATAACCTAGTTCTGGATAACTTCGAAGGTTTTCATAGAACCGTTTGCCAAGCGTACCGGCACCAAGAATAAGAATGAATTGTTTATTATAGCCCTTTTGTCTTATCGAACGTAGCATAACTTTAACCGAGTATCGATAAAATATCGTACATAGAGTTGACGCCGTCACAAATATCGCTAAAAACTCCCGAGAAATATGGATCTGTTTAAAGAAAAACAACAATCCCAGCAAGATGAACATGCTTATAATATGTGTCTGAATGATACGTATCAACTGGTCGGCGAATCTCTTTTTTCGATGAAAATGATACAAAGAGGACATGGCTCCTACGACAAGAACTACTCCTGCATAGACTGCCCCCCAACCGACATATGTAGAGAATGGCAACGGGGTATCATTATCAAGCCAGTTGCTCATAAATTTCAATATCCACGCAATGCCAAACGACAACATCATCGTAATCACATCAAAAATCATATAAATCTTCGACAAAAACTTTTGATTTTTGCGAATCATTGTGTAAACCTCTTTTTCCAAGGATGTAGTGGCACATCCATTATACTAGAAATGAACGTTTAAGTTAAGATGAGAGGGTATGATTGTTAATTACTTTTCGTGTTCTGTCGAATTGCTGTCATCCCTTTCGCTAAAGCGTTAAGTAGAAGTGCCACAGACATTTTTAACCCCATTCCCGCATACATAAGCCCATTTATCCAGAAAGGGTACTTGTTACAAAAATGCTTATTGTACAGAACAAAGAAGGATCTATGAAATTCATACGTAATCTTAAATGGTTTATTACGACTACTGGCGCGTTTATAATGAATAATTTGCGTCTTTGGATAGTAATAATTTACCCATCCTGCTTGCTTAATACGGTAGCACCAGTCAACATCTTCACCATACATAAAGAAATTTTCGTCTAACATTCCAACCTGTTCAATAGCCCCACGCCTTACCATCATAAATGCACCTATAAGGCAATCGATTGGATACTCTTCATCTGGATTCAAATCCTCTCTATGATAAGCATTTATACGCGGACTCGTTGGAAACAGCTTAGATAATCGAGATACGTAAAAAAACGTAGCAGAAGGAGTAGGAAACCCCCGACGACACGCTTTGTCCAGAGAACCATCTGGCAGCACGACTTTACAGCCGGACGCCCCTACGTTAGGATGGTCGTCCATAAAACCAATCATGACATTAAGTGTATCAGGTTCAATCACAGTATCTGAATTTAAGAGAAGGACATATCGTCCCTCAGCAATTCGCATACCTTGATTGTTTGCTTTGGAAAAGCCGAGATTATTCGTATTGGAAATTATTCTTACTTGAGGATACCTGTCGGCAATAGCTTGAACCGAATTATCATGCGAAGCATTGTCGATCAAAATAACCTCGATTTGATAGTTTGTAATTGACTGATATACCGATGCCAAGCAATTAAGGGTTAGTTGCTTCGTGTTATAATTAACGATAATGACAGATAAATCGTTCATTTCAATATGTCTCCCTTAATCATCATAAATCGAAAAACGAAATTATCCAGTCTGGATTGACGGTATAGCCGTGTGTTCAATGCATAACTCGCTCTCCTCACTATTCCACGATTCGTAAGAAGAAATTCTTCTAGTTCCGATTGGAATTCCAGAGGCAAATCATCTCCCCAGCACCGTTCAAATTCTTTTGCTTGATTCCACAGTATTTTTTGAGTTCTATGTTTTTTATAGCTCCTCCATTTTTTTACCCACTTATCATAGAAACCTTGCTGTCCACCGATAACATTGTTTTGATGCTGACGATAATAGATATACGGCTTATCATCATAAATCACTTGGCCATATGCAGAAACGACCAAATATGCCCACCAGTCATGCATTACAATACGTTTCGTGTTCGGTAGATTCTGTTGTAGTATATTAACAGCCAAGCAATTTAACACTGTAGTCGCTCCAACTGCGATATTCTCTACCAAAGCATTTAAGAATGACACTCCCCGCTGTGGGGTTGGGGGCCAAATATTAAGCGGCGCCATCGTTTCAGTAACCATTTGAGTTGGGCATACGTACATCATTGGAATCTGACCGGCCCGCTCGTTCAACAAATATATGGCCCTTTCCAACTTTTCCGCCATCCAGACATCATCTTGATCACAAAAACATACGTACTCTGAATCACTATGAGTATGGCGCGATAGTAGGTTAAAAAAGCTCGCGATAACTCCAATGTTTTCTTCGTAATAAGCCTCGATTTTTTCTGGGAACTCAGCTACATATTCTTGGATTATTGCTACCGTATTGTCAGATGAGCCGTCGTCTCGTATCGTGATAAAAAGATTCGGATGGGTTTGCTCCAATAGGCTATTAAGTTGTTCCGCTAAATATTTTTCCCCGTTATAGGTTGAAAGCAGAACTTGAATTTTCCCTCCTCGCTCCCCCATAGATTATTCATCCCCAATTCTAAACTTATATTTGTTAATATACTCTTCTAGTGCCTCCCGCCAACTTCTCAATGGATCGAAGCCATTTACTCGAATAGCCATAGACTCCATTGCTGAGTATCGCGGCCTTACCGCCGGACGTTGAAATTGCTCTGTAGTACATGGTTCTACTATAACAGGAATATCGGACAATTCGAAAATCGCCTGAGCAAATTCATACCATGTACATATTCCAGTGTTTGAGGCATGATAAATGCCATACTTTTCAGATAATACAAGCTCTTCTAAAAATGAGGCGAGATCCCACGTATACGTTGGTGATCCCCACTGATCATTAACGACCTGTAGGCAATCGCGCTCTTTTCCCAGTTTGAGCATCGTCTTGACAAAGTTAGTACCCGCTACTCCAAATACCCAGGATGTTCTTACGATGAACCATCGAGAGCAGAGGGACTGTACTAAATGCTCCCCTGCCCGCTTTGATTTTCCGTATACAGTTAACGGGTTTGTATTGTCATATTCATAATAAGGACTTGAGTTGGTTCCGTCAAACACGTAGTCCGTACTAATGTAACATATTTTTGCCTTTACCCGTTCAGCAGCGGCAGCAATGTTTCTGGTTCCGATTGCGTTAACCAAATAAGCGTTATCTATATCTGTTTCTGCATTATCTACTGCTGTATATGCCGCACAGTGTAAGATTGCATCTGGTTGAAGTTCTGTAATGGTATCACTGCACGATTTCCCATCCGTAATATCCAATTGGGTTCTGTTTAAACCGACTACCTCATGTCCCTTATTAGAAAAAAGACGTAATACGTCCGTACCCAATTGCCCATTGGCACCTGTTATTAGTATTTTCATTTCATCTTATACCCCAGCCGTTTTGCATATTGTTGCTCATAATATTCTTGATATGCTCCAGAATGTATTCTTTCCCACCATATTCGGTTATTTAAGTACCATTCAATCGTTTCGTTAATTCCAGTTCCGAAAGTATGTTTGGGTCTCCACCCGAGCTCGCTCATGATCTTGCTAGCATCAATACCATATCGACGGTCATGTCCAAGTCGATCTTCGACGAATTGGATTAATGAATCCGACTTTCCAAGTCGCTCCAATATCGTCCTTACTATATGAATGTTCGAATGCTCATTACTACCGCCAATGTTGTAAACCTCTCCACTTCGCCCTTCATGAATTACTAAATCGATAGCACTACAATGATCCTCAACGTACAGCCAATCTCTAATATTTAGACCATCCCCATAAACAGGGAGTTTTTTACTATTCAAGGCATTTACAATCATCAATGGAATAAGCTTTTCCGGAAATTGATACGGTCCATAGTTATTCGAACAACGCGTGATATTTACAGCAAGGCCATATGTTTCATGGTATGCCCGAACGAGCAAGTCACCTCCAGCTTTACTAGCGGAATAAGGACTATTGGGCGCAAGTGGAGTCGTTTCTGCAAATAACCCCGTTTCTCCTAGCGAACCATAAACTTCATCTGTTGACACTTGAACAAATTTTGAGACACCATGCTTTTTAGATGCATCGAGCAATACTTGCGTACCAAGTACATTCGTTTTAATAAAGATATCAGGTTCTAAAATACTACGGTCCACATGAGATTCTGCTGCAAAATTGACGACAACATCAACGCCTTCTTTAAATATACACTCCATTGATTGAGCATCTGTAATATCCGCTTTTACAAAGCGATAGTTCAAATTACTATGAATGTCTTTTAAGTTTTCAAGATTACCGGCATATGTTAATACATCTACGTTTACAATTTGATAATCAGGATACTTTTTTAGCATGTAGATGACGAAGTTGCTTCCGATAAATCCTGCACCGCCAGTTACGAGTAACCTCATAAGACTTATCTCCTATTCAAAATTATTAATTTCTGCTTCTTCAAGAACGGGAAGTAACCTATCCTTATCCGACAATATTGGCTTAGATGTTGGCCAATCAATGCCTAAGGATGGATCATCCCATCTAATTCCCCGATCATGCTCTGGCGAATAATATTCATCTACTTTATATAACACCTGTGTATTAGGGTTTAGCGTACAAAACCCATGCGCAAACCCCTTAGGTACCAATAGTTGCCGGTGATTATGTTTAGTAAGGATTACTCCAACCCACTGTCCAAAGGTTGATGAACTTTTTCGAATATCGACTATAACATCATATATGGCGCCAGATATCACTCTAACTAACTTCGTTTGTGCCTTTGGTTCAAGCTGAAAATGCAATCCTCGAATTACGCCTGTTTCTACAGATAATGATTGATTGTCTTGGATAAAATTGAAATCTATCCCTAGTTCGTTTAATGTTTTTTTACTATAGCTTTCCATAAAAAAACCCCGGTGATCTCCATGAATCACCGGTTCGATAATATATGCATCTTTAAGGGGTAAAGCTTTTACGTTCATACATTTCCACTCCTTACAGCTTCAGTTTACCAAACTCTTCGCCAAGTCTAATGTCTTTTGCAAGCTCATTCGCTCTTGCTAGCGATACATGCGTACCTGCATCAGTCCACCAGCCTTGAAGGACATCGAATGTCAGCCCATTTTGTTTTATATATACATTATTCACGTCTGTAATTTCAAGTTCTCCACGACCGGAAGGCTTTAAAGTCTTAATAATATTAAACACAGTATGATCAAACATATAGATACCAGTTACTGCATAGTTGCTTTTTGGTTTTTGTGGTTTTTCCTCAATAGAAACAATGTGTTCTCCTTGCAGTTCTGCCACGCCATAACGATTTGGATCATGTACTTCTTGAAGAAGAATTTTTGCTCCCCGCTTTTGATCTCTGAAATTCTCCACATAAATGGAAATGTCATCTTCAAATACATTATCACCTAATATAACTACCATTTGGTCATTACCTACGAATTGTTCAGCCAATCCAAGTGCTTGCGCAATTCCACCTGCCTCGTCTTGTACTTTGTATGTAAAGGAAACCCCCATCTCACTTCCGCTTCCTAGGAGGTTTACTACTTCCCCCATATGATCTCTGCCCGTTACAATAAGAATGTCATTTATATCTGCTGTTTTTAACTTATATATCGAATAATATATCATTGGATATTTACCAACAGGCAATAGGTGTTTATTGGTGACTTTAGTTAAAGGAAAAAGGCGAGATCCCGTCCCGCCCGCTAAAATAATACCTTTCATTAAAAGTTCCTCCTATTCACAATATCAGCAATAACATTATATAGTTCATTTTATATGGTTATTTAGAATTGACTGTACTTCTAATATTCTTTTTCCCCAACTATTGTTACTGATAAATTGTGCAATTTCTTCTTCTGACTTTCTAGGATCTGAACAGTTCTTTATTTTAGTAATAATGTCAATCAAATCATCACTAGTTGAATATAAATATATAAAATCACTAAACTTTAGTGTTTCAGGATACTCTACAACAATTGTAGGCTTTCCAAGGGCAATATACTCATAAATTTTAACCGGGTCAACTGACAAAATAAGATCGTTAACAACAAATGGCATTATAAAGGCGTTAGCCTTATAACTTATTTCGAGTAAGTCCTCATGCTTAACAACTCCTTTATATTGGATTCTGGGATGTAAAGGTACTTCAACTTCCTTTGGTCCGTAAAATAAAAACTCGATGTCACTAAAATAATTTGCTATTTTTACAACAACATCGAAATCGATCCAACTTCCAATTGTCCCAAAATAAACAATACTAAAAAAGCTTTCTGGATCATTAGCTTTAGTTATTAACATTTTATTTGAGAATGTTTTTAAATCCATCGCGTTATTTATAATATGAATATCTTGCTCAGCACCCCTTTCCTCCATTTTTTTTGACAAATTAAATGATGACGTAAATACAACGTCTGCCCGTGCAAGAAGTTGTTTTTCTAGATTATACACATAATTTATTACAGCTTTATTCTGAGGGAATGAAATAACATCATCCATACAGTCATATACAATAACTTGGGAAAAATGAAATTTATTTAAATCAATAAATTGAAGCATTATTGGGGATGTAATCCATATTACATCATATTCCCTTCTATATATTTCACTTACAACATTAGAGTTTATTACTTTCTCGATGTTATTTAATAACTTACTCCGGGCAGACAAGGGCATTTTTATAATTGTTTCAATATTATTAAATTGTGCAGACAAACTATTATTAACCAAGTTTTTACTAGTTATCTTTTTAATATATAACAAATCTACATCAAAGTACCTAGTCAATTCTTCGGCCATAAAATGCGGACGTTGCTTAATCCAGTTCCAATCCACATGCATTAAGTATGCCATTCGATTAGACATTTGTTCCACTCCACATTTTGTAATTATAAAGATATAGGAATATATACTTTATTTATTTTTAAAGGTACCCCATGAAAGAATAACTCTATACATAATAATAAAAACTAAAAAGTCAAACACGACATTAAACATATAGAGCTGCTTAGCAGTATCAAGTCCACCATCTCCGATAGTCGGAAGTACGTACTGTATGCCACAAAAAATAATTAAAGTTGCAATATACAAACAAGCAATCCTATTTTGTATTTTACTATTTTTTAAATATTTGTAAGTAGCTACAAATAGATAAAGGAAAAAGAAAGTTAAAACAAACACAAATCTTTTGGGGATCATAATTTTTTTAAATGCATAGTACCCTGAAAAGAATTCTACGGCGACGGCGTCTTGACTAAAGGATTTCGTCCGATTCCCTAAATGTTCGGGCTTATTGATAAACGTGACTTCTCCAGTTGAAAACATACGTGTCATTAACAAATCAGGATGCCTCAAATAAAATAATACAATGTCCTTTTTTCCAATTTTATCATAAAAATCCCTTCTGAATTCTTCTGAGTTTATATCAATTGGGTAATCACTTTGGAAGCCATTGGTACCAGCTAATGCTTTATACTTTTGATCTAGGCCCAAATCATGAAGAAAATCTCCAGCAGTTTCTTCATTTTTCAAAATTCCGCTAAATACAGAATTATATGTAGTAACTTCATTTAAATATTTGGGTTGTATAAAAAACAGGATACTATTTATACCAATCATTAAAGTAAAACAAATAGTTAATATGATGCGACTTCTTTTTGTATTATAGAATTTAAAAAGATATAGAAATAGAGGTAAAAACAAAATAGCTAAAGGAGCATATTGTATTTTTGATCCTAAAAATAATGTTGTACTGATAAAAAATAAAATTCCGTCAAGTAATTTCGGCTCCTTCTTTTTTAAAATTGATGATAAAAATGAAAGAGATAAAATGAAAAATACATATGCATTAGGTTCGGCATATAAACTATTAAAATAAAGAATATTTGAACTATCAGCAATAATCAGTGTCAAAAGTGTAAAGATAATTATGTTAATCCAAACATTTTTGGTTTTTAAGTTTTTCATAAGTATAAACATACCTAGTAAAAGTAACACTATATAGATAAACGATAAGAATCGAATATCAAATTTATCACTGGAATATACAATAACATTGATAGTTTTAGCTAAAAGTACGGTTAGAACATGAGTGTTTAAGTAATTGTTATCAATAGTCGGCAAAGGATTTAAAATATCATATTTATGGTTTACATATTTAAAATATAAATCATCATAAGTTTTATCTTGCTCATACCACATATGAGTAGGTCTTAAAACTCTATTAAAATCACCATTGTCAGCAATCCCTGCAATTTTCCCATTAAATAAGATTATTGTTATTACAATTAAGATTATAGCTATAAATATCATTTCTAGTTTGATTTTACCCTTCAAAATTCGCATTTTTACCCCCCTGTTTCCTTTTACTTCTTAGGTAACTCAATGATTCCCTTAAAGATTTAAAATTCCTTTTAAATAAATTAAACATACAAAACACCCCCTTAAGGAGGTGTTTTGTAAACTTTGAAATTATCTTTCACGTTTTTTTAAATCATTACGTTTAATTTCAATAAGTTTTTCATAAGCCTCGATATTTGATTTTTTATAAACCAAATCAATAGAACTTTCTTCTGTAATTTTATCCTTGTTAGTTTTAGAATATTCCTCTTTTAAAATATTTAAATGCTCAATATCATAATCAAGATTAGATTCCATAGGGGCATACAAATCTACTTGTAGCTGATAGTTGGTAATCAAACTACTTAACATAGTTTTTTGAACATGTTCAATTGTATATCTTGAATGATCTACATCATGAATTACTTTCATTTTTGGATTCAATGCAACTTTGTATCCAATTTCTTTCATCATAAATGAGACTACAATTTCCTCTCCGCCAGCATAATCATTTCCTTTACGTCCATATGACGTTCTAAAACCACCTATCCGAAGCAATGAATCTTTCCTAACAGCATAATTTGCTCCGTATGGGAACTCCCATTGATAATTTGAATATTTCATTTCATTATCACTAATAATTAACTGGCTCCAATATGCTTCCGTACCTGGTCTTACAATACCCGGCACAGGATCAGGCAAATTAAGAATGATGTTACCTCCAACTACACCTAGCTTGGAATCGGAACTAAAGCAATTGTATGTCTCTTCGATAAGATTATCGTCTGCAAGGGCATCATCATCAATGTATAAAATAATTTCCCCTCTGGCAGAGAACATCCCTACATTGCGTGCGAATGAAAGACCCTTTAAAGGAGCAACATGATATCGAATAAAGTCCTCCGTTAGATTAAATTTCTCCTTATATTCTTGAACCAATTGTAATATTTCATTATTGTATATATCATTATTGACTATTATTATCTCATAGTCATTTTTCAAGAAGCTTTGATTCACTACTGAAGCTAATGCGTTTGCTAACTTTTCTGATCTCTTATAGGTACAAATAACAACTGATACCTTTTTTGAATATTCCCTCTTTGTTTCAATCTTTTCTTCAATACGATATAATTGATCATTTTTCAATTTTAAACTAATGAGGCTATATAGTGATTCAGAATCGGTCACCTGAAACACTTTCTTACTATTAAATACTCCATCATAAATTTTCTTGTCAGTCGAACAGAATAAATCCCAATCTAATGCTGTATTTTTTAATAGTTCATTTTTATTAACACAAATCACTTTATGAACTTCGCTTGGCAAATGATCAGGAAATCCATGAGTCACGCTTTCATTCTCAGATATATATAAATAACAAATTGGAATAGCTAAATTGTCACTCGTTAATTTACCTAAATCCTCGAGTTCAAGTAATGTGTCCCCTTTTTCCCTAAATTTCTTTTTTATGAATTCTAAATCGCCGTCCCCATCAATAATCCATACTATAGGTGAGAGGTAATAATCTCTTCTATAATCGTCAAGCACCATTAGCTTATATCGATTTGAAGTAATCCCCAGTTCAGAATCCTGCGCAGTTAACGATTTATCATGCCATCGGTAATCATAAATCGGTTCATGAAATGAAGTATGACACAAGTTAAATAAGGAATTCATCCTCATCCAATAATCATAATCCTCTAGGGTGTGTTTGAAACTAGAGTAGTCACCCAGTACATGCGCCGCTTTAGCTCTATACATAAACGCCGCGCCTATAGTATTATTAGGGTAAATATTAAGTTCGAGAGTAGTAGTAGGTAAGGAAACAACCCCACTCCCTTCGGGGATTTCATACCAACCGTGCCCGCTTATAATCTTTCCTTGCGAATCAATAAGATTCATATTGGCATAGACCATACCCAAATTTTCATCTTTCTTTATCTCGTTTACCATATTTTCTATGAACGTTTTATGCATTATGTTATCAGCACTTGTCCAGGTATAAAATTCACCTTTAGCCATTCTAAAGCCCCTAGAAAGAGTTTTAGGTATTTTACTATTTTGTTGGTGAATTACCTTGATTCTACTGTCTCTTTGCTCATATTGATTTAAAATATTTGATGTGTTGTCAGTTGAACCGTCGTTAATAATAATAATTTCAAAATGCTTATATGTTTGTTGTAATATACTCTCAATAGCAGAGGATAAATATTCTTCACCGTTATAGACTGGTAGTACAACAGAAACTAAATCTTTTTCAAAAGAAAAATTAATATCGTTAAGACTGAATTGGTACGTTTCGTTAAACTTTTCTTTAAATCGAAAGAACTTATATTCATACCAGTTCATCATTTCTTCCTGTATAGTATTTGAGGTTTTAATGCTTCTATCCTCAACCTTTTCATTATTCTTCATTTTATTTAAGTATTTCGAGATTTTTAATTTTGATTTTTTGAAAAACACCTTAAACCCATACTGTTTCCATGTTGAGTATCCTTTATGAATATAAATGAGCTTTGACTTATAAAGTAAACCCTTCAATTGATTAGCCACTCTCCATCTTTTAGATAAATAAATATTTTCTAGTTCTTTCCTTAACGTCTGATTTATCAAATCTTTATCATTAACCAATTGCTTCAAATTCTCTTCACTTGTTTCGGAAGTTTTTAATTGATTTTCTAGAGTTCTTAATTCATTTTCTTGAGTTCTTAATTGAACTTCTAATTGATTTTCTAACTCAAATTCCCTTTTGTTAGCATCAATCAGCTTTTTTTCTGTTTCAGATAGCTGAAGTTTTGATGTCAGCAACTCTATTTCCTTATCTTGAAATTCAGAATACAATGAATTATATCTAGTTTTGAATTCATCCTGGATTGATTTTAATTCAGTATTTTCACTACCCACCCTATTAATTTCATCCTTAATTCTTTCATAATCTATATTAAGATCATCATATTTCTGATTTAATTCAGATATTTTACGCTCCTTGGTCAAAAAATCTTTTACTAAATGATTATGTCCTGCTATATACTTTTCATCTATATTATGATTCAATAAATCATGAATAATATTTATAATTTTGTGAATTGTCATTTCCCCATTAACAGGAAATAGATCGCTTGCGAATTCTCTCCTTTTCTTGATGATTGTCTCATCAAATAATGCAGTGAATAATTTTTCTCTTAATTGTCCTTTTTCTTTCACAACTGGTACAATATTTTTTCTTACCAACTCTCCTTCAAGAGGTAGTAACCCCTCAAATGAATCAGTTTCGTTTTGCGGAAATATAACAATAGGCGTATCCGTATATAAAGCATCAAAAATGGCTCCGGATCCGTCTGATAAAATCACATCAGTTCGCGCAATCAAATCTACTAGCGAGTCTCTATGGTCGAGAACTTCCGGGAATATCCCCTTGATAAGTTCAACCCTTTCTTGCTCTAAATAGGTTGTTCCGTGATGAAGCTTAATCGTAATATTAAATTCGTTTTTTAATTGTTCTAATTCACTAATTACTTGTTCAATAGAAGACTCTACACCATAAGTGGGTAAATATAGTAAATTAGGTTTGCCATTATCTCTATCACTTTTTATTTTCTGAAAGTTCGCAAACTTCAATAGCCCAGTTATTTCACATGCTGCATAAGTACGAAGAACTGAATAATCATAAGTAGAGTTACATAAGATATAATCGAACCGCAAACTCCAGGCACCGAAATTCCAATTAGGCTTAGCCATGCCATACTGGTATCGAATAGTATATACGGAGTCAACTTCAATATAATATGGTAGATATGGATAAAAAGCTATCGTGTATTTTTTTAGCGGTTTATCGTTTATTAATTCTACTTTCTGATGAATACTTTTTAAAAATTCATAAGTATCTGCAGCCATATCACGCCACTTGTCTTCATATATTTCTGGAATAAATAGATCATAGCCAATATTCAGTCTTTCAAGTTCTATTAAAACTGGCTTAATGGTTTCATATAATACTGTATTATGAATGACAAAGGCTATCGGCTCATTATTTATTTCACGCACGATAATTATCCCTCTTCTTTATATTATTATTACAAGTCATTCCTTAATTTTATTAATGTCTCGTTTAATAAAGTGGACGAGGTTCCTTTGGTATAAGGAAAATATATTATTTTCACGCCCACCTCTTGAAATTGTTGCTCGTACTCTTTCCACCTGTTATTTTCATACCAATCATCGCCTACAAACATCACATCAAACTTTATTTTCCTCCATACTTCCATCTTATCTAATGTTTCTTG
The DNA here is from genome assembly GCF_900102125.1 of Paenibacillus sp. cl6col. Taxonomy (NCBI): domain Bacteria; kingdom Bacillati; phylum Bacillota; class Bacilli; order Caryophanales; family Paenibacillaceae; genus Paenibacillus; species Paenibacillus sp. cl6col. Next base: position 35,369 of record NZ_FNAZ01000011.1, read on the forward strand.
CGGTATTACGGCATCGACATATTTAATACTCCTAACTATTTCCATCCTCTCATTAAAAGGAATTACAGACTTTTTATGCTTGTATGACACTAAATCATCTGTTGAGACACCAACAACCAATCTATCGCATAATGCGCTTGCATTTTTCAGCAGGTTTAAATGACCTATATGGAAAAGATCATATACCCCAGAAGTATAACCAATAATCATAAGTTCCCCTCCAACACAGCCAAATTGAAATCAAACCAGCTGTCGTACGAGACACTGTGTGTTTTTTGTCCAGCAAATATATCGGTAAGAGGTACTGGAAAGCCAACTTTTTTTCTTTCTATTACTTCTACAGGCAATAAATCCCTAAACACTCTTTTTAAAGGAGCCTTTACGACTCGATTTTCCATTTTATACTCAATAGAAACACCTGAGAGTCTTTCTATCAGTCTAAAGTCTAAAAATGGCGATCTTGCCTCTACGGAACACATCATTGTAGAATTATCCAATCTACGAAGTAGACCTCTTAAATGAGCTTCTTGAAAAAATGATGCGACTATGGATATCGGTTCCTGGTATACCAAGTAGGGATTAATTGCATCCTCAATGATTTCAATATCATCATGAGAGCCATATGAATATAAGTCATTAAATCCTTTTATATCCCAATGAGTGGTTGAAGCCGCCCACTTAAAAATTCGATCATATCCGAAAAATAACTCATCTGCGCCTTCTCCACTTAATATTACCGTATTCTCTGATTTTGCTTGGAGTGTCATGAAATATATAAGTACTTCATTAGGCACAGTTAAAAGTTCTTTTCTTTCAGTAATCAACTTCCTCGCAGTCTCCAAAAATTCTTCCCTATTTATCGATATACAATGATGTTCTGTTCCGAATTTATCTGCAGCGAGCTTTGACCATTTGAATTCATTTTCATTTTCAAACCCGATAGTCCATGTATGATTTACATTTGCCAATGCAGTAACTATGGTGCTATCAAGTCCTCCACTTAAATAACTGCCTACACTAACATCTGAAATTTTTCGGTAATTAACTGCCGATTCAATTAAATATTTTAATTCCTCGTCAGTTGGAGGAGCCTTTTCACTGTAATTATTCGACCAATACCTAGATACTTTTCCGTTACAACTGAAGTGGGCAGGTGGGAATTCGCGAATGTTCTTATACATTGTTCGGTTATTAAAAAAATTTCTCATTTTTTTATATTGACGTATTGCTGTTTCATCTAGATTTGCTGAAGTAAAGTTAAGTAACGGAGCAACTTCTGAGCTGATGATTAATTCACTATTTTGTTGCACATAGTATAACGGTTTAATTCCCAACCTATCTCTAGCAATAAAATACTCATTCGTTAAAGTATCCAAAATAATTAAACTAAACATGCCATTTAGCTTGTTTAACATTGAAGAACCTATTTTTAAATATAATTTTAGTATTAGCTCAGTATCTGAACTCGTTTTCATTTCGATCATATACTGAATGGCTAATTCCCTATAATTATAAACTTCGCCATTATATATCATCACATATCTTTGATCATCCGAGAAAAAGGGCTGGTTCGCCCGTAAATCTAGATCCATAATACTCAGACGATTGTGACCTAGCATGAAATCATTGTGCTGAAAAAAGCAAAGGGGGGCATCCGGACCCCTATGCTTAATAATGTTCAGCGAGCTTATAAATTCGTTTTTGGTAATCCGATTACTTTTTGCAAATAATATGCCGCACATGATATCCCTCTTATATATTTATTACTTGACTTTCAATTTCATTATCTACAAAGATTAATCCTGGAACATAATTATTCTCAATTTTCCTTACTTCAAAAACAGCCGCAATACTTATGCTGTCAAAATATAAAGGCTCAAAAGGCTTGGGTTTCAAACCAATGGATATTGTATATTTTCCGCTCTCAGATAATAAATTCACAAATTGGAATTTCACTTCTAATATCCCATTTTTCCTCATTGGTGGTAAAAGTCTTGCTTTATTATAGATATTCATTCCAAATATATCGACACCATTGTGATTACGAATCATATATCCAATTGTTCCTTCTGTATCAACATCCATATAGTATTGCGCTACTAACCGTAAAGTTACTTTATCCCCAAAAGACAATGTGTTTGTTTTTTTTCCGTTGACAAGTAAATCAGCTCGAATGAACCGTGCTTCACCAGTTCCCGAACGAAACTCATTAGCCATTTTAGTAAAATTAATATCTTCCTGATATAATAATGAAGTGTTATTTTGATCAGAAATGCCACCCTTAACAAACTTATCGAGTGATTGTACACTCTTCATGTCAGCAATTTCTTGATTCATCATATTTTCATAGGTCTGGACTACTTTTTTGACGGAACCATACTGAATCATCTTACCCTCGTTTAGCAAAATAGCCGAATCACAAAAGCTTTTTATTGTATCCATCGAATGCGATACGAATAGAATTGTACAAGTTTTAGATAATTCTTTCATTTTAGTTACGCATTTCGCCTGAAAATAGATGTCCCCAACCGACAGCGCCTCATCAACAATAAGAATCTCTGGTTCCACATTGATGGCTACAGAAAAAGCTAAACGAGCAAACATACCGCTTGAGTACATTTTGACAGGCTGATGAATAAATTCCCCGATATCCGCGAAAGAAATGATGTCGTTAATCTTGTCATCCATCTCTCCCTTATTATACCCCATCAAAGTACCATTCAAGTAAATATTTTCTATACCAGTTAAATTTGGATTAAATCCTGCCCCTAGTTCCAATAGAGCCGCGATTTTCCCATTTCGAATAATTTCTCCTTCTGTAGGAGTTATCACTCCAGTCACCATCTTTAATAAAGTAGATTTTCCAGAACCATTTTTGCCCAAAATCCCAACTATTTGTCCCTTATTAACGCTGAAAGAGACATTGTCTACAGCCCTAAATTCTTTATGATACTTCTTTTTTGTTAGATTAAACGCCTCTTTAATACGATGTGAAGGATTATCATAGATTTTATAGATCTTAGTTACACTCTTGACTTCTAACACTGATTTCCCCATTGTCTTCTCCTTTAAAGCACGTCAGCAAAGTGAGAACGCATTTTTTTATATAAAAAGATCCCCAAAAGTGAACTGAATGTCACAAAAGACCAAAAATACAAAGTTTGCCATGGATGATGCCAGAACCACTTGTCATTTATAAAAGTATCTCTATAGCCCTCAACAATATAGAATATAGGATTAACTTTAAAAAATATTTGGTATTCTTTTTCGACAATATTTAGATTCCAGAATATAGGCGTCAACCAAAATAAAAGTTGCAGCATTACAGCTACTATTTGACCAACGTCTTTAATAAACACAATAAGCGTAGAAGAGATCAAAGAAAGAGCTAAAGAAAGTGCCATTGAACAAATTAGATAATAAACCAATTGGATATTATATATGTTTGGGTACCAACCATATAAAGCAAACATTAGAAATAGAATTAATATAAAAAACAGATGGACAAATAAAGACGAAATAATTTTTATTACTGGCAGAACGCTAACTCGGAACACTATTTTTTTAACTAAAAAACTGTTCTCCGTGATCGAGTTTGTAGCGTTTGCCCAGCTTTCTGAAATAAATAACCAGGGAACCATTCCAGACAATAGCCAAAGAACAAACGGAATGTTGTCTACAGGTACTGTCTTAAAACCAACTTGGAAAACTGTCCAATATACGAGAATTGAAATTAGTGGATGGACAAATGCCCAAAGAACCCCCATAAAAGAACCTAGATATTTTGATTTTATATCTTTCCTAGATAACTCCAGTATTAATTTATAGTTTTTAAATACATATGAAATATAGTTCACTTGAAGTTTCACTTCCTAAAAAAAATTTGATGATCAATAAATTTTGGTTAAATGTGTATGATGAAATATTTACAAATTACTATAGTAAAGACGCAAAAGTTGTCTACATTATGGGTATACCATCTCCAAAACCACTAAAAATTCTGATAATTCCAAGGTGACTTAGATACTCTATTTTTAGTTATACCCTTATTTTACTTTGTTCCACATTTAAAGTTGCATTGTTTAGCAGAAAACATCAGACTTCGAGTAGCCAATATATGTAACCATTGCTCTCAGCTATCAAAACGTAGCTAAACATAACAGATGATTGGAAACATAAATCGCATGATCCGAATACAACTAGGCTATGCTTAGCTAATATTCCTGCCGCCCAGCAGCCTTGCACTGTCTATGGAAATAACTGCATCCCAGTACTTAGCAAAACATGCTGTTTATCACGCTTAAACAAGGTTTTTTGTCGCTTTATCTATTATAACGCAAGACGGTGTCTTAAATCGAACATTAAATCTAGCCATCATGATCATTTCTTGCATTGTCGTCTTTTTTGTTATTCCATCGGTTAGGAAATGGTTCCGTAGCTACAACAAGTGCCAACTAACAAAAGTAACGCTTGCATGCAGCCTTTCTGAGCAGTTCTAATGATGAATGTTCCAATTTACGAGTATATGCTGAGTTTCTTGTGACTTTCATTTTCTTTGTTCAGGCATCATTGTTCGTTTTGAAACCCCAAAGAAACTACTTATGTAACGAAAGACGTTAACCCGAACAACCAAGAGCTTCCACGCTGGTAAGTAGCTACAACGATTCTACAAGGCCCTGAAATCAAGATGTTTCAATAGGCCCAGTTCAGAAAAGAGCAAATTGTTCAAATTTCAATGAGGAATGCGACATAAAATAAATATAAAAAACCGACCCTTATGTGGGTCAGTTTTTTTATAAGAGTACAACTATTCATATTTTGTTATGGCCTCTTTCATGAATTTCAATAAATCTACTTTTAATTCCGGACGCTGAAGCGCATAATTTAGTGTTGTTTCTATAAAACCAAGCTTTTCCCCCACATCATGCCGTTGTCCTTCGAAATGATACGCCATAATGTCTTCTAATGTTCCTAATTTCGCAATAGCATCTGTAAGTTGAATTTCTCCATTTACCCCAACCTCTTGCTGCTCTAATAAATCGAAAATACGAGGAGTTAGTATATAACGACCCATTATCGCCCAATTAGAAGGAGCCACTTCTTTAGCAGGTTTTTCAACAAGACGTTCTGCCTTCATGATTCTTTCACTTATTTTGTTACCCGCGATAACTCCATATCGAGAAACCTCTTCCCAAGGAACGGGCTGGACACCAACCACAGAGGACTCATATTGCTCATAAACCTCTAGCATCTGTTTTAGACAAGGTTTTTCAGCTTGAACAATATCATCGCCAAGTAAGACAGCAAAAGGTTCATTACCTACAAATTTCCGGGCACACCAGATCGCATGCCCCAAGCCACGCGGTTCTCTTTGACGTATGTAATGAATGTTCGCCATTTCAGAAGATTTTCTGACTTCTTCAAGCAATGCTAGTTTATCTTTTTCTAACAGATTATGTTCAAGTTCAAAATAGTTATCAAAATGGTCTTCAATTGCCCTCTTCCCCTTACCTGTTACTATAATAATATCTTCAATGCCTGAGTCTACAGCTTCCTCAACGATATATTGAATAGTTGGTTTATCAACTATAGGAAGCATCTCTTTCGGCATCGCTTTCGTTGCCGGTAGAAATCGTGTTCCCAAACCTGCAGCTGGAATAATCGCTTTTCTAATTTTCATTTTGTTCCTCCAATTAATATCATAACTCTATACCGTTTCCTAATAATCATACTATACTAGTATACATGAGACTTTTATAAAACTATAGTAATTTAAAGGAGAATAACATGAGCATACTCGTCACTGGCGGAGCAGGTTACATTGGCTCTCATACCGTACAAGCACTGCTGGAACAAGAGGAGCAAGTCATAGTCGTTGATAATCTGTCTACCGGGCATCAAAATGCAGTAAAGAACGTTGAATTGGTTCAGTGCGATATACGTGACAAAGAAGCACTCAGCCAAGTATTTAGAAATTATAATATTGAAGCCGTTGTTCATTTCGCTGCAAGTTCACTTGTGGGAGAGAGCATGCAGAAACCTGGAAAATACTATGATAACAACATATATGGAACGTTATGCCTGCTAGAGATAATGGTTCAACATGGGGTTACTAAAATCGTATTTTCCTCCACTGCTGCAACATACGGCAATCCAGAAATCATTCCGATTACAGAAAGCGAAGCAACAAAACCGACAAATGCATACGGCGAAACAAAGTTAGCCATGGAATCTATGATGAAATGGTTCGACATTGCTCATGGGTTAAAATATGTAGCACTTCGTTACTTTAATGCTGCCGGTGCACACGAAAATGGGATAATTGGCGAGGATCATCAGCCTGAAACACACTTAATCCCATTAATATTACAAGTTCCATTAGGAAAACGTGATTACATTTCAGTATTCGGAAATGATTATGATACGGCTGATGGTACTTGTATACGCGATTACATTCATGTAAGTGATTTAGCCGATGCCCACATAAAATCAATTCACTACCTAAAATCCGGTGGAGAAAGTGCCGTATTCAATTTAGGAAATGGTAACGGTTATTCAGTTCTAGAAATGATTAATGCGGCTAGAGCAGTGACTGGACACCCGATTCCAGCGAAAATGGAAGAACGTCGAGCAGGTGATCCTGCTGTCTTGGTGGCTAACGCACAAAAATCCAGAGAGATATTACAATGGGAACCTAAATGGACAAACATCGAAGAAATTATTCATTCAGCCTGGAAGTGGCATTCTGCAAATCCCAATGGCTATGAAAGATAAATAACAATTCTACATACAAGTAGAGCCTGTAGGCTCTGCTTTCTTTTTTGTAATGGACAGTTAGGTCAGTCAAGAGTTTAATAAGTTCATTCAAAAATGATTTGTAGGCCGTTTACCAACTCAGCTATTTTTGACCGCTTTTGCATGAGTCATAACGATTGAGCAAATGGTCGAGTACAGTGGTTGAAGATTCATTATTCTTTACAATTGTCTAACTTAAAATGACCAAAAATCATCACACGTTCGGAAATCATTTAGTCGTTTTCAGTTGTTCCAGTCTTTCTGATGAATTTTACATGAAGCAATCAATAGTCAAATTTACAATAATGAACGAAAACACTTCATAATTTATACTCTGTTATAATGTGTCGAAAATGAAATTAGCTCGTTAATAGTATTTTGTGCTAGAATTAACAATGAATATTTAATGTAAAGGAGCATAAAAAAATTGATGACTTATGGATATACCGGCTCCAAATCAAAAAACAGCGAAGGTTCTAAAGGGCCTTGGCTGCTGCTTGGAGTCATTATTTTATTTTTACTATGGTCCTCATTCAAAGTTGCACTATTTAACGGACAAATGGCAGATTTCGATCAACCAATATATGTAGCAGCACTGATTTCCGCTATTATAGCTATGATAGCTATCGCTGTTGGTTGGAAGCAATTTAATTGGTCTAGCCGCAAAGACATGTTATCTCTTTTCGTATTCTTATTACCTGCCAGCTTCGCGTTATCTATGATTGCAGCAGCATCAAATTATTTGGCAGTTAACATGCTAATTATCATGCTTATGTATGGCATATTTTTTGTCGCTTCTTCCATTATAGCGCAAGATGGTGTCGTAAATCGAACATTAAATCTAGCTATCATGATCATTTCTTATATCGTCGTCTTTTTTGGGTTGTTTCATTGGTTAGGAAATGGACCTGGTGTGACATCACTTATCAAGTGGCTGGGGATTTCAACAACGCCATCTGGAGCATACTTGAATGCAGTTATGAGTGACTCTAATGGCGAGCGGCTTGCATCTGTCTTCCAATATGCAAATACATATGCTGGTTTTTTAATGGCATTTCTATTGGGAGCGTTATTCTTTATTAGCAAGTCTCAAAAATGGTGGAGGAAATCTATCCATGCATTTATGATTGTACCCATTATGTTGTCAATCTTTTTAACTCTATCTCGTGGTGGATTACTTCTCCTCCCCGTTGCGTTTATCGTTGTTCTAGTTTTTTTAAAGCCATATCGTCAATTGATGTGGTTTTTGCATTTAGTTATCAGCGGAGTAATTACAGTTCTTATTTTGAATCCCGTTACTGAGATCGGCTTACGGGTTCAGAAAGATTTTTCCGTATCTGATTCCTTGAAGGGCTGGTCCTATATCATAGTAGGCTCTTTACTCTCTGCAGCAATCTCTTATGTACTTGAACGCTGGATTTCGCCGTGGTTAGAACAAAAAACAACTGCAGTTTCTAATAAACGATGGGGAAGTTTCCTAATACCTGTCGGCGGAGCAGTTTTGGCAGGTCTTCTGTTGTTTATTCTTATAGGAACGAATGTTAAAAATATGCTTCCTGAGAACATTACAACACGGTTGGAAACTATTAACTTCCAACAACATAGTGTTCTCGAGCGGATTACTTTTTATAAAGACTCCATGAAGCTCGTAGCGGATTATCCTCTCATCGGGGCTGGTGGTGGCGCTTGGGCTGCACTTTATGCGAAGTATGAAAATAACCCTTACGACGTTCAACAGGCACATAGTTTTTATATGCAGTATCTCGTTGAAACCGGGATCATTGGAATGCTCGTTCTTATGGCTTTTCTTATCTATATTTATTGGAACTACATCCGTTCGTATATAAACGCCAATGATCAAGAACGTGATAGTTATTTTTTGTACTTCATACTTTCAACGAGTATTCTTATTCATAGTGCAATGGACTTTAACATGAGTTATGTGTACATTGGTATACTTGTTTTCATATCTCTTGGGGGGATGACTGCTTCCATTAAGTCAAAACCAATCGAGAAACGTACGCAAAAAACATACCAGATTGCATTGACAAGTATTCTAGGAGTAGTTGGTATCGGCCTTTTCATTACTTCCATTCTCTTTGTTCAAGCATCTAGCTCGTTTGCAAGTGCAAAACAAATCGTCCTTGCAACTCAGGATTTTAACAAGACGATGGATCAGTTAAGAAAAGCAAAGAGCATTCGCTCTACTCACCCGGAATACGCAGCTTTCGAAGCGAATCTATACATGTCAGTATATGAACAACAAAAAGATGAGCAGTTCTTCGCAGAAGCGGAAAAGGTGTTGAAAAATGCACTGGGGGATAACCCTCATAATAAATCGCTGCTATTGCAGCTAATCAAGCTCTATAACATAAAGGGGCTGGACGAACAAGTCTATACCGTATATTCTCAAAACTCATCCAACTTCCCTTGGGACATGAAATGGTACGGTGAATATATGGATAAGGCTTTACGCGAGGGGTATAAAGCTATATCAACAGCACCAGACCAAAAAGAAGGGTATTTGAACGAGGTCATCGCCGCGTTTGAGCATGTCAAAGCAGGCGTGGAGCACTTGAAGACATTGCCGGAAGGACAGCTTCAAGGTAATCCATTTTACGTTACTTCTAGTATGGCTATGAATGCAGGACGCGCATATGTAATGAAGGGGGATCCTGCTAAGGCGGCTGAAACGATGAAGCCATACTTGCACGAGGACTTAACTGACTCGAAAAACCCTGAGAATACCCCTGAGGACAATCGTGAGCTCGCACGTTGGTACGTAGCTGCAACGATCAAACAGGGGCAAGTGGATCAGAATTGGTATAACAAACTTGTTGCACTAGGTTCAGACCAAAAAGAGCAGATTGATCAAATCGTGGAAATGAAATTTTAAGCTGAATAAACGAATGGATACAACAAAAAGGAACGTTCCAATGGCGGGACGTTCCTTTTTCTGTTCACCTTTATTTTTCATACTCAACTATCATACGCTTCATATACTCAAGTAAATCTCCCCGCAGCTCTGGGCGCTGCAGTGCGTAATGCAGTGTCGTCTCAATAAAGCCGAGTTTCTCACCAACGTCATGCCGTTGACCATCGAAATGATAAGCTAACACACTTTGTTCTGCGCTTAGCTGTGCAATCGCATCCGTGAGCTGTATTTCTCCGTTGACACCCGCTTCCTGCTGTTCCAACAGTTCAAATATACGCGGAGTAAGTATATATCGTCCCATGATGGCCCAATTCGATGGAGCCGACTCTTTGTCTGGCTTCTCTACTAGCTGTTCTGCACGAATGAGTCGCTCTTCTACAGAAGGGCCTGCTACGAGTCCGTAACGTGACACATGCTCCCAAGGGACTGGCTGTACGCCAACAATCGAGGATTCGTAACGATCATATACGTCAATCATTTGTTTCAAGCAAGGTACCTCGGCTTGTACGATATCGTCTCCAAGCAGTACAGCGAACGGTTCATTTCCGATAAATTTGCGAGCACACCATATCGCGTGTCCTAATCCCCGTGGCTCTCTTTGCCGGATATAATGAATGTTGGCCATCTCGGAGGATTTCCGTACTTCTTCTAACAGCGCTAGCTTATCTTTCTCCAACAGGTTATGCTCGAGTTCAAAGTAATTATCAAAATGATCCTCGATAGCCCGCTTTCCCCTACCTGTAACAATAATGATATCTTCGATGCCGGAGTCTACTGCCTCTTCCACAATGTACTGAATCGTCGGCTTGTCTACAATCGGCAGCATTTCTTTTGGCATTGCTTTTGTTGCAGGCAAAAAGCGCGTACCCAGCCCTGCGGCTGGAATAATTGCCTTTCTAATCTTCATCTTAAGCCTCTCCAATCTCAATCGTTCATCTAACTCCATCCGTTCATACCTGATGCTAACTTTAGTATACATGAAAAGGGATCAAGAAATATACTTACCAAGGTATACGTCATTGATTTTATTACTCATTTAACTTATTGCTCCTGTTCAGTATCATAGTTAACGTAAATAGCAATAATATGCATCCATCTTTTTTGAAGAATCTCCTTCTGTACTTCCTCCTTCGGATAAAATCTACAGATTACTCACCGTAATCAGTAAAAGATATGAACTCGAAATGGACGCCTTTCTAACAAAAAAACTCGAACCCAGATTTCCATGCAGTTCACTACACATTCCATCTAGGTCGAGTCGATTATTGTAACTTTACGTTATTAAGTTAATGACCACTACTTACTTCACCAATTGCCCACGCGTTACGCCGAGCTGGTTGGTTGCCTTCAGCTTGCGCCATACTTCCGTGCCGCTGATTTCACCGCGAAGTGCACGGCCGTACAGGTCGATTACCTCTTGCACTTGCTCTGGCGTTTCCTCCAAGAACTCGACACGGTATGTGCCAACGCCAAGCTCCAGGAAGTTAACCAAATACTCTGCACCCGACTGCTCAATCGCGTTGTACACGGTATTACGGCAGCCCTCGTCTACCCGAACAGGGTGGGACATGCCGATGCGGTCACGCAGGGATACACGGTGCTCCTCGCACGGACGACCGCAGTTCGTGTAGTCTGTTCCTTCGCTTAGGAATGTGCAGTACACGCAGTGCTCGGTATGGAACATCGGCAAATGCTGATGGATGACGATCTCCAGCATCGATGTATCTGCATGACGCAGCATATCGACCATTTGCTGAATGTTCAAGTCATATGATGGTGTAATGCGATCCAATCCTGCTTCCTTGAACAGCTGTACCGTCTTATGGTTCGCCACGTTCAAGGAGAAGTCCCCGATCAGCTGCGGGAACGGCTCGCCTTCCGGCTTGCCAGGGCAGATGGCCAGCTGCGGATCATTTGCAGCCTGCTCTATAACCTCTTGGCTAGGCATCCCTGATGACGCCCTCTTGCTCTCCCATTCCGCCTTCTCCAACTGGTAGTAATTCAGTGCACCCGTGTTGCGGACGAGCACTGCATCCGGCTTCAGGTTCAAGATGTTGCGATGGTATCCGTTCTCGTTCGGCATATGGATGCGCGGCGTTACCAGTGCAATCGGCTTGCCTGCTGCGCGGCATGCTTCAATGGCAGCAGGGAACTGCTTAATGAATTCAAAGTCAGCGTAAATCAACGATACATCTGTCTTCACGGCAGCCTGCACCTGTTCCAAGTTGCGGCACATCGCTGTCAACTGAGCACCGCCAAACGGTACTGGCGTCTGCTCCTTAACAGCATCACCCATAGCCGCGATATCGTGCTTCACGTATACCGGCGGTTTCGGACGTTCTCCTGCAAGCTCCTCCACGGCATGGCGGCGAATCGCATTCAACTCGCGCATCGGAACGATAACATCGCCTTCAAGCGCCGATTCCAATGCCTCAAGCTGATACACTGTACCGCCCAGACGACCGAGTTGCTCACGCAAGAGTGCCTCGTCCATCGGACGTTTTTGTGCAACCTCAAGCGGAAGCTCCGAATCCACTTGAACGACTGTTCCCTTTTGCACGTCCGTCCACCACGTACGCAGTGGCTCGCCAGCACGGCCTTCAACACGCACATGCACAGGGAAGACACGGTAAGGCTTGTCCGTCTCAAACGTGGCACGCATACGCTTATCGAGCGCCTGGTCGCTCGTCTTCCAGATCCGATCCCCAACATGAACGCGGCGCAAGTCCACGTCATTGCGTCCTGGCACGATGTCTACAATCCAGCCTTCCTCCGCTTCGCCTTCCAGCTTCACGCCTTGACGACGCAAATCGTAGATGCGTCCGCCCTCTTCCTTCTTCGTCGGATCACCAGCATCGAAGCCAATGCCGTCGCCGCGCTTCAGAGGCGCTTCCAGTTTACATACGACACCGTCACGCAGCACCTGCTGCACCGTACCCACATATACACCGCGGCTCTTCGGGAACGTTCCGTCCACAAGCTGCTTGTTGTTCGTCCCTTTCAAGAAGCCGTGCGTGAAGCCGCGAGAAAAGCTTTGCTGAAGCTCGCGAACTTCTTCCTTAGAAGGGCCTGCCCAATTGCCATCGAAATAGTCATCAATCGCTTTGCGGTACTTGCTCACCACGTTCGCCACATATTCCGGCTGCTTCATGCGCCCTTCAATTTTGAAGGACGTAACACCCGCTTCAATCAACTCCGGCACAATATCAATCGCCGCCAAATCCTTCGGCGACAGCAAATATGTCACATCACCCATCGGCTGATGCTCCCCGTCAACCATCATGTCATACGGCAAACGGCAAGCCTGCGCGCATTCCCCTCGGTTCGCCGAGCGGCCGCCCCACATTTCGGACGTTAAGCATTGTCCAGAGTAGGACACGCACAACGCACCATGCACGAACACTTCCATCGGTACGTTGGCCTTCTCACCGATCTTTTGAATTTGCTTCAGGTTGTTCTCACGGCCAAGCACAACACGTTCCATGCCATACGGCTTCGTAAATTCAGCCGCTTCTGGTGATGTAATCGTCATTTGTGTTGAGCCATGAATCGGGAAGTCAGGCGAAATTTCACGAATCATTTTCACCAACCCCAAGTCCTGTACGATAACCGCGTCTACACCCGCATCAATACAAGCCTCGATAAGCCCCTTTGCATCCTCAAGCTCATTTTCAAACACCAATATATTAAACGTCAGAAATCCTTTAACCCCATAACTATGCAAAAACGCCATAATGTCTGGCAAATCATCCATCCGGAAATTGTTCGCACGCGCACGTGCATTGAACTTCTCTACTCCGAAAAAGATCGCATCCGCGCCATTTGCCACTGCGGCACGCATGCAATCCCAATCCCCAGCCGGCGCCAGCAGCTCAATATCTCCACGCTGTATCCCTTGCTTCATTGTCGACATGCTCATCCTCCAAGCTAATTTATCCATTGCCGCATGATGCGGTCATCTCTATCTACTTATTTAAATATGCTTCAATTAGTATAGCGATCTTTACGCCGAAACTCCAGCATAGGCTAGAACTTCCTGCTCACTATGCCGCATACCTACACATAAGCTTGCTCGCTGCAGAGTTGCGTAAGGAGATTTCCACCTGCAACTAGACAACCAGCTGCACACGTAAGAAAAAGAAAAGCATCCCGCCATAGCTTGGCTAGGATGCTGTCTGCATCATGACTTCTTATTCGTCACTTGCTCCGTAAATTGAAAGGATTCCATCGTACGCTTGAAAGAGTCAAGCAGTTCTGGTGTTCGCGCCGTATCCTCCATGGAATACACGACTGAGAATACTTTGCCTTCACGCGCAATTAACAGCAAATTCACGGTGAAGCTCAATTGACCGGCCTCGCTGAATACTTTCATCTCGACCGCATAAGCTTTATTGCCTTGAACCGTCGTCTTCTCTTGCTTCACGATCTCAACCTTAGTGTCGCCTTCCCCTTTATAGTAATCTTCCCATCTTGCAAGCGCCTCTTCTACTGTTCGCACTTGATCGACATACACGGAGAAATCACTATCCGGCCGTGAATAATAAGCAATCATGCCTTCGTCCAATTCAACATCATAGTTCTCTTCTCCCCAAGCATAGAACCCGCTCGTCCACCAATCCGGTACCTGCAAGGTAAATCCATAATTCGGAGCTTTGCGAGGTGAGCTGACAGACCAGTCCTTGTACCAGTCTTCCCCTTTTGGGAAGTCTTCCGGACTTTCAAGATCTTTCTTTACACTTCCATCAACCTTCACCGAGGAAAACAAGCGGTTTCCAAGAGTAACACCCTCTGAATTATCCGGACAATGATAGATCATCAAATATTGCACACCTTGATCGATAACGAGCAAATGCATGCTCACCTTCCAGTTCTTCTCGTCGACTTTGCTTTTTATTTTAATGGATTTTGCCATTTTCCCATCTGCAAGTTTTACGTCCTGCTCAGGATCGACCTGCAAATACTCAGACTTGGTGGTCATTTTCAAATAAGATAAATGATTTTTAGCAAACTGGTCGAGCGTCAAACCAGGTGCAGCAGTCGCAATATTGTAATTGGCAGACTGTTCCCAATTTTTCGACCCATACGATTGGAAATACGTATCAGACGATGCCCACTCTACCGGCAAATCCATTGTCAGCCCTTTGCCCCACAACTCCGTATTGCGGTAGCCGTCCTTCACCGAGCTGATATTGGTTGCAGCACCAGCGGAAAAGCTCGTACGGAACGTATTTATGAACGGGACGTACTGCAGCATCTGCTTCGGTCGTTGCGCATTTGTATCAAATATACGGACAATGTATCGCTTTCCGTTGGCGCTAAACACACGCGCTAAGTACATATCCTCTTCATTTATAAACACAGATTGTGCATATGCAATCCCATCAACCTTACCCGTGCTTGCTTCATACATTTCTGACTCATCGTCTAATTCTTCCATCTGCAGATACTCTATTAATTGCTGTTCCGACGCCTGCCCCTTAAACGTATCTGCCCAATGCTCAAGCGGCTTCGATGCCCAATCCAGCGCATTGATCGTTACATAGACATGTTCTGTTGGATCCGCAAACATAACAGCGAACTCCTCAGGAGATAAGCTCTCATGCGTCCAGCCCTTAGGGAGTACCATATTCCATTGATAGTAGGAATTTCCGACACGCGCAGCCTTCGCACTCACATCTACAGCAGCACCTGCAAGATTCCCTGCCTGTTTCCAGCGCAATACAATCGATTTATCCTTATCCACCGAATAAGTTGCACCAAAAGCTTGTGCCACCTGCTTCAACGGCACCATCGCAGTACCGCCAGTCATTTCCGGGGCTACTGCCAGTTTGACAAGCTTGCCGTTCAGCATCGCCTGCTTCTGGCCGATTCTCATCCGAATGGAGGCAGCATCGCCTTCCAATATGACTGCATTATCCTGTTCCCATTTCAAGGCCGCATCGAACACATTCGTGAAGATACTAAGCGGCACCATCGTTGTTCCTTGACGAACGTATGGCTTCACAATCGCTAACTTCTCACCGTTCCATGTCGCACTCGTACTGCCCACTTTCAATCGGAGCATCTCCTGCTGCCCAGCCGCGGCAGTTGCTGCCACAGCCGGAGACGGAGACACGTTCCACCCAATCGTTCCCGCTACGACGGCGGCTATTGTCATAATCGCTACACTCTTCCGCCAATGATGGCTCGAGAACGGATATCGAATCATTTTCCCCATATGAAGCACTCTCCCCTTAGCTCTCCATCTATGAAATATACCCTTCAGTTTTCATGCACTTCTACTTCTACTTCTACTTCTACTTCTACGTTACTTATCAGCTTCTGCTGACTTCTCCTTAACAGTAGGCTTTACTGCTTCACTCAGCACTATCATCTTCGCAACAAGATTCCCCTTCGACTGCATCGTTAGCTTTACTTGTTGCCCTGGCAAAAATGACTTTAGTGCCTCATGCACATCGACAAGAGTCTTCACTGGCTTACCGTTAATGGCATACAGCACATCACCTTCCGTTATGCCTGCCTTCTTCGCCTGGGCGCTTACAACGTTCGTAACCTTGATCGGAACATCTGTCGGCAATCCAACATACGCAGCCCAGCTCTCTTCCAGTTCAACGCCAATCGAGGCCCGCTTCACCTTGCTATATTTGAAAAAGTGCTGCACAATCAGGTTTACCGTGTCAGACGGTATCGCAAATCCCATGTTCTCAATCCCTACAGCAGCGAACTTCATCGAATTAATGCCAATCACTTCACCACGCATATTCACGAGTGGCCCCCCGCTATTGCCAGGATTAATAGCCGCATCCGTCTGAATCAGCTTGTAACTGGAATCGACAGCCCGGTCGATTCCGCTAATAATCCCGGAAGTTGCAGAATTGCGCAGTGTAAACGACACTGGTGTTCCAAGTGCAACGACCCCTTCGCCCACCTTAAGTGTTGGGTTCGGACGTACAAATGTGGCAGGCTTCATGTTTTGTGCATTGATTTTAATCAGGGCAATATCACTTTCCTCATCAGCGAACCACTTGCTTACCGGATAGGATTTCCCTTCCGGCGTTACGACCACTGGCTTCTGCAGAGCTAAAATGACATGCGCATTCGTAACAATCCATCCATCCTTGCGCACAACGACTCCCGTTCCGTGAGACAGCCAGTTGTCTGAATCATCTTCTGCATCGATCTGACGGCCAATAATCGATACAACGGATGGGCTTACCTTTTCCACAATAGTAGGAATATCATTAGGCTTGTACTGATATGTATTCGACTTGCTATCATATGTACCTTTGCCGCCGGCTACCTGCTCAAGCGCCTCCGCTTCTACATATACCTTGTCCTTCACCTTTACGGCTCGAAATGACGCCTCAGCACCTGCCGCAGTTGGCAGAACAGATGCTCCAACCAGCAAGGAAACGATAAATAGCACAACTCTGTTTCTTCCCATTCTTCTAGATAACTTCACTTCTGATGCATGATTTGTATGTATTCTCTTCCCTTGCCCAACCATCCGGTTGCTCCTCCTCTTGCCCCCTATGAAATCAGGGCATTCCAATCTATGCTTCCATTCTCCTCCAACCTCAGATCATATGCAAGAAAAAAAAAGACTCCTTGATGTTATCCACCAAGGAGTCTGTCTGTAGGACATGTATGTATCGCCTTATGTGATATGTGAAGATCAATTGTTCAAAGGCTTGATGGCGATTACCAACCCTGCACCATTACCCAATCCGCATATAAAAATACAAGCAAGCTCACAACGGCGAAGCCGAGCGCAAATAGGTTGCGAGGACGCTGCTTGACTTGGCGTAGAACTGCCCAGATCAAGAGTAAAGTAAACGCAATCATAAATAGATCAAAATGCTGATAGGTGCTTTCGCTCTGTTGTGCTGCTTCGGCCAAAAACATGGTGTGACCTCCCTCTACACGTTCATTATACTCATATGCATCTATGTTATATTTACCCAGCAAAAGAATCAAGGCAAATTTTTCATATTTAACAAGATTGTCACCAATATTTCATGATTTATCCCTTGTCATTGAAACCCTGCATGATAGTTGTCATTGAGTGAGAGATTAGATGGACATGTTTTCGCCACATCATTCCGTACCTGTGCCTTTCACTTTACTTGGCTTAATTCTCCCGATGCCATTCATAAGAGAAATTGAATGTATTCATCAGAAATTATAATAGCACTTGTCTTCACCATGCATTGTCGCCTTGCTGGAAATATGTTACGATTACCTCACCTATAAAACATACTATTTATATCGGAATAAACAAGTTTAGAGGAAATGAGGGACTGCCAATGGCTTATGATCCAATTTGGATGCAAGACCCTGTAAAGCTGAATAAGTTCGAGTTTGTCAAAATGGAGAAGGACGGTCTTGATGTCATTCGCGATATTATCGAGACGTATGCGCAGCAAGGCTATGAATCCATCCCCGAAGATGACAAAGGTCGTTTCAAGTGGGCCGGTGTCTATGAGCAGAAGCCGAAGGACGGACATTTCATGATGCGCATCCGCATCAATTCCGGTATTATGTCCGCCGCTCAAGCTCGAACGCTAGCCGATATCGCTGAGCTATACGGCCGAAGCCTGATGGACGTAACAACACGCCAAGCGATTCAGTACCACTGGCTGAGAGTCGAGGACTTCCCCGATATCTTCAACCGTCTTGAACAGGTTGGACTCTATTCCTATGAGGCTTGCGGCGACTGCCCGCGAACGATTGTCGGCAATCCGCTTGCTGGCATTGATCCCAATGAATTAATGGATACAACCGATCTCGTAAATGAAGTAAATGATTTTTTCCTCTTGAATCGAGACTTTTCCAACTTGCCGCGCAAATACAAAATGTCGATTTCCGCCAACATCTATAACAATGCGCATGCTGAAATAAATGACTTAGCCTTCACCCCTGCCGTCAAAATCATTGATGATGAAGAAGTGATCGGCTTCCACGCCCATGTCGGAGGTGGATTGTCCGCCAAGCCGCACTTGGCGCAAAAGCTTGATATGTTCATACGCCCTGAGGAAGTGCTCAAGGTCGCCATCGGCGTAACGACACTATTCCGTGACAATGGATTCCGTGAGAAGCGCCATCATGCCCGTCTGAAGTTCCTTATCGCGGCTTGGGGTGTAGAGGCTTTCCAGAATCGCTTGGAGGAGCTGATCGGCAAGTTCCCTACTCGTGGTGAGGATAGAACCGTCGGCTGGCAAGCAGCCTACTTCGACGGCGTACATCCACAGAAACAGAACGGCCTCTTCTATATTGGACTCAACGTGCCAATCGGCCGGTTGGATAGCCACGAGTTCCGCCAGCTGGCTGACGCAGCTGAACAATACGGTGACGGATTACTACGGACAACGATGTCCCAGAACATTGTTCTGACTGGCATACCTGAATCTCACATTGACGAGGTTCTTGCTCTCCCCGTGCTGCAGCGCATTACGCCACATCCTAAGCCATTCATGAGCCGGACGGTATCATGCACAGGCAACGAATTCTGCAACCTAGCGATCGTAGAAACGAAGGAACGCGCAAGACGCGTAGCTGACTATTTGGATGAGCATATCACCGATCTGGATGAACAAATTCGCATTCACTTCATTGGTTGTCCTAACGCCTGCGGTCAGAAGCATGTCGCTGATATCGGCTTACAGGGCTCTCTCGTGAAGACGGAGCAAGGCATGGTCGATGCTTTCGATATCGCAGTCGGTGGCATACTCGGCCCGAATGCCCGTTTCAACACAACGTTGAAAGGGCGTGTAAAGGGCGACGACGTCCCATACGTCCTAGAACAGCTCCTTCGCTTCTATAAAGAGGAGCGCAAAGCAAATGAGACATTCCATCATTTCTTCCTCCGTGTCGGTGCAGAAGCGTTCCAGCAGCGCCTGACCGAGATTCTAGCTGCTCCTATCGGCTAAGCCTAATGAGAGAGAATACATCCACCCCGCACCAGCCTCCCCTGTTATGAACAAGAGACCAACCTTAGCTAAGCGCTCTGGCTGGTCTCTTCATTTCACAGCATATGATTTATTGAGAAAAGTTCTGCATTATTACTTTTCTTCGTCCAGCATGCACCATACTCTGCGATTATTATACTGCAGCCTTCGTACGATTAATCGCCTTAGCTAAAAATGACTTGCCTAACATTGCTCCTAACATTACTTATCGTACCATGATTCAGCCTAACATGTGCTGTAAGTTGCCTTATGCCTATTACTCGTCCTTCAGTTGAATCTCCTCGTAAGAACGAATCATCACATCTGCGGATTCAGGCGCTGTATCAAATTGATTCGCTTCATCAATGAAGATTTGAAGACTTGAGCCAGCAGCGTGTCCCATTTCCATATCCCCAACCGAATCTCCGATCACAGCTATCTCATGTGGTTCCAGACCGATCTCTCGGCAGGCCAGCTCCACCATGTCCGGATAAGGCTTCCCTTGAGCTACACAATCATCGCCAACGACCGCATCGAAATAATGGCGGATTCCCATCTTCTCCAAATGCTGCTCAGATGGCCCCTTATCATCTGCTGTTACAACCGCCATCTTAAGTCCATGCTGACGGCAGCGTTCCAGAAACGGCACAACGCCTGTTACCGGGATTATATTAGCATGCTCCAGCAATTGCTCATTTGCCTGCTCAAACACCTCAGTTACCCGCTGCACAGCGCGGTTCCACGGCACTCCTTCTTTATAGAGCAAATAAGTCGCGATCGAAATCATCTGCGTCGGAGAACCCATCGCCAGTGGCCCTTGCCGATCATGCGAACGTATCGATCCATCTGGCTCGATGTGAACGCCTAAAATATATCCCGGATCTTCCGGCAAAGAGCCGCCCTCTTGCTTCAGCTCCTGTTCCAATCCCTTCATTACCGTCTCCGCCCACCAGCCCCACAGGCTAATGAACTGTAACAGCGTTCCATCCTTGTCGAACAAAATACCGCGCACCTTTGCACTGCAAGAACCTACTTGAAGCTGAACCATCTGCACCATCCTCTGCAAGATCATTATCGTTGCCCTACCATTTCGGCATACATAGCTCGGTCTCCTGCTGCATTCCTTAACTGCTTCAACATTTCTCGACATGGGATCGGGATGTTAAATGGCAATTCCAGGAAACACATCCAAAACACATTTAATAACACGTTCGAAAAACAAACTGCACAAAAAGGCACGGCCAGCTGTTATAAGCCGTACCGTGCCTGTATCGTACATCAATGAAACGATGCTGATTCTACACTTGCTGCGCTTCCCGATCCTTCTTCGTTAGCTGCTTCGTACGCTCCGCATCGCGCTCCAAGATCGGCTTCAAGTACTTGCCTGTATAAGACGCAGGTACCGTGACGACTTGCTCCGGCGTTCCGTGCGCAACGATTGTTCCGCCTCCGCTGCCGCCTTCTGGACCCAAGTCAATAATATAGTCTGCGGTCTTAATAACATCCAGATTGTGCTCGATAACGAGCACCGACTCACCGGAATCGACAAGTCGATGCAGCACTTGCAGCAAGCGATCAATATCCGCAACGTGAAGACCTGTAGTCGGTTCATCCAAAATGTAAATCGTCTTGCCTGTGCTCCGGCGATACAACTCAGCTGCCAGCTTCACGCGCTGTGCCTCACCGCCAGACAATGTTGTCGCAGGCTGTCCGAGCTTCATGTACCCAAGGCCGACATCAAGCAATGTCTGAATCTTGCGATGGATACGAGGAACGTTCTGGAAGAACTCCACTGCATCCTCGATCGTCATTTCCAGCACATCTGCGATGTTCTTCCCTTTGTATTTCACTTCCAGCGTCTCACGATTGTATCGCTTGCCCTTACATACCTCACAAGGTACATAGACGTCAGGCAGGAAGTGCATCTCAATCTTAATAATCCCGTCTCCACGACATGCTTCACAGCGTCCGCCCTTCACGTTGAAGCTGAAGCGTCCCTTCTTGTAGCCACGGATCTTCGCTTCATTCGTTGAAGAGAACAGGTCACGGATATCATCGAATACACCTGTATACGTGGCTGGATTCGAACGTGGCGTTCGCCCAATTGGGGATTGATCGATATCAATGACTTTATCGATATGCTCAAGTCCTCGAATTTCCTTGTGCTCACCTGGGCGTACCTTTGCCTTGTTCAAATCTCGCGCCAGCGTTTTGTACAAGATCTCGTTGACGAGTGTCGACTTGCCTGAGCCGGATACGCCAGTTACTGCAGTGAAGACGCCCAGTGGAATCTTTGCATGAACGCCGCGCAAATTGTTCTCCTTCGCACCACGAACCTCCAGCCAGCGTCCATCCGTCTTGCGGCGTTCCTCAGGTACGGGGATAAACTTGCGACCGCTCAAATAAGCCCCGGTAAGCGAGTTCTTATCCTTCATGATCTGCTTCGGCGTGCCTTCAGCTACAACCATACCGCCGTGGATACCAGCGCCAGGGCCGATATCGATAATATAATCGGCTGCAAGCATCGTATCCTCGTCATGCTCGACAACGATAAGCGTATTCCCGAGGTTGCGCATATGCTCCAGCGTCTGGATTAAGCGATCATTATCACGCTGATGCAGACCGATACTAGGCTCGTCCAAAATGTACAGAACGCCCATCAAGCTCGAGCCAATCTGTGTCGCCAAGCGAATGCGCTGTGCCTCTCCGCCAGATAGCGTTCCCGCTGCACGGTTCAAGGTCAAATACTCAAGCCCGACGTTCACGAGGAAGCCAAGACGCGAATTTATCTCCTTCAGAATGAGGTGAGCAATCAACTGCTCCTTCTCTGATAGCTCTAAGCCGCTAAAGAAACGCTGCGCTTCTCCGATAGAGAGCGAGGTGACATAGGCCATGTTCTCATTGCCTACCGTAACCGCCAAGCTTTCCTTGCGCAAACGATGCCCTTTGCAGGAGGCGCATGGCTTCGCACTCATAAACCCTTCAATATATTCACGGATGCCCTCGGATGCCGTCTCACGGTAGCGGCGCTCCAGATTATGAACGATACCTTCAAACGGCACAAAGGCTTCCTTCTTATGACCGAAATCATTCTCATATCGGAAGCGAACCTTTTCACCGCCCGTACCATTCATCAATTTGGACATCTGTTCCTTGTCTAATTGTGATACCGGAACATCCGTAGAAATTCCATAATGCTCGCATACCGCAGCCAAGAACTGCGGATAGTAGTTCGACGTGCTGCCTGCCCATGCTTCAAAAGCGCCATCCTCAATCGTGCGCTCACGATCCGGCACCAGCAGTTCAGGATCGACAATCATCTTCATACCGAGTCCATCACATTCTGGACAAGCACCAAATGGACTATTGAAGGAGAACATGCGGGGAGCAAGCTCATCGATACTGAAGCCGCATTCTGGACAAGCCAGATTCGAGCTGAACACCAACTCTTCCTCGCCGATAATATCCACAATCAGCTTGCCGTCTGACAGCTTCAACGCTGTCTCAATCGAATCGGCGAGACGCGATTGCACATCTTCCTTCACGACAATTCGATCTACAACAACCTCGATATTGTGCTTGCGATTCTTCTCCAGCTCAATCGTCTCGGACACATCACGCAATTCTCCATCCACACGAACCCGCACGAAGCCTTGCTTTTGAATATCAGCAAATACTGTCTTATGCTCCCCTTTGCGTCCAGAAATGACTGGGGCTAGCAATTGCAGCTTCGTACGCTCTGGGTACGACATGATACGATCCACCATCTGTTCCACGGTTTGCGACGTAATCTCTATTCCGTGCTCTGGACAATGTGGATGACCGACACGTGCGAACAATAGTCTCAAGTAGTCGTAGATTTCCGTAACCGTACCAACCGTTGAACGCGGATTGCGGCTTGTCGTCTTCTGATCAATTGAGATGGCTGGAGATAGCCCATCGATGGAATCGACGTCCGGCTTCTCCATTTGCCCAAGAAATTGACGCGCATAAGCGGATAGGGACTCCACATACCGGCGCTGCCCTTCAGCGTAAATCGTGTCGAAGGCTAATGACGATTTGCCCGAGCCGCTAAGACCCGTAAGTACAACGAACTTGTCGCGCGGGATCGTCACATCGATATTTTTCAAGTTGTGGGCACGCGCCCCTTTAATCACAATATGTTCACTAGCCAATGGATTACCCCTCCTGCTCGTTCAGGTTCACTCGAACCACGTACGGCATCTAAAATTACTGCTCTATGATTAGTCCATCGCCTTCAATTCCAACAAAGCATCACGCAGCTCGGCTGCTCGTTCGAATTGGAGGTTCTTCGCGGCATCTTTCATTTCCGCTTCCAATCGCTGAATGACCGACTGACGATCCTTCTTCGACATCTTCTCGACAGACTTGCTGATATCGTACCCTTCCTTCGACTCCGCTGTCTTCGTCGCCTCGATCACATCGCGCACTTTCTTGCGGATTGTCTGTGGCGTAATGCCATGTTCCTCATTGAACGCCATCTGAATCTTGCGGCGCCGTTCGGTTTCCGTGATGGCCTTATGCATCGAATCCGTCATTTTATCCCCGTACATGATGACACGTCCTGATGCATTCCGCGCCGCACGCCCAATCGTCTGAATGAGGGAGCGTTCTGCGCGAAGGAAGCCTTCTTTGTCTGCGTCCAAAATCGCAACCAGCGATACTTCCGGCAAGTCGAGCCCTTCACGCAGCAAGTTGATGCCGACAAGCACATCGTACACGCCCAGCCGCAAATCACGCAGCAGCATCATCCGTTCCAAGGTTTTAATATCAGAATGCAAATAACGCACCTTAATGCCGATTTCCTTCAAATAATCGGTTAAGTCCTCGGACATCTTCTTCGTTAACGTCGTCACAAGGACACGCTCGTCTTTATCCAAGCGAATGCGAATTTCTTCAATTAAGTCGTCAATCTGCCCCTTCGTAGGCCGTACTTCAATAATCGGATCCAGAAGACCCGTCGGACGAATAATTTGCTCTACCATCTTCGGAGTATGCTCAAGCTCGAACGGCCCCGGCGTCGCTGATACGAACACAGCCTGACCTACTTTCTGCTCGAACTCCTCAAACTTGAGCGGTCGATTATCCATCGCCGACGGCAAGCGGAATCCATGCTCAACGAGCACTTCCTTCCGCGCTCTGTCGCCGTTGTACATCGCACGCACCTGTGGGAGCGTAACATGAGACTCATCGACCACGACAAGGAAGTCGTCAGGGAAATAGTCAAGCAACGTATACGGTGTTGCACCGCGTTCACGGAATGTGAGCGGTCCGGAGTAGTTCTCGATCCCCGAACAGAAGCCCATCTCCTGCATCATCTCGATATCATAGCGAGTACGCTGCTCCAAACGCTGTGCTTCTAACAGCTTGCCCATACTGCGCAATTCTTCTAACCTTTCTTCCAATTCACGCTCTATATTGACGAGAGCCACCTTCATTGTCTCTTCTCGCGTTACGAAGTGAGACGCTGGGAAGATTGCGATATGTTCACGTTCACCAATAATTTCACCAGTCAGCACATCTATCTCAGTAATTCGCTCGATCTCGTCACCGAATAGCTCCACACGAACTGCGTTCTCACCGTTCGAGGCTGGGAAGATTTCAACGACATCGCCCCGCACGCGAAACGTACCGCGTGTGAAGTTCATATCATTGCGCTGGTATTGAATGTCGACTAGCTTGCTAAGAATCGCGTTCCGCGGTTTCTCCATCCCCACCCGAAGCGACAATACGAGGTTGCCGTACTCCATCGGGGAACCCAAGCCATAGATGCACGATACACTCGCCACAATAATAACATCACGGCGTTCGAACAAGGAGCTGGTAGCAGAGTGACGAAGTTTGTCGATCTCTTCATTGATACTGGAATCCTTCTCAATATACGTATCGGAAGAAGGAATATAGGCTTCTGGCTGATAGTAATCGTAGTAGCTGACGAAATAAGACACAGCATTGTTCGGGAAGAATTCCTTGAATTCACTGCACAGCTGTGCAGCGAGAGTCTTATTGTGAGCAATAATTAACGTAGGACGATTCAACTGAGCTATCGTCTGGGCGATGGTGAAGGTCTTCCCTGTTCCTGTCGCTCCGAGCAGCGTCTGATACCGTTTCCCTTGATGGACGCCTTCAACCAATTGTTCAATCGCCTTAGGCTGATCTCCTTGAGGGGAGAACTCGGATACTAGCTCAAAAGGTCTGTCTTCCCTTTCAAAGTCCGTCACAACTTCACCACTTTCTATTTAATATCATGTAGATTTTATATGATGAACTGTATCTGTCAGAGCTTAGAACTGCATTATGCAGCCGTACTCCGACCCGTACAGCAAAACGCTACTGTAATGAAAATAAATTTCTGCCTCATTCTCTGTTTATAGGCATTTCATCCTGCTTATTCGCGCAAAAAACGCTCGTTCTGGGACACCCTAGGACTCTTGACTCAAAACTTTGGTACAGGCCCGCAAGCGCCCTCTTCCCCTAAACTTTACCCAATTTCCACCCGATAAACATATCAGGTACAGCATGGCGAAACAATGGGTTCGCTTAGGTCTGTTGCCATGATATAGTATGGATGCTGAAATCGTTGCAAAGAAGGATCCCGCATGAGGCGGACATCATCTTTACATATGAAAAATAAGAATGTTTGTTCCCTTTTCCATTATACTCTTTTCATCGATTGGATGCAAATGGGAAACACTGAACGGGAGAGAGGATTATCTATGGACAAAACTACTGTAATTGGCATTCTTGCCGGCTTAGCTGCACTCATCGGAGGCTTCCTGTGGGAAGGTGGACAAATGGGTGGCCTGTGGGAGAAAACAGCTGCACTGATCGTCTTCGGCGGAACGATTGCCGCTGTCGTCATCAGCTTCCCGGGCAATCGGCTACGCAGTATCCCGAACGCGCTTAAGATGGCGTTCGGCCGCAACTCAACAAACGCACAGCAATTAATCGACGACATCGTCGCTATGAGTACTGTCGCTCGCAGAGAAGGTGTCCTCGCCTTGGAGAACGATGCTCACAAGCATGAGAACGGATATTTGCGTGATGGCATCATGATGATTGTAGACGGAACTGATCCCGAGCTCGTGAAGCAGATGATGGAGCTGGAGATGGACGCCATCGAAGAAAAACATGAAGGCTATGCAAAAATATTTGAAGCAGCTGGCGGTTATGCGCCAACAATGGGGATTATCGGAACCGTTATGGGTCTTATCCACGTTCTCGGCAATTTGTCAGATCCGTCTTCGCTCGGACCATCCATTGCCGTTGCCTTCACAGCCACCCTATACGGGGTTGCAACCGCGAATATCATTTACTTGCCGATTGGGAGTAAAATTAAAGCGCGCAGCATGGAAGAATTACGTGTCATGGAAATGATCGAATATGGAATTTTAGCGGTACAAGCCGGCGAGAACCCGCAAATTATTCGCAAAAAACTCGGCTCATTCCTGCTCGCCGAAGACTCCTTCGAACCACTCAAGTTGGTTCCAGAAGCAAAGCGGGGGATGATTCATGAGACGCAGAAATAGAAAATCAGGAGCACACGCTGAGAATCACGAGCGCTGGCTTATTACGTACGCGGATCTCATCACCCTGCTCATGATCTTCTTCGTCGTCATGTATGCCATGAGTAAGATTGATGTGGATAAATATGAGTCTCTGTCTGAAACACTGCAGGTATCCTTCCGCAATACGGATACGTCCTTAAAGGGCTCCACCATTCTGGATGGATCCTATGCGAAGCCAGGACAAACAGGAGACAAACAAACCAAACAAGACGGAGCCGACGGCAAGGACAAGGAAGAAAAAGCCGTGGCAATAGGTACAATTACGAACAAGGATCTGGCTTTCCGCAAGCAAGAGGCAGAGCTGAAAAACTTCATGGGTGTCATCCAGCAATATATCGATGAGAACAAACTGGGCAGCCAAATCACCGTATCTGATACGCCAAAAGGAATCGCCATCCGAATGAGCGATCGACTGCTGTTCGATTTAAGTCGTGCTGAATTGAAGGATGATGCACTCCCTCCACTGAAGAAGCTTGCTACCTTACTTCCGAAGCTGAGTACATCCATTAGCATTGAGGGACACACGGACAACTTACCGTTCGCCCAAGGCGGCCGCTATAAGGATAACTGGGAGCTATCCGCTGCACGAGCCCTATCCGTTCTTCGTTACTTCGTAGATGATAACAAGCTCGATGCCGCACAATTCCAAATTGCCGGCTATGGCGAAACTCGTCCACTTGTGGATAACGACACAGAGCAACATCGTCAACAAAATCGACGCGTAGAAATCATTGTTCTGCGGAAAATGGTGCAATAGACGTTCGTTAGCTGATTCAAGCGCATGGTTATCCAATAGTTATTCACAGGATAAACCGTACTTATCCACGTTATTCACGGACTTATCTACAGAATGTTAACAACTTGTCGACAAAATCATATATTTCAATCCTATTATCCACAATCCACAA
This sequence comes from Paenibacillus sp. cl6col, assembly GCF_900102125.1. Lineage (NCBI taxonomy): Bacteria > Bacillati > Bacillota > Bacilli > Caryophanales > Paenibacillaceae > Paenibacillus > Paenibacillus sp. cl6col. Next base: position 63,543 of record NZ_FNAZ01000011.1, read on the forward strand.
GATTAGATATATTTGAGTTCAAAAAACAAAGGGATTAATTAGAGTAGTTGCACAACTGACTCTGATTAATCCCTTTTTGTTAAATGCTTAATCTCGATTCTCGTATACAAATCCCACTCAGTTTGCTGTATATCCCCAAAAACAATTGAGTAGATTGGATTCCCGAAAATTATTATCCTTACTATGCTCGATTATCCACATCTGTAGGCATTGATGCATTCAACGTCTTCGCAGCCTCACTCATGTGGTCTGCAGACTGCACATCGTTCTCTGCTTGCTCGCGCAGCTTACGCTTTGCTCCGCGCTTGGAACGAGTCCAAGGCACTAACAAGTATGAAAATAAGGACGGAGCCCGTGTAACTGCTACATATTCAACCCGATCATCAGGAGCAAGCAATACGCCCAGCTGATGGTGCTCACCAGCATAAATAGCCCGCTGCAAGAAACGAACCTCACCTGATAAGTTGTTCACTTCCAGCTTACAGAACGCGGAATTCATACGGAGTGCCTGATGCAGCTCCGCCTTCGTCCTTACCTTCACACCGTTCACCTTCACAATCACTTCACCTTGCATAATACCAAGCTCCGCTGCCGGACTATTCGGCAGGACAGCCAAAATGCGGAGTCCTCCAGCATCTTGGGTGAACACCGGACTATGTTCCGCTTCTTCTCTGCGACTCAACCAGATTAAGCCCTCATGCATGCCGATCGCTGCAATTGCGGCCACAGGCACAAGCGGCGCCCACCAAGCAGCAGCTAATGAAATCGCAAGCAACAGTGACGCATACGCGAACAAACGCGTACTGCTTAGCGCTGCTTTCTGCTGTGGAAGCTTCGTAAACGTCAGCTCGGAGAAGCCAATAACAATCGGAAACGCAATGAGTGACCAACCATGCTGCCACAGTTCTCCACCGAACAACGGCGTCCAAGGCAAAGCTGCTCCCTCACCCGCTGGAAAGAGTAGAAGCAGCGGAACTGGCCACATGCTCTGCATGCGATAGGCCCCGACGACGCGTCCACGCTTGCTCTCCATGAACATCGGCCCAGCCATACGCGCTGCCTGCTTGCGAATAAGGACAGCTTCAGCCGCATGCAGAAGTGCGACAAGCACCAGCAACCCAGCAGCGTCCATCCCACGCACTGAAGCAACGGTATCCCCTAGCCATCCATCTGGATTCCATGTTGTCACCCATGTATTTAATACAAATTGTATAATAGCAAGCAAGCCTGCCGCATAAGCAAGACACAGAAATCGAACACGAATAAGCAACAGCACGAGAGCAATGATCCACAGCAGCACGATCACTTCCCGTGTTAGAGACACGCCGAGTCCAATTGCAGCGAACGTTACGAGGATGCCTGAAATCAAGCCACCGAGCCATGCATGCCAGGTATGGGTGATCCAGCTGTGCATCTTCACTGCGAACAGTCTTCGCTCCAGAATCACTTGCCTGCGATAGTGCATGGCAATGAGTAGAATGGACAGCCAATAAAATGGCGAGATCAGCCATTGCAATACAGCCTCGCCTACCCGAATACTGATATCCACCAGCAGGTTCACATGATTCGCCCCTCTCCATCACCAATTAGACTACGCACTCTATCTATGCTGAACACGTACCCTCTAGGCTGCCCACCTGCAGCCATCCTTGTCTTCAAGCTTACTAACCATCTTGCCTTCAAACCAAATACCCACTTTCTATAACCCTTTATAACCTTAATGGAGACGAACTTTATACGTAATACATTACTCATCACGTATCCATTTACCCGAAAACCCAATCTTGCAATCAAAAGAAAAAGAAGGCCGAAGCCGAAGCTCACGACCTTCTTTATATTCGACAGCATTTAGCGGATTTCCTTCTTCAGTACATCAACCGCCTTATGCAGCTGTGCATCGTTCTTTGGATCCCGCATGGCCTTAACAATCGCCTGCTCAAGCTGTTCTCCCGTCTTTGCGTCAACCTTGCCCGTGACGGTCAGCTTAGATGCTTGCTGGAACTCCTTAACGGCAGCCTCTGTCTCTTTGGAGAAATAGCCATCCTTACGACCTGGCTTGTAACCAAGTCCATCAAGCATAATCTGAACATTCTTGACATTCGCATCATTCATATCAAATGCGAGCGTCTTATCCTTCGGAACAGGAGCGACATAATAGAAGTCAGGCTGCTGAATCGCAATATCTGGCTCGATGCCCTTCTGATGAATCCAATTGCCTTGCGGCGTTAACCACTTCGCAATTGTAATCTTGATCAGACCGCCATCTCCAGAATTATAGCTCGTCTGTACTGTTCCCTTGCCGAATGTATGCTCACCGATGAGCTTCGCTCCAGCAGATTCCTTCAACGCGCTGGCCATGATTTCAGAGGCACTGGCGCTGCCCTTATTCGTCAGCATCGTGACCGGATATGGCTTCAGCTTCGCAGTCCCCTTAGACAAGTAGCTGCTGCGTTCTTTGTTCCGATCCTCCACTTGAACAATGGACTTGCCTTCCGGAACGAACAGCTCTGTCATCTTCTGCACAATATCGAGCACACCGCCCGGATTGTTACGCACATCGATAACAAGCCCCTTCATTCCCTGCTTCTCCAGCTTTTCAAGCTCTTCCTTGAAACGATCGAACGTATTCAATGAGAATTGACGAATCTCAATATAGCCAATATTTCCATCCAGCATCTTTGGATATACAGTTTCCATGTCTACTTCGTCTCGCACAACGACGAGCTCAAGTGGAACTGTTTGCCCTGCCCGCTTGATAAGTATTTTAGCCTTCGTACCCTTCGGGCCGCGGATTTTCGCTACTGCCTCGTTTAGATTTTTGCCCTCCAGACTCTCGCCATTTACGGAAATCAGCACGTCCTTCGGCTTGACACCGGCCTTCTCAGCAGGTGATCCCTTAATCGGCGATACTACCGTCACTTCGCCGTTCTCCATCGTCACTTCCGCGCCAATCCCAGTAAAAGCACCTTCAATGCTATGATTGAATTGCTCCGCTTCCTCTTTCTCCATAAAGGAGGAGTAAGGATCATTAAGCGCGGCGATCATGCCATGAACAGCGCCATTTACAATCTTGTTGCGCTCAACGGCGGTAACGTATTTATTCTCGATAATGCCTAACGCCGAGTTCAGCTTCTGCATCTCGCTCGCTGATAAACCATTGCCTGTCGATGCAGCTTGTCCACCACTCGCAAATATCGGCAAGTCCATTACTGTAAACGTTAAGGCACTGCCTGTCAGCATAGCCGCTCCGACGAGCAGAGCGACGGTTCGCCCTTTGAATGACATCGAATCACCGCCTTTGTCTTCCCTATGTTCCCTACGCTTACTCAGTCAACATTCATCTTAGTATATGTCGAAACTGCCATTTTTATTTCAAATAAGGTTCCGGATCAACCCGTTCTCCATCCACGCGAACTTCGAAGTGGAGGTGGTTGCCTGTTGCCCGGCCTGTTGCACCTACCTCTGCAATCTTGTCGCCACGTGAAACTTGGTCACCCTTCGATACTTTAATTCCACCGTTGCGGATATGTCCATACAGGGACCAAACGCCATTTCCATGATCGATGACGACACAGTTGCCGTATCCAGACCACCATTCTGCAATCAGAACTGTACCTGATTCAGCAGCATAGATATCTGTACCTCCCGGCGTGGCCATATCGAGACCGCTATGGAACGCTCCTTGTTTCCCAGTAATCGGATCCGTGCGCGAACCGAATCGTGAAGAGATATAATAATCATCATGAAGAGGAACCGCAAATTTGCCGCCCGAGTACGCTGAGCTCGACGGGTTCGAACTGCTTCTTGGCTTCGCTTTCGGCTTTGGCTTCTCCTTCGGCTTCATCAGCTCATTCTTCTTACGGAGCAGCTCGGCACGTTTTTTCGCAAACTCAACGAGCAGTCTGTCCTGCTCCTCACTCGCGTCATCTGACTCGTCAATTTGCTTATTATAGCTTGCAATCATGACTTCTTTTTCTTTTTCCTTCAGCATTAAGTCCTTCTTCGCATTATCGAGCTTCGCATACAGCAATTTTACTTGCTTCAGGTTCGTCTCGATCTCCTGCTTCTTCTGGACTACGAGCTGCTTGTCACGCTTATGCTCCGCCAATATTTCCTTATCTTGTTCAGCGATCGATTGCAGTGAATCGAACCGATCCAGGAAATCAGAGAAGCTTGTCGCACTAAACAATACATCTATGTAGGACACGACGCCGTTCGTATACATCAATCGCACACGCGTATCCAGCAAATCCTCACGTTCATCAATTCGTTTGTTGACCTTCTGCAGTTCATCTGCTGCCTCAGCCAAATTTAATTCTGTTTCATCTATTTGATGAGCGACATTCGCCATCTCATTAGCTTTCTTATCAATCTCAGACAGAAGATAGTCCATATCCTTCTGCGTCTTTCCAAGCAACTTCGTTGCTTCGGCCTTCATGGACTTCGCTTCTTGCTGCTTATTCTCCGCTTGACGCATCTCGCTCTGAAGCTGCTTCAATTGCTGATTGACCTTGTCCAACTCTGATGCTTGTCCCGTAGATGGCGGCGCCATCGAGAAGACAATTGCAAAGCTTGCGAATAACGTGATCCACTTCTTCAAACCAGTACTCCGTTTCAATCCGGTTCCTCCGATCTCCCCCGATTTGGGCCCTATCATTCATACGCTGCATTTCGTTGGTGCTATCTATACTTTCAAAAATTTACGAATGGAAATCGTACTTCCCCATGTGCCAATCAAAATGCCTAGTCCCACTAGAGTGCTGCCAACAACCAGCCACGCATCCTGCAGTGGAATAAGCTTGACCATCTGCAAGCCCAACTCAAAATTCATCACGAGCTGCTGATATCCGTAAAATAGCAGTCCAACTGTAATTAGTGACCCTACAATGCCTAGGAGAGCCCCTTCGACGAAGAACGGTCCTCGAATGAAGGAATTGGTTGCCCCAACAAGCTTCATAATGCTAAGCTCGCGCTGACGAGCCATAATCGTAACTTTAATCGTATTCGAAATAAGGAACATCGCTGTAACGGCTAGGCCCGCTACAATAATAAGGCCGAAGTTGCGCACGGTTGCCGTTACCTTCAGCAAGGTATCGACCGTTCCTTTCCCGTAATTGACCTTCCACAGCGGCTTCGCGCTATTCGTATCATTAATGGCACTAATCTTCTTCGCGACTATGCCAATCGTTGCTGGATCGTATACCTCAACCGTGAAGGAATCCGGAAGCGGATTGGTATCCTTCGTATACCCGTTAAGCAGTTCCTTGCCGTCCTCACCCAAGTTCTTCTCCAGCAGCTTCATGCCCTCTTCCTTGGAGATTGGGATAACCTTGCTTACTTCTGACATATTGCCGATGTCTGTAGCGACTAGTTCCTTCTGCTCTTGTGTTGCATCAAGCTTCATATAAACTCGAATTTGTACCTTGTTATCAATTTGCTTCGTCATCTCGTTTACATTCAACGACAATAACATGAACACACCTAATATAAATAACGAGATCACTATCGTACTAATCGATGCGAAAGACATCCATCCATTGCGGAAAATACTCTTGCTTCCTTCTCTGACATGGCGGGACAGTGAATTAAAAATCATAGCCGTATTCCCCCCGTGCCTCGTCACGAACAATAAGTCCCTGCTCGATCGCAATAACCCGTTTGCGCATCGAGTTGACGATATCCTTGTTATGAGTAGCCATGACAATCGTCGTGCCGCGGAAATTAATTTCCTCAAGCAGCTTCATAATTCCCCATGATGTCTCTGGATCGAGGTTCCCCGTTGGCTCGTCAGCCACAATCACAGATGGGTTATTCACAATTGCCCTTGCAATCGCGATTCGCTGCTGTTCTCCCCCAGACAGCTGTGCCGGCAGACTGCCCATCTTATGCTTCAATCCAACCAGCTCAAGCACCTCAGGCACACGACGCTTAATAACCTTCTTCGGCGCTTCGATTACCTCCATCGCGAAGGCAACATTCTCATAAGCAGTCAGCTTCGGCAAAAGTCGAAAGTCCTGGAACACGACACCGATATTGCGCCGAACGAACGGAATCTTGCGCTGCTTCAGCTTGCCGATATTGAATCCACTTACGAAAATTTGCCCCTTTGTAGGCACTTCTTCTCTATAGATCAATTTCATGAATGTCGATTTCCCTGCTCCCGACGGTCCAACCAAATAGACGAATTCATCCTTATCAATTTGGACGGATATGCCGCGCAATGCGTGAGAGCCGTCTTGATACGTTTTCCATACATCTTGCATTTCTATCAAATAATCACACCCTAAGTTTAAAAGATCAGCTAATATACATTCGACATAAGTGCTCTAATTCCTTTAAAAGAAAGGAAATTTCAACATCTTTTTACGCATAGCACCACATTCAGCTATCATTCAGCGTTCTATAGCAGCTAACGCCGTCGGAAGCAGTTCGGCCCTTGCTGTAGTCATCCCCTCCAACCAGCTAACGCAATGTTCCCTTGTTCTCTACACTCATCGAGTCAAGTTTGCTATTCAAGTCGCATATAGTATGAGAATGAATAAATCAAATCTTCTCGTCCTTAGGCTTGCTTCAAGCAAGGACTCTATTTCTTCATTTTTTCATAAGCAGGAGGCTATTGCAGTGAAAAAAATCCATGCACTATTTATAACCGTTGCCTCACTCTTGTTGGTAGGTACTGCGGTATGGGGCTTGGCTCACAGCTATGCATCACAGCCAACAATCCCTCCCAACGTACATCTGTCCACTTGGAATATCGGCTCTCAATCCATGGACGCCTTCCGCGAGCAATTAAAAGCAAAAATTGAGCAGTTGGAGCAAACGCCATTCGAATTCTCCTTCGATGACACGAACGTTGAACCAGTCAAAACTACACTTGCTGATCTCGGCGTTACCTATGATGCGGAGCCTATTTTACGCGCACTCGACAAGATGAAGGAAGGCTCTCTCTGGGAACGAATTCAAGCACGCTACTATTTCCCGACATCATGGACACTTCAATTCCGCTGGAATAAAGACGTGTGGGCGAAGCGCTTGACTCCAGACTGGGAGGAAAAGACATTCGGCAAGCCCGTAAATGCACAGCGAGAAATCACAAAAGACGACACCATTCGCTATACACCTGAAAAAACAGTCCTTCGCATCGACCGATTACAGCTGGAACAACTCATCCGCACCTCCATCCCACACACGTGGAATGAAGGGCAATCCATTGCACTACAGGTACCACTACAAAAAACAGCCCCACTAGTCACGATAGCATCGCTGAAAGCGGAGGGGATTGAACGAAAGATTATTGAGTTCTCAACCAGCTTCGTGCAAGCCAGCGACGGCCGCACCCATAATGTCAACGCAGCTGCCCAGACCATTCATGACATGGTGCTGAAGCCTGGTGAGGTTTTCGACTATGATAGAGTCATTGCTGAGACGGAAAAGAAATACGGCTTCAAGGAAGCTCCCGTCATCTTCAACGGCAAGCTTGTGCCCGGCATTGGCGGTGGCATTTGCCAAGTATCGAGCACCTTATACAATGCAGTGCTTCGCACTGGTCTGGAAATCGTCGAGCGACGCAATCATTCCTTACCTGTCTCTTACTTGCCAATTGGATTGGATGCCACCTTCTCTCAGGGCTATATTAATTTCCGCTTCAAAAATACAACCGGCAAGCATCTTATTATTCGAACTGCAGCAGAGAATGATCGGCTTATTATTAAATTTTTCGGCACAATGGATAAGGATGTATCCTATCGGATGGAGACCAAAACATTGAAGGTGCTGGAGCCAACGATTAAATATGTGAAAAATCCAAGTCTCCCTATCGGCAGCCATGAGACGATCCAGAAAGGGAAACAGGGCTATACGGTAGAGTCATACCGAATTAAGCTCGTTAACGGCAAAGAGGTTGAACGCAAAAAAATGTTTGTGGATACGTACAGACCACAGCCGACACTTATAGCGGTCAATACAGGCGGATCGGATCAGTCTTCTTCGAAAAAGGATCAGAGCCCGATTTTAGAGGATGGTGTCAACGGGCCGGTATTCAACGATTAGCTAACTGGGGAAATATGTTGAGGTTCAATAGTAAGAGCCCTCCTTCAGCCAATGATGAGGAGGGCTCTTACTCGTGTAAGCATAAAACTATATTGCGGCAAATCAATGATGGACGTAAATCAATCACCATCTATGCAGAATTAGAAAATGCGGTGAGGCATTGGTCAAGCGCCACGTCCTCCTATAGAATGAAGTTGGATCCGGATGCAAGGCGAGATCATCAATCTACGCCGCCGTACCCAGCATTGAAAGGAGTTTCTCCCTTTCGAGGTACAGAACATTGCATTACGCATCCCGCTTCGTTCGCTGCTGCGGCATATCTGCAAGCTGATTGACAGATACGATGTCATGCCGTTTTTTGCGTGGTGGTGTCCAAAACTGCTCATTTCCTGGCAAGTCATCGAACCAAGCAGCTTCATCGGGACAATCAAGCTCCATGAACGCGCCATAATTCCCCTCTCTTGATTGATGATACTTTAGAAAAGCCTTTCCGTTCTCAATCGCCAAAATTTCAATTTTGCCTGATGTATGGCTCATGGATAACCTGACCCGCTTACCAAGACCTGAGGTCTTCGCCTTGGCTGCTTCAACGAGTTGGTACGCTTCCTTTAAGGGGAGGACGAATTCACTATTGCCAGCAACCGGCCGGTTAATAAAGAAATAATACGGGGTTACCCCAGCCCATGACAGCTTATCTAGCAGTTCTCCGAGTACCTCAGCATCATCATTAATCCCCCGCAATACCGGCGTCTGATTGACTACGATAGCTCCAGCTTCATGCAGTGCTTGGAATCCGCGCTTCGCTTCTTCTGTAATTTCTCGTGGATGATTAATATGGGCCATCACATAAATCCGGTGGTCAGGTGTTGAAAATTCACGAATCGTCTCCAGCAATAACTCATCTTCATAAATCCGCATCGGATTGAAAACGGGCAGCTTGGAGCCCAATCGAATAATCTTTACATGAGGGATATCGCGCAGACGTTGTAAAATCATACGCAGCTTCGGGGTGGCTAGAATCAGACTGTCTCCGCCGGTAAGCAGGACATTGTTAATCTCGGGATGTTCGGCAATGTAAGTGAGTCCGGGATTCACATCGGACATCGCTTCTTTGACATCGTTGCGGAATAGTCGCTTACGGAAGCAGTATCGGCAATAGGCGCCGCATACTTCCGATACAATTAATAATGCGGTGGATGAATACTTATGCTGGCAGCCAGGGACTACGTAGTTTGTGTCCTCGTCTGAGGCGTCCCATCGTCCGTACTCTTTCAGTTCCCCGGTATTCGGGATAACAAGCTTCCGAATCGGGTCATTGGGGTCGTCCCAATCAATGAGGTTCAAATAATAATCGTTGACGCGGAATACAAATTTCTCGGTAATCTGCTTGAGCCGTTTCCTTTCCGTCTCGGGCAACTGTGTGACCTTGTCGATATCGGTGACGTACTTCGGCTGAGGCATTAGCATTCCTCCTTATGAAGTTTGATCGTGCATATGCACATAGTTAATTATACACATGTTTACATATTCAGGCAATGGAAGGGGTGAACCTACGAAGCGAAACCTCCCTCCAAATGCAAAAAAAGCACAAGCGCGTCAGCGCCTCACAGGACGCTATTAACGCGCAGTGCTCTCGATAAGTTGAATTGCATGATTTCGTGTCGATGCTGAATACTATCGCTAATCCCATCCAACAGAAATCAGCCTACCGTCAACTCCTATGCTAGCTTGATCCCACCGTTGGCTTCAATCCAGAGCGCCTTCTGTGCCAATGCTTGTTCTGCCCGCCCAATGGCGGCCTCCACCTGCACCGTTGCTGTTCCGCCGTATACGTTGCGTGCATTGACAACTTGCTCAGGTTGAAGGACAGCATAGATACGATCATCGAACAGCTCAGAGAATTGCTTAAACTCCTCCAGAGTCAGATCAAGCAGGTATTTGTTCTGTTCAATACAGTACAGCACCGTCTTGCCGATAACTTCATGCGCCTGACGGAATGGCAGTCCCTTGCCAACGAGGAAATCTGCAATGTCAGTTGCGTTGGAGAAGTCCTGACGCACTGCCTCCCGCATGCGGCTGCGATTCACCTTCATCGTAGCGATCATCGGTGCAAATAAGCGCAGTGCTCCGTCCATCGTATGCACAGTGTCGAACATGCCTTCCTTGTCTTCCTGCATATCCTTGTTATAGGCTAGCGGCAATGCCTTGAGTACCGTCAGCATGCCCACGAGATTACCGTATACCCGCCCTGTCTTTCCGCGGACTAGTTCCGCGACGTCTGGATTTTTCTTCTGCGGCATAATACTGGAACCCGTGCAGAACGCATCGTCCAGCTCCACGAATTGAAATTCAGTGCTCGACCAGAGCACAAGCTCCTCACACAAGCGGGACAAGTGCATCATAATCAGGGAAGCGTTCGACAGGAACTCCACAATGAAATCCCGATCGCTCACTGCATCAAGACTGTTCTCATATACGCGGCTGAAGCCAAGCTGCTTCGCGGTGTAATGACGATCAATCGCAAATGTCGTCCCCGCGAGCGCACCCGCTCCAAGTGGAAGCATATCAATGCGCTTATAGCTGTCCGTCAAACGCTCGATATCGCGCTCGAACATTGCGACATACGCCATCAAGTGATGGGCGAATAGAATCGGCTGTGCACGCTGCAAATGCGTATAGCCAGGCACGATTGTATCCACGTTTTCCTTCGCCTGCGCAATAAGTGCTTCCTGCAGCTGAACGAGCAGCTCAACAAAGGTGATCACACGCTTGCGTAAGTACAAGTGCATATCGGTCGCCACTTGGTCGTTGCGGCTGCGTCCAGTGTGCAGCTTGCCGCCCACCGGGCCAACAAGCTCAATGAGCGCTTTTTCAATATTCATATGAATGTCCTCATCGGATACGGAGTAATCCAGCTCCCCGCGGCGGATCATACTCGCGACCTGATGAAGTCCATCCGTTATCTGATCTACATCCTCCTGCGGCAATATACCGCAAGCCCCCAGCATCGCCACGTGAGCAAGGCTGCCCTGTATATCCTCTTCTGCCATTGCTTTATCGAATGTAATCGAAGCTGTATATTGTTCAACGAGTTGATCCGTCTGTTTCGTAAACCGGCCGCCCCATAGTTTGCTCACGATGCTCTCCCCTTCCTGTGTTACACGCCCGCTTCTTGCAAGGAAGCCCCATGAACCTTCGTACCATGCACGCCGGCAGCGACTTTAAGACGCAGGGCGTTCAAATGAATAAAGCCTGTTGCATCATTTTGATCGTATGCCTGAGATGGGTCTGCCTCCATCGTTGCGATATCTGGATTGTATAGACTCACCGGACTCTGTACGCCAGCGCCCATCACATTCCCCTTGTACAGCTTAAGCCGTACGCTGCCCGTCACATGCTTCTGGCTTTCGTTGACGAGTGCTTGAATCGCAAGCCGCTCCGGTGCGAACCAGAACCCGTTGTATACTGCAGCACTGTACTTCGGAATAAGCGAGTCACGGATATGCATTACTTCGCGATCCATCGTCAACGATTCCATGATGCGGTGTGCCGTAAATAGAATCGTACCGCCCGGTGTCTCATAGACGCCGCGGCTCTTCATGCCGACGAAGCGGTTCTCTACCATATCAACACGACCAATGCCGTGCTTGCCGCCAAGCTCATTCAATGTCTCCATTACCTGCAGAGGGGAGAGCGCCTCTCCGTTAACCGCAGTACAATTGCCTTGCTCAAATGTTAATTCGATGAGTTCAGACTCATTCGGCGCATCCTCTGGGGAGACACTCAGCACGTACATGCCTTTATTCGCATCTGCTGTTGCGTCAAACCAAGGATCCTCCAGCATGCCGCTCTCGAAGCTAATGTGGAGCAGATTGCGATCCATCGAGTATGGTTTTTCCGCAGAAGCCTGCACCGGAATCCCATGCTTCTCTGCGTAGGCGATCATCTCAGCGCGTCCTGGGAAGTCAGCGCGGAATTGCTCCGAGCGCCAAGGCGCAATGACTTGAATGTCCGGTGCCAGCGCCGCTGCCGTCAGTTCAAAGCGGACTTGGTCATTCCCTTTGCCAGTTGCACCATGAGCAATCGCCGTTGCGCCTTCCATACGAGCAATCTCAATCATCCGCTTCGCAATGAGCGGACGCGCAATGCTCGTGCCGAGCAGATATTGCCCTTCATACAGCGCACCTGCCTGGAACATTGGGAAGATGAAGTCCTGCGCAAACTCTGCACGCAAATCGTCGATGTAGACTTTGGATGCACCTGTTGCGATTGCCTTTTCTTCAAGGCCCTCTAGTTCTTCCTTCTGCCCAATGTCCGCGGTAAACGTAATAATCTCTGCGTCATAGGTTTCCTTTAGCCATGTTAGAATGACGGATGTATCTAAGCCGCCTGAATAGGCCAGCACAATTTTGTTCTTTGCCACGATGACTCCCCCGTTCAATATGCTTCAAATGCTGTAGAGATGAGGTTCGAAGTTCAGTAAATTTCAACAAAGCCCGATAAGGTTCTGTCCTGTTTGTGTCCATCAACTTGATCAAGTTTCCCTATTCAGCCAAGTGAGTGTCCACCTCAATTGATTTAGGTCGTTACGATTTAGCCCCATGTAACATAAGTGCTCCTAATGAAGTAAATGCCTGCATATTCTCGTTTGCAATAGCAGACCATCTATCGATCAAATTCGATCCATAAATACGTTACTCTCCCATCAAGGAAGCCATAATCGCCTTCTGCGCATGCAGACGATTCTCCGCTTGATCGAAAATAACAGAGTGGCCTCCATCAATAACACCTTCACTGACTTCTTCACCACGATGTGCAGGCAAGCAGTGCAGGAATATATAATCAGGCTTCGCATACCGAGCTAATTCTTCATTCACTTGGAAGTTACGGAATGCTTGCTCACGCTTCAACTGCTCCGCCTCGAACCCCATGCTTGCCCATACGTCTGTATAGACCACATCGGCGTTCGCGATTGCTTCCTTCGGATCACTCGTAATGAGCACTTGAGATCCTGACTGCTGCGCCTGCTCGCGGCTTTGCTTCACAATGCCTTCATCCGGCATATATCCCTCGGGCGATGCGACAGCGACATGCATCCCCAGCTTGCTTGCTCCCATCAGCAGTGAATTCGCCATATTATTGCCATCCCCGATATAGGCCAGCTTCAAGCCTTGCAGCGTTCCTTTTTTCTCATATATCGTCTGGAAATCGGCCAGCGCTTGGCATGGATGATTCATATCCGTCAATCCATTAATAACCGGTATGGTAGCGCCGCGCGCCAAATCTATGACCGTGCGATGGGCAAACGTTCGGATCATAATGCCATCCACGTAGCGAGACAGCACCTGGGCGGTATCCCATATTGGCTCCCCGCGGCCAATTTGCAGATCATTTTTACTCAAAAACAATGCCTGGCCGCCGAGCTGGTACATCCCTACTTCGAACGATACACGCGTGCGGGTGGATGACTTCTCGAAGATCATACCGAGTGTCTTCCCCTTCAGCGGCTGATACACCTCGCCTGCCTTCTGCTTCCGCTTCAGCTCAATCGCGAGATCGATCAAATATTGCAATTCTTCCATCGTATAGTCAGCGAGCGCAATAAAATCGCGTCCGCGCAAATCAATTGTAGATGCTGTTGTTGCCATCAAGGCCACCTCCGTATATAGTCGCTGTCTTCCCATCCGATCTGTGCACACGCTCCGATTGCCATCTATGCCGTAGCAACAACCTCTGAACGCTTCACTAATACATCGTGGATAATTGCCACAGCCTCTTCGATTTCTTCGTCAGTTACGAACAGATTCGGAAGCAAACGAATCACATTCGGACCAGCGCTAATGAATAGCAAGCCTGCCTGCTGTGCCTCCTTAATCATATCCGCCACAGGTTCCGCGCACTCGATACCAACAAGAAGCCCGAGACCTCGTATATCCTTCACTAGCGGTACATCGCTCAACTTCACCCGCAGCGCATTAAGCAAGGTCGTCCCCTTCTCCGCCGCCCGCTGCGCAGCCTTCTCTTCCAGCATCGTCTCCAGTGTGCCTACTACAGCTGACATCGCGAGCGGGTTGCCGCCGAAGGTCGAGCCATGTGTGCCCGGACTGAACGCTGCCCGCAGATATTCCTGCGCCAGCATAGCTCCTACTGGGAAGCCGCTCCCGAGCCCCTTGGCTACGGTAAAGATATCCGGCTGAAGGCCGTAATGCTCATGTGCGAACAATGCTCCTGTACGCCCCATTCCCGTTTGTACTTCATCCACGATGAGAAGAAGCCCGTGCTCCTTGCACAATGCAGCTACTTCTTGAGCGAATGATGCCTTGATCGGGAAGACACCTCCTTCTGCCTGCACGATTTCAAGCATAATCGCTGCGGTATTGTCCGTTATCGCAGCTTTCAGCGCTTCACTATCGTTAAACGGTACATAACGGAATCCTGCTGGCAGCGGAGCGAATCCATCCTTCACCTTGTCTTGACCAGTTGCTGTCAGCGTCGCCAAAGTGCGGCCATGGAAGGATTGATGAAACGTAATAATTTCCGACCGCCCTGTCTTAGCAACTGCTGTATGATAGCGTCGCGCCAGCTTAATAGCTGCCTCGTTCGCTTCCGCTCCACTATTGCAGAAGAATACAGCATCTGCACATGTATTCGCGGTCAGCAGCTCCGCCGCTTGCACCTGCTGTGGGATATGGAACAGATTCGAAGCGTGCCATAACGTATCCAGCTGCTCTTGTACACGCGCCTTGACCCTCTCCGGTACATGTCCCAAGTTCGTTACAGCTATGCCGCTCATGAAATCCAAGTAGCATTTCCCCTCATTGTCCCATACGCGGCTCCCTTGCCCCTTGACCAGTGCAATTGGATAGCGGGCATACGTTGGGAACAAAGCGCTAGCTTCCTTCCCGGCATCTATATTCTTCGTCATCGTCTCCACCCCTTCGTTCAGTCTGCTACTCTGTTCACAGCCTCTCAGCTGCTGCATTCTTCCATCTAAAAGATCCAACCTTCAATTTATTCCATGTCTTAATAGGTCATCTATGACCTAACAATTCGAGTTCCGATCGCTTCCCCGGCCATCAATCGGCGCAGCACATCAGGTTCAGATCCGTCAGCAATAACAACCTCCTGCACGCCGCCCTCCAGACATTTCATCGCAGCCTGCACCTTCGGGATCATCCCTCCGTAAATATCGCCACTCTCGATCATCGCCTCAACTTCCTCAATCGTCACAACGGGAAGTACAACTTTCCCTTCTGGGCCGTTCCTCATAATGCCGGGTACATCCGTTACCACAATAAGCTGCTCCGATCCGAGATAAGCCGCTACAGCACCTGCTGCAGTATCAGCATTGATGTTATAGCGTTGGCCTGCACGATCTAGACCAACTGGCGCAATCACAGGTATGTGATTCAAGTCGACCAATCCAGCCAGCAAGGATGCATTGACATGGGTCACATCTCCGACAAAGCCTACTTGTGCCGCGTTAGGTACCGGCTCCGCCTGAATGAGTCCACCATCTGTTCCCGACAGCCCAATCGCCTTAGCCCCTACTTGTGTGAGGCGCCGTACGATTTGCTTGTTGATCTGTCCGGCGAGGATCATTTCGACGACGTCAAGCACAGCTTCATCAGTCCTACGAAGCCCGCCGATGAATTCGGACTCGATACCGAGCTTATCCAGCATGCCTGATATCGCAGGCCCACCGCCATGCACGATTACAGGAACTGTACCTTCCTCCTGAAGCTGATGAAGCTGTTCATAGAACGAATTCGGCAATGCTGCCAAGGTGCTTCCCCCGCACTTCATGACGAACAGCTTTACAGCTGTAGCCGCCGATGACTGCTCTATGCCCTGAGTTTCTGTCGTTGCCATACTCCCACGCCGCTCCTTCCCACTCTTGCTTTACACCGCTTAATGAAACTTTACACTTGCTTGCAGCTTATCTAGCCTCTCCGATGTCTCTCTCTTATTTCCTATCCCAATACTGTGCGCAAAAAGAAATCCGCTGCTCGTAGCGCTGCTGTTGCTATGTCACTGCAGTCCAGTTACTGCAACAGATCACGACCTCCATTTGCCTCGCTCTATGTTCGGTACGCCGCATTGATGCGCACGTAATCATAAGTTAAGTCACAACCCCATGCCTTGGATTCGCCAGCTCCCATATGTAAATCAACGTGGAAGATGACTGTATCTCCCTTCAAATAGGCAAGCGCCGCCTCTTCATCAAATGCAACCGGTGTTGACTGCTGAAGCACAGTGATTGGCCCCATATGAATATCCACCGTATCTGGATTAACCGGCTGCCCCGCATAACCCACAGCTGCTATAACCCGGCCCCAGTTCGCATCTGCACCAAATACAGCTGATTTCACAAGACTTGATCCAACAATCGACTTGGCAATCGCAGATGCCGCCTCATCTGATACAGCTCCAGTGACACGCACCTCAATCAGCTTCGTCGCTCCTTCTCCATCGCGAGCGATCGCTTTAGCAAGCTGTTCACACACATAGTGGAATGCTGCTGCGAACGCTTGCCATGCTTCATGCTGCTCATGGAGAGATTCATTGCCTGCCATGCCGCTCGCCAGTGCGATAAGCATATCGTTCGTGCTCGTATCCCCATCCACCGTTATCATATTGAATGTCTTGTTCGTTGTGGAACGAAGCAAGCCTGCCAGTGCCTCTTGGCCGATTGATGCATCAGTCGTTACGAATCCAAGCATCGTAGCCATGTTCGGATGAATCATTCCCGAGCCCTTGGCGCACCCCGCAACCGTAACTTGCTTGCCATCAACCATGACGACCGCACATGCTTCCTTCTTCACCAGATCTGTTGTCAAAATCGCTTGTGAGAACTGCTCTGCACCTTCTCCAAGCTCCGTCAACTTCTTAGGAAGCTCCACAATCCCTCTCTCCACGCAATCCATCTTCAGCGGCTCTCCAATGACGCCTGTGGATGCAACAGCCACGTAATGCGGCGCAATTCCAAGCTGCTCTGCAAATGCGCTGCGCATCCGGTAAGCATCCGCTTCCCCTTGCTTGCCTGTGCATGCATTGGCATTTCCACTGTTCACAATAATGGCTTGCAGCTTGCCCTCTTCCTTCAAACTAGCACGCGTTACGGCAAGCGGCGCCGCTTGGAATACATTCGTTGTATACACGGCAGCTGCTGCAGCAGGAACGTCGCATACGATAGCTCCCAAATCATTGCGTTCGGATTTCTTCAAGCCGCAATACAGCCCACTGGCCCGAAATCCATGAGGTGTTGTTAGTGATCCATCGATAATGTTAAATAATTGCACCTCTGTGCTCAGAGCTTGCGTTTGCATCCCTATCAACCTTCTTCTTTATCAAAGTCGTACATCTTTTTCATTGGATAGCTTCATGCTATCCGTATTTATGTTCACGTTACGGGTATACCGGTGTGAGCATCAGCCCCGTCGCCTCGTCCCATCCCATCATATGATTCAAATTCTGTATCGCTTGGCCTGCCGCGCCCTTGACGACATTGTCGATAACGGAAATAATCGTTACCCGCTTTGTTCTCCGATCTACGGCAAAACCGATATCACAGAAGTTCGATCCGAACACTTCCTTCGTTGCCGGCCACTGTCCTTGTGGACGAATGCGAACGAATCTCCGTCCTGCATAATACTCTTGATAGAGAGATATAAAGTCCTCTTCGATATATGTCCCTGCAAGCGTCGCATACATCGTGCACATAATGCCGCGAGTCATCGGCGCCAAGTGCGTGGTGAACGTCACCGTTACTGGCTGCTGTGCAACCTCGCTAAGAACCTGCTCGATTTCCGGGATATGCTGATGCTTGTTAACTTTGTAGGCCTTGAAGTTTTCATTAATCTCTGCATAATGAACGCCTAAGTTTACACCTCGACCAGCTCCGGATACGCCGGATTTCGCATCAATAATGAGACTGTCAGGTTGAATCCATCCTGCTTGCAGTGCTGGAATGAGTCCGAGCAGCGTTGCCGTTGGGTAGCAGCCTGGATTGGAAATGAACTTACGCCCTTCTGCATATCCACGTTCTGGGTACAACTCACACAAGCCGTACTTGGCTTCCGCTAGCAAATCTTCCGGTGGAGCAGCGTGCTTATACCATGTCGTATATAGCTCGCCATCCTTAATGCGGAAGTCCCCGGACAAATCGATAACAGCGAGTCCTGCCTCCAGCAACTTCGGCACCAGCTGTCCGCTCACGCCGGAAGGAGTTGCTGTAAACACAACGTCTGCCTTCCTTCGCATCTCTTCCACATCCACCCCGTCCAACGTATCGCACATCACTTCATGCAAATGCGGATATCCGTCTGCAATGCGTGCTCCTGCGCTTGATGCTGAAATGACTGATGTGATCGTGACATTCGGATGATTCAATAACAGCCGGATAAGTTCGACACCGCCGTAGCCAGTGGAACCAACAATGGCTACTCGTACATGCTTCTCTTGATTCATTCCACTCTCTCCATTCCTCACTACTCTCGTATAAGCTCCTGAACGTATGCTTCGTTGTGATCGGTATAAACTCTGAGGTATTGCTACTGCCCTGAAATAACTGACACGTATAGGAAAATGATTCCTCATGAATAATATGTATCATTATACGACTGTATTTATATAAATACAATGACTTTTCCATGAAATTTCATTTTCTTTACGAAAAAGATAAAAGGATGGATCATGATACTAAGGGGAGATATCGCCCAAAAACCCATGATACATAGGGATTGCGGAGATAAATGATCTGACTTTACAATGAGGATAACTTGAACGCAAATAAAAAAAACGCAGTTCTATTCTACATACATGCGGGGCATGATATGCAGAATAGAACTGCGTTTTATGAATAAAATCGAACAGCTTATGCAACGAATGAATATCTTGTAGACCTTATTAGGCATAAGTGTGACTTGCTCTTCTTGCTCTTTTTACGCTTGCACCTTGAATCCCTCGCCTAATACCTCATTCGTATCACTAATAATGACAAATGCCTGTGGATCCACAGAGCGGACGATCGCCTTCAGCTTATATACTTCGCTCTGACCGACGACGACCATGAGCACGGTGCGTCCTTCGCCCGTGTAGCCGCCTTCGCCCTGCAGCTTCGTCAATCCCCGATCAAGATCATGCAGAATCGTATCCGTAATTTTATCGGCTTCATCACTAATAATGAATGCAACCTTCGTATAACCCAAGCCTACCTGGACCACATCGATCGTCTTGCTCGTGACGAACAAAGCGATGAGTGCATACATGGCGTTTTCAAAGGAAAGCATGAATCCGGCAAGCAAAATGATAACCCCGTCACAAATCGCGACGGACAGTGCAATATTGATTTTACCGAAAGTACTCAGCAACTGTGCCGTAATGGCATTGCCTCCGGTAGAGCCACGACCGCGGAATACGATACCTAGACCCAAGCCAATCCCTATTCCACCGAAAATAGCCGCAAGCAGCGGATTATCCGTAGCAGGCCCTAAATGTTGTGTGAGATAGATAAAGGTCGGCAAGGAAACGGAACCTACAAGTGTCCGAATCCCGAACTGCTTGCCTAGCAAGCATACCCCTAAAATGAAGAGCGGTATATTGAATGCATACTGCGTAATTGCAGGGTTCCACCCAAATTGACTCTCCAGCAAGATGGATAGACCCGAAATGCCCCCTGATGCGATCTTGTTCGGCAGCATTAATGTATTGAACGTAAGCGCCATAATAAAGGCTCCAAGGAAAAGCAGGGCGTAATCCATTACTGCCCGCATGGGATGATCATATGGAAGCAGTAAGCCATTGTTGTTACGCCGAGGTTTCCTCGATTGAGAAATAGATGAATCCGATGTATGGGGCATAATGTCTCTCCTTCGTAAATACACAGTATGGTATTGCAGCTATGGTAACGTCGTACTCGGTGGTGTCACATAATTCTCTGCAGTGCTGCCGTTTTGCCGGCGTTGAACCATTTGGCGTTGTTGCAATACTCGGCAGTGCCGTAGTACTTAGCGGAGTCACACTACTTCACAGTATCCCAGAACTCCGCGGTGTCGAATTACTTGGCAAGAAATCTGTATCCTGTGCCATGAACCTATCTTATTATGTGCACTCTCTTGCATGGTAAAGCATTCAAGCACAACAAAAAACCTGCCCCAATCAAAGATCGGCGCAGGTTTTCGCAGTCGGTACCAACATATTTATGCTTCAGATGATGGTTGAATTAAGGTTCTCAAGTACGCGTCAATAAACGTATCCAAGTCGCCGTCCATCACGGCGCCGACATTTCCGGTTTCCACCTGCGTCCGGTGGTCCTTGACCATGCTGTACGGATGGAATACATAGGAGCGAATTTGGCTTCCCCATGCGATTTCCATCTGATCACCACGGATTTCTGCTAACTGCTTCTGTTGTTCCTCAATCTTGCGCTCATACAACTTGGAACGAAGATGAGTCATGGCACGCTCACGGTTCTTGATCTGCGAACGCTCCGTCTGACATGTTACGACGATGCCCGTTGGAATATGGGTAATCCGAACAGCAGAATCCGTCGTATTGATGTGCTGACCCCCCGCACCACTCGCACGGTACGTATCGACCTTTAAGTCCTCTGTACGGATTTCAATTTCTGCGTCGTCTGTAATCTCAGGCACGACGTCGCAGGATACAAATGATGTATGTCTGCGGCCAGAGGAATCAAATGGCGAGATACGAACGAGACGATGCACACCCTTCTCCGTCTTCAAATAACCGTAAGCGTTATATCCTTTAATAAGCAGCGTCACGCTCTTAATGCCCGCTTCGTCGCCTGGCAGATAATCCAGTACTTCAACCTTGAAGCCGCGCTTCTCTGCCCAGCGTGTATACATGCGCAGAAGCATTTGGCCCCAATCTTGAGACTCGGTACCGCCTGCACCTGGATGCAGCTCCAAAATGGCGTTCATTTTATCATAAGGCTCGCTCAGCAGAAGCTGAAGCTCGAAATTCTCAATACTGGCCAGGAGTTGTTCAACATTCGCTGTCAGTTCCTCAGCTAGTGATTCATCGTCTTCTTCCTCTGCCAGCTCGAGCATCATTTCATTGTCGTCATAATCCTGCTTCAGCTTCCCATACTGGTCGACAATGCTCTTGATTGCATTCATCTCAGAGATAAGTCCTTGCGCTTTGTCATTGTCATCCCAGAAGTCCGGTGCAGCCATTTTCTCCTCGAAGTTGGCAATCATCTCTTGCTTCAGATCGAAGTCAAAGAGACCCCCTAAGGTTTGTAAGTTTAGCTGCGATGCTGCGCATATTGTGTCGTACACTTGCGTCGATCATCATTATACCACCTCGGCAAAATTGGTTAGGAAGAGAGCAGTGTCGCTTCCTTCTCCCGAACAACGGGCGGCTATACGGCCGCCCGTTCGGGTCTATCATGTGGAGAGCTGCGCATTGGCCTCTATCCACCATGAATATGCTGTTTATTACTGTCTATGCAGCGGTGTATATCCGATGCAAGAGTATTCATGACTATAATCGGCATAAAACTCGTTCAGCCAATTAGTCTTGCTTACCGTGACATTGCTTATATTTCTTGCCGCTTCCGCAAGGGCACTGGTCGTTGCGGCCAACCACTTCGCCCTTTACAACAGGACGCTTCTCAGCAGGTTCTGCATTCGTAGACATCTTGCTCTCTTCTATGACAGCTTGACGTTCTACATTCTGCTCTACTTGAGCCTTCATAATGTATGTGGACACTTCTTCTTGGATCGAAGCTACCATGCTGTTGAACATTTCGTAGCCCTCGAATTGGTATTCACGCAGCGGATCCGTACCGCCGTAAGCACGAAGGTGAATCCCTTGACGCAGATGATCCATCGCATCGATATGATCCATCCACTTGGAGTCTACGGCACGAAGCACGACAACCTTCTCAAATTCACGTACAAGTTCCGGCCCGATGCGCTCTTCGCGTTCTGTATATTTCTCCATAACCTTGCCGAACAGGAATTCCGTAATTTCTTCTTTTTCCTTGCCCCACAGGTCATCCTTCGTAATTGTACCCTCGTCAAGCATTTGACGATGCATGTAGTTCACGACTTCGTCCAGATCCCAGTTCTCTGGGATATCATCTTCATTACAGTGCGCATCTACGACGCGCTCGATGCATGGCTTGATCATATCCAACACGATTTGGCGGATATTCTCGGAATCAAGCACTTCAAAGCGCTGCTTGTAGATGATACCGCGCTGTTGGTTCATAACGTCATCATACTGAAGGACGACTTTACGCAAGTCGAAGTTGTTGCCTTCTACTCGCTTCTGTGCAGATTCCACAGCACGCGTAATCAGCTTGGACTCGATAGGCTGATCCTCTTCAAATCCAAGACGCTCCATCATGCCAAGCACGTTATCCGCACCGAAACGACGCATCAATTCGTCTTCCAAGGACAGATAGAACTGCGAGGAACCTGGATCGCCCTGACGCCCAGCACGTCCACGAAGCTGGTTATCGATACGACGGCTCTCATGACGCTCCGTACCGATAATGTGCAAGCCGCCTGTTTCCTGTACGCCTTCACCCAAGATAATGTCCGTACCGCGACCCGCCATGTTCGTGGCGATAGTGACTTGGTTCGGTTGACCTGCGCTAGAAATGATATTCGCTTCCTCCGCATGGTACTTCGCATTCAAGACTTGGTGCTTCACACCCTTGCGGCGGAGCATGTCAGACAAGCGCTCCGAGTTCTCGATCGACACCGTACCAACCAAGACTGGCTGACCATTTTTGTGGCGCTTCACGATTTCTTCTACAACCGCGTTATATTTCGCATTTTCCGACTTATAGACGACATCCGGAATGTCTTTACGTTGGTTCGGCTTATTCGTCGGCACTTGGATAACTTCCAAGCCGTAAATGCTCTTAAATTCTTCTTCCTCTGTCTTCGCAGTACCCGTCATACCAGCAAGCTTGCGATACATACGGAAGTAGTTCTGGAATGTAATTGTTGCGAGCGTCATGCTCTCATTTTGCACCTCAAGGCCTTCTTTCGCCTCGATTGCTTGGTGCAAGCCGTCGCTATAGCGACGGCCAGCCATCATGCGGCCTGTGAACTCGTCGACAATAACAATCTCGCCGTCATTTACGACATAGTCAACATCCAGACGCATAATCGCGTGAGCCTTCAACGCTTGTTGGATATGGTGATTCAACGTTACGTTCTTCACATCGAACAGGTTCTCCACGCCGAGTGCTTTCTCCGCCTTAGCCACACCTGCTTCTGTAAGTGCAACTTGACGCGTCTTCACATCAATCGTGTAGTCCTCTTCACCTTTCAAGCGGCTAACGAACCGGTCTGCAACGAAGTACAGCTCTGTCGACTTAGCAGCTTGTCCAGAAATGATAAGCGGCGTACGCGCTTCGTCAACGAGGATGGAGTCCACTTCATCAATGATTGCGAAATTCAGTGGACGTTGAACCATTTGCTCTTTATAAAGCACCATGTTGTCACGCAGATAGTCGAACCCATACTCATTGTTCGTACCATACGTAATATCGCACGCATATGCTTCCTGCTTCATGTTGTGGTCCATACCAGAGAGGTTCAAACCAACTGTCATACCCAGGAAATTGTATACTTGAGCCATAATCTCGCTGTCGCGGGATGCCAAGTAATCGTTGACGGTAACGACGTGAACGCCTTTCCCTTCCAACGCATTCAAATATACAGGAAGTGTTCCGACGAGTGTCTTACCTTCCCCTGTCTTCATCTCAGCGATCTTGCCTTCATGAAGCACCATACCACCGAGCAGCTGTACATCATAATGACGCATGCCCAGCGTACGCTTTGCAGCTTCACGCACTGTAGCAAATGCTTCTGGCAAGAGCTGATCCAATGTGTCGCCCTTTGCAAGACGCTCACGGAATTCCACCGTCTTCGATTGTAATTGTTCATCGGATAATTTCTCGAATTCGGGTTCCAGACCGTTAATAACCTCAACCGTCTTCAAGAGCCGCTTAACTTCGCGTTCGTTGGCATCGCCGAATATTTTCTTTACAAGTCCTAGCATGCTTAACCCCTTTCACGCAAATCCGATCGTGATTTTATGGCCGTTCTCTATCCTTCATTCAAGCTTCTACACAAGAACGGTAACATCGACTCGTTTTGCAATAAATTGTAACAGTTTCAACAGGGTCCCGCAACCGCCGCTGGGCATGTTTTCGGCGATCTTTCATCACATTTTCACACGAATGTAGCGGCATACCGTGGGCTATCCTGCTTCCAGCAACAAAAAGAAAATTTACACTATATTAAAAGAAGGTATTTGAAAATGAGGTACAAATCGCACCTTCTGAAAACTCGTACTATTATATATACGTGAAAAGAGCCCATTCCGTTGTGGAAATAGGCTCAGTCCTTTTTTGGTAATCGGGTGAGCTCTCTGCCCTACATGGCAGCTGAGAACTCAATGTGCCCGTTCTTAGCCTTGTTCAATCAATCCGTAACGACCGTCATCACGGCGATATACAACATTGACTTCCTTGCTCTCCGCATTCGAGAATACGAAGAAGTTATGGCCAATCATATTCATCTGCAGGATTGCTTCTTCTACGTCCATCGGCTTCAGTGTGAATCGCTTCGTCCGTACGACTTCCAGCTCATCCTCTTCCTCCACCGCAACTGGTGCTGCTGTAGACTGTTCACGGAACAGCTGCTCTGCCGCCGCACCAACCTGACGGAACTTGCGGTTGGCTTTCGTTTTATGCTTGCGGATCTGCCGTTCCAACTTGTCTACGACGCCATCGATCGATGCATACATGTCCTTGCTTCGATGTTCGGCCCGCAGCAGCAAACCCGGTAATGGAATTGTTACTTCAATACTGTGTACATCCTTAATGACGCTGAGTGTAACGTTAGCGCCTGAAGCAGGGGGAGTTTCAAAATACCGTTCCAGTCGGCTCAATTTCTTCTCGACATAGTCAAGCAGTGCGTCTGTGACTTCAATGTTCTGACCTCGAACTTTATATTCCATATAGCACTCCTCCTTTGGATACCTTTATTATACCATAGCTATGATGGAGGAATCAAAAAAACGGTTACAATCCGTTTACAATTCCGTATCTTTATTTACCCTTATCCTCAGGTTATAAAACGGCTTACATGTTTGTCGATGAGCTGGAATCAGAACCTCGGGATAGTTCAAGAAAAACTAAAAACCCCTGGCATTCAAGCCAGGGGTGTGTAGCTAATCGGAATCATATATAATTCGACTCACGTCGGTATGATTACAGTTTGATTACGTTAGCCGCTTGTGGACCGCGAGCGCCTTCCACGATATCGAATTCTACGGATTGACCTTCTTCCAAAGTCTTGAAACCGTCAGTTTGGATAGCGGAGAAGTGTACGAATACGTCGTTGCCTTCTGCAGTTTCGATGAAGCCATAACCTTTTTCAGCATTGAACCATTTTACTTTACCTTGCATGTCGATAACATTCCCTTCATCTTCAAATGCCGTGAAGTTTTTATCCTTCACAAGTTCGACTATATCACCGGATGGAAGCGTTGTCAATGAGGAAAGGGATATTTTTCTTATTATTCAATAATACAGTTCCTACACTTCTCATACTCTAATTATATTTATGACGTAAATAGTTTAAAATTCTTATTTTTCAATGGATAAATCACTCTCTGTTATCGTTTGAAGCAATTGAACAGCTAAATCGGAAGACGTGAATTGCTCTTGTTCTTCGAGTTGAAGCTTTTCAGTAATACTTGATTTAGGAGCTATTGGCTGCGAAGCGGAAGGATTAGTTTGGAAAGCGACATCTTGCCATGGTCCAGCACCAAGATGATTGACAGCTCTTATGCGAAGTTGATATATGGAATCTGGTGTCAAATTTACAAAATTCGCAGTTCGGGTCAAAAGCGTAAAGGATTGCCCATTGTTCTCGATTTCATACATAAACGCATGAGGGACAGCGTTCCAGCTTAATGTTGCGCTCTTGTCCGAGATTGCAGTTAGAGAGACCTGTGGAGCTTCCTTAGGGATAGCAATCGGTTCGGATGTATTATTCACCGTAACTTGAGGCGTTTCAGCCTTCGAATAATAATAAGGATTTAACCCGGAATAAAAATCTACGACTTTTCCAGTATCCGCATTGATAACTAAATACGAGGTTGGGTCAAAATCTTCTGTGTAACGCGGAGTTTCTAGCCCGAATACATCAGTTCTTTTTATCACCCATTGTCCGGGACTTGTTCCAGATTGGGTATAAGTCATTTCACTGTTAATCATGTGTACCTTTTTTACTTGAATAAATAACGCCTTCTGAACGGTACCCGTATATGGAGAAGAGTAAGAACCGTCGACGGCAGCTACTATAGAACTAGCTCCTTTAAAATAACTAATTGACTGCGAGCGTTTAAAAGATCCCGTCGACCATGAATTCTCCAACACTCTCTCCCAATTCATATTCCCTTGTTGAGAGATTTTATTCCCGTTTACATAATAGTCGTCAGCATCGTCCTTAATTAAAATTACAGATGCATCTGGGGCAATGTAAAGCACTTGTGCCGAAGCCGCATAAGCTGAAGACAAGCTAAAGGAGCTAGTCCCTAGCAATACGACAAAAGTAAATACAATAAATCGTGCAAAACTTGTTTTTAATCTCATTTTTCATCCTCCTACAATTTTATGAAGTAAAATCTTCTAGAAGGCAATTTCTAGATATATTGTAATATATTAAAACCTATTGAGTAAAGTTTTTAGCCAGAAGTTCAGCTGCATAAAACAATATTTCATCGGATTTTCACAACTTACGGAAGCGATCCTTTTAAATCTAGTAAAAATCACTTTTCATCATGCCATTAGGGTATACAAACCATTTCCCCAATAATGTATTTCTTATAAAAAAAGACTGGCTATCTGTCATTTCAAATGACAGATGAACCAGTCTCTCTCTAATTTTTATCTATTAGTTATACGTATACGTAACCTTATTGCTCTCTTGGCCATCTGGATTTACAACTTTCACTTCTAACGATCCCATTCCTGGAGGTACTACAGCCGACATACGAATTTGCGATATATATCTAACCGAAAGAGCCTCGGTATCGCCAAAGTATACTTTACTTCCGCTTACAAGGTTTTTGGCATTAATATAAATCGTGTCTCCTCCTGCTGCCGGACCGCTTGTTGCCGAAAGGAAATTAATGATTGGCGCTGGTCCAAGCACCGGTGCTTCATACGTGAATGAAGTTGTTGCACTTTCACCGTTAGCCAAAGTAATGATGACAGGCACATTTCCAGGATTCAAATTTGCCGGTGATTTAACTTTAATTCTTGTATTTGTAAAGGAATCTATCGGAACTTGTACTCCATTAAATGTTACAGTCATATCGGCTTCAAAATTAATGCCATTGATTGTAATATTAGTTCCGCCTTCCATTGGCCCCTTATTAGGAGTTATGGAAGAGATAGATGGTTGTACCAAAGTATAGGCATATCCGTTAGGTACAGTAAACGTCCCCTTATCCGGATTGATGACAGTAACGTCGACTGTTTGAACATTAGTTACTGCAGGCACAACTACCGCAATACGCGTGCCACTAACCGAATCGACTTTACCTTCTTGATTTCCAAACAAAACTTTAACGCCGCTCTTGAAGTTTTTCCCGTTCAGATAAACCCTGTTCCCTCCAGTAGTAAGACCACTAGCAGGGTTAATTAATGTAATGCTGACAGGCTCTGGTTGAGGCTCTTCATACGTGAAGGATATGTCCTCTACACTCGTTTGCCCATCAGGGTTTTTCACAGTTACCTTAACAACTTCTGGTGTTGCCCATTCAGGGGTTGTCATTTTTAGTTGCTTATCCGAAACGAAAGTTGCTTTCATTTCCACATCATTAAACAACACGACAGCGTCTTTAATGAAATTCTCGCCGTTCACTGTGACGCTTGTTCCGCCTTTTAAGTCGCCTTTACTTGGAGTCAACGCTTTAAGTACAGGTTGAGGAATTGGGGCCGGCTCCATATATGTGTAGCTGTTCTTCAACTCAGCTTCCTTCAAATCCGGATTAACTACCTTTACATCAACGGTAGCTGCTGTATCCGAAGAAGGAACAACTACAGAAATACGGGAAGGCGACATGAATGTTGTAGCGCCCTCTTTATTATTAATAAAGGCTTTAATTCCAGACACAAAGTTCGAACCTGTAATATAAACCGTATTGCCTCCAGTCATTTCTCCCGAATCAGGAGTGATACCGGAGAGCGTCGGTGGAAGATATTCTGGATTTTGATAAGTAAACCCGTTCGGCAGCATTGCTTCCTTCGTATCAGGGTTAACTACTTTTACATCTACAGAACCTTCTGATCCAGCAGGTGATTTAATTAGAACACGTTGGCTCGAAATGAATGACACTACTTCAGCTTCAGTTGCACCAAAGTATACTTTTGCCCCTTGTTCAATATTTTTCCCATTAATGTAGATTTCTTCTCCACCAGCGGGCAATCCTTTGTCTGGAGCTACCGAAGTAATTTCTAATTTAGGCTTCTCAGGTTCTTTATACGTAAATCCTTCTGGTATCGTTAAAGAACTTCCATCTGGATTTGTCAATACAATATCTACTTTTCCTACTTGAGCAGCTGCAGGAGTGGTTACCGACAAATAATTCGTGCGATTGGTATTTACAGTAGCAGCTTGATCACCAAACTTAACGCTAATGTTAGGAGCAAAGTAGTTACCTGAAAATGCAACTTGAGTTCCGCCAGTTATCAATCCTTCATTTGGCGAATAATCAGTTACTTCTGGCTTGGCAATATATTTATATGTGCCTGATGCTGATTGTCCGTCCGTATTTGTTACCGTTACAGTAACCGCACCTTGCTTCCCTTCTGGAACTACAACCTTTAGATGCTGTTCATCTACATAAGTAACATCTTTACTTTCCGCGTTATTGAAAAGAACGCGGACACCAGTTTTAAAATTGTCACCTGTTATTTCAATCGTATTACCACCTTTAGGATGCCCTGAAGGTTCAATAATGGACGTGATTTCTGGCGCAGGCCACTTCACTTTAATTTTACTATTCGTTATTAGCTTGCTTCTATCGGCACCAGCGTAATCTTTGTAGGTAACGATAGAGTCATTCGTTGAAGTATTAAAAATACCTGTTTCAGCTTGAGTTTTAGGTCTGATCTTATAAGTAAATTTCAGTGTTTTATTCTTTAATTCTTTGAAACTCCATGTTAACTTATTTCCTTCAACTGTCGGCTGCGGAATATTATCGAGATACGAATCTGGTACGAGTTCAAACTTTTCATTGACATACTCGGTTACCTTCACATCATAAGCACTAGCAATACCAATTTCTTTGACGATCGCCCCGTATATGTCTTTTAGACCCACCGATCCAAGTACGAAGTGGTGATGGTCAAATGTTGTCGCCATTTTGCGAAGAAGCAAATTTGGCCCGCTAGTATCGGGATTATCATTCTTATTTAATAGGGCGATTGTATAGAATACAATACCTGCTTCTTTAGCCTTTTCTGCCATTTTTAATGCTGTACCGTAAGGATCTGGCCCCGGTTCAGTTGCATCTCCATCTGTAAGAATAAGAATAACCGGTTGGGCTCCTTCACGTGGATCACGTTGTAGCTCAGCTATTGCAGTATCAATAGCACTTCCTGTTGCCGTACCTCCATTTGCAGTAATCCCGCTAATATAGGATTTCACCTGCGAAGCATCCGCAGTCAACTTTGAAACTCCAATATTGTTCTGGGAACTGTAATCAACAACACCTACACGGTGCACGGATAAATCCATTAAATCAATAAACCCGTTAGCCGCTTCTTTAGCAGCCTCCATCTTATTCTCCGTTTTCATACTGCCCGACTTATCGATAACGAGAATAACATCATTAGGCTTAATAACTGATACCGGCGGAGTACCTTGGACATTTAATTCCACGGTTGCTTCTTGCTTCGTCGATATTTCTGCAGGAGTGATTGTTCTATTTACTTGAACATAATCACTTGCGGCTCCTTGCACTTGGCCCGGAGCTACAATACCGCTGACCATAAGAACAAAGGTCAGTAACATTGAGAGAGAACGTTTCATTTTTTAGATTTACCCCCATCATTTAAATGTATCAAACAATGAACCCGCTTCATAAGGAGAAAATAGATCATACTGCTTTTTTAGTCTGTTGCCTTGTTGCAAATTATTAATATTCTTCGCTACTTCTTGATGATGCAGCTCTAGCAAATCTTTTATTTGCAGCTCTAAATCATAGCATTTCTTAAAAATATTTTGTGCTTGATCCTTTACTCCTAGCGGTAGGGGTTCATTGGAGATAGCTAATATGCCTTTTACAATATGTTTTTGGGAGAATTCATAATCCTCTAATTGCTGATACCAATCATCGCTCCCGCTTTGGATCGTATAGAAATATTGCTGAGTTATCTCTAACAATTTGTGAGCAAGGTCAATCAATGAACCTGACTGAATCATTACTGCTTTACCAACTTGATCGCTTCCTGCCATGTATCTCGTAGCTCCTCCATCATAGTTATGACCTCGCGCAATACGTCTGTATTCATATGAATACTTGCGTATGTAAGCCTTTCCTTAAAATACTCATAAAGGCTCAATAGCTGTGACGAGATTTCATATTTCATATCTAATGTCACTTGTAATTCATCAAGGATATCCAGAGCTTTAGATACAAACGTACTCTTTTCCGAAAAATTCTTGTTATTCATGCTTGCTTCTGTTTGCTTCAGAAACCGAATACATCCGTTATACAGCATCAGCGTTAATTCTTCTGGCGTAGCGGTCATGATTTGTGTCTGGTAATATCGGTTCATTGCTTGCTGCACGTTAGATTACCTCTTTTCATCAATGATTGCTCCAACTACAAGTTGTTGTAGTTTGGCTACTAATTCTACTATTTTTTCTGGAGGGATCTCTCGAATTAGTTCATTGGTTTCTTTATTATAAATCTTGATAAGCATGGAGCCTGTCGTTTGATGCAGCTTAAATTCATATCGCTGAGGAGCTCCTTCGAGCGTCTTGTTGACTTGATTTATAGCATCAAGGATTGCCTTCTCCCCGACAGATAGCCCCATTACCTTTTGCTTTTCCTTTAAAACCCCATATTCTGTTCCAACATGCTGCAGGGGGGGAGAAAGATCTACTCGAGTTGGTATCTCATTTGTAGTTAAGGTATTGGAAATACCTTGTACCTTCATCGTAATCCTCCTTATCCTTACTGCATATTTTGCATTAGGAAATTCAGTTGACTATTATTTTGAACTATCGCTTTCTCCATAGCAGCAAATTTTTTGTAATATCCATCTTCTTTTTTGAGCATTTTTTGTTCAAGCATTTTTATGTCTAACTCCATTTTGCTTGATTGTTTACCCAATTCAGTGGAAGCATCAACATATGAATTTCCTATTCTTCCTGCCTTTTTATTCAAGGCGGAAATTGTATCATTCAATTTGCGATATGTTCGATGCAAGAACCCTTCTTGGTTGCTATTAGCGTCAGTCCGTGTTAAAACTGATTCCACAGCTTGAGGGTTCTCTTCTAACATCTTCATTAATTTCTTTTCGTCTATGACAATTTTGCCCGCATCTTCTGAAAATTGTTTGGCGTTATTGTCAAATTTGGTGGTAGATAAACCAATGTCAAATAACGACATCGTTCCACCGCTTCCATCAGGGATTTCTGCAATCATAAAAGAACGCAACTCACGGGCAAGGGAATCTAAAGTATTGTCGTTTTTCAGAAGCCCTTTCTTTGTGTATTTCTCCCATTCTTTTATTTCATCTTCATTCATTTCTTTTTTCTGTTCTTTTGTTAACGGATCATAACCTTTAACCGTTTTTTCCTTTGTTAACTTATTAACAAGCCCAATAGCATCGTTATACACTTTGACGAAATCTTTGATTTTATTCATCAAATCGCTCGTATCAGAAGTGTTTTTGATCGTCACAGGCGCTGTCGTTTTTTGGAGAAGATCGTAAGTGACTCCATCTTGAGTAAACGTATTCGATGAACGGTTGGATTCTACACCATTAATGATGACGGTTGCATCTTTGCCATTCTCTACTTTTCCATCCATTCCAATCGAGCTCATGAAACTGCCTTTGTTGTCGGAAACTTCTATTTTCGACTGGGTACCCGTTTGTTTGCCTATAAATACAAACTTATCTGCGGCAGAATCATAACTCAATACAACACCTGCATTAGATTGGTTGACTTTATTCATGATTGATTGAATCGTATCATCTGCTTTGTATTGTACCTCTACTCCGTTAATCTCGAATGACAAATCACCGGCTTGAACATCCGGTACCGTATTAAATTTATCCTTATTCGCTATTAACGAAGAATCTAAATCTAGTCCAGTCCCTTTTGTTACTTTGCCCACGCTTTGTTTCATTGCCTGAGATGCGAGTTCTTTTACTTCAATAGAGGTTGTAACTTTAGATGGATTGCTGCCACTAACTTTGACCGCATTCTCGTTAGATGACGTTGCTTTTACTGATGTAAAAGAAGCCCCAAAACGAATTGCGTTCGCATTGTCCTTCAACGCCATTAGCTTTGTATTTACTTCTCTATACATATCCGTACGTAGTCGTAGTAAATCTCTATTTTGTGTCTTCTTAACGAGTGGAGCACGTTCCGCTCGCATCAAATCCGATACGAGTTTATCAATATCAAGTCCAGAAGATGACATTCCATTTATCCGAATCGGCATTTTTCTCACCTCTTAACCATTAATTCGAGCCTTTTCGCAGCTAGATTACTATTTGGTGCTGCTAGTAAATAATATTTTTTTGCTAGCACCATATCCCCCGTCACCTCATAATACACGCCCAGATTGTATGCAGCCAGATATGAACCGACACCACTTGTAGTAGTATATTTTGTAGTTTCCCCTAACTCTAATGCCGATTCAAAGCAACTTCTTATTTCCGCCAGATTACCAATTTCCATATTCAATATACCTAACTGAAAATAAATATCTGGATAGTCCGCATACATGCCTTTATGATTCCCTAATAATACAATGGCATCTTCATTTAGATGAGCAGCGTGCAATAATTTAGCAAAATGCAAAATCATAGATGCATGAGACAACGACGGTGCTTCCATATATTCACACGCATTTAAGAAAGCTTCACACGCAGGTTCATAATTATCGACAACAGCATGCAGCTTTCCTATTTGGTACCATATATACCCATTCCTAGGTTGCTTTTTTATTACTTGCTTATACAATTCTAAATAAAACTCATACTTTTGGTTTTCATAGTTTTCTTTTTGATATCCATAGTGATGAATTATGATGTCAGAAAGCAGAAATTTGGCGGGGACATCATGCTCAAATAACTGTTCATGGACAACTCCTCGAAAAGAAAACTTGTTTTGTTTCGGAAACAACCTTACCATACGATGAATTGTTGAATCACCTTCATCGATATTTTCAATAAGTACTGCAGCCGGTATACCTGGATACTTCTTTACATACTGCTTGATGCGCTCGTATGCATTCGTGCTTAACCGTTCATCAGCATCTAGGACTAATATGTGAGTTCCAGTTGCATGACTGAGCGAAATATTACGGACACTTGCAAAATTTTGTTCCCAAGGAACTTGAAATAGCTTTACTTTCGGAAATGATTTTGCAATTTCTACTGTATTATCCGTAGAGCCCGTATCTATTACGATTACTTCACAGTTGTCAGGAATACTATTGAGACATTCTGCTATATGCTTTTCTTCATTTTTAACAATCATGCATATACTTAGCTTCATTAATATGCTCCTATAAGAAAGGAGTCCACTGAAACAGTGGACTCCGATAAATCTTAAGACTTAACCGATTAGCGCAACAATTGCAGTACGCCTTGAGGCGCTTGGTTAGCCTGAGCCAACATCGCAGTCGATGCTTGTTGCAAGATGTTGAATTTCGTGTAAGCCATCATCTCTTTAGCCATATCAGTATCACGTACGCGAGACTCAGCAGCTTGCAAGTTCTCGGACGTTGTACCAATGTTGTTGTACATATGCTCTAAGCGGTTTTGGAAGGCACCCAATTCAGAACGAGCTGAATTGACTTTACCAATTGCAGTATCGATAGCTTTCAATTCTTTAATAGCATTGTCTTTCGTTTTTACGTCAGTAAATGCCAAATCATCGATTTTAGCCTTAGACATGTCAAGATCGACTTTGTCTTTGTCAGTACCGCCCAATTGGATATTCAAAGTGTTTGCGGTTCCATCCAACAACTTGATTCCGTTAAATTCAGTGTTTCCTGCAATTTCACCAATTGCGGAAGCAAGTGCTTGGTATTCCAAATCCATGGAAGCCAAGTCACTAGCATTGTATGTGCTAGTAGATGCTTGTGTAGCAAGTTCTTTCATGCGAGTAAGCATGTCAGATACTTCGTTCATTGCACCTTCAGCCGTTTGAACCAATGAAATACCATCTTGAGCATTGCGCATACCCTGGTTCATGGACTTGATTTGTGCACGCATTTTCTCGGAGATGGACAAGCCAGCAGCATCGTCAGCTGCACGGTTAATCCGGTAACCGGAAGAAAGCTTTTCACTGGATTTTCCTTGTTGAATGTTGTTGAAAGTCAGGTTGCGGTGAGAGTTCATCGCGTTTAAGTTGTGGTTGATAATCATTGATTATTCCTCCCTGATTCGTAATTACTACATCCTTGTAGTATAGGGTTTTCGCCCTACAATAATATTATCGGTTCCATTTCCGTATTTGTTATAGTTGGACGAAAATTTTTTATCATTTTTTGATTTTTTTTAGCATATCAATATCGACATAGTGAGCTACCGCCTCTTGATTTGTCGCCTTTATCTCTTCAACAAGTTCCTTGCGCAATATGACAACATCTTTTGGGGCGGAAATACCTATTTTTATTTGTTCTCCATCTACGCTAACGATCTGGATTTCGATATCATTATTTAATACTATTGACTGTCCTTTCTTTCTAGTAAGTACCAACATACCTATTCGCCACCTTCCTTAACCGCATCAAATAAAGGAGTCTTGCTAGAGTATGTCTTATTGTCCTGAATAACGAATTGCATTGCCAATCCATTATCCACATTCATTACCAGGGGTGCAGCATAGTTCACTGTAGAAGAAGTGAATGGATCCTTTATCGTAACAATATTCATGACTAAAGCATCATTAGGATCATTAAGCTTCAGTCCCTCCTTGCAACTATTATCGAGAATGAATGAGTAATCGTTCTTCCAATCAAACGGGTTAATTACCACGAATTTAATTTCAGAATTATCTAAAGCTTCCAATTGATAAAACGATGTTCCCTCAATTTCCTTCAAATCAAATGCATCAAAATCCTCAAAACCTAAAATGCTTCCCTTAAAGGAAAATTGCCGACTTATCATTTTGACTCCTCCTACAAAAAAAGCTACAGCTGAAAGCTATAGCATTAGATAAATTGATCGATATTATTAACATCTATTTTAATATAGTTTTTCTGCTGAAGGTAGATGTCTATCTTGTTAGGAGTATACGATATTTCTGGTTTACGCGGAGTATACTGGATGTTCGTTTCTCCCAATGTCCAGCTTATTTGTACTTGGGCTGGAGTATAATTGACATGAACATTATTGCTGGACGCTTCTCCTGTATATTGAATGCTTGATTCTTCATTGAAACGTTGTCTAGCAATATCTGCGATAGCATTATTGCCACCCTTGAAATTGGCTAGTTGATTACCCTCATCTACAATTTTCGATAGGTTTATCATGAATTGCTGTTTCATTTGTCCATAGACCAACTGTAACCATTGTTCATGACTACCTTTACCCAATGCCAACCAAGCATTCGCGGAGTCAATTTCCAACAACGCACCATGAGTAACTACTTCCATTTGTGCAGGCTTGTGCGAAATTTCAAGGTTTCCACGTGGAGAAGACATCTGATGCCTCCCCCACGTGGTTTGCATGCCCAGCTTCGAAAATTGTTGTTCGATCCTTACTTGCGGAAGTTTCATAGCAACACATCCGAAATAATAGAATTAATTATCTTAAATAGTCTAACAGGCTAGTTTGAACAATACGAGCTCCCGTTGCCAACGATGCCTGATATACACTTTCATCTTGTTTCAGTTTCATTATTGTTTCCGCCATATCAGCATCTTCCACTTTTGCTTGCATCTCGGTCAAGTTCATCTCCAAATTCCCTAACCGTTCTGAAATCAAATCAATACGATTCGTCTTAGCCCCTACTTCTGAACGAACTTCATTTATCTTAGCTAACCGAGATTTTAACTGATTTAGTTCACCACGTGCCGAATCTTGATTTCCTGCCTTCAAAGAATCCTGGAGCCGCTGTAACACACCGAAAAGATTATCGGCATCACTCGGATTACCAAATACATCCATACCGGTCACATTGATTGATAACCCGGCCCCTTCTGCGAACCGGTATTCGATACCCGCAGTATCAGTAGTTTGCTTATCGGCGTTAGATTTATCGTATGGCATGATATCAGTTAATTGTCCGTTAAAAATGTACTTGCTATTCATTTGACTATTGCTTAACGAGATGATTTGGTCATAAATCTGCCCCATCTCCACATTTACTGCGTTCATCGCTTCTTGGGGATTTGTCCCATTTACAGCCTGCACCGTGAGTTCATTCGCACGCTGAACAATATCGTTCACTTGATTAAGGACGGTGTCCGTATAATCCAACCATGATTTTGCTGTATCGGCATTCTTTTGAAATTGATCATTAATCGACAAATCACTGCGATATCGTAATGAATATGTAATTCCGACAGGATTATCAGATGGCTTATTTAATTTTTTTCCCGTTGATAATTGTAACTGTCTATCATCCATTCGACTCAAATTATTATAAATATTTCTAGTCATTTGCAAATGCATCATACTAGGAGTAACACGTAATGCCATAGCTCATTCCCCCTTATCTTATCTACCCACGACTCCCATGCCATTGATGACTTTATCTAAATTCTGATCCAAAGTCGTCATGAAACGAGCTGCTGCTGCATAGGCATGTTGGAATTTAATTAAATTCGACATTTCCTCATCCATAGAAACACCACTGACGGATTGCCGTCGAGAT
Source organism: Paenibacillus sp. cl6col (assembly GCF_900102125.1). Taxonomy (NCBI): domain Bacteria; kingdom Bacillati; phylum Bacillota; class Bacilli; order Caryophanales; family Paenibacillaceae; genus Paenibacillus; species Paenibacillus sp. cl6col. The sequence continues at coordinate 100,736 of NZ_FNAZ01000011.1, forward strand.
TCAATTTGATCAACTAGAATTTGGTTGTTTTCTGTCTGTCTAATTGCTTCAAGACTTTCAACGCCCATTTGTCCGAGAATAGAACGATAATAATCATCCACCGTTCCTTGTGTTATCCCGTTGTTGCTTGAAATCGCATTGAATTTAAATGATGACTCTTTCAATTGCGACATCAATAGAGCAAGCGTGTTATTACCTTTTACTACCTCATCTCCGTTCTTGCCTGTAATGGTGCGGAGTGATGAAGCGATAAGGTTCGGATCCTTTAGAATTGCAGGATTCAGCTGAATAGAAGAAGCAGTAATCGGCCCCCCGTTTTTAGATGTGAAAAACTCCACTCCTTTAGTAGCTGGGGTTCCAAATACGTAGCCTAATTGATGAAGACCATTTAGTCCTTTTACTTTTACTGTAATATCATTTTTTAATGTTCGATCTGCAATGGCGCCATTGTATGTTATATTGCCTAAGGTTGTTCCATCTGGAATAACTGAACCAGATGGTATCGTAATTTCTACCTCTCCAGTAGCAAGCGTATTAGCTAGTTGATTCAGCTGTTCTAAATAATCTTTTACTAAAACGTCTCTTGATTTTACGATCCCGAACATTTCACCGCTCGTTAATCCGTTGCCGTATGCACCTTCCCAATCAGCGGCAGTCGTATCCAATGATTGTCGACCTGATACAATCTCTATCCCACCAGCAGTTATATAGTAGCCATCTTCTTGATCGGATACCTGAACATTCGCCAACTTCGACAGTTCATCAACGATATAGTCACGTTGATCCCGCAAATCATTAGCATTGTCGCCTAGTCCCTCTATCCGATAAATTTCATAATTTAATTGTGAAACTTGTTTAGAAAGAGTATTAATATGATCTGCTTTTACTGTCACGCTTTGACTAAGATCGTTTTGCATATCAGTCATTTTTTTACTTGTTTCATTAAAGGCATCTATTAATGCCAAAGCGTTCTCTCGGACGATTTTCCGGGAAGTTACGTTTTCTGGATCTTTACTAAGCTCTGACCATGATTTCCAAAAGTTATCCATTACCATACGAATACTGGAATCAGAAGGTTCATTAAATACTTTTTCTAACTTGGTTAGGGTATCTGCTTGGATTTCCCATTCTCCCAACGAACGGTTCGCATTCCAGTACTGATCATCTAAGAAACGTTCACGAATACGCTTAATATAATTAAATTCTACACCAGTTCCAAGTTGCCCCGGAACTCCTGAACGAGAAAATCCTGGGGCCTCTATCGGACGAGATTCAACAAGATTTACTACCTGTCTTGAGTAACCCGGCGTATTAGCATTAGCAATATTGTGTCCTGTTGTATTCATCCATGCTGTATGGGCAAATAAACTACGTTTTGCAGTTTCAATGCCATGAAAAGTTGATCGCATAATGTATCCCCTTGTCCTAATAAGTTAGGCTTTCGTATCAAAAAATGTCTTGTTTCTCGACGAGCCATGTTGCTGATCTGGACGCTGATAGAATCCATCATCTTCAGCACCCAAGAACATATTCAATGAAAAATCTACAAATTCAAGTGACTGTTGGATAAGCTGTTGATTCTGAAGGTTAACTTTTTTTAATTTTTCAATTGTTCGTGTTAATTCTTCTTTAGAGCGAAGCAGTTCCACACGTTCTTCCGCCTGAAATACAAGCCGGGCAATTTCCGTTACCGTCAAATTCAGCTGGGATCGAATGCCCTTCTCCAGTATGAACTGCTGTGTTGCCTGCTGCCGATCCTCATCCACCTCTGCGACCTGTTTCAAAAGTCTGGATTCTTTCGTCATCAGTTGCGACAAGCCTTCAACATCGTTCTTGATAATCACTTGTTTCTTTTCTTCTGCAATATCAAGTAACTGTTTATGCAGATCGTTCAGGAGCGTTAGCGTTCCAATGATTTGCTGCACACTCACACCTGTTCCTCCGCTCATTCGTTCTCCTTACGGAACAAGGGAAGCAGCTTCTCCGCAATCTTGTCCGCTTCCACATAATAGGTTCCGGTAGATACAGCCTTCTTCAAATCCGCAATGCGATCACTACGTGCAGGATCATTCACCCGATTCTGTGCGTCAAGCATTTCCTGCGCTTCAGTCGAGATGATCAGCTCATCCTTGCGGGAAGGCTTCTGCGATGCACGATTCATTGCCTGTTGTTTCTGAGAATATTGGATCGCGCCAAGACGCTGTGTTTCATTAATTTTCATCCCATTCACCTCGTTCCATAAGACAAACTTATATCGCTATCCATCATTGATGAAGCACCCATTACATCTTTCAATATTGCCTTTTGACTGCTTCATTCCATCTTATCAATAAGAAAAGCCGATAACCTTTACTAAGATTATCGGCGCAGTGTCAAGAATTATTTAGATGTATTGTCATGAATATTATGAACTTAATCTAAAAAATCTCATTTCAGAGAGTTTTGTTATTGACAAACTCCAAATTTGAATTATTCGCGTGTCCGTTTCGTATCAATGACACGGTAGGCGCCATCCCCCATGCGAGAAGCTTCCTTCTTCTCATCTGCACCAACTACTGTCTGTGTAAGCTCTTTCACAAGGCGAGTTCGGCAAGATTCGCACATATTCCCTTCGCGTATCGGCTGGCTGCATATTTCACATTCATAAGTCAGATTCGGTGCCTGATATATGGAAATGCGCCCTTCTTTAATAAAACGCGTGATTTGACGAACGCTTACTTCTGTTGCTTCACTCAGCTCATGCATCGTGGCTTGACGTGCTTCACGCAGATAAGCAGCACAGCGTTCATACTCCTGTTCGATTTCTTTCAAGCAATTTGGACAGAGATCTCGGAACGCCTTGGCAAAAAGAACTCCGCAGCGCAGACAATTGCTCAGCTCCATGTCATTCGCCTCCTACGATGCTTCATTTCTTCATCATATCGCAATATTCGGCAGATGACGAGCAAATTTTTATTCATAAGCCTTGCACACTTTACATACCAGCTGGAACAGCCTCTTATAAGCTTGAGGACGCAACTCATTCCTCAGCCTTCCAAACCGTAATCGCCGCTCATCTCCGAGACGAGTAGTCGTACTGCGCTCCTCTTTGTCTATGCCCTCGCCCACGTATAGCTGACAATCGAGACCGGACAGTCAAGATCCCTGCATAAGGACGATAGCTTGCGAGAACAGGCTCTTATCGTACTCCCTGTTGTATATACATCGTCAATAAGAAGTACCCGCAATTCAGCCGCGTTGCTCCCTTCTCTCCCCTTACAAGCACCCCAGACCTCTTGCAGGCTTCTCCCCGCCCATTGATGCTGCTTGAACGCATTAGATATGCTTCGCTCCCTGCCTATTCGAGATTGCTTGCTCTGCTTCTCTGCATCCTGTGTGCGCTCCAAAAGCTCTACGACTGGCCTTCCCCATTCTCTGCCCAGCGCCCGTGCGAATTGCTCTGCCTGATTGAATCCACGAACTTGGATACGCTCAAGAGTAGTTGGTACAAATGTAATGAGATCTGGCAGAATCGCCTCCCGCCTGCCTTGGAACAACGAGGGGATCCCACCACCTCTAATGATTGGTCGCCGTTCCCACACGGTGGACAGCAGCGGTTCATAGGCAAGCTGCATCATCCTGACCATGAGCAGCTCATACACCCGATCTCCCTTGAATTTATACTGAGACAGCCATTGCTTCATTTGTTCGTCATATCGCACCACGCTTCGATTGGCTCTTAGACCGTCATTTCGCAAAGGATGACGCGGACAATCTGGACAGCGAATCGCTCGTCCGCAATACTCACAGCCTAATTCACGAATCCATGGGATTAGATTGACACACTTATAGCACACCAGAGACATAAGGCTCTGTTCGTGGGGATAAAGTGGACGTAGAGCTGTATCGTTCATCCGAATGGATCTTTTGCAAATGATACATGCCTGCTGACTCGGACTAAGCATCCCGCCATATATCTTCTCCAGCAAGTCACCCCATCTCATTCTGCTACCCAATCCGCTGTCTCCTGACCGCTCCTGATAACAAATATCCTTTTCTGGCTGCAATCCGATTCATGTCCCGAATTTGCCGAACTGCTGACCGCTGTGATCGATTCCACTGCGGGGAGCCAAACACGACCAATCCTGCAGGATCATCCTTCGAACGCCCTGCTCTGCCCGCCATCTGTACTAGTGAAGCTGCATCGAACAAGCGATCGTCTGCATCAAGAATGAATACATCGCTCATCGGTACCGTCACACCTCGTTCCAGAATCGTTGTCGTGACGAGCACACGAATGTTCCGTTCTCGAAATTGAATTACTTTATCCCCTCGGCTCTCATCAGCCGCTGACGTTCCATCGATATGGACACCGGGAATACGTTCGCGCAGCAGTCGTACAAGCGGATCTACTTGACGAATACGAGAAAGGAACACAAACAGCTGGGCACCTCTACTTACCGAATGATTCATGCGTGCCAGCAGTAGTGCTGGCAGCCCATGTGCAGATAAACACTGAGCAACCGAAGGCATTGTGATTCTCATCGGGATAGGAAGTGGATGACGATGGAAACGCACTGGCACCCTAGCATGAGAGAGCTTGCCTCTTCGAACATTCTGCTGCATCGCCTCTGGCGGTGTCGCGGATAAATAGACGAACACACCCCCGGGCGTACAAGCGCGTTCTGCTGTACGCTGCAGCATCGGATCATTATGATAAGGGAATGCATCCAGCTCATCGATAATAGCTAATTCGAAGGCCTCCTCGAAACGAATCAGCTGATGGGTGGTCGCGATAGTAATATCTCCATCTCGCCACCGTTCCGGGCTGCCTCCATACAACGTAACGACCTTCTGTGCAGGAAACGCCTTCTCTATCCTAGGCTTCAATTCCAGTACAACATCACGTCGCGGCGTGGCAATCAATACACGTCCACCATGTAGCAGCGTGTCCTCCACGAGCGGAAAAATCATCTCCGTCTTTCCAGCCCCAGTTACGGCCCATAATAAAAAGGCGCCCTTACGCAAATTGCCCCTTATTCCCTGTTCCGTACTTCTATTTCCAGATGTATTCATCTCAGACAGCCTAGCAACTTGGTTCTTCGCACGAACTCCATCAATATAATCCAATGCCTGTCTACTCGCCTCTAACTGCGCTGGAGCAAGCCCCCATTTCTCCAACTGCTCCTCCCGATTCGAAATAAGCGCTACGGCACTATCGTCACCTCGATACAGTTTGCCAGCAATCAAAATAGCACAAGACCGGCAGCGCCCCACATTCAAGCATTGTGTACACGTCCAGCATTGTAAAGAATGGCAAGTCGAGCATGTGGAGCTGCTTAAACCCTCTGAACTCCCACAGCGTCCGCAGCAAATCGTAACCGAGGCTTTATAGAGGGATCGCATGACTCGTTTCAGCGGGGAAATACGGCTAGCAGTAGTAGGCAGCTTACCGCCGTCATCCCGGCGAGTAAATGACATCCCTGCCCTCAGCTCCACCCAGCCATGCAGCCACCCCCACTGGATGAGCGAATATCTGCTCGCAATTAAATGTTCCGCTCCCGCATCCCGCAGGAATTGAATCAATTCTTCATCCAAAAGCAATCGACCACAAATTCCATAGGCGATACGATAAGCATCAGCATGCAATGCGGACCATACTCCTGCCTGAGACACACCTTCCCCAAGGAAAGAAGCAGGCAGCCCAGATGAATTCGCATCCCATTGTGTTGTTGCATAGGCTACGGATTGTTCTGCAACCCGATACATAGGCTTCTGCTCTTCCATGACGAACAGCTTGGAGGTCGGCTCCGAATATGGCGCTTCGATAATCGCAACAGCTAGGTGCTCCTGCATCAGCCTCCGCTTAGCTTCTTCTTCTAACTCCTCCACACACGGGGAAAGAATATCAGCAAAATAACGAACCCAGCCCTGCTCTCCCCAACGCTCCATAGCTTCGCTTGGCTTGAAATGTTCCAGCACAGCGATGCCAACTTGAATCGGCAGCTGCTGATGCAAAACAACGAGTTTCGACCCACGGGATAGGCTCCCTTCCCCTGCTAACCAATAGCGTACATCAACACGCCAATCTACAGTGATGCCCGAGTGCCATCCGTACTCCGTGCGCACGGCATAAATTCTTACTTGCATGAATATTCCCTCTCCTTCGCCATACGGCTCACCGGAGCATGCTTGCTGCTTGATATCTGGATGCGCATCTGCTCAAATTACGCAAAAAAAGCACACCCCACCCGTGGAATCGGGTGGCATGTGCTTCATGCCCAGCGCCTTATCGTATTTGTATAAAATTGTATACGAATCGACGGATTCTGACAACCCTAAACTTCAGTAAACTCCCCAAATTTAACTGTATTTGTAGTGTTTATCGGTTTCAATATATTCCATATCTCCCCGAACAACACCGCTTACAAGGCACTTCGGGCCTTGAAGGGAATTTTCCGCCAATCTTCTGTACTCCGTGGCTCAATTACAATTAATGTCTCTTCCGCTGCTCGCTGCTTCAATCCTTGCAGTGTTGCCTCAAGCTCATTCCTTTGAATCACAAGTAAGTTCCAACTCACATCGTAGCCGCTCATTACACGTGAAGCAATTGGAAACGTAGCGTCCGTGGAACCGCTATCGACAAACGTGAAATGCAGCTTGCGTCCTTTCAGCCAAGCAAACCAACTATACGCACGAATCACCCATTCGATATGGCGTTCATCATTTTCCGTCACAAGCACGACATGCATCCAAGGCGCAGGTCTAGCGCCGCGTACGAGCTGCCTCCATTGATGAGCCAGATGAACGGCTGCTACCGCGAGTCCGAAGCATCCCACAATCCAACATAGCATTGCGATCATGCGGCCACCTCCTTACTACCAAGTGTATGCCGCAATAGATGCCGAGGTGACGGACAAACGCCAGCTAGCCTTGTGATTCAGTTCTAGGGACGGTATGCTATAAGGTTACCCAACCGTTCTTAATGGAATTGATGACCGCTTGGGTTCGATCATCAACCTCCATTTTCTGCAGGATGCTGCTGACATGATTCTTAACGGTCTTCTCACTAATAAATAGGAATTCACCAATCATCTTGTTGCTCTTGCCTTCCGCCATCAAGCGAAGTACTTCGGCTTCACGTCTTGTCAATGGATTATCTTCCGCAGCAATGAACTTCACGCCTGCATCTCTCGATTGACTGCTCACGATTCCGTTGCCGTCCAGCAGTGTCATCCGCCGAAGCTGCTGAATAAGCTTGCCCGTTACCTTCGGATGGATGTAAGCATACCCCGTTACAACCGAACGAATAGCATTAATTAAAGACTCAGCTTCCATATCCTTCAACAGATAGCCAGAGGCTCCTTTGCGCAGTGTTTCGAATACGTAGCTCTCATCATCGTGTATCGAAAGGATGATCACCTTTACATCCGGAAAAATATCACGCAATCGCTCTGTGGCAATCACGCCATTCTCAATCGGCATATTAATATCCATCAGAACAACGTCCGGCACTTCCTTATTGCAAAATTCCAGCACCTGAATGCCATCGCCGCATTCGCCGATGACCTCCAGATCGTCCTCCATATTCAATATACGCTTCAAGCCCTCACGAAAGAGCTGGTGATCGTCAGCAAGGAGTACTTTTATTGTTTCTATGTCCTTCTTACGATTCTCCATAAGGTTGCTTACTCCTCTCTCTTCTCCACATTCGTCGGAATTTGTATCACGATGCGAGTTCCACGGTTCTCCGCCGAATGAATTTCCATACGGCCTTCGAGCAGCTCCACCCGCTCCTGCATGCCCAGGAGGCCAAAATGAGCGTGCTCTTTCGATTTTTCTTCCAGGGACTCTACCTTGAAACCAAAGCCATTGTCACGAACGATCACGCGTACTTCCTCTTCGTCATACGTCAATTCACATGTAACGTAAGAAGGATGCGCATGCTTCGCTGCATTGGTGAAGGCCTCCTGGACCAATCGGTAAATCGCTGCTTCCATTGCTGAGCGCAGCCGGCGTTCAAGCCCTCTAACCTCGAATGAAGTCTTAATTCTGTGCTTGTCTTCATAGTCATGTATAAATTTGCGCAGAGTCGGTACAAGCCCTAAGTCGTCCAATGCCATTGGACGTAAATTAAAGATTACCTTGCGGATCTCTTCTAAGCCGAAACGAACCTGCGATTTTAAATCTACTATTTCGTTCTGCACCATTTCAAATTCCTGCTTATTTAGCATTCTTTCTACAATTTCCGTCCTAAGCACTAGATTAGCAAGAGATTGTGCGGGGCCGTCATGAATCTCACGCGCGATCCGCTTCCGCTCTTCTTCCTGTGCCAGAATGATCTTCAATCCGAGCAGCTGCCGAGTTTTGGCGGATTCCAAAATACGTGTTACCTGACTCAAATCACCAGATAAATATTCAAGCGCAACGCTCATCTGAGAGCCGATTGTCTCTGCTCGTTCCACAGAACCCTCAATCGCGCGCAATCGTTTCTGAATATCATCCCGCCGTGTCTTCAAGTAACCTTCCTTCTCCCGATACATCATCAGCTCAAGCTGCATCTGCGTCGCCTTTTCATAGGCCTGCTTGATATCTTCCTCGGTATACCGGACAAAATCACGGCTCACATCTGTCAAACGCAGACGAGCCAGACGATAGTTCCGCTCCAGCTCGTCCACCTTATCACAAATTTCAGCAGTCTGATCCATAACCATCTGCAGTTCTGCGTTCATAGCAATCGCTTCATTCCGAGACGAATCCAATATTTCATAAATCTGATATTTGCTCTCTTCCATCACTTTGATGGCGTTCTTAATGACGCGATCAATGACATCGACTTGATTATCCACTAACGTTCGGTCTCCTCGTTCATAAAAGGATGAATGGAATTTCAACCTTAATGATACCACATCAATGGATGGTAATGGACTTCGTATTTTGCTCCCATTTTACAGTTAGGCCTAATTGTTCCGATACAAAGCGAAGCGGGACTAAAGTCCGACCTTGTCGAATAATAGGTGCGACATCCGATGCAAGTCGAGAGCCGTTGCGAACGAATGCTTTTTGGTTCACGATCATTTCAAGGAAACGTTCACCGCGCATAATCGTGACCGTCTGCGCTGGACCATTCCAGAGTGCTTCGCCCCCAAATGCATCAAGCACAACTCGTACCGGAACGTAGGTAGAACCGTTCAGCACGATAGGTGCTACATCCAGGTTCTTCACAGTACCGTTCACCTTGGAAGACTTGCTGTTCACAGTCAAATTCATTGTAGCTGTAGGGAAAATATCCGATGAACCAGCAGGAAGCTGTGCGATCAGGTTATCAAATGCAACTGTTCCTTCTGTTGCACGTTCGTCCTGATCTTCCTTGAAGTTAACCAAATACATTCGTTTCAGCTTAGCCGGATAAGAAATACCCAATGACGATAAATCCGCTTCTACCGTCTTCCAACCTTCCCAATTTATCGATTCTACTACATTTACATAGTGAATTTTCTTATTCGCGTCATGGATCTCTAGTCGCAAATTGGTAAAGCTCTTGTCTCCATAGACGTCGAACTTCAGACCGCTAGTGCCATTAGGAAGTTCCATGCCTGTAGAACCATTCAATTCTGCATAGGCAAACTTATCAGCGCTGCCGCCCGCATTCATATCATAGGACAGCTTCAATACTTTGTCATTCGCACCGCGGCCGCCAAATCCGCCTTCGATGCTGACTTGCCCCTTCGTGCTGCCCTTCGGCAATCCAGAGAAGGAGACACCCATATTTGTTTGATTGAAATTCTCTATTAATTTCTCCGATCCAAGTGTCAGAGGTATCATTGTTCTCAAGCCATCATAGCTTGCAATGGCATAGCCAATCTTCGTTCCTTCTGGGATCGAATTCACTTTAAGCACGCCATCCTCAACCTTACCGTTGAAGCCGCGAATCTCCCATTTCACAGCAGATGAAGGTACTGTCGCCTGATTGCCATTCAGCAAGGTAGCCTTCACGGGAACAGGAACACTTGCGCCGGCACTTAGTGGAGCTGAGCCGGTAGCGATTTGCAGGCTTGATAAGTCCTTCGCTCCGATGATCGTTACCTCTGCAGTCGTTTTCGCTCCTCCGGATGTAGCTACAATGGTAGCCTTGCCTGAGGATTGAGCGACGAATGCATCCTTATCCCACTTCATCTTGCCGTCCGCAGCGCTCCATTTCACATCTAAGTTAGAAGCATCTACCGGATTGTAATGCTCATCATAGGCCTTCATGCTGTATGTTGCACGCTGCCCGATAAATAGCGTTTTTTCTCCACTTAGGGTCATGCCCTTCACTTTGCCTGCTGGAGCTGTCGTGAACACACCAAGACCGTTGACAACAGAACGGACATTGTTACCTCCTTCTTTGGTTTCATGTGTCAGCTTCGTATCGAAATCGCCTAATGGCCGATTCGTCATCGTTGTGGAACCACCGCCGTCCAGGTTTACCGCTTTCCAGATACCTGCCTGTACAAGCGCCTGCTGGAATTCCTTCAATGTAAAGCCCGAGCTTACACTGTTCGATTCAGCTGTTACGATGTAAGCGTAACGACCATCCTTCGAGTAGCCGACTGCTGTACGAGCTGTTACACCACTGCCGCTAATGCCACTCGTATCACGCGTGAAGCTGGATGCCTTGCCGTTCTCAACGAGCATCGTATGACCGCTTATCATCATTTGGAAGGAGGACGGATCTACGGATTGGCCTGTCGACTGAGACAACAGTTTGTAATCAATCTTGAGAGATGTGCCTACCTGCATTGTGCGGCGCATGAATTCCGCAGCCTGCCCGTGTCCACGCAGAATAACGCCATCCTCAGGAACTTCCATTGGTAGCGCACCCATATCAGAGATTTGCTCTACGACCCCATTGCGTACAAGTACTTCGGTAGGCGTTGTGGTCGTATCATTTGGCCGCTTCGTTCCTTTCCAAGCGCTTGTGTAGATGTACATCGCATTGATATGACTATGCTGTTTCCCAGGCTCTTTATCATATTTCATCTTGTTGATGCCTGACAGCGGGAACGATTGACCGTCCGCCACGGCCACATTTCCTGTGAAGCGATACTGATCGATGGTAGGCGTACCATTCTTGGTGACGGCAAAGGCATACATGCCTGTCAGCTCTGCAGGGCTTGTAATCATGACTCCGTCCGAAATGGAGCCTCCCATTGGAACTTGGTCGGAGCCCATCATCCAATAGTCCCCGTTTACACCAGCAACTGCCCCAGTTTCCTTCGTCATCTTCGTGACTGGGTTCCCGGTAGCTGTCTTGCCGTCCTTCCCTGTCATGACATCCAGCTTAATATAGGGATTGCTTAAGTCGGCCTCAATCACATTCATTCGAGTCTTATACGTTTTCGTGCCTCGCTGCAGCGCGTATTGGTAGGTAACCAATCTAGCACCTGAGGTAAGTATCTCTTCGCTGAGCTTTTGCAATGAATTCAATGGTGCTGCATATGTATCCCCACTAGTCGAATCTATTGGTGCATCCGCATAAACATAGTTTCCCCATCCAAATGCAGGCTGAATGAACAGTGCGCTGGATAGCACGACTGCTGCCGCCTTTTTCCCCATCCGTCTTGTGTTGATGTGGCGGACAGTTTGATTTGATTTGCCCATGTGTCTCTCTCCCATTTCGTCCTATTATGTATAAATGTCAATATGTTCGCGTGTCAACTCTACTATTATATAGACTACCAAAATCGACAAAAAGTTGCGATTTTGTTACGTATTTGGTGGATTTTACGATATAGTCCCTGATCAAAGCCATGATGAAAACAAAAGAAGCCCTGCCTTCCCGGCTATTCGCCGTTAGTAGACAGGACTTCCTTCTTGTTATTTATTAATCCAACGTAATATAATCTACTTTTTTCAATAATCGAACTAGTAGAATGGCTGCCTGTGCACGTGTTGCTGAACCCTTAGGCTGGAAGCGGTTCGTGCTAACCCCTTGAATGAGTCCATCCTGTACGGCCTGTGCCACGATTGTTGCGCCTGCACGTGTAAATTCCTTATTGTCCTTGAATGACTTCAGCACATCTGTCGATGCAGCGGACATCCGATATCCTGCCGCTTGTGCAGCACGAACCATCATAAGCGTAATCTGCTCGCGTGTCACAAATTGCTTCGGCTTGAATGTTCCATCTGGGAAGCCCGTAATTACACCTGCACGGATGGCCGCACCAATGTAGGCTCCGGTCATATCTCCTTGATTCACATCGCGGAAACGCTTGACAGCTTCACTATCTGGTTCAAGACCTAGCGCTCGAGCAATCGAGACAGCAAATTCCTCACGCGTAATCGGCTTGTTCGGCTCGAACTTGGTGGTGCTGCGTCCACTCATAATCATTTTGGATACGAGGGCAGTCACATCCCCTTGTGCCCAATGTCCCTGTAAATCAATGAAGGATTGCTTCCCTACCGTAAAGAGAATAATCTTTGTCCCAACCATGTTTGTAATGGCTACGGTATCTAATCCTGCTCGAGACACCTTGGTTGGCAAGTATCCTAATTTCGAGTAATTCTTCATCCACTCTACTAATGCTGCCCGGCTGGCAGTTACTGACTGGGAAGACTTCATTTTTACAACGGTATCGATATTCAGCGCGCTACCAGTGCCATTGTTTACTACATTGAACAGCGCGAATTGATAAGCCTTCACCATTGCTGTCGCTTGTACACTTGCAAGCTCATTCGTAATCGTCGCTGTTTCATTGACCGAATCGATTTCAAAGAGAAGTGAAGAATTCGTGATTGATCCTTGCGTTCTTTGGATGATCTTGCTCATCGTATCGCGATTAAGCGATATTCCGTATACAGCTTCCTTATACTTCACGGTAAACCAGATCGCATCGGTTCGCGAATATGCCTTTTCAAAAGCTGCTAACGGCACTACGACCCGCGCGCCCGCTTCTGTGGATGGCACTTCGAATCGAAGCTGCTTATCCGAATCCAAAGATTGGCCAGCAAACTCAAATGCCGTCTTCACCTTAGTAGTATCAAGCGTATAACGATTGACCGTTACTCCGCTGCTTGTCCGGTCAGTAGTAATTTGAGCTGTATTCTGAAGCAGGACATACGCATAGTCTCCGAAGGAGCTGTCCTTGTCGCTTTTTACAAAGTAGCTATCCAGCGACCCTGCTGTTGTTCCACCTGTGCCTGTGCCCGTTGCTCCTACTTTTAAGTTCGAGAATGTCTTGATTTCGATTCCGGCCTCTGATTGAAGTGCTTTGGAACCTGTATTGTAGGTCACACTTAAGTTGCTTCCATCTGTTGGCGGGTACATTAACTCGATCGTCACTTGCGTTCCGCTGGCAGTTACTTGTTTAATACTCATCGCCTGATTGCCTGAAGTGACCCGAAACTGCGGATAATAGGACGCCGACATCGATTCAAGCCGCTTGTTAAACGTCAAGATGATTGATGGGGACTTCCAGGTTATCGATTGGACAGTCGCAGCTTCGCTATCAGTCGAATTCGAAGCAGATACAAGGTTCAAGTTGGATGCATAGTTGTAATTCCAATCGCGTAGCGGCGGATTTCCTCTTACATACGATACGGTTACATGATCTGTTTTCGATACCGCCGATTGCAGAGTCAGTTCCACTCGATTTTCCTTAATCTCAACCTTCGTGACGTAACGTGCCTTTTCATTCACGAGTACCGAGAATTGGTTCTTCATCGGAATGTTGTTCTTATCCATCGGTTTGTTGTACTTCAGAATCATTTTCGTTCCAAGTACCGTTACCTCTTTCAGTTCCGGCGGCTTATTGTCATAGCTGTTCCGTACGAAAAATTCATCGATTGTTCCTACCTTGCTGCCACGGGTATCCTCTAGTGGATAATTGCCCGGTGTGTAGCTGACCTTGACAATATCTCCGTTCGATACCGAACGGTTTAATGACAAGGTCACGGTAGACGAGCTGCTGTTATGCGATAGTTTATCAATTCCTACAGTGGAATCATTGTATGTGACGGTAAATTGACCGTCTGCATAGGAAGAAACATTTTTCAGAGAATCTGTAAAATATAAATACAAAGTAGAACCGGAAATATACCCATCTCGCAGCTTCGTTAATGTCGTGTCTACCTTGTTCTCTACCGCACGGGAGCTAAAGCTGGAAGCTACATTGCCTACCGTATCACGCACCGCGCGGAAGCGTGCCGCATAGCTAATCTTGACGTCTTGACCTACAGCAACGCCGCTCTCTAGCGATACATAGACATAATTGCTAGAGGTATACGCGCTGCTGACACGCCGCTCCTCGTTATTCACTAGTACGGTGAATTCGTTGGAAGGCGGATTCACGTTGCTGTCGAGCGTCTTGTTATATCGAATTTGAATTAACGAGTTGCTGTACATCGTTACATCTTCTACTGCTGGCGGATTCCGGTCAGTAATTGCCGTAGAAAACGACCATTCAGATAGACCTGCAAATTCATTGCCGGCTGTATCCTTAACGGCGCCCCTTGCAATGCTGACCGTATACACGGTGTTTTCCTGCAAGCTGGAGGCAGGATAAATCCACAGCTCCTTCGAATTGCGCACGTATACGCTGGCTGATTCTGTATAGGAGTAGGATTTGCGTCGCAAGTCAACACCTTTTCCCGTATACACAATTGGCTTACTAAAGGTTATAATTAACGTCTTGTTCGCCGGTACAGTCACACTGCCGGACGATGGATCGAAGCTGACAATCGTTGGCGCGGTTGTATCCGTTGATTGCGTACGGAACGACCATTCCGCAGCCTCCATCAGGTTTCCAGCAGCATCACGGAATGCTCCCTTGGGTATTGAGACTACATATGTGCGATTTGGTTCTAAAGACAGAACATTCGTGGACTGAATAACCGCAGAGCCGCCTCCCGTTATCGCTGAGGTAACAGGGAGCACAATATCTTGGCGTCCATCTGATTTAATCACAATATTGCCTGTTACTTGATAGACCGACTTATCGAATGTTAGTTCCAAGCGTGTCTGTGGGGGGACAGCTGTCCCATCCAGCGAGCGCTTTGTTATTTTTGGTGGATTCGTATCAACACCAGGCGTCGTTGTAAAGTTCCAGTACGTCTTGCCTGAGAAGCCTGCTACGGGAGTCCCGTCATCCAAATCCAAAAAGGCGCCTGCATCCATCGTGACATAGTACGCTGTTCCGGCTTCTAATCCATCCAATTTCATCGTTGCTGTAAGTCCATTCACTACGAAATCCTTCGCAGCGATTGTCTTCACGACACTGTTGTCACTGAACTTATTGATCTTGATGCTGCCTTGGCCCGCTTGGACAGGACGGTTAAACGTAATTTGTGCATCCGCAGGCAAAGCAATTCCTTGGCCTTGTGGCGAGAAGGATGCCGCTTCCTGCTGGGATTTAGTGGAAAATGCCCATTCTGCAGGTGTGGACAGTTCTTTAGAGGCTTCGCCCAAAAAGAGCTTTCCATCAACTTTTACAACATATCTTGTTCCAGCTTCAAAAGGCTGCAGCCCTTCCAGTTGGAATGTTACGTTATCAGCTGTTGCTATTTTTCCGACTCCATCCGCACTTGTTTCAGCAAAGCGCTGCTGTGCTCCTGTTTTTTCGTTCGTTACCGTAATGTACCCATTCGTCATGGATACTTTTTCGTTGAACGTAAATTGTATGCTTGATGGATTGATCGAGACTTCCTGCGCACCGTTAGCTGGCAATGAGCTGACTATCGCAGGAGGGGTAGCTGCGTGCACTTCGGGCACACCTCCCCATCCGAACACTCCTAAAAAAAGGACAAAGGCCATTGTGGCCGCAATCCATTTCTTCATTCTATATGCTCCTTTCATTCCGAAGACAGTTGTACTCTATTTGTCGGTAAAAAGGAGGAAATAGTTTAGATACATCACAACCGGTACGCAAAAAAGACCTCCTCCTAAGCCTGATAGCCCAGAAAGAGGTCTTGTATAAGCGCTCAAATAATAAAGGGTTAGATTATAAACCCGCTTGCTCACGCAGAGCATCTGCTTTGTCTGTACGTTCCCAAGGCAAATCCAAATCAGTACGGCCAAAATGTCCGTAAGCAGCAGTCTGCTTGTAGATTGGTTTGCGCAGATCAAGCATTTTAATAATGCCTGCAGGGCGAAGATCAAAATGAGATTGAATCAGTTCAACAATTTTTTCTTCATTTACTTTGCCTGTTCCGTAAGTATCCACGTTAATGGATACTGGAGTAGCTACACCAATGGCATAAGCCAATTGGATTTCACATTTGTCAGCCAAGCCAGCTGCTACGATGTTCTTCGCAACATAGCGCGCTGCATAAGCTGCAGAACGGTCAACCTTCGTTGGATCCTTACCGGAGAACGCTCCGCCGCCATGGCGTGCATATCCGCCGTACGTATCCACGATAATTTTACGCCCAGTCAAACCTGCATCACCTTGTGGTCCACCGATTACGAAGCGGCCAGTTGGGTTGATGTAGTACTTCGTCTTATCGTCGAGCCATTCACTAGGAACAACCGGAGTAATAACCAGCTCTCTGATATCACGTTGGATTTGCTCCAATGTTGTATCTTCAGCATGCTGTGTCGACACGACAATCGTATCTACACGTACTGGCTTATCTCCATCATATTCAATCGTCACTTGTGTCTTACCGTCTGGACGAAGGTAAGGCAATGTGCCGTCTTTGCGTACTTCGGACAAACGACGAGCAATACGGTGTGACAATGCGATCGGAAGTGGCATAAGTTCTGGCGTTTCGTTCGTTGCAAAGCCGAACATCAAGCCTTGGTCGCCTGCACCGATATTCTCGGTTTCTTGCTTGGCATCTTCAGTACGTGTTTCAATGCCAGCGTTAACCCCCTGAGCAATGTCTGGAGATTGTTCGTTAAGCGAGGTCAATACTGCACAGGTATTATAATCGAAACCATACTTCGCGCGCGTATACCCGATATCTTTGATCGTGTTGCGTACGATAGATGGAATGTCAACATAATCTGCCTTTGTGCTGATTTCTCCTATGACGAGAACTAATCCCGTGGCTACGGATACTTCACATGCAACCCGAGCATTCGGGTCGTTCGCCAAAAAGGCGTCCAATACCGCGTCCGAAATCTGGTCGCATATTTTATCCGGGTGTCCCTCAGTAACGGACTCGGACGTAAACAAGTGGCGTCCTTTCAATGACATAGGACTCGACCTCCTAACCTATAATATGGCTCTACCATGAGCAGCCTAAACAAAAAATGAACCTTTCCCGAATGGAAAAGGTTGTTATAGCAGCCTTCGAAAAATCATATTACTGTATTTGTCCGGTCATGTCAATGAAAGCGTCAAAAGTTGGATTACCTATTTTTGCTGCAGTGCTGTGGCAATGAGACGTTTTGTTATTTCTCCGCCTACCGAACCAGCATCACGCGAAGATAAGCTACCCCAATCAGCATGACTAGTCGTATGTTGAACCGGAACGCTGCCGAGTTCGGAAGCGAACTCTGTATCCATTCCAATATGCGCTCCATGATGAGAAACCGGAAGTCCGAACTCGGCTGCAATCTCATATTTCATACGGTGCAGGGCGTCTCTGCTGGCTGGCACTAACGTTTTTTTGCTCACGGTAATATCCTCCCTCGTTATATATGCATCAGTGATAATTATTGTGCCTCATTTGGGAGGATGCACCCGCAGGAAATGTTGCCCGCCCTGCCAGCTCATGTTAATTACTCAGTTTTTTGTACTACTGAATAGCCCCCGCGTACCATAACAATTAAACCATTCTCCTGCTGCGGATCTGGCATCACACCGCGTCCATCACGCGGGAACAACAACAAGTGGTTCGTCGCAACCGCTTGTCCGCTCTTGATATCTGTGCCTTCCGTTACATCCGGCACCCCATTCTCATCCGGGCTTGTGATGACAGCCTTTCCGTTGCGGACAATGACTTCAGTTCCAGCCTTAGCAATAAGCTTCTGACCACTTTTAACCGTTACGACTTTAAGTTCCGTATTGCTTGTTGTATCGCCCTCAGGCTGATCCTTCTTCGGGTTATCTTTGTCCTTGCTCGTAGTGTCATTGCCTGTATTGCCTTTCTTCATTTCAGCTTGAATAAGGGATTTAACTTGTTGATCCACATAACTCTTCGTTACAAGTGGATCTGAAGATGTTCCCGGCGTTGTATCTGCTGCGAATGCATTCACACCCAAAATAGAACCTGCCACAATCCCCCCTGTTATTAATGTTGTAGATAAAATAACCTTCGTAAATTTGTTCATTTTTTCCTCCTCCTACTTCTTATGCCAAAAACTCCCCTCTGCGAGGGGAGTTTTCTTTATTGTTTTAGTCCGCTGTTTTTGCGTTTCTAATGTTGTACGCACTACCATGGCTAGCTAGCTTGATCTTCTCTTTATCGAATACATCATACAAGGTTAGCTGGAAGCCACCGTTCTCGATTTTCTCAAAGAATGCGTCCGAAATAGAGGTTGAGAATGACTTATTCTTGCCTTCTGTAAATTCTTTAACAAAGTCAATCTCTTTTTCAAACCTCTTGCCACTTGAATCTACAATTTCAATGACTAACTTATGACCGTAGTCTCCCATGTTGTATTCCAATTGGCGAGCCATATCGTAAGAGAACTCGATAGACAAGTTCGATGATCTGTTAGCAGTCACGTAGAAATTGTATAAAGTCAACGAATAAGGGAATAGATCAAGATTTACAAAGTCTCGTTGAACCGTAGGCTGTACGACTTTCAAATCCATTGCTACTGCATTGATATATCCATCAGACTCACCCTTTGGAGGTGTCAGTTTATTCTCGGTAATTCCTTCACCGATAATAAGCTGCAAATCTGTTTTATTAACCGTTTTCGGTACTTTCACCCATGCCGTTACGACATTCAATCCTTGCGGACTCGTAGGGCCCTGCACTTGGGAAAGATTCGCTTTATAGTAACGTCCATCATCTGATCGATAGTATGCTACCATTTGAGATAAAATCGTCTGACGTTCTTCCTGGCTCTTCATAACGAGATCCGTGTAAATGATTTGTTCAACGGCACCTTCATATACCTTACTGTTCTTTACTTCAATATCCGCTTTGCGTCCTTGAGTAGTAAGATTGTATACTTTACCAAATTCAACGACAGGCAATTTGCTTAACTTGCCTCCATTCGTGAACTGAATGATTGGTGCACTATCCGTTTCCCCTATTTTCTCCATTAACGCCGTTTGGACTTGAGAGAAGTCCATATAACTTGGTACCTTCGTTACGATGTATACATCGACGACTTCCCTCGCTCCGATGATTAAAGCACCATTCGAGCTTATCACCTGTGTTTTACCAGATACACCGGAAGTATCCAATTTAAAGACACCTTCTAAAGCTGGCAATTGAATTGTTTTCGTTTCTTTGTTTTTAATTTTTAATTTTGCTGACAGTACATCCCCGTCTAACCAAGGTAGACGTTGTAGAGACTCTATTGTGATTCCAAGGTTGCCTTTGCTATGCTGCACATCGTATTCAATTCCCGTTTGATTACGCATGGATTGAAGATCAGGCAATTTATAAGTTCCTTCTGGGAACTTGAAATTCGAGTCCTTTTGATTCGTTTCGGGCTTCGTTGGATCCTTTTGTTCGGAATCTCCAGGCTTATTGAGTTGAAGTTTTAATTGTTCAAGAGGTACGTCAGTTGATACCATTGCACTCAATGTGATTGGTCGTTTCTCCATCGCTTTCAATGTCAAATTATCTAGTGATTTTGTGGGGATCGGCACGGATAATCCGTTTGGCCCTTTCAAAACAAATTCATATTTTGGTATCGTCACTGGACGATTCGATAAATTTTCAAATTGGAAGGTCAATGTAATATCATTTTCTTCAAAACTTTGGTTTGCCCAACCGTTCAAAATTTTAGTGCTTACCTTTGCCTTGTCGATCGTTATCACTTGCTCTTTATTCGCTGGAATAACAGAAGTGGCTGCATTCGAAGCTGGCAACTTTAAGGTTGCTACAGGCAGATTAATTTTTGCAGTCTCATCCTCTGTCAGTAGTTGAAGCTCCAAGTTTTTGATAACGACACTCTTAGGAATCGCCGTCATGAAATTCAATGTCTTTTTCTCGCTAGGCTGCAGCTTATACTCCTTACTTGCGCTATCTGGTACAAGAGGGTAACTGCTTCCGCTTGCTGTTTTAATTACGTATTTGTAAGTCGGATTCTCCAACGCTTTAAACCCTAAATTTTCTACATTTACTGCAACATTTACATAATTCATGTCTTCATTAAGCATCGAGGTTACTCGATCAATGCTTGTTTTTATAGGAATGTCATTCATTCGTACTGTGCTGCTTTTTCCAACTACAGTCGATGCAGTCATCCATGTAGGAATTTGAAAAGAACCCAATCTGTTTTCAAAACCAGCTTTGCTAAAATCCCACTTTATGATATCAAAAAATAAATCATTAATGGTAAGACCCTTCGCTACTTTTGCATAATAGGTAACACTCATCTCAGACAAACCTGGTACTGTTTTTTTCTCTTTATCCTTTGTAGTCAATACACTAGAATACACCGTACCACCTTTTGTCCGAACCTTCGTCCAGTAATCAATAAGCGGCAAGCTGCGCTGATCATTATTATAATAAGTTAACGTATACGTCAAAATATTACTTTCATCTTGTTTATACATGTTTACATCCGTCAGCTTAACTGCACTTTTAGCAGTCAAGCGAATTGGCTTTAACTCACTAAGCGTATGTACTGGCGTCGGTTTAGCCGCAGGTTTTGTTTGCTTGCTTGTGTTTTGTTGTTTAGTAGCATTTTTTGTATTTGCAGCATAAATATTTGCCGTTGGGAAGGCTGACGCCCCTAAAATGAGGGACAACGATAACATTGTCGCAATGGCGGTTGTTCTTTTCAATCTACTTTCCTCCTATGCGTAGAATCTACATATATAGTATAACGCATAATGATAAGAGAAAGTTGCGATTTTCAGCAAGTTGGAGGGTTACATTGTTGTAAGCTTTGTATAAAAAAAGAAAGCCCCGAAGGGCTTTCTTTTTTTATATATTATTGCTGTTTAAATTGTGTAGATGCCCAGAAACCACTCATAGCAACATTGTGGTTTGTTGCATCAACAATAGCTTTGTATACATAGTTCTGTTGATCCAACAATTCAATTTGAACAGTATCTTCTTTAGTGAGCTTCTTGTCACCTGTCAATGTAAAGTTGACTGTCAGTACATTATCATTATTATTCTTAACATCAACTGTGCCAACAGTAGCTTTAACATCATCAGAACCGTTAATTTTCACAACGAAAATCTCTTTTGCTTTAGCTGCATCTTTTACTGTGATGTTTGTATTTACTGGAATGGAAGCAGTATAAGTTGCACCTGTAGCTGTTACAGTCAACGAGCTGATATTTGCTTCAGGACGTACGTCAGTGTTCTCGACATCTTTAGATCCTGTCTGAATTTTAACATTCAGCAAGTCTGCAGTAGTAGGATTCTCACGTACAAACAACTTAGCACCTGTCAAGCTAGCTGGCAAGATTGCATCATTAGTGAACTTAAGTGTCAAAACTGTGCCATCATTGCTCAACTCATAACCGTTAGGTTTGTAGTAAACAGTAGAATTAGCTGTTTTGATGGAGAAATCATCTTCACTTACATAGTTGATTTTTCCTGCAAACTCAACTTTAACTTCTTCACGGGAATTCGCTTTAACACTATTGATGGAAATGTGATTTGCAAATTTCTCTGCCACAGTACCACTGTACGTCAATGTGTAAGAGTTATCTTGCTTGATGTAATCGCCTTTAGCATTTTTAACTTGGCTTACAGACAGATCATTAACTCCATCTTTAATGCCCAGTTTACCTGCTTTAGCAGTAATGCGAACAGTGTCACCTGTCATCATAGAAATGTCATGATCTGTGATAGATTTACCGTTAAAGAGGTATTTCTCTTTAATCGTTACATCTCCATCTCCACTAGTAGCCATGTCTTCTTTGAACTGAACGAACAGGTTCTCTTCGCCACTTTCTTTAGTGATCCAAGCACGAACGATTCCGGATTTGGAAGTTTGCTTAGCTGTGAATGTTTGTGACCATGGTGCCATTGTGTTTTGCAATGCAGCAGTGTCACGGATACCAGTTACATCCAAAATGTAATCTGTTTGGTTATTCAATTTAGCATTCAAATTGATTGTAACCTTGTTATCCTTTTCATCGTAAGATGGTTTGGAAATTGGATGACCATCTCTATCTACACCATTGAAGTCTTTGTTTGTCAAGACTTTACCGTCTCTGTCTTTCAATGTGTAGTTTCTTACATTTTCAGCGGACTCTTTTTCAAGCTTTTTGTTGAATTCAAGAACCAACTGATGATTGTTAACTGCACCAACTTCTTTTACTTCGAACTTCACGATTTCTGGACGAGTTGTATCCAATGTAGGGTTTACTTTGATTTCACGGTCAGCTTTGTTACCGCTGTAATCAACTGCACCTTTTACATAGATCGTGTTGTCGCCGTTGTACATTTTGTTGCTGAATACAACTTTAACTTTGTTATCTTTGTACGTAATTTTACCAGTGTTACCGGAAGTGTTGTGGTACACTTTGTCAATGGAACGAACTGTTTCATTGAATTCAAGCTCAAGCTCATTCAAATCAGTTGTCTTTGCAGACACGATTTCAGGAGCTGATGTATCTTCAGCAATCGTGAATTCTTTGTCTGCTGGAATGCTCTTCAGACCGAAGAAGTCAGCAATGTTGCTTGCGCTCACTTTGTGAGTGCCAACGGACAAGTCTTTTTTCACGATTACTACATTTGGATACATGTAGTCAACGCTGCCGGATACGATTGCACCGTCAACTTTGTAGTTGCCAGATGCAACTGCATCGCCGCGCTTAACTGGCTCAGAGAATACGATTTTGAATGCTTTCGTTCCCAAACCAACAACTTCTTTGATTTCTGGAGTCTTCACATCAACTGGAGTGAATTTCTTTGTTTCGTTGAACGTTTTAGAACCATCTTCGTTCTTAACGTTTTTGATTTTCACTTCAGTTTCTTTTTGGTTCTTCAAATCGGAACCATTTTCTTCAAGCAAGATTGTGACAGAGTTTTTGTCTTTCGCCATTGTCACGCTGTCAATCTTCATATCTTTTACTTCATAGTTATTTTTGTTCTCAGCAGACTTTTGCTCGAGAGAACCGTCAAATGCGACAACGACTTCTTTCAAGTTTTCAGCTGTAACAGATTTAACGCTTTGAGCAGAAGTAATAGCGTAAGTAACTTTAGCTGTTACTTCTTTACCTTTATATTGGAATTTAACTTCAGTTTCTTTGTTAGCTTCCAATGCTTTTTCCAAAGTAATTTTCACAACTTCTTTGTCAGTCATTGTGAATTCAACTGTTTTGGAGTCGATTACTTTGTAAGATGCAACTTTAGGACCTTTAACGAGTTCGTCAGCTGCATATGCTGCTTCTACCAATTGAGTACGAGTTGCATTCGCTTTAGGGTTTGCATCTTTGGAGAACAAACCAGCGTCAACTGCCGCTTGGAAGAAACCTTTAGCCCATGAAGAAGCGTTGTTTTGAGCGTCTTTAACTTCTTCAAGTTTCAAAGCAGTAACCAAAGTTTTAGCTGCTTCTTCAACTGTGATTTTGCCGTTGAAGTCGAACAACTTCTTCTCCAAGTCTTTACCTTGCATCAAACCTTCAGCTGTTACAGCTTCGATGAATGGAGCTGCCCAGTTTTTAGCACCATAGTTTTTATCTTTGTAAGAATAAGTACCATTGATTTCTTTCAGACCGAACAATTTCACGAGTACTTTCGCGAATTCTGCACGAGTCATGTCTTTATCAAGGCCAGCTTCTCCATTTGGATAACCGTTAAATACACCTTGAGTTTTCAATGCATCAAATTTCTCTTGAGTTGTTTTAGCTGCGTCAGCACCGAAAGCTACGTTTGCGAACATAGAGAACGCCATAGCAACGGAAAGCAGAAGGGCCAATCTTTTCTTCATAACCTTTTTTTCTCCTCCTCTAAATTGCTTCGTTTGTTTAGTTTGTTGCGTAGAAGTTTGATAGTTCATTTCCCTCATTCGCCGATTCACCCCCTTCCTCAGAGTGAGCGAAATGTAATCTAAAAAGAAGTCTGCAACATAAGGACATGCCACAGAAACTAGTAATCGATTAGGAACAAATGAAAATAAATAGAAATGCTCATACCACTCTAGACATTATACAATGTCAACTGCCTAGCGTAAAGTATATTTTTGTGAAATACAGGGAACAATAATTAAATTAACCACTGTATTCGAGCTTCATCATATTAAACGCACAGGTTTCGAAAAAGTTGCGCTCTACGGAAAATTATTTTTAAATTTTTTCGCAGATTTCAGACAATGTCTTGCTCATTACATTCAGTAACGCATATACACGGATATGCTATACATATTGCAATACTTGAATTCATCTATATGTATGCATTAACGAATACATCTCCTAGTATAGCGCCAAGCTAAGAAGGAGTCACTGGCTAATGTTTTCCACTGAATGACAGATCACCCATGAATATGATCATAGGTAGATTCATTACATGTTTACCAGATCAATGATCCTAATAAAACGAATATCTTCTATTATATAAAGGAAGAGAGCCGCGCAAAATCGGCTCTCTCCTTATTACCCGAAGATCTACACGTTGAATCTATGTTACATCTTCGGCAACTTCTTCAAATCAATCATAGCACGCGCCATTATGAGAGCAGCGTCGCCACGGAGCATATTCGCAGATGGCTGGAATACATAACCCTTCTTCGGATCAGATGGGTCAATCGGAACTCCTGTAATAAAGCCTTTCTTCGCGATAGCAAGCACCGCAGGCTGTGCATAGTAATCAATCTTATCCGCATCTTGGAAATACTTCAACAGATCCTTGCGAACTTTATCACGCTTCGTCTCAAGCTTCATATTCAATGCTTTCGCAAGCATAACCGCAGCATCCTGACGGATAATCGAGTAGTCCCCACCAAATTCATTCGGAGAAACACCACGAACGATACCATCACGTGCAGCCGTCTCTACATAGCGGAAGTCCCACAGCTGATTCACATTAATCGTATTCATCTTATCAGCCGCCGGTACAACGACATCATTGAAATGTTTCTTACCGTCATAATTCAATGGCATCTCTTTCGCACGAACAATCATACGAGTGAATTCACCACGAGATACATACATATCTGTACCAAACATGGAGAATGGATCAAATGGATTCATAACGCCTTTTGCAAATATCGTTTCAATGAAATCACGTGCATATGGATGTTGTACCACATCATGATAAGAGTAAGACATCTTACCAACAACATAGTATCCAAAGCGCGTAATTGGAACGGTTACGGTATGTTTCTTCGAATCTACAACACCGCCAATGTTTTCCCATTGCTGTAATTCCGAATCAAAACGGAAAACACTCACAGTGCGGCCACCATCATCAGTTACGTTTTTATCATAGCTCAGTGTTAATTTACCTGGTTTAGACATGATCAGTTCATTGCGCAGGTCGCGCTTATAGAACATCTCAATTGGCGAACCTGGATACTGATAAGGCTCAACACCATACTTAATTGGGTCATAAACAGACTCAGTCTTGATGTCATCCGCTTGACCTGGATCCATCCAAATAACTGGACCAGCCTTAATAAAGCGTTCAGGGAAGCTTGCTTCGAAAATGTTCTTTGCTTCTATCTTCGCCAAGTCATAGTTCGCTGGCTGATACTCAAATTCACGGCGATCTACTTCACCATCGAACGAATTCGCAATCGCGAACAGTAGGTTGTGACCACTAAATACTTGGTTTTTGAAGTTTTGCGGCACATTATAGTCGCGTCTTACGAGATTAGCACCTTTTTCGAACGTCAAGTTTACTATTCCTTCAAATACCTTATGTGATTTTTTCATTGGCTCCATATACTGAGCCCCTGGAATTGACGTAGGTACGTACTTCACCGTAATCGTATTTTTGAAGGTATCCTTGCCTCTTGAAATGGCAATTTCAATTTTATTGTCTTTATTTGCTTTAAGTCCTACGACAAATGCACGATACGCATTTTCGTATGGCTTTTGTGTCTTGTCATAGCTTGGGTAGTAAATAATTTTTTCTGCTGGAATTTTATTAATAACTACCTTTTCTGCACCTGGCGAGTCAATAATGACTTCAACAAAGTTTTGGTTAACCACTCGCTTTTCAAGCGCTGGCTTCAAAATCGTGTAAGGCACATCTACCGGCACAACTTCCAAACGGTATGTTGCACGAGGGCCACCTTCGCCACTGTTAAATACAGTCATGTTCATAGCGACAGGAGTTCCATCACCCGGAAGACTTATGCCCTTAATAATAAAGCTAAAGTATTGTTTATCATTATCGTAGTAAACAGAGATTCCGTTAACTACTGCACTCGAATTGTACGTATCCCCATTTTTGTCCGTGAACATATTCTCCAGTGTCCACTCGATTTTACCTAATGGGTTTTTGTCGTTTTTCAATACAGGCGATTGAATGACTAATTTATAATTTTGAAGCTCATTTTTTGTAGTACCACTGCCCCGCAAGCTAGTAAGCTTTCCTTCAATTTCAGCTTTATTTTTTCCGAGATCAACAAAGTCGAATGTACCGTATACATTCATCTGCGCTTCACGGGTCAGATAAACGCCGCCTTTTTTCTCAAAGCGAGGGTCATTTGGCTTCGGATCTGGATATGTTGTGCTGTATGGATAGATTCCGTCTGTCTCAGGTGCTGGAATAACCGGCAGGTTAGTCGGAATGAGCGTTACCGTGATTGTGTTCTCGTAATGCGATTTTTGGGAACGGAAAACAAATTTGATTTTGTTGTCTCCCATATACAACGCATTAAAGGCGTCTTTCTGGTTTACTAATTTGAACTTACTTTTGTTTGTTCCGCTTATTGGAGCCAGTTCCAAGGTTGTATTATTAATACTGAAAAATACCGTTTGATCTTTCCCTGAGTATTTAAGCTCTTCTTCGTTGGCAATATTGTAGATTTGACCCGCCAAGTCCTGCAATTCTTTCATGACTTGATCTTGACGATTAGCATCTGTTGTGTCCGTATAAATCTTTTGGCCGTCAAATGCACCGTCGTATTTCACATATGGTCCATATAAAAGAGTAACTGTTGCCGTATATGTTTCCTTAGAGCCATTCAAGCTAAACACTATCGTTTGTTTCCCTGTGCTTGGCAGCTTGTCAATCAGGTATACAACCCGACTCATCGATGTAGGCACCCCATTGATATTTTGAACCGTTACGTCCTCAGCAACAATCGTAGGATTTAAATTGTACGAACTCGTAGGTTGCTTTTTGCCTAATGCGTCGGTTACAGATTCAATCGAAATTCTAGGACTGCTTCCATTAGGAACTAAAAATTGAATCGCAGCCGGCATGGAGAATAACTGTGCACCATCCAGCTTTCCGCCTTGCAGCGCCACAGCTTCCCCTGGCGTCATTGTGTTGTTATATCCACTCAAATAATTAGCTGCGTAGATATATGGTTGGTTCGCATCCTTCAACAATACGGAAAATCCAGACATACTCTGCAATGAAGGAGTAGACAAAGCATAGTTCGTCGATGTCAATGTTAGGTTGGTACGCTCATTTTTTTTGACAGCGCCTGATATTTCAAATGAGTACTCCACAAATTTCGGATTCGAGGAAACCTCAACCACGTTCGTTGCATTTCCGTTTGTTTTGTTACCGCTGCCCGTTTCAATCATTTCATATGCGACACCCACGCTAGTCGGCTTCGCTTTGGTTGCATCGTAAGGAATAAGAACGCGACCATAAATTACACCGTCAGTTGAGGCAGTAATCGTAGGACTTTGCGATAAATCATATTTTGTTGTTCCGCCAGTTTCCTTCATGTGTACATCGTGGAACGTTACATCACCATTGAAGAATGCTACTTCTCTTGTTGTTTCAACCGATTGTGTACCGTTAAATACTTTAATCTTAACTAAGTTCCGCCCTTGCTCAATGGCAATTGGAGAAGCAAAGAACGTCCAGTCATTGCTTTTGGATACACCGAAGGACCAGCTGCGCCCGTTCACTTCGATTTGTACCTTATCCGCATTCGGTGCTTTACCCGAGATGCTGACGTTCACCGATTTTTTTCCTTGGGAAGCATCGGAGTAAACAATTGTCGATTCATCTTCTTTTAAGTTATACACATTCCCATCCAAGGATACGGACATGTCGTACATCGTTGGACCATTGCGATACTCGATGAAGATGGAGTCATACACATCCGACATGCCTTGCAAGCCTTTGAATGTAACTTGGTTCAATCCAGGATACAACTGCAAATTATACAATTGGATTTTCGAACCATTGATCATAATGTTAGCTGTTTGGCCTTCACGTTTGTCGTTCTGATCCACTAAATATTTATCCGTCGCGGTTGGATCAGGATTTTTATTCAGTTTGTACACGCTATAAGAGATCGAATTTCCGTTAACGCCATTCAATGTTCCTTCTAGCGTCACACGTTCACTATTTGTTATACGTGCAGATGTAGGAGAATACTGTTCATTCGGAAATACGAAGTGGTTGGCGCTTGCTGCGAATGCCGTCGATACTGCTGTACCGAGAGATGCCGGGATAAGCGTAACGACAAGCGCGAGCGTCAACAGTATGGATACCAGTTTCTTCAACGCTAATAGCCTCCTTATTATAGAACCGTAGTTGAGTTGCCTCCATCGGCTCGTTCTTACTTGTTATTTCTGTTATCGGCTAATTTCGTCCTAAATTTTAGTCAAAACTCCGAAGTTAGTATTGATAACAGACAAAGAGAAGAGAAAGGACACTTACTGTGGTGCTCACGGAAGTAGAACTCTCAGAGGACTTTAGTTAAGAGGCACACCCTGAGGGCAATTATTGAGCACTTACAGATGATAAAAAAAAGATCTAACAGACCTACTTACAAGATACTTGTAGAGGTTCTTTTTGAGGTGTTTTTAAAAGGGAATAGCGAAGTAGTTGAATTGAATAGTTTCACACTTCAATGGTTTACTAAATATGAGGTTGTTAAGAAATAAGAAAATTAACTCAATAGAAGGAAGGATTCTAATGGTCGATATAGAACCAGCAGCGCGACATAGAAGTACATATCATATTGAAATGCATATTAGACACTATAGTCGAGTATAAAAAAACCTTTGCCTCGAGTAGTTCAGGACAAGCCTGATCCACTCAAGAGCAAAGGTTCTATTTACAACATACATTATAATTGCGTTCTTACTTCATCAAAGTCCCCATAAAAGACTTGTGGCTATCGTTATTTCGAACGTGATTCAGCGTGTACCTTCATGCGCAAGCGGTGCAGGATGTTCAGCATCGGCTTTCTTGTCTTACTTACGATACCAATCACTTCAGCCCCAAGCTGGAGCGATACGAGCAACACACAGATGACAACGAGCGTTACCCAGTTCGCATCATGCGATGCGGCTACGGATTGGATAACCGCCAGCAATCCGAAGAATGTAGCAATCCCGTAAATGATGAGCACTGTCTTGCGATGGCTGAAGCCCAGTTCGCGCAGGCAATGGTGCAAGTGACCTTTGTCTGGTGCGAAGATCGGCTTCTTCTGCAGCCAGCGGCGTACAATCGCGAAGAATGTATCGGACAGCGGCACACCAATAATAAGCAATGGTGTAATGAACGACATGATTGCAATCTGCTTGAAGCCCAGCATGGACAAGACAGCCAAGCTGAAGCCTAAGAACAAGGAACCGGAATCCCCCATAAAGATCTTAGCTGGGTGGAAGTTAAAGAAAAGGAATCCAATAATACTTCCAAGCAAGATCGCACAGAGCAAGATGATTACCGGATTGCCCATAAAGATCGCCATGACGAGGATGGTAGCAATGGCAATAGCGGAAACACCAGCAGCCAGTCCGTCCAAGCCATCAATCAAATTAATTGCATTCGTCACACCAACGATCCAGAAGATCGTAAGCGGAATTGCAACCCATGTTTCAATAAATAAATATTTATCGCCAAACGGCACATTTACAAAGTCTACAGTTAAATCAAATCCGAATACCACGACACACGCAGCTACAATCTGACCGAGCAGTTTCGCTTTCGCGGACAGCTCAACACGATCATCCAGTGCACCAATCAGTATAATGATGGAGCCTCCGGCAAGCAGTGCCTTCACAAGATTCGCATCTCGCGATGAACCAAGCAGTGTATCAGGGATAAATAACATAAGTCCAAGCAGCGTCAGTACGAACGCCGCAAAAATAGCCAAACCACCCATGCGGGGCATGATGCGCGTATGCACTTTCCGCGCATTCGGTACGTCAACCGCACCTACTTTGATCGCGAACTTCTTCACTAAAGGCGTTAATCCTGTGGCAAGCAGCAGAGCTGCCAGGCAGCCACCAATTGCGTATACGGTCATCATCGGTAGTTTCAACCCCCATTTATGTTACCGGATCGAATTATACTCCGTTCAAAATGGAAACACCAATGCCGGATTCATGTGAAAACTTACGAAAATGAAAGATTAAGCGTCATTTTACTGCACTTTTGTGGGCTTATCTTTATCCCGCATCACTTTCCAAGCAAATTTAGGCAATGCCATCATTCGCATGAAGCGTTTCGGTTCCTTGACTAAGCGATACAGCCATTCAATACGCAGCTTCTGTACCCACATTGGTGCCCGCTTGGCCTTGCCTGAAATAACATCAAAGCTGCCCCCAACACCCATCATAAAGGGAACTTGCAGCTGTTGGCGATATTTTGCAATCCAAGGATCTTGTGTGTCGGCTCCGCGAGCAACGAACAATAAGTCAGGATTCGCCGCACGAACTTGTGCAATAACCTCTTCATCTTCATCACTTTTGAAAAAGCCATCTCGGTATCCGACAATGGAGATGGACGGATACTGTTCTTGTAACCGTTCTGCTGCCGCTTGAACCACCTCTGGAGCTGCACCCAAGAGATACACCTTCCACTTGCGCGGTTCACCCATCTTCAGCAGCTCATGCAGCAGATCGAAGCCCGTTACTCGTTCAACGACAGGATCACCGAACTTATTAGCTGCCCAGACAATGCCTGTTCCATCTGGAACAACCAAGTCCGCCTGCTTCATGACGGCCATATTCTTATCATTCTCCAAGGCGGCCATCACCATGATGGGATTCGCTGTAATCACCTGAATGGAGCGCCCAGCGTCAATATGATCAACAAGAAGCTTTACGGTATCTTCCATATTCAACTTGGAAAAGGGAATGCCGTAAATCGGAACCTTAGGTACATCCTTCATTTCTAACATATCACAAACCACCTTACGCCTTATGACGCAGCCATTGCACAATTTGTTGCGCTGGCTGTTCTGCTTCTTGCTTCAATAAAGTTATTGCTTTTTGATGTTTCTCGCGCCAGCCATCTACATCATCGAGCAAGCAGCACATATGAGATGCAGCACGAGCAGCATCTAGCTTGACTGTTGTGCCAATCGTCTCTTCCTGCAGTCGATGCAGGAATTGGTCGATCTTCGGATCATAAGAGATACCAGCAAGCGGCACCTCTTGGGAGGCCGCATAAATGAGAGAATGCAATCGCATTCCGACTAATACCCGGCATTGACTTACTTCCTGCAGCATGGACTGAGGATGCTCAAGCGGAGCGCATAAGCTCATCACTGTGCCAGCTTCAGAAGCAGCAGCTGATGGGTCGCCGCACAATCCATCTACTTCGGAAACCTCACACTCAAGCTTCTTCATGACATAACGGGATGCCTCTTCATCACTTGCTCCATGGAACGGCAAAAACCGCAAATGGACTTTCCGCATCCGACTAAGCTGAAGCAGCATATCAGCGATCGCATCCATATCGGATCGATCTTGATTCCAGAATCGAAGGGAAACCCCAACATAGGGGCGGCCTGCCGCATCGAACCCTGTCCCATAATCGAGTGCGGGCTGCCCAGGCTTAGATGACGGCAACCGAAGAGCCATTACTGGATCAGGTACAACATGGATCGCATCTTGCCCTACTCCCATTCGCATCAAGAGCTCTGCAGACTCCCGATCACGTACAGACACATAAGCAGCTCGGTTAAATACGTGACGAATGTACGGATAGAAAGACTGGCTGTTTACCGGACCAACTCCTTGCGAATAAATGAACGTCGGCTTACGGAACCACTGTGCCAGTTTCAGCACACCTAAGTAATAAGGAATCGTCTTCGAACTGGTCGCATCCTGCAGCAAGCTTCCGCCGCCGCTAATCAACCCATCGCTGCTGCGAATCGCACCCAGCAAGGCTCCGGGCTTCATTCGATGCACAGCTTCTACCCCATACAACCGAGTCGTTGTCTCTGGATCACCAGACAATACGACAGGCTCGATTGCCATGCCAGCTTCTTCGCCAGCACGTTCCAAGGCGGTCAGTATCGACAACAGAACCGCCTCGTCACCACTATTATTGAATCCGTAATATCCGGATAGTACTATTCTTGTAGCTTTGGACGCCATGCATCCCAACACCTTTCAATGATAGTCCATACGAAAATGCCAATAATTCCGATAACCAGTCCAAGGCCAAGACCAAGGAGTGTGCGAATTGTCGACATGATGATCGGCGTATGGATATGAGCGAACGTATCAACCATAGACAACTGGCCAATAACAGCGATGATGAACGCATACAGAGCTATCCGATAACGGTATGCTGCAAATGCCGCAATCAAGAACAACGGGTGCGCCATCAAGAACTCTTTATTTCGCGGACGAACACCCAACGTATTCTCAAGCAAGGAACGGAATGATTTCTCCAAGGAAGATACGTTTCCAGCGTTCCCCGTACGCGATAGGTAGTACATTCCAACTACGCCCGCGATGCCAGCAGCCACGACCATCAATACCGTAACCGGCATCTTAAGCCAACGATTGGCTTCCTTCACAACAGAATCTCCACGGTAGAGGAAGATATACAATGCGGTAAGGCCAATCGGCAGAAAGTGCAGCAGACTGACTCCACGGAATTGAGTTATTACAAGGCTGTACGTAATGTTGTTAAGCAATGCAATCACGAACGGAATAGCCATCAGCGACAACACCGTCGTGCGCAAGAACAATCCAACCGATTTGCCA
The DNA here is from genome assembly GCF_900102125.1 of Paenibacillus sp. cl6col. Taxonomy (NCBI): domain Bacteria; kingdom Bacillati; phylum Bacillota; class Bacilli; order Caryophanales; family Paenibacillaceae; genus Paenibacillus; species Paenibacillus sp. cl6col. The sequence goes on from NZ_FNAZ01000011.1 coordinate 133,888, forward strand.
AAGCGAGCCTTGAAGCTTGTAACCGGAGGACTCATGTCCACTCTTCGAACAGCGAGCACCATCGCAATTGTTGGCGCACTTATCGCCACCCCAAGGGCAAGCACTTGCTCGAAGAAGGCTGGCTTCAATACGTACATTCCTGCGCTTCCAATCAAGCCCAGAACGAAGGCAGGAAGCATCACAGCCGGCACAAAATAAGAAAGCATCAGCGCGATTAATGCTACGCCGCCAATAACTACGATAATCTTCGCAATTTTCTGCCATGAAGCGTCAAATACCGTAAATGGTTCAGCTGTACCCATTGTAAATCCGTTTTTCTCAATCGATGCAATTGCATCTCCAGGCTCTTTCAGAGTGTGAATCAGATTATCAATGGAAGTCACAATCTCAGACTTCTTCATATCTTTTTTCACACCTGCGTTCAAATAAATCATCCGAATATTGCGATCCTTCGTAGCAAGCGAGAAGCGATCAGCTAATACATCGATTTCATTGAATGACTCCTGATCGTTAATCGAATGAAGTCGAACTACATTATATTTCGTCAAATAAGCAAGCTTGTTCATCCCCTGCTGCGGCTTCTTCAAGCCTTCAATGGCAGCAATACCGATGTTGTGCTTATTTAATAAATCAGCAAAGCCTGTCAAACTTTTTTTCTCTGCATCATCATTAAAACCTTTAACTGCATCGCCATCAAAGAGAATACGCGTTACGCCCAATGAATTGTAGTATTGCAGCAGCTCATCCATTTGCTCTTGATCATATTCCGAGCTATCGGACAAACGCGGCATAATTGTATATCCTTTATCCACAAGCATCTGAATTGTGATTGGATCCTGTGGCATTGACTTCATTACTGCGGATTCAACCGGAGTTTCCAAGATCAATCCATTGTGGCCTTCATACTGCCACGTACGAACCTCTACACCCAAACGAAGGAAAGTCTTCTCAATCATAGGAGAAAGCTTCTGTTCGTTCTCAGATGACGTGAACAAAAGATATGTATAATTTTCATTCTGAGGCGGAAGCTTCTTCTGCAGCGTTGCTGCATCGCTAGAGTTGTAAATCAACAATCTGCGTGCGGACTTCATATCCGACAAATTGCTTTCGAACAACGCCATCGTGTGAACGCCTGCATCTTTTAAGCGTCCCAACTGCTCATCAATAAACTCATTTGGCTTGGGCATCAGCGCAGACATATCGACCAAATTTCGATAATTGAATACAATTTCAACCTTATTCGCCGACTGTTCTGTCTGTACGCGCTGCACTGCTACAGGAATAGCAGCTACCAGTCCGACAATGACCACAAGCCATAGCCACTTTTTCATTTGTCGGTTCCATTTCTCTACCTGTTGAAACACTTGTTTCCCTCCTTAAGCCATTCCGAATACATCATCATGTGGAATATCACAACGCTTCTACTGTGCATCATTCGATGAGTTCCGAGTCCATTCGACACCGATGGCACACAGCTAATGTTCAGCTCCGGTTATCCATAGAATAACCGAACTCTCTGCATTCATTGCAAATGATTCCACCTATGCTGTATTCTACTCGCGATCCGACAATGCGAACATTAATTCACCTTCAGCAACGACCTTATCGCCAACCTTGGCTGTAGCCTGTCCCTTGCCGATCGTCCCCTTCAATCGTGTAATCTCTACTGTAAGTGTAAGCGTATCGCCAGGTACGACTTGTCCACGAAAACGGAAATTGTCGATTCCAGCAAAGAAAGCAAGTTTCCCTTGATTTTGCTCCAATTTCAAAATAGCTACTGCACCAACCTGTGCGAGCGCTTCAACAATGAGAACTCCCGGCATAACCGGATAACCAGGGAAGTGACCTGCAAAATGCGGCTCGTTCATTGTAACATTCTTAATTCCGACGGCACGCTTGCCTTCTTCTACTTCAAGAATACGGTCAACGAGCAGAAAAGGGTACCGGTGTGGAATAATTTCCTGGATTTGCTCAACTGTCAACATAATACAATCTCCTCTCTTCCTCTGTCGTATAAGACGACAGCTATGCGTCAATACTAAGATCATCCTTCATGACTGCAGGCCTGAAGGTTGAGATAAGGGGCTTCCCGCAGCTTCGGCTGTTCGGGGAGCTCTCTTCTTAGAATCAGAATGCGCAACTTCCATGCAAGTCATTCTGTCTTAGCAAGACAAGTAAAGACAAGTAACTTGAAGGTAAAACAAATGACGAATCGTCATCAAGGTAAAAATAAACATTTCCTTCGTTGTCCACAAGAGACATGCCTGCATCATACCCGATGCTCAGCTTCTGCCTCTTCCTTGCGATTGATTCGAATAAACAAGAGCGCATACATAAAGGATGTAAGGAATGAGAATACGATAACCACCCATAAGAGCTCAACTGCATAAGTCCATTGGAAGTAGACGAACAGGATCGCGATATAATAGAAGACTGTCGTCAATTTCCCCATCCAATTCGCAGGCACTGTCTTCTTTCCCTTGAAATGAAATAAAGCGGAACATGCAATCATCCCTGCATCTCGAATCAGCATCGCTACAGCAGCCATCCATGGCATATCTCCAGACCATAGCAAAGAAAACATGACGGTCAACATCATAAGCTTATCTGCCAATGGATCCAACATCATGCCGATATTCGTTACTAAATTATGTTTGCGCGCGATATACCCGTCCAGAATATCGGTCAGTCCAGCGAGCAACCAAACTCCGAATGCGGCGTACCGCTCACCTATGAAGAACAAAGCCACATATACGGGGATGAGAACGAATCGAATCATCGTCAACATATTCGGTAAATTCAACCTCAAAACCCCCAGTTCCCCCCATTTTCATTGTTCCTCCAACTCATTATACATGCCCGAAAACAAAAATGAAACTTTATCAAATCGTATAGCTCCCTATAGCCCTCAAGGGGGGAGCGATGACGGACAAAGTCCTTTCGGCCACCAAACAAGCAAAAAATCCCCACAAAGTGGGGACTCCGTTATCCGAACACAAGTTGGAACAAGTGTGTCCATGTATTTATATTCAGTGCATCTGTAAAAGAGCCCTTACCTAACACGACAAATCCGGCAACCATTCCGCCGAATGTGGCTAGCACGCATAACAGTGGGACAATGGCCAGTCGAAAAATCCACTTCCCTGCCTTCGAACGACGAACCGGCTTCTGCTGAGGTGGCTGAGGTTCTTCCTGCTCCACCTCAGACGCTGGCTTAGCAGCATCCTTACCCTTGCGCAGACGCTGCTTGCGCCGCTCTTCGAATACTGGCTGCTGAGCAGGCTTGCCCACTACCGGCAATTCCTCATGAACGTCGGATTCGGCCTCCGTCTTCGTCTCCACATTCTCTGGTTCCGAGCCGGAATGAGAGCGGTGCAGACGCGCTAACGATATATCCTGTTGCAGCGGCTCGTACTCATAATCGAGCAGCTTCTTGTCTTTCCCTTCTTGGTCACTCATTATCTCACCTGCTTCGTTTACGCGCGAAGGTTATTCGCAAGCCCCCACATCGCGTCTCCGGAAGTCAAGGCCCGAGCGGACATCTGATACGCTCGCTGCGCTTGAATCAAGTCATTCATCTCGTCGATCAGCGATACATTCGATTGCTCAATCATGCCTTGCCGAACGTGAACCGCTTGGTTTTGTGTAAGATCAAGATCCTCCACAATAGCATTGCGGTTCGTATTTGGGGCCATTACGTAATAGTTGTTCTCTGTCTGAATAAGGAGTTCTGGGCTGATCGGCTTTACTACCTTCAGCGTAGCGATCGGATTCGGAACAACCGTCAAGCCGTTCTTCGTCGCGAATACTTGCCCCTTGTCATTAACCTGTATCTCTTGATCCAGTCCAATTCGGATCTCAGCGCCGTCTTTGTCCAGCACCTTATCCCCTTGAGCCGTCACAAGCACCTTTTCCTTCGTATTCGGATCAATCGAGTAATGAAAAGCACCTTCTCGAATCCAAGCAGATTGACCATTGTCCAGTTCGAGCTCGAATAGCGCGTTGCCTTCCAACGCAAAATCCGTGCTCACACCTGTTTGCTTCAATGCCCCTTGCGTGAAGTCTCGACTTAATGCAGTCAAATAAGATCCATAGCCAAGCGTATATCCCATCGGGGTCGCTCTTCCTGGTAGGCGGTAATCCTTATCATGCTGTCTTACATTCGTAAGCACATCAGCGAATGTCGCTGACTTCCGCTTATAACCGTTCGTATTTAAGTTCGCCATATTGTCCGCGACGATATCCAGCTTGCGCTGAATGCCATTCATCGAAGAGGCTGCAGAAATCATAGACTGGTTCATATCGTTCCTCCTATTCTAAGCGCTTAGACGCGCCCTACCTCATTGACCGTCTTTTCCAGCGTCTTATCAAAGAATTGAACGACTTTCTGATTCGCCTCATAGGCACGGAATGCCGTCATCATATCCGTCATCGATTGCGTAGGATCTACATTAGAACGCTCCAAATAACCTTGTTGTACCTGAATTTGCTGTTGATCACCAGCTGTCCACGCGACTGCTGCTGCTTGACCAGCCCCTGTTGCGTCCAGTCGGAAGCGGCCATTCCCCGTCCGAATAAGCTGATTCGGATTGTCGATACGGGAAATGAGCAGATCTGCCCCTCCAATCGCAGCGTTCGTTCGCGCATCATACATCCGGCCTGTCCCATCCAGTTTGATATCATCTATCGACACATTCGCCGGCAATACAATTGGAGCTTGATTCCGGTTCAGCACTAGTGCTCCGTCTGCCGTCGTCAGCTCATGGCGGGCATTCAAGCGAAAATGGCCATCACGCGTAAAACGCAACTCATTGCCTTCCCGAACCGTAAAGAATGCTTCCGGCTTATAAACAATATTGCCTTGCGCATCCCGTCCCTTGCCCGAAGCATCAAAGACCACGCCCGGGACGCCCAAATCCGTCAATAATGCAAAGTCGCCTGATTGATTCGTCTGCATCAGATCGCCTTGGCTGAACAGCATACGGCTCTCTTCCGCGAATACCCCTGTATTCAAGCGGCCAATGGTACGACCTGCCCCTTGATCTCCGCCCTGTAAGGACAGCATCATCTCAGGAAATGAACGCACTGCCCCTGTTACTGACTTGAACCCGGGCGTATTGATATTCGTTATATTATTCGTAACCGTATCATGCCGCCGTTGTTGGGTCATCATGCCCGAGGCAGCTGTATATAAACCTCTAATCATGTCGTTTCCTCCCGATCTGTCAAAGCATATACAATGTATATCGGATTAAACGAATGATTTCTTAACGACCTTGTCCAAATTATCCAGCATGATTCCGGTACCTTTGACGACGCAGTGCATTGGATCCTCTGCAATAAGCACAGGAACCTTCAATTCATCAGCCATCAGCTCGTCCAATCCATCAAGAAGCGCCCCGCCGCCTGTCAAAATGACGCCGCGATCGATAATATCCGCCGACAATTCTGGCGGTGTCCGTTCCAATACCGACTTCGCAGCAGCGACAATCGAAGAAATTGGATCCCACAAAGCTTCTCGAACTTCATCGGATGTGATCGTTACGGTATATGGGAGGCCCGAAACCATGTCACGTCCGCGGATGTCCATTTCCCGTTGTCCACCTTCACGCACCGTCCCGATGTTAATCTTAATATCTTCAGACGTACGCTCTCCGATTAGCAACTTATACTTGGATTTTATATATTTCATGATGGAGCTGTCGAACTTGTCCCCAGCAATTTTAATAGAAGAGGCGGTAACGATGTCTCCCATGGACAATACCGCCACGTCCGTCGTTCCGCCGCCGATGTCAACGACCATGTTGCCGCTCGGTTGGAAGATATCCATACCCGCGCCAATTGCCGCTGCCTTCGGTTCTTCTTCCAGGAAAACATCTTTGGCACCGCTCTTCTCAGCCGCTTCGCGAATTGCCTTCTGTTCTACTGAAGTAATATTTGTCGGCGCGCAAATCAAGATGCGTGGGTGCGAGTACCATTTGCGACCGCCGACTCGTGAAATAAAGTGCTTCAACATTGCTTCCGTAACTTCGAAGTCAGCGATGACTCCGTCTCTAAGCGGGCGGATGGGTACGATATTGCCCGGTGTCCGACCAACCATTCTGTGAGCTTCTTCACCCACGGCGAGGACTCGCTTTGAATCGCTTTCGATTGCTACAACCGAAGGCTCGTTCAAGACGACCCCCTTCCCCTTGACATGGATGAGAACGTTTGCCGTTCCCAAGTCAATTCCAATATCCTTGCTAAGCATAAGTTCGAGAGCCTCCACATTCATTTTTCATGTCTAAATCGAGAAATTACGACCGTTTTCTGCAAAATATTTACTCATCGTTTACCATATCATACTTTCTCTGCTACGTTCAATGACAGATTGGAGGGCAGCTCACATTTTAAAAAGTTATTGGAATGGGGTGGTGGTTCAGGATTTACCCGCCGTCATCACCTCACGTTTTTTTGAAGTCGTCTTCTTATATTTGATCTTCGTTGCTTCTCCACCACGCAAGTGACGAACGGACTTATGGTATTCGAGAATGTGCTTCACCTGATCAGCCAGATCGGGGTTAATTTCAGGTAGCCGTTCGGTCAAATCTTTGTGCACCGTGCTTTTAGACACGCCGAACTCTTTAGCGATAGTACGAACCGTATGCTTCGTTTCGACGATGCAGCGGCCGATTTTGATGGTCCGTTCTTTGATGTAGTCGTGCACGTTCCCGCCTCCCTACTCGGTTTAATTGGTACATTATATGAGTGGGTCGCACACTTATGCGTTGTAACCGAGCCTGACAAGCTTGGCTTAGCCGATATTTTTGCCAAGGCTCTCATCGGACAAGTCGAACAACAAGGCAATCCAAGCAAAGTTAAAACAGGAAAAAAAGCTTAGTCAAGCGGAATTCCGCTTCTTGGTAATCCGTGAATTCGATCATTCATCATTGGAGTGGCGAGAACAAAAAAATATTAGAAAAAGTTCGTTTCAATTCCGCTATTCCTCCTAAAAATAAAAAACGGACGAATGCCCCTAAGACATTCGCCCGATGTTGTTACCATGTTTCACTGAATTAGTTTTTAACCAGAACCGTTGTCGGATTTACTGGCTTATTCTCATTGTACACCTCAAAGTGAACATGAACGCCCAGTTCCTTCTCCAATTCACTGCGACCTGCTGTAGCTAGCGCGTCGCCCTTCTTCACAACATCGCCTTGCTTCACTTTCACATCAGCCAAGCTCTGATATACTGTCTTCATGCCATTGCCATGATCCACTTCGACAACAAATCCATTCGTCGCATGCTGTTCAGCACGTGTTACTTTACCGCTCATTGCAGCTACTACATCAAATGCCTGCTTGTCCTTGCGCGCCAAGTCGATACCTACATTCGGAGTAAAGGTTTGCTTGTACTGTACCATTGCTGCCGCTTGCTCTTCCTTCGAAGCCTTCTCGTCATAGTACGGCATGACGACATCTACATCACCAGAATTCGCCACTGGCCAACCGAGTGTTTCGTTGGTTGCAACTACTTCGACTGCGTCCTCTTTGGTTCCAGCTGTTGTACCTGCAGTTGATTCGCCTTGCTTGATTGTTTGCCCTGCTTGCGTCGCATCCTTGTTTGGGTCGAGCGGTTTGTGATTCAAGTCTTGATAGACCCAGACTAGAGTTAGGATAATTGCTGCTGCGGCCATGTACAAAGCGGGGAATACCCATTTCTTCGACAACAGCTTTCTCCATGAGGATGTGTGAACCGCTTGAGCCCCTTGCATCGATTTGGAGGCTTCAGACGGATTTGCTGTGCTTGTCGTAGATGTATTCATCGTTGTTTTGTTTTTTGAGTTTTGATTTTGGTTTTGTTCACTCATTTGTGATCACCTCAGTAACCATTGTTACCGAGGCTAGTACTTTTATACGTAGAAATGCTAATTTTTAAGATATGAAGCTACCAATGCTTCTGCAAGAAGTCTAGCTCCTTATATAACAAGGGTTTTCCCTGCTTCTCTGCATAATTGATCTGCGTCTTGCTGAACTATCCTTTTAGTTTAGCCGATGCTAACTTCGAAGCTTTGTCCACCTTCACACCTTTATAATAGTACGTTACGATTTGTTCGGCAGTAGCCCCTTCTTTGGCCATTCCTTGCGCACCGTACTGACTCATGCCAACACCATGCCCGAAACCGTACGTAGTAATGACTAGTTTTCCATCCACCATGCTCCAATCGAATGCACTCGATCGCAGCCCTAGCTTCTCTCGAATTTCGCGACCTGTGAACTGTTCTGTACCGACTTGAACTTGACCAACTCTCTTACCGGGGGTACGGGATAAGATCCGGAGCTGATTCCGAATGGCTTGCGCGGATCCGGACTTATTTGATGTCCCGCCACCGGATTGCAGCTTCAATGCTTGCGCGGATACACCTAGTTCTGATAGAAGCGCCTCTACCTTATATGTAGTGCTCTCCGCAAATCGCGGCGCTACCCGTTCATCCCAAGGGCTTGCCACACTTTTCAAGTAAGCGACCGGGTTTCCCCAATAATCCTCGGCATTCTCGGTATATCCATTACTTGTGGAGAAAAATGCAGCCATAATCGGTTTGCCTTCATACGTAATGATCTGATCCTCTGTTTCCTCTACGGCGCGGCTCAGCTTCGCCGCCGCTTCCTTCGGCAGCCGCTCCATCTCTGTGAGCGGCTTATAGGCTTGATGGGCGACGGTATCGGTTACGTCGGCCCCCTCAGGTGCGCCGCTTGTATCCTGCGCCAGCAGGCGGCGCATAATGTACGTGCGGGCGGCCATCGCCTGCGCCTTGAGCGCTTCGAGCTCGAAGCTGCTCGGCATCTCTGCTGCGAGGACGCCGCGCACGTACTGCTCCAGCGTGACGCTCTCAACTTGGCGCGTGCCGCTCAGATACACGCGCACCGTGGGCTGCGCCGCCGCTGTGCTGGGCAGCGGCGACACCTTCGGCGCCTGCGGCGCCGCGCGCTCGCTACGAGCGCTCGTGCTTACCCCCTGCTGGTGCTCTTGCACCAGCAGGAGCGGCACGAGCAGCGCGAGCGCAATAAGCGCGCCAGCCCATAGGGCGGTGCGCGCTAGCAGCGGCAGGGGGCGTCTTCGCAGGCCCCAGCGGCCCCTGCCGCCAAGGCGCAGGCGCGGCTTCAGCCAGCGTGCGAGCCGCCGCGCCTGCGCAGATAACATCGGTTGCGTTGCCATTGGTCTCACTCCTCTTTCTATTTTAACGATTCCTCTCACTTTCTTATCTAGCATTTCACGAAAAGAACAGAATCAATCCTCCTCTTTCTCTACCCTATGCTTTTTTAAGAGAAGACAGAACCACATACCCTCGTATCCCTTCCTGATTACGTGTAGAAGGTTTCTAGGTTCGATACGGATAACTACCAGCAACTCGTCATCTACACATGCGAATACATTCGAAAAATCGTATACGTACCAGGAAATCTTCATACAAAACAGCACATACTCAAAACATCTGCACCTAAAATCATATACACGCAAAAAAGCCGCCTCTTCACGAGGCGGCTTTATATCTAGCCGGTACACCTTTTCTATCGATGCAATTGTCTATATGATCCGGGTGGAAGCTCCTTCTCCAGCTTTAGCTCACGATAGGCTTACGCCCAAGTTGGCTGTGCTCGAAAAGTCCCTTCTTCCTTCTCTTCTTTCACGCCTTGTGGCTCTTCATTCATCTTAACGCGGTAGATATCTGCTCCGAGCGATGACAGCTTCTCTGCTAAGTGCACATAACCACGATCAATATGATGAACGCCTCCGACTTCTGTTGTGCCTTCCGCAATCAACCCTGCACAGATCAATGCAGCTCCAGCACGCAAGTCAGTTGCCGTTACCTTAGCACCTCTTAGCTTAGCCGGGCCTGTTACGACAGAAGTACGGCCTTCAACCTTGATGTTTGCATTCATCAGGTTGAATTCATCCACATGCATGAAGCGGTTTTCGAATACCGTTTCGGTTACTACAGATGTGCCTTCTGCTGCAAGCAGCAATGCCATCATTTGCGACTGCATGTCTGTCGGGAATCCAGGGTATGGAAGCGTCTTTACGTCGACAGCCTTCAACGGCTGTTCCGCACGGACGCGGATACCATTCTCATCCGGATCAATCGTAATGCCCATCTCTTCCATCTTAGCAATAACAGGACCAAGATGATCTGCAATCGCACCTTCCACATACACATCTCCGCCTGTCATCGCTGCAGCAACCATATAAGTTCCTGCTTCGACGCGGTCAGGGATAACCGTATGCTCAGCACCATGCAGATGATCCACACCTTCAATGCGGATAACGCCTGTTCCTGCACCGCGAACGACTGCGCCCATCTTGTTCAGATAGTTCGCCAAGTCGACGATTTCCGGCTCACGAGCAGCATTTTCAATAATTGTTGTACCTTCGGCCAATGTAGCGGCCATCATAATATTTTCCGTCGCACCGACACTCGCATAGTCCAAGTAAATCTTGGTACCCTTCAGTCGGCCGTTCACTTTCGCTTCAATATATCCTTGTCCAAGACCGATAACCGCACCCATAGCTTCAAAGCCTTTCAAATGCTGATCAATCGGACGACTCCCAATAGCGCATCCACCAGGCAGAGAAATACGCGCCTGTCCTGCGCGAGCCAACAATGGGCCCATGACGAGGAATGATGCTCGCATCTTACGTACCAACTCATATGGGGCTTCAAAAGAATGAAGGTTCTCCGCATTCACACGAATGGTTTCGTCGGCATATGTAAGGCTTGCACCTAATTTTTCTAGTACATTGTGTATCGTTTTCACATCGTCAAGTGGAGGTGCATCGCAAATTACGCTAACGCCTTTTTCTCCCAGTAACGAAGCAGCGATGATCGGAAGTACAGAGTTCTTCGCGCCACTAACACGCACAGTACCCGTCAATCGGTTGCCTCCGCGGACGATAAATTTACTCATCATGTTTCCCTCCGCGCTTTATTTCGCCCCATTATCCGTATATCTGTAAAAAATGGTACGTTCTTTTGATTTCCAAATTACATCATACCACTGCTTTACAGCTATGGACAAGCGATATTTTTCGACAGACCCTTCCACATTTTCCTTGGGGCTATCATCCAGTGTTGACATCTTCATTCGATGTTATTCGACAAGTCCTTGAACCCTTGCCGAACGGGGTTTAATCAAGAGGAAATTACGGTATTAACCCCGTCGGTGTACCGCCGTCCAATTCCTCTTAACCATTATTGATGGTTTCAAAACAGAAAACGCAGTGATTGTGTCCAGCTCCAATAATCGACAAAAAACTGTGCCACTGCCCGGCCAACCAAAATGGCTAAAATCAAATGAACCATTTTGCCTTGTGGGCCCTGCGGATGCCGAATGAACAAATCGATCTTTACATTTTGCAGTGCCCACCACGCGAGTGCAATGCACATCAGTGTAATGATCATTTGAATCGCGCCACTCCAGCCTACAGACGAGGTGACCTGTGTCCATGTTTCATTTCCGCCCACTTAGACTCCTCCTTACGATTTCCTATCCAAGGCAACGAGGAGCATCGCTGCGAACTCAGCCCGAGTCGCATCGCGATCCGGCTCGAACGTATTGCCTTCATAACCATGCACGTACCCTTGTCGCTTCATCTCAGCCAGCATAGGGGCTGCCCAATGGACAGCAGGAACATCCGCAAACGGCCCCGTGCTTATCGCTCCAGCCTTTAGATGAAGTGCATTGCCGATCATTACCGCCATCTGCGAACGCTTCACCTTCTGGTTGGGCGCGAAGCGCTGGCCACCAACACCCCCCGCAATACCGGCATTGGCAACTCGTGATACCGCAGAATACGCCCAATGCTTCGAAGTGACATCCTTGAATGAAGTTGTCTGCTTTCCCTTCGCATTCAACTTAAACGCATTGGCGAGAATGGACGCAGCCTCTGCACGAGTGATCGGCCGATCCGGGCCAAATTCCGCTTCAGGATAACCGTTAATCCAGCCTGACTTGACTGCTCGGACGATTGAATCCTTAGCCCAATGCCCCCCTATGTCTCGGAACCCAGCCACAAGTGGATCTGCCTGCACAGATAAGGAATAGAACTGTGTATCGAACTTATCGCTTGTCGTGAGTCGAACGTAGTACGTGCCCGGCTCCAGCTCAGTGCCCAATTCTACAGCGGATTCACCCAACCGGTTGCGTGCTGAAGCAAGCACCTTCTGCTCTCTCGACAGAACGGACATCGTCACCACACGATTCGAAGGCACATTGCCTATCCGAAAGTGCCCATATGCCTGCTCCTTCACTTTCCATTGGAACCAATCCACATCATTATCCTCATGAAAGACACCTTTATATTCCGTTCCTTCACTCATTGTTATCGCTTCGTATACTTTATCATTCGGCTCATTCGGATCCGTGAACTGAGTCAGGTATTCAATATGCAGCTTATACTCTCCCGCCACTGCTTCAGGACGAGCTGTTACTGCATTCTGCACCAATATATAATACTTGCCCGCGGGCAAGTCAGGCAGAACTACCGATTCAGCTTGGCCTTCCTTCTGTTCATCCACCCATCGCGTTTCCATCTGTGAACCACGAATCTCTATCGCAGGGTCAATACGCACGGTGTCTGTGTCTAGTTTCAACCGAAGTGTCGCCTTGGTCGGCAGTTGAATCGTATACCAATCCAAGTCGGAAGCATGACTGAATGTCCCTACAATATCCTGCGTCCGTGCAGGCAGGGCATATGCTTGAAACTGCTTGTCATTCGGTTCGAACGGATCCTCATAAATGAGAAAGCGTGACGACAGTTTGTAAGATATGGCTGCGCCAGCTTCTTCCGCATAGAATCGAAACACATTCTTCCCTTTTTTAACTGGAACGGTGAGCGGCTTGCTAATAGGGTGACTATATGCGGTACCCGAACGACTATCTGCTAAGAAATGTGTGATTCCGACTTTGCTAGTTCCTTGAATTCGCTGCACGTTCAACTCTAGTGTTCCATCGTAGGGTGCATCTACGACGAACCAGTTATTTTTCTTCTTCCCGTTCAATTCTGCTGCTAAGGAAGTGTCAATCGGGAACACCCTTGCCTTATCACGAGTTGTATTCGTCCCAAATGGATCCTTCTCTACCGGATTCAAGAGCGCTTGATCGGCACGCAGCATCCCGTATCCGCTAAGCTGGTCCCAGCCTTGGGCTTCGATATCTTTCGCCGTCTTCCGTAAATGCTGACGAATTTGATATGGCTTCAGTTCAGGATATTGGCTCCACAGCAATGCCGCCACTCCAGCTACTTGGGGAGCCGCCATCGAGGTGCCTTCCTCAGCAGCATAGCCACCACCTAATGCTGTAGTAAATACATGCCACGGTGCAACGAGATCCACTTCTGGCCCCGTATTCGAACGCGGCTCTACCCGCTGCTGTCTTGTGTTTCCACCGATGGCGAGCACCGTAGGATAAGCAGCTGGATATTTGACCGCGATTTTCTCTCCGTAGCGTTTGCCATCATTTCCAGTAGCTGCAATGAGTAGAACGCCTTTCTGCTCGGCGTAATTCACAATCTCTTCCATGTACTTTGAATATCGGTACAGTCCAACCGACATGACAACGATTTTGGCACCGTGATCGACAGCGTATAGAATGCCCGCACCTAATTTATCCTCATCGCCATAGCCTCTAGCGTCAAGTGCCTTAATAGGCATGATCTTGGCTGACCATAGAATTCCGGTTGTCCCCTTGTTATTATTGCCTACTGCTGCGATGACGCCGGCAACGCTAGTACCATGACCGTTATCATCTTGTGGGATACCTGTATCTAGCAGGTTAACCCCCTTCACGATATTCGGCTTCAAATCGGGATGGTTAAAGTCAACCCCCGTATCAACCAGCGCAATTGTAGTAGACAAATTGCTCCTTGTCTTCGTCCACGCCGCTTCAATTCCGATTTGCTGCAAATAGTGCTGCTGCCCGTATAAAGTATCATTCGGCTTTATCACCGATTGCAGCGTGCGAACCGTATGATTCGGCTGGATGTATTCGATATCGTCCGAGCGCTTGGCATCGCGAAGCCAATCTTCCGACTTCTCTTCCTCCTTAGGTCGAACAACCATAATTCCTACTGATTCCTGTTCTGATTCTACTATACTTCGACGCAATAATACGTCATCCTGTGCCCCTTGTTTCCACTTAATAATCCATGAGGTTGAGGTTGCTTCCTCCTCATGGTTCTCAACCCTGACAAGACTCGCAGATGGCGGTAGCTGCTCATTCGTCCAGCTTCGCTGCGTCGCCTCCTCCAACCTTACCTCGTATATCGGCGAGATCGCTTGGCGCATGCCTGACGCTTCTATTAGCAGCATGCTTGATAAAACAATGATGGTGCCAGTCACGACGACGCGAGGCAATCGTTTCATAATGAATCCCTTCCTATTCTTGTTCCGAAGGCCTGTGCTAGAGGGTGTTATAACATGATTCCACGAGAAGATGACCAAATTCGTCATCGAATCCAATTCTTCCGACCTCTACCTTGCTCTTTATTCACGTCAATGAATGGTAAAGACAAGCAACTAACGTTTCTCCCATCCATTCAATCACAATATACCTTTACACGTTAAACGTTATAAAGTTTCGCCATGGAGACATGCTTTCCTGTTCGTATTGATCAATTTGAGTCCTGAGTCCTACATTTACAAAAAAAGAATCGAGGTCTCTCGTGAGAGACCTCGATTCTCCGCTAGCACATACTAGCCTGTACGTCATTCCATGCACCAACTAACCTGTGTTCCGATTACATGCGGATCAGCAAATCTACTCCAATAGAGAACACATGTTGAATGACCTTCACGACGAAGCCAGGGAACACACCGAGCAGCAGTACAATCAATACGCATAAGGCGATGACTGCTCGTTGAGTAATCGATATACGAACTTCATCCTCATTGCCAGCACGCATATACATCTGGCGTATGAAGCCGAAGTAGAAGTAGAAGGAGATTACGCCTGTTACCATCATGAGCACAGAGAGCCATACCGCATGGCTGGCAGCTGCTCCAAAAATGATGTACAGCTTACCCATGAATCCGGCTGTAACTGGGATTCCTGCAAGTGACAGCACAAGTACGGTCATCGCTACAGCTAGCCATGGGGAACGATAATACAGGCCGGCATAACCCTTCATTTCATCATGGCCTGCAGCGCGCTCCATAACTGTATGGACGGCAAACGCACCGATCGTCGTAAATAAATAGGCCAACAAGTAGAATAGGAACTCCGAGAAGTTCGATGAATGCCACGATCCATCCAACATATCGAGCCCAATCGGCACAAGCAGGTAACCTGCATTCGCAATACCAGACAAGGCTAGGAGCCGCTTGACATTCGACTGCTTGAGCGCCATTGTTGTCCCGATCACCATAGACACCGCTGCTAGCACGAGAAGAATCGTTGCGAAGTCGTGATAGATGAGCATATCCCTATTGACACCCAGACCAAAATACAGACTATAGAATATGCGGAACAAAATTGCCAAGCTCGCACCTTTGGATACAACTGCCAAGAAGGCAGCGACAGGTGTTGGCGCACCCGCATATACATCAGGTGACCAGGCATGGAATGGTGCTGCTGCAACCTTAAAACCGAAGCCCACCAGCATGAGTAAAAAGCTGACATAGATGAGCGGTTCGAAGGAATGAACTTGATCCGCCAAGCCTCTTGCAATCGCACCAAGCTGCGTACTTCCTGTCATGCCGTATACAAAGGACATCCCGTATAAAATAAATGCAGACGCTACACTTCCCAGTACCGCGTATTTGAATGCACCTTCTGATGACTTCCGGTCATTCTTCTTCAACCCAACGAGAATGTAGGAAGTAATGCTCAACAATTCCAGACCAACATAAAGCGTAATTAGATCTCCTGATGAAGCCATGATCATCGCGCCAAGTGCAGCTGGAAGCAGCAAGTAATAATATTCGCCGCGATGCGGAATCTCCTTATCTCTTATATTGCCGATACTCATTAGCAGTATGAGTGCCGTACCGGTAAGAAATACAATTTTGAGCAGCAGGGCAAAATCATCAACGCGATAGCTTTGATTGAGCAGCTGCATAGATCGAGCCGCTTCCTCGTTAAGTAATGTTCGTTGATACAACTTCCATACGACGAAGCCAAGCGAAATTAGAACGCCCAGCAGGGACAGCCCCCCGATAATATCCCGGTTCACACGACGGGGCAGCGCCAAATCAATGAGCGAGATCACAATCGCTGCAATAACAAGCGTCAGCTCAGGTGCCAGCAGTGCGAGATCGCCCAATTGCAGCAGTTTAACTGTAGTCGCTTCCATGGGCCTACCCCCTCACCTTGAATAATTCAATGACATGCTCGACGCCATTATCAATCGGAGCCGTAACGAATGATGGGAACAATCCGATTAAAATAATGCATGCCGTCAGCACCATGATCGGCACAGCTTCGACAAGTCTGGCATCCTTCAAGCTTGCATAGCGATCGTCTCTTGGCCCATAAGAGATTGCCAGTACCCCACGAAGCACATAGACACTGCTTAATATAATCCCAAGTGCAGCAAGAATGGCTGCCCATTTCATCGTTCCGAACAGACCAAGCAGGGACAGAAGCTCTGCTACGAATCCCGACAAGCCTGGCAAGCCTAACGATGCCAAGCCTGACAGCAATAAGATGCCGCACAAGAATGGCATGCCCTTCGCTAATCCACCCAGTTCGCCAATTTTTGTTGTTCCTGTACGCTCCAATAATGCGCCTACCAGCAGGAAGAACAACGCAGAGATAAATCCATGCGAGACCATCTGCACAACAGCACCTTGAAGCCCAATGTCATTCATCGCTGCGATACCAAGCAGAACGAAGCCCATATGACTAATACTAGAATAAGCTAAGATAAGTCTAAATTCTGTCTGCACAAAGGCGAGTATGGCCCCATACAGCACATTAATAACACCCAGTACTGCTAGTAGTACTGCCCAAGATGCGGTCTCCTTTGGAAGCAATGCTGTTCCGAACTGAATAAGACCGTAAGCACCCATCTTCAGCAATATTCCTGAGTGCAGCATCACCACAGGTGCCGGAGCTTCAGCATGCACGCGCAGCATCCATGTGTGGAATGGGAAGATCGGGAGCTTCACACCAAAGGCTACAATGAGCAAGAAAAAGACAAACGTCCGCATGCTGTCAGACAAATATACTCCGCTCTGCTCTTGATATATAAAAGAAGTCGCATCATTAATGTTCTTCATAATGACATCAAGATTGCCCGTATATACGTAATGGCCATTCGCCGCCATGTCCGGGTTAGGTGCAAAGCCTGCTGTCACCGTAAGTACAATGAAGGCAACTAAGAGAAGCGCAGAACCGAGCCCATTGTACAGCAGAAATTGATTCGCAGCCTTCTCGCGATGCATATAGCCCCAGATACCAATAAGGAAGTAAGTCGGTACCAGCGTCCATTCGAAGAACATGAAAAATAAGAACAAATCACGTGCCATAAAGACACCCAGCATTCCAACTTCAAGCAGCAGGAAAAGAATAAAATACGACTTCCAGCGTTTCTTCACATACAAGGAAGCAAATGCCGCCATCGAAGCTACGATCGTGGTCATTACCACGAGCGGCAACGATAGGGAATCTATCGACAAATGATATTGAATCGTAAATGCCCATGAGCTTAGCCCTTCAATCAATTCTGAATTGAGCGGAATCGATATCCATGACCATTGCTCTGCTATGGTTTTGCCTTGCTCGAGTGCATCGTAATTGCCATAAATGATAAGCGCCAGTAGAAGAGGCACGAATGTCGTTACAATGCCTGTCACCTGAATCGCACGTGTACGCCCCTGCGGAATGCACAGAAGCACAATGACTCCAAGAAGCGGAGAGAAGGTCAGCAGCGTTAGCAGCGGCATCGAAGAAAGAAAATTCAGCATCTACCAGAACCTCCTTCCAAGTGCCAGCACGAGCAGAATCAATCCGACAAAGCCAAACAGGGATACCAGGCCATAGGTTTGCAGTTGACCGTTCTGCACACGCAGCGATGTTCGGCCAACACTGACTGTAAACCATGCTACCAAGCGTACCAGACCATCTATTACCCATTTATCGATTGCCTTCAGCAGTTGCCCAATACCCGATAGGCTACGAACAAATACGATTTGATATAGTTCATCAATATAATATTTGTTGGCAAGCAGACGATAGACAGGTGCCGCCGTATGTTCGAGCGTATCTTGACGCTTGCGACCAGGTCCGTACATGACATATCCAAGTCCAATACCCAATACACCGATAAGCGCCGATACAATCATCACCATGATATTTGCGTGCTCACCTACTTCTTCGCCTGTGAGCCAGGTGCCGAAGCTGCCCCCGAACGGAGTGTTGACGAATCCTGCAACCACAGCCAGTACACTGAGCACGATCAATGGCACTGTCATAGACAATGGCGATTCATGCGCCTTGGAAGCCTCGCTGTCTGCTGATGGATCCCCCGTAAATACGAGGAAGAACAAACGCGCCATATAAAAAGCGGTAAAGAATGCAGCAACTGCACCAATAATAAATAAGAGCCAATTATTCTGATCCCAAGCCGCTGTCAAAATCGCATCCTTAGACCAGAAGCCGGACAGAGGAGGAATACCAGACAGTGCCAGTGCGCCAATACCGAATGTCCAAGCTGTAACCTTCATATTGCGGCCAACGCCGCCCATCTTGAATATATCTTGTGTATGTACAGCATGAATGACGCTTCCCGCTCCGAGGAACAGAAGCGCCTTAAAGAAGGCGTGCGTAAACAGGTGGAACACCCCTGCGGTCACAGCCCCAAGACCAAGCGCCATCATCATGTAGCCGAGCTGACTAACCGTTGAGTATGCAAGGATGCGCTTCAAATCGCGCTGTGCGATTGCAATCGTCGCGGCAAAGATCGCAGTAAATCCTCCAACACTCGCGACAATCGTCATTGCCGTAGGCGACATGTGGAAAATATCAAACGTGCGTGCAACGAGATATACCCCTGCCGCAACCATCGTAGCCGCATGGATGAGTGCTGAGATCGGTGTCGGCCCTTCCATGGCATCTGGGAGCCAGGTATGCAGCGGGAATTGACCCGACTTGCCAACCGCTCCTACGAATATGAGAGATGCAATCCATGTCGTCAGTCCGGCAGATATACCGCTCTGTGCCAGTGTATCTGCATTGCTGAACACATTGCTGATCGATCCGAAGTCAAGCGCATGACCCGGCATGTACCAGAACAGAAGCAGCAGTGCAATAAATAAACCAACGTCTCCGATCCGTGTGACGATGAAGGCCTTCTTAGCCGCAGCACGTGCTGCAGGACGCTCATACCAGAATCCAACGAGAAGGAATGAGCATACCCCTACAAGCTCCCAAAAGATATAGAGCTGGAGTAAGTTTGGAGACAGCACAAGTCCAAGCATCGAGCTGGTAAAGAGCGCAATATAGGCGTAGAACACCGTTTGCCGCTCATCACCATGCATGTAGCCTTTGGAATATACATTTACTAGTAAGCTGACCAGCGTGACAATGACGAGCATTAGCGCGTTCAAGTTCGTCACATCGAATCCGAACTCCAGGCGGATGTCACCGAAGCGAATCCAATCAAAGCTCCGGGTATAGTCCTCCATCGTTCCGGACACCCGCTCCCACAAGAGGAGCGCAGACAGAATGAACGCAGCAAGAGAGCTGATGACACCGAGCAGAACGGCTGCGCCTTTCATCTGGCGGCCAAATGCCGTCAGTATGAGGAACGCGAGCAGCGGAATGACCGGGATAGCCCATGCGAATTGCGAAAAGACGGATTCCATTGTCGTATCCTCCCTACCGATTATCTCTTCAAGTCGTCAAATTCGTCCACGTTGGCCGTTCCGCGATTCCGGTACAACGCGATAAGGATGGCGACACCAATTGCCGCTTCTGCAGCTGCAATCGCAATTGTAAAAAGAGAGAAAATTTGCCCCTTCAGGCTCGGTACGACCCCGTATTTCGAAAAGGCAATCAAGTTCAAGTTCGCCGCATTGAGCATCAACTCAATGGACAGCAGCACAATAACTGCATTGCGCTTTGTTAATACACCATATAAACCAATACAGAACAATATAGCAGCAAGTGTTAAAAAGGAAGCAAGCATCGTACTCATCCTTCATCCGCCTCCTTCTTAGCCAGCACAATTGCTCCGATAAAGGCCACCGTCAACAGAACAGACAGCAGCTCAAACGGAATGACATGCTCTGTGAACAGTTGCTTCCCGATATTCAGCGTATTATCCTGAACCAATGCAGCGTCTTGATGTACAGGAAACTCAGAGCTGCGAATAGAGAAGAATAGCACTCCAAACAGGGCAATACAGCCTATCGCGGCTAACGCTTCCTTCCACGGCTTGACGAATGCCTCATCCTGCTTATCGTGCTTGGTCATCATAATTCCGAAAATCATCAGTATCGATATCGCACCTGTATAAACAAGTACCTGCACAAAAGCAACAAATTCAGCATCCAACAGCACGTACATCCCTGCCAACCCTAGGAAGGAGAAGGCAACAGAGACGACCATATGTACAACCTTCGTAAAGTTAAGCATCAATACCGCGCCGGAAATAATGCAGATGGCCAACACGAAGAAGACAATCGTCTCCCCCGTCCAATCCAAAGAGAAGTTAAACACTTTTCTTCGAGCCCCCCTTCGGCATGGCGGAGTTGTTCTCTTGACGAACATTGACATTATTGTCGTTCAGCCAGTTCAAATTTTTGAACAAGTCATCGCGACTGTATGTCGCCAGTTCAAAATTGTTGGTCATGACAATCGCTTCGGTCGGACATACTTCCGTACAAAGATCGCACAAAATGCAAATCTCAAAGTTAATATCGTACGTGTCGATCACTTTGCCCTTCTTCTCTGGATCTGGATTCGGTTTGCCTGTCAACGTAATGCATTCCGTTGGACAGATGCGGGCACATTGATTGCATACGATGCACTTATCCGGATCGAAATGCTGTATGCCGCGAAAACGGTCAGGCATTTCAAGCGGAACATCTGGGTATTTGTAGGTGACCTTCTTCGACGTCATCGCCTTGAATGTAACGCCTAGACCCTTCAACAGTCCTTTCACGGATCTCACCCCTAGCCTATTTGTTGAAAATTTCGATGTAAAACGCCGTCAAGAAGACGTTAAGCAGGGCAAGCGGCAGCAGCACCTTCCACCCAAAGCCCATCAATTGGTCTACGCGTATACGTGGCATCGTTGCACGCAGCCAGAATAGGAAGAAGACGCAGAATGAAAATTTCAGGATGAACCACAGCAGCCCCGGAATGAAATCGAGGAACGGGAGCGGTGGATGCCAACCGCCTAGGAACAAGACCGTCGTCAGTGCCGAGAGTGCGAATACATACACGTATTCCGCCAACATGAAGAAGGCGAATCGGAAGCCGCTATATTCAACATGATAACCTGCAACAAGCTCTGATTCTGCTTCTGGCAAATCAAATGGGGTACGATTCAACTCAGATACCCCCGCGATAATGAAGACAATGAATCCGATGATTTGCGGGATAAAGTTCCATTCCCAAAAATAGTTGCCTTGCCCTTCTACAATGGTACGCAAGCTGAGCGATCCGTTCAACATGATTATACCCGCGACTGAGATAACGAGCGGAATTTCATAGCTAATCATTTGCGCCGCTGAGCGCATTCCGCCAAGCAGAGAGTATTTGTTGTTGGACGCCCACCCTCCTAAAATAATACCAATGGTAGAGATGCTGGACAATGCGGCATAATATAACAATCCTACATTTAGATCAGCAAAGCCTAGATTAGCGGCATATGGAATCGTCGCAATGACCGCAAATGCCGGTACATACGTGATGACTGGAGCCAAGATGAATAGTGCTTTATCAGCCTTGCGAGGTATTGTGTCTTCCTTGAGTAGTAGTTTCAATATATCAGCAACCGTCTGCAGCAGTCCCAGCGGACCTACCCGTGTAGGACCATGACGCAACTGCATCCAGCCGATGACCTTGCGTTCGAAGTAAATCGCATAGGTTACGAAGCCAAGGACGACGAAGAGAAGAACAACTCCCCATGCAATAAAAATTAGACCATTCTGCCACGTGAGCGTCTGATTCAACAAGTCCCCCACTATGCATCCACCTCCCCGACGACGATATCAATCCCGCCAAGTATGGTAATCATATTCGTCATCGTTTCGCCTACGAGCAGCTTCGGCAGTATTTGCAAATTAACGAAGGACGGCCGACGGAACTTCAACCGGAACGGCTCCGCCTTGCCCTTGGATACGATATAGCAGCCAATCTCTCCGCGCGGAGATTCAATACGAGCGTATACTTCACCAGCAGGCGGACGTATGACGCGCGGCACTTTACCCATTGTCTCTCCCTCGCTCGGGAATTGCTCCACAGCCTGCTCCAAAATGCGTAAGCTTTGCCGTATCTCTTCAACACGAATTAAATACCGTTCATAGCAGTCCCCACGGGTTCCAAGTGGAACATCGAATTCGAATCGATCGTACAGGCTGTAAGGCTCCTGCTTCCTCAAATCCCAATTCACTCCCGTGCAGCGTAGATTGGCACCGCTAAGTCCATGTGCGATTGCCGTTTCCGCATCATAAGTACCGATTCCTTTAATGCGGGACAGGAAAATTTCGTTGCCGCTTACGAGCTTGTTGTATTCATCCAGCCTTTTGCGCATGTATGGAACAAACTCGCGGACTTTGTCGATCCAGCCTGGAGGCGCGTCCCACTTGACGCCGCCGACCCGCATGTAGTTGTATGTCAGCCGTGCCCCGCATAGTTCGTTGAACAAATCGATAATGATCTCCCGGTCGCGGAACGCAAATAAGAACGGGCTCATCGCCCCAATATCAAGCAAATACGTCCCCCACCATACCAAATGGCTTGCTACGCGTTGCAATTCCATAACGATAAGTCGGAGAAACTCTGCTCTCTCCGGAACTTCCAGCTGCATCAGCTTCTCAACGGCATGCACGAGTACATAGTTGTTCGTCATGGCGGACACATAATCCATACGATCGGTATAAGGAATAATTTGCGTATAGTTCAAGTTTTCCGCAAGCTTCTCCGTTCCGCGGTGCAAATATCCCATTACCGGGGTCGCTTCCTTGATCACCTCGCCATCAATCTTGACGACGATGCGGAATACACCGTGAGTACTCGGGTGCTGCGGTCCAACATTAAGCAATAGTTCTTCTGTACGAATCACAGGGTTACACCTCCGAATCTAACGGCACGTAGTCTTTGCGAAGCGGATGTCCAACCCAGTCATCCGGCATCATGATGCGACGCAAGTCGGGATGTCCCGGAAACGAAATGCCCAACAAGTCGTAAACTTCGCGCTCATTCCAGTTCGCAGTAGGCCATATAGGCGTTACCGATGCGATGGAAGGCACCTCGCGATCTGTCTTTACACGAACAGCAACCTCTGCTTTCGTGCTTAAATTGATAAGATGATAGATTACTTCTAAATGAGTTTCCTGGTCAATGCCGGATAAATTACGCAAATAGTCACACGACCAATCTTTATGTTCACGAAGCAGCTGAGCTGCTACCAGCCAATGTTCATTTTTCACTGTTACCGTTGGCAAATGATCATTGACTTCATTGATAGCCGCCTCTTCAACCGCATCCTCTGCGACTTCGGCCTTAAGCAAGGCTATGAGCTGATCAAGAACTGGCTGTTTGGGTGAGGGCTCTTTCGGCTTTGGCGGTTCTTCGTCTGCCTTAACCCGAGGCGCTCGTGCGGGCCGTTCTGGCTTCTCCGCAGCATCCCCTGCACCGTCTTCCTTCGCACGTGCTCTTGGTGGACGAGCTGCTGCATCGGCTGTAGTCGATGTTTCACTACCGCCTTCTGCTGCCTTCGCCCGCGCCGCGCGCGCCTCAGCAGCCGCTTGAATTCGCGCAGCCTTCTCCTCTTCCGTCAAAGGGGCACGCTTCGGCTTCTCCGTTTCCGCTGTTACGGAAACCTCCTTCGTCGCATCCGCATGCTCCTGGGATTCAGCAGATGCAGGAGCCACTGGAACATCTTGTAGTGCTGCTGCCTCCTTCTGCTCTTCTACTGTCCCTTCGACCGTCTCTAGCTTCTGCACTGGCACTTTAGGGACGGTCTCCACATCTGATGCCGCCTGAATTGGCACTTGCGGTTCATCCGCTTTCACTTCGGACTTTTCTCCTGCTGCGGTCTTGATTCCTTCACTTGCTGTTGATTCCGTATTTGATTCTTGCTTCGATCGTTGCTCAGAGGATTGTTCTTCAGCTGTCTTGTCCTTCTCTTGTTCCTCGCTCATCGATTCGTCACCCGCTTTCCGGTTTTCGCCTCATAGCGGATTTTCTCTTGCAGCTTGTTGATGCCGTAGATAAGGGCCGCAGGATTCGGCGGGCAGCCTGGAATATAAACATCAACAGGCACTATCTGATCCACGCCTTTGACGACTGAATACGATTTCACGTACGGCCCTCCAGCCGTCGCGCATGATCCCATTGCGATGACCCATTTCGGCTCAGGCATTTGATCATACAGACGCTTCAAGAGCGGCCCCATCTTCTTCGTGACTGTACCAGATACGATCATAACATCCGATTGTCTTGGAGACGTTCGAAAGATAACGCCGAAGCGATCCAAGTCGTAGTGCGACGCTCCCGTCCCCATCATCTCGATTGCGCAGCAGGCAAGACCGAACGTAAGCGGCCATAATGAATTACTGCGAGCCCATGCCTTCAACTGTTCAAGCGTGCCAAAGAACACATTGCGTTCCAACTCCTGCCGTTCTTCCGGCGTAATTGATTCTAAAGTGAGTCCCATTGAAGCACCTTCTTTTTCCAGGCGTAAATTAATCCAACCAACAGCAATCCGACGAAAATCAACATTTCGACAAGTGCAAACAATCCAAGCTGATTGTATGCAACCGCCCATGGATACAAGAAAACGGTTTCGACATCAAAAATGACAAACATGAGCGCAAACAAATAGTACCGTACGTTGAATCGGACTTGTCCGACACCAACAGGTTCGTTACCGCTTTCATAAGTTGTTTGCTTCATATCTGTCGGCTTCTTTGGTCTAAGCCATCTCCCTACCGTCAGTGCGACAACCGGCAATAAAATACCGAGTGCAATAAAAATGGCCACAATGACGTAATTGTTGATGTACTGTTCCAAAAGTCATCCCCTCCGCCGCAGCAACTGCCATTTTGCAAAAAAATAGAGAATTTTGTAATAAACCCGCCACAATTATAACAAAACCTACCAACTCCGTCTATGCAATTAATACCACCTTTTGGACAGTTTTATGAAAAGTTGTTCGGTTTTGGTTATATACATATTCACATAAGGAGAACGATAGAAGATCAGCTGGTGAATGTTTTATGAACATCTGGGAGCTCGAGCAGCTCTGGAGTCTCAGGAGAGTAACCAATCAGCAGATATGCTTCTTTCCCCTCACTGAATGCGACCACTGGCTGAGCTATGGAATTATATCGTGTAAAAACCAAAAATGCACTCCTTAAAGACATTCATCAGATATGACACAGAGGTGTCTACCCAATGACTACTATAAAGAGTGCACTTCAGATTAGATAGATCCAGGAAGCGGCTCAGCTTACTTCAACTATCGCGTGCATGCCGCTGTCGCCGTTCCATTATCTATCGTTTGGTTTATTTCAATGTAATGCCAAATTCCGAGCCTGGTGCACCAGCAAAGACGATTGTGCCATTCTTAGGCAGCGTCACTTCGTTATTGCCGCTGACAACTGTAAAGTTAACTGGTAGGCCTTGCTCGTTATAGACCACGAATCCACCCTTCGCCGGTAGCGCAACAGTCATCGTCTTGCCTGCAGCTGCATCTGGAACTGTATACCATCTTGCGTGCCCGTTCGCTTGCAGCGTGACAGCGGAGCTTGTTCCTTTATAGAGAGGGCTAACGTTGGCACCGCTGATATACAATTTGCCGGCCTCCTCCATATATTCGACTCCGTCTTGAGAGAAGAATCTGGATTCCGCCAGATCCCGACCGCCCAGCATGCCCGGAATATTAAGCTGGCTTGCGGCCGTGTTTGAACCTGTAATTTTTTTGTCCCCTAGATAACCTGGCAGTTCATCAGTAAGGACTATTTGTATCGTCGGTTTCATCAAGAAATACAGAATGGAGGTATATTTCTCGTTTACTTGATAGAACGTAATGCCTTTTCGCTTCTCCCAAGTCTCAGCAGTCTCCTTAGAGAGCTTGTTCTCTTCCAATTTTTCTGCTGCATAGTGCGACAGTACAAACTGTCCCAGACCTGGCATTGTCATATATTCTCTCACCCAGATGTATGTGCGGCCATTCTTCTCGGTTACAAAACTGACCTTGGAAGTTCCATTCTCATTGATGAAGCTTCCATCCGATGTGTACACATACTTTTCTTTCGAATGATCAATGAGAGTCATTAACGGCAAAGTCAGTTCACCGTCCTTCTTGATCTCAACCTTCACTTGCTGATTTCTAGTACCATAATAACCAGCCTGATTCGCCACCTCAGCAGGCATTCCCGCCTTTACCGGCTTGCCGAAGGATTTCTCCGGTTTTATCGTTTTAATTTCCCCCTTCTCCTTCAGCGCTTGCAGCAGCAAGTCGTTCGCCAGCATCTCATTAGTCATGCTAGAACCGCCAGAAGTCAACACTGCTGCTGCCATCTTCAGTTCTGGAAGCACGACGAGGGAAGCATGATACAGCATCGTATCGCCGCCTTTAGCTAATCCCTTCAATCCATATTCATTGAATGGGAACAGCTTCACGCTGTCCCAGCCGAGACCGTAGTTGAAACTATTATCCGTATCTTCCGGCCACAGGCCCCTCTTGTATTCCTCATTCGCCATCGCCTGTACCGCCTTGTCAGAGAGAACACCCTTCATCTCACCCGTAAACAGTTGAGAGAATCTCACCAAATCTTCCGCCGTAGAATAAATCCCCCCTGTCCCAATCGCATTGACGGTTTCATTTGGAAGCTGTCCTTGGTAGAAAGGGAAATAGAGCCCCGCCAACTTATCTTGTTCCAATACGTCCTGCGATGTCTTCGTATGGCTCAATTTCAATGGTTCCGTAAAATAGTTGTGTATAAATGCTGTAAAGCTCATGCCGCTAACTCTCTCTACCAGAATCTCAGCTAGTGTGAAGCCGTCGTTACAGTAAACAGAAAACGCACCTGGATTTGCTTTTAGGCTTTGCGTTGATAATTGTTTAAGCAACGTATCATGCGGATAGGTATCATTGTCCTTGAACAGGAAGGCGTTGCCGTAACTGGAGCCTCCTTGCAAGCCAGAGGAATGGTTCAGCAACATGCGCGGTGTGATCTGCTTATACCGTTCATCCTCCATTGTGAAATCGGGAATATAGTTGATCAAGGGCGCATCGAGGTCAATCTTCCCCTCGTCCACTAGCTTCATGACGGCTGCGGCCGTGAACACTTTGCTCGTTGAGCCGATGCCATACATCGTATCCTTGGTCAACGGCTTCTTCCCTTCTCTATCGTTGATGCCAGCCTGGCCGGACACCGTAATCTTGCCGTTGTCAATCAGTGCATATTGTACACTGACTGTCCCCATTTTAGTGAGAAGAGCAGCTTTCTCCGCCGCGATCTGTTCAAGTCCCGAAGTGGCTGCTGAGACATTACTATTGCCTGTTGGGGACGCCATTACTGCTGAGGGCACAATCATCGACAGCGCAAGGGTTAGTGCAAGTATCCTAGGGAATCTTTTTCTCATTACAATTTCCTCCTTATTGCGAATCTGTAGTTAGTACGATTTTCCTTTTTGATTCGTTCATTACAAAATTAAAAACAGAGAAACAATAAAGCCCCTTTCTGATCCTCAGATCAAAAAAGGGGCCAATGAATGCCCGCATTCCACGGGCCAGCTTCGACGTCTTCCATACAAGTTACAGTCAACTTATATCCAACTTATATTCAACTCATATAGCTCATTTTCAATTCAGCTCAGCCTTGACCTAGATTCACTCTATTGAGCAATGACCATCCATTTAGCTGGGCGTGGAAATGAGGGCAAAAAAAAGAGAGCTGCGATCCGGCCACAGCTCACGGAGGATGAGGAAACTACCTACAATTAACCAACCTACTGAAAATCAAAAGAACCAAGAAGAAGGAAATTTCACTTGATGTGACAGTTCAAGAAGCAGCCTTCCCGAACGTACACTTGATGAGGTTAATTGATAACCTTCATTTGAGAATGATTATCAATATTAACTGTCTTTATTATAATCAGACCCCGTACATGCGTCAAGCAATAAAATTATATTTTCCAAAATTTATTTTCCGATGAATGACGGGTTATGTGAAAAATGGTTTTGAACTCTGCTACATATTCGGTTTACAATATCCATACATCGGATCATACAACAAGGGGTTGAACGATAATATGACACAACCGATGATTTGGATCGTCGGCGCCGGCTGCGGCATCGGACTTGGCATTGCCAAGTCATTTGGACAACGTGGTTACCTTCCTGTTCTCATTACGCGAGAATCGGATACGCTAGAGCAAATGAAAGACATCCTGCATGATATGAATATTGAAGCGGCAGGGGCTGTCGCACTTACTAGCGACGAAGCTGCTCTTCGTCAAACACTGTCAGCACTTGAAACAGAGTACGGCACGCCTGAGGCCGTCGTATACAACGCCTCTGCCCATGCACCTGGACTTCCCTCTGAAGTACAGCCTTCTGATATGATCGAAGACTTCAAGGTTAACGTAGTAGGAGCGTTGACGACTGCCCAATGTATTCTTCCGGGCATGAAAACCCGCGGTACAGGTTCATACCTGCTGACGGGTGGTGGACAAGCACTGCAGCCGACAGCATCACTGGCATCTCTCGGTGTCGGGAAATCTGGTCTGCGCAGCCTTGCCCTCAGCCTACATGATGAGTTCAAGCAATATGGTCTCTATGCTGGCACATTGACCGTCTGCGGCTTCGTCCAGCCAAATACCTCCTTTGACCCACAGTTGGTTGGAGAAGCCTTCTACAGCATGCATACGAAGCGCTCTGAGGCTGAGGTTATTTTAAAGCCATAATCAAGCTCATATAAATGATGAAAAAATATTCCTTATGAAAAAAGAGCTGTTCCAAAACCTGAGGGTTCTGGAACAGCTCTTCTTCGATTTATATCATGATTACCATTCTTTTTGCGAGACTTTAATCCGCGTCACGGCACGTTGGAGCGACAATTCCGCACGACGGAAGTCCAGGGAATCCTGCTTGCTCCGTGCAGCCATCGCCAGACGTTGCTCCGCCCGGGCTTTCGCTGCCTTGGCACGTTCCACATCGATGTCTTCCGGCATTTCCGCGCTTTCTGCAAGCACAACGACTTTGTCCTTACGTACTTCAACAAATCCGCCATGAACCGCAATCCAATGCTCCTTGCCGCCTTCTTTGATCTTCATTGGACCAATGCGAAGCGGCGTAACCATCGGAATATGGTTCGCCAAAATACCGAGATCTCCTTCGACGCCCTTGACGCTAATCATGTCCACCTGCTGTTCGAACACTTTGTGCTCCGGTGTAACGATTTCCAACAAAAAGGTGCTCAACTGCGGTTTCCTCCTTCCGTTCTGTCCATGCCTTAGCAATAGACAGCCCGTTTCACGTCAAGCCGCTTACAGCGTCTTTGCTTTTTCCACAGCTTCTTCGATTGTACCAACGTACAAGAAGGCTGCTTCTGGAAGGTCATCATGCTTGCCGTCCAGGATTTCCTTGAAGCTGCGTACTGTTTCTTTAACAGGTACGTATTTACCAGCAAGACCCGTAAATTGTTCCGCAACGTGGAACGGTTGAGACAAGAAGCGTTGAATTTTGCGCGCGCGCGCAACCGTCAACTTATCTTCTTCGGACAACTCGTCCATACCAAGGATTGCGATAATATCTTGAAGCTCTTTATAGCGCTGCAAGAGGCGCTTAACACCTTGTGCGACATGATAGTGCTCTTCACCTACAATGTCTGGTGCCAAGATCCGGGATGAGGATGCAAGCGGATCAACCGCAGGGAAGATACCCATCTCGGAAATTTTACGCTCCAAGTTCGTCGTTGCATCCAAGTGAGCAAACGTCGTAGCTGGAGCTGGGTCTGTGTAGTCATCCGCAGGAACGTAGATCGCCTGGATGGATGTTACAGAACCTTTTTTCGTTGAAGTAATACGTTCTTGCAACTGACCCATTTCCGTAGCCAATGTAGGTTGGTAACCTACCGCGGAAGGCATGCGGCCGAGCAAGGCGGATACTTCGGAACCCGCTTGTGTAAAGCGGAAGATGTTATCGATGAACAAGAGAACGTCCTTGCCTTCTTCATCACGGAAATGTTCAGCCATTGTCAGACCCGTCAAGGCAACGCGCAAGCGTGCTCCTGGCGGCTCATTCATCTGACCGAATACCATCGCCGTTTTGCTGATAACGCCGGAATCCTTCATTTCATGGTACAAGTCGTTACCTTCGCGCGTACGCTCGCCGACACCCGCAAATACGGAAATACCGCCGTGCTCCTGCGCGATGTTGTTGATCAGCTCTTGGATCGTTACCGTCTTACCTACGCCGGCACCGCCGAACAGACCGATCTTACCGCCCTTCACATAAGGAGCCAGCAAGTCGATAACTTTGATCCCTGTTTCGAGAATTTCCGCTTGCGTGGAAAGCTCATCAAACTTAGGAGCTTCTTTATGAATCGGGCTAACTGTTTCTTTTACAACGTCGCCCGCATTATCAATTGCTTCGCCAAGCACGTTGAATACACGACCCAACGTCACTTCGCCTACCGGTACTGTAATTGGAGCGCCAAGATCTGACGCTTCCATGCCGCGAATCAAGCCGTCTGTAGAAGACATCGCAACGCAGCGAACTACGTTGTCACCCAAGTGAACCGATGCTTCCAACGTCAAGTTGATGTCAGGCGCGCCGGCAGTTGTCGACTTCTGCTCAATCTTGATCGCGTTCAAAATTTCAGGCAGTTGTCCACGTTCGAACTCAATGTCGACAACCGGACCCATTACGCTAATCACGCGTCCTTTACTCATCTCGTTCCCTCCTACTGTCAAACATGCATTTCCGATTAAGCCTGAGCGTTTGCCCCTGCTACAATTTCCGAAATTTCCTGCGTAATCGCCGCTTGGCGTGCACGGTTGTACACGAGCGTCAGCGAGTTGATCATCTTCGTTGCGTTCTTCGTCGCACTGCCCATCGCGGTCATCTGCGCGCCGAACTCACTTGCCTTCGCATCGAGGAGCGCACTGTAAATGAGTGTCTCCGCATACTTCGGCAGCAACTGCCCGAGCACTTCTTCAGCAGAAGGCTCATATTCATACGATGTTACTGGACCGTTAAACGCTTCATCATCAAGCGGCAAGAGTTTTTTCTCTACCGGCACCTGTGTGATTGCGTTCACGAATTCGTTATAGAACAGAATCAGTTCATCATACTTGTGCTCTTCGAAATATTTCACGGCGTTGTATGCGATAGACTTAATATCTGCAAATGTAGGCGTGTCCGGCAACTCCGTAACAGCCTCCACGATATTAAATCCTCTTCTGCGGAAGTAATCACGACCCTTGCGTCCGATGACGAATAATACGATATCATCCTTCGTCAGCTTGTTTTCCTGCATCGTCACCATGACCTTACGAAGCACGTTGGCATTGTAGCCGCCCTTCAAGCCACCGTCGGATGTGATAACGAGATATCCCGTCTTCTTCACAGGACGCTTCTCTAGCATCGGGTGGGAAATCCCTTGCGTACCAGCCGCAATGCTGGAGACGACCTCCTTCAGCTTATCCGCATAAGGACGAGCTGCCTCAGCCTTCGATTGTGCGCGGCGCAGCTTCGCCGCACCAACCATCTCCATCGCCTTCGTGATCTGCTTCGTGCTCTGCACGCTCTTGATCTGGCGCTTAATCTCGAGAATTCCTTTAGCCACTTCCATCTCACCTGCCTTTAGCGCTTTGCGCAGGGCAAAGCGGACTTCTTCGAATGCGCACCGGGAGCCCTGAGGCTTCCCAGCTGCAGTCAACTTCTATCTATTACACGGACACGGCGAAGCTCTTTTTGAATTTCGTTACCGCTTCAACCAGTGCGTCTTCGTTTTCTTTTACCAAGTCTTTCGTATCGCTGATCGATTGGTAGATGCTATCTTGGTTACTTGCCAAGTAAGCATGGAATTCATTCTCGAAGCGTTGAATATCTGCAACTGGAATTTCATCCAGGTGCCCTCTCGTCGCTATATACAAGCTGACAACTTGCTTCTCTACTGGAAGCGGCTGGTTGACACCTTGCTTCAGAATTTCCATCAAGCGCTCACCACGGTTCAAGCGGGCAAGCGTTGACTTATCCAAATCGGATCCGAATTGGGAGAAGGCTTGCAATTCACGATATTGTGCCAAGTCGAGACGAAGTGTACCTGCTACCTTCTTCATCGCCTTGATCTGTGCGGAACCACCAACACGGGATACGGAAATACCTACGTTAATCGCTGGACGTTGACCGGAATAGAACAGGTCAGCTTCCAAGAAAATTTGTCCGTCGGTAATCGAGATTACGTTCGTCGGAATGTAAGCCGATACGTCAGATGCTTGTGTTTCGATAAATGGCAATGCAGTCAAAGAACCGCCGCCATTCTCGTCGCTCAGCTTCGCAGCGCGCTCCAGCAAGCGGGAGTGCAAGTAGAATACGTCACCAGGATATGCCTCACGGCCTGGAGGACGGCGAAGGAGCAAGGACAATTCGCGGTAAGCCGCAGCTTGCTTCGACAAGTCATCATAGATTACGAGCACGTGCTCGCCTTTGTACATGAAGTACTCGCCCATGGAGACGCCTGCATATGGAGCCAAGAACAGAAGCGGTGCTGGCTCGGATGCCGATGCTGTAACCACGATTGTGTACTCCAATGCGCCATGACGACGAAGTGTTTCTACAACTTGTGCAACTGTAGATTGCTTTTGGCCGATTGCGACGTAAATACATTTCACGCCGTTGCCTTTTTGGTTAATGATCGTATCGATTGCGATCGTTGTCTTACCTGTTTGACGGTCACCGATGATCAGCTCACGCTGACCGCGGCCGATTGGAACCATGGAGTCAATCGCTTTAATACCCGTTTGCATCGGCTCATGTACCGATTTACGGTCGATAACGCCTGGTGCATTGGATTCGACTGGACGGAATTCCGTCGTAGCGATTGGGCCTTTGCCGTCTACTGGCTGGCCGAGCGGATTGACAACGCGTCCAAGCAGCGCTTCACCGACTGGAACTTCCATGATGCGGCCTGTACGCTTTACTTGGTCACCTTCGCGAATGTCTTTGTAAGGTCCAAGAATTACGATACCAACGT
The DNA here is from genome assembly GCF_900102125.1 of Paenibacillus sp. cl6col. NCBI lineage: Bacteria > Bacillati > Bacillota > Bacilli > Caryophanales > Paenibacillaceae > Paenibacillus > Paenibacillus sp. cl6col. Next base: position 167,307 of record NZ_FNAZ01000011.1, read on the forward strand.
TATTCTCCTCCAAGTTGAGGGCCATACCCATAACGCCGTTAGAGAATTCGAGCAACTCGCCGGACATACATTGCTCTAGTCCGTGTACACGGGCAATACCGTCACCAACATTAATGACCGTACCGACTTCCGCCACTTCGATCTCCGATTTATATTGTTCGATTTGACTTTTAATCAGTGTACTGATTTCATCAGGTCTGATGCTCAACTCGCTTCACCCCATTCTTCCGTGCTAAATAGTAAATGAGAGTTCAAAAACGGACTTCTTGAACAGTCTCGATAAGAACTACTGCGCTTGCGATTTCAATGATCTATTTAGGCGTTCCAACTTGCCGGACAAGCTGCCGTCATACAGATGATCCCGAATGCGGACTTGCAAGCCTCCGATTACGGATGCGTCAACAACGTTATGAACGCGAATCGTCTTGCCTAGTTTCTGACCGAATTCAGCAGCGACAGCTTCCTTCTCCGATTCATCAAGCGGATAAGCGGATGTCACTGTTGCATCCAGGACGCCGAGTGCTTCGCCAGCAATGCGAACATAGCTGTCCGCAATCTCGCGCAGTGCGTCAATGCGCCCACGTTCGATAAGCAGCTGAACCATGTTCAACACGATATCAGATACGTGACCGTCCAGTACTTTGCTAAGTACTGCTGACTTCTCGGCATGACCAATATTCGGCGACGTCAGAATAAGGTACAATTCATGATTGGCTTTCACCAATTCCGCAGTATCTTTCAACTGCTGTTCCGTTTCTGAGACCAGTTGACGCTCCTGAGCAAGTTCGAACAACGCTTTGGCATAACGCTTGGCGATTACGATGTTCTGGCTCATTGTTTGCCTCCTACCTCTTTCAGGTATTGGCCGACCAATTGCTCTTGATCTTTCTCGTCAACTTGCTTCTCCAAGATCTTCGATGCGATTGCAACGGACATGTTGCCCACTTCTTCGCGAAGAGCGGCAACTGCCTTGTTCTTCTCGCTCTCGATATCGCGAGCTGCTTCTTCCTTCAGACGAACAGCCTCGCTCTTCGCGCCGCCGATAATCTCGTCTGCTTGACGAACGCTCGTTTGTTTCGCTTGTTCGATGATGTCATACGCATCTTTGCGCGCTGTAGCAAGAGCTTCCTTCTGTTCTTCTACGTATACTTGTGCCTGTGAACGGCTATTCGCCGCTTCATCCAATTGCTGCTGCACGAGCTCGCGGCGTTTCTCCATCACGTCGAACAATGGTCCGAACGCGTACTTTTGAAGTAAGAAATATAGGATTAAGAAAGCAAGGATCGCCCACACGAAATTTTCCCAAACAAAACTCACTACAGTCACTCCTTTCCGTTAACATGACGTGCTAACAAAACGAAGGCGCGGATGGCATCGGCCTTCCCCGCCAAACCGTTTGTCTATTCATTAAGAAGAAAACATTGCCAAGAACGCGATAACTGTAGCTGCGAGCGGAATAACCTCGACGATACCAACACCGATAAACATTGTCGTTTGCAACATGTTACGAGCTTCTGGTTGACGAGCAATCGACTCAACTGTGCGGCTAACGATCATACCGTTACCAAGACCTGCGCCCAAGGCGCCCAAACCTACTGCAATTGCTGCTGCGATCAAATTCATTAGAAAAGTCCTCCTCAAAATTCATGTATTATTGAATTGCTTTGTTTATATGTCTCACCCGAAGTTGCCATACGAGTATGGGTCTCGGCAGAGTTTGTTAATGTTCTTCATGTACAGATGCCTGCGCGATGTATACCATTGTCAACATCGTGAAGATGAAGGCTTGGAGCGCGCCGATAAATATACTGAAGCCTTGCCATGCCGCGAGGAACGGTAGACCGAATACCCCTGCTCCAATGAGCGTGGATATCAGTACCTCACCCGCGAAGATGTTCGCGTACAACCGGATACCAAGCGCAATTGGCTTCGCCAAGTTCTCCACGATGTTCAATGGAAGGAAGATTGGGAATGGCTCGATATAGTGCTTCAAGTAGTGCTTCCGATTGTTCTTGAGGCCTAGGAAGTTCACGAGAATGAAAACCAAGAACGCCAGACCGAATGTTACGGATACGTCAGCCGTTGGCGACTTATACCACAACAAGTGGACGTGTTCAGGTTTACCCTTAGCTGCAAGCTCATCGAATGCCGCCTGACTAGTTGCTACAATCTCGTGACCGAAGATAGACACCGGATGGTGCGCTTCGGTAATCACTGCGAACGGCAATCCTAGTACGTTAGATACGAAAATAAACAAGATAAGCGTCATCCCTAATGAGATGAATGCCTTCCCCTTCTTCAGCGGCATCGCACTACCGATAATGCCGTGCACGAATTCGACAACCCACTCCAAGAAGTTCTGCATCTTGGAAGGCTTTTCAACCGAAAGATTGCGAACAGCGAGCCGGGCAATAATAAAGGTAATGATTCCGCTAAGAAGTAGCGTGAAGATGATGGACAAATCCAGGTGCAGTCCCATAACCTCGATAATCGGTGCTGAGTGCATAAATGTGTTCACCCCTTTCCAATAGACTGCTTACACTTTCTTTTTGCTTGCCCAAATTATACTAACGAAAATCGACAATAACTGAGTAATGAAAAATCCGACAATTGTCGCCACAAGGGATATGTGCTGTTCGAACTTAATGGCGAACATGACTGCCAAGAGTACAATGCACATCCGAGTTACAAATCCAAAGCTGTACCGCCTCTTCTCTTGACTAGCAGCCATCTCTGCAATCTGTCTAACTTTGATAGACAAATAGTGAGCATAGGCCAGCCCTGCCGCAGTTCCCAGTGTCAGTCCAGCCGTATATATCCGGTATTCCGGCGCTACAGCCCAACCGAGGATGAACGCAGACAACAAGAGGAGCGTTACTCTCGTAACGGCACGAACCATGGAAGCCATATCATTCATTTTGTTCCCCCATGAACTTCTTTACTAAGTAGATGATATTGACGATGCCAAGGCATAGCCCGACGATACTCCCTACTCCTAGCCAGAGCTTGGACCCATTAGACCCATTCGCGATCCACTTCCCCGCGTAAAAGCCTAAGAGTATGTACAAGGCAAGCAAGACACCCGCTCCACTAATAGAGAGGGCGACCAGCCATGGGCGATCGTTACGATTCGACATTTTCATAGCCTATAATTCCCATTCATTTTACTTAAGATTACGAGTCTTTGTCAATTGATAAAAACCGCGTAACAACAAGGATGAAAACGATATACATTCGCTTTCAAGCTTCGAAAATCCGCGTAAACCGTACAGTATCACTGTATGCTGGTGCCTTCCCTCATAGAAGAGTGTCATCTATCAATTTGTGAACTTTGTGTGAAATGGCTCCGGACGCTCTTCTTGAACCCCAAAACTGTGAAGAATCGCACTGACGATCCTTTGGGACGCTTTGCCATCCCCATAAGGGTTTGCAGCCTTGCTCATGCGTGCATATGTCGTTTCGTCCGACAACAGCGCCTTCGCACGCGCGTACACTTTCTCTTCATCCGTGCCGACCAATTCCAGTGTTCCTGCATCAATGCCTTCCGGTCGTTCGGTAGTTTCGCGGAGGACAAGCACAGGAATGCCAAATGACGGTGCTTCCTCCTGAAGACCGCCTGAATCGGTAAGGATGAGGTGCGTGTGCGGATAGAAGTTGTGGAGGTCAACCACATCAAGCGGTTCTATCAGCTTAATGCGCGGGTGATCTCCCAGCATCTCATGAGCCGGTTCACGTACAGCCGGACTTGGATGTACCGGATATACGATAGCGATGTCTTCAAATTCGTCTGCAATACGGCGAACAGCACGGAAAATGTTGCGATGCGGCTCACCTTGTGATTCGCGGCGATGTGCAGTCATCAATACTAGACGTTTGCCTTGCGCCCAATCGAGCACCTCATGCTTGTAGTCAGATCGTACTGTATATTGAAACACATCTGTAACTGTGTTGCCTGTGACAAATATCGATGCATCTTGCTTATTTTCTTTACGCAAATTGCTTGCCGACCAATCGGTAGGCGCAAAGTGCAAATCAGCCAAAACGCCTGTCAATTGGCGATTCATTTCTTCCGGGAACGGAGAAAGCTTATTCCATGTACGAAGTCCCGCTTCAACGTGCCCTACCTTAATCTGTTGCATGAATGCCGCGTAGCTGGCGAGGAACGTCGTCAATGTGTCACCATGTACAAGCACAATATCTGGCTTCGCTTCACGCAATACAGGCTCCAATCCTTGAAGGACACGCACGGAAATATCATTCAGCGTCTGACGCGCCTGCATAATGTCCAGATCATAGTCTGGCTTAATATTGAACACATCGAGCACCTGGTCCAACATCTGACGATGTTGGGCCGTGACGCATACGATGGATTCGATGTGTTCCGGATGCTTCTGTAATTCCAGAATAAGCGGCGCCATCTTAATTGCTTCTGGACGAACACCGAATACCGTCATTACTTTCACTTTGGACATAGTCTTATCCTCCGTCTTTCTTCTTGCATAATAGTCAATACATTATTGGCTCTAAAATCATTTTTTTGACCTCAAAAAGATCGCTTTTCAGCACCGAGAAGGTTGCAAGAACTCGAAGCCGAGCTTCCGAAGCGAGTTTTGCCGAGCAAAACTTGTAAGGAGCAGCAGAGTGCAGACAAAGACTACATGAGCAGCTAAAATGTTTCCGCAGGAAACATACTTCGTAAGCATAAGTTCTTCGAGAGTGAATGCATGATTCGATGCCGAATTGCCTCTTGAGTTGCTTCGTGATCAAAAGCGAATTCTTCTACTTTGTGCCGAACAAGCGGTCGCCGGCGTCACCCAGACCTGGAACAATATAGCCGTGATCGTCCAGACGCTCGTCCAATGCCGCCAAATAAATGTCGATGTCCGGATGTGCTTCTTGAACAGCCTTGACACCTTCCGGCGCTGCAATGAGGCACATCAATTTAATTTGCGTGCAGCTGCGCTTCTTCAGCACGTCAATAGCCGCAATCGCCGATCCGCCTGTAGCAAGCATTGGATCAATAACGATCAATTGACGCTCAGTCACGTCTGTAGGAAGCTTCGTATAGTACTCAACCGGTTGAAGCGTCTCAGGATCGCGGAACAAGCCCACATGTCCGATCTTCGCACCTGGAATCAGCTTTACAACGCCTTCTACCATACCTAGTCCAGCACGCAAAATAGGGATTAGTCCCAGCATGCGGCCAGCGATCATTTTGCTCTCTGTTTCGGCAACTGGCGTTTCGACTGTCACCGTTTGCAATGGCAGTTCACGTGTAATCTCATACGCCATCAAAGTTGCTACTTCGTCCACGAGCTCGCGGAAGTCCTTCGTCGTTGTCTTTTTGTCTCGAATCAATGTCAATTTGTGTTGAATCAGTGGATGATCGCAAATGACCAGTTTACCCATATTTCGTGTCCCTCCGCCTTTTACTCTCGTTGCTTTTAATCTCAATACGTGATGATTTGAACTGATATTCCTACTTTGAACAGCCGTACATGCCAAGCTTATCCGGCTTCATCTAAGCTAAACAGGCTCTATTATAACATTCCGAGCCTATCACTGCACGTTTTGCAGGCACTTTTGAGGTATTTTTCACATTTCCGACAACTCGGTGCAAAAGGATCACACTGTACTATTTCTAAGCATGTTGAAGACAGCTTATACATGGTCATGCAGCAAACATCGGAAATTGTCGAGATTCTACTCTGCTGAGGCTCTCGCATACTACCTAGGCATCCTATACTGAAATCGAGAGTTCTCCCTGCCTATTTACGCAAAAAAGAGCAGGTGATCATCTTCAAGAGTGATTACCTGCTCTGTCCATTAAATATGCAATAAAAGAGTCCTACCCGCCAAAAGGGCGTATCTTCCTACCTAATTAATATTTCAATGTAGAGTACAACGGGAACTGAGCTGTCAGATCGCTGACCATACCGCGTGCTTTGTTCAATACAGCCTCATCCTGTGGCTGCTTCAATGTCATAGCAATGACTTGGCCAATAACGCGCATTGCTGCTTCATCCATGCCTCGGGATGTCGCCGCTGGTGTTCCGATACGAATACCGCTCGTTATGAACGGACTTGTCGGATCGAATGGAATGGCGTTCTTGTTCACGGTAATGCCAACGGAATCCAATACTTTCTCCGCATCTTTACCCGTGATATTGATATTGCGCGTATCGATCAGCATCAGATGATTATCTGTACCGCCAGATACAATACTCAAACCTTCCTCAACCAGCGTACTCGCCAATACTTGCGCGTTCTTGATCACTTGCTCAGCATACTGCTTGAACGATGGCTGCAGTGCTTCGCCCAATGCAACAGCCTTAGAAGCCACCACATGCATAAGCGGGCCGCCTTGTGTGCCTGGGAATACAGCCTTGTCGATCGCTTGCGCCCAAGCTTGACGGCACATAATCATACCTCCGCGCGGACCGCGCAGTGTCTTATGTGTTGTCGTCGTAACGAAATGAGCGTGCGGTACTGGGCTTGGATGAAGTCCTGCGGCAACCAATCCTGCGATATGCGCCATGTCTACCATGAACAGAGCGCCTACATCGTTCGCAATTTGGCCAAGTACTTCAAAATCGATAATACGTGGATAAGCGCTTGCGCCTGCCACGATCATTTTCGGACGATGCTTGAATGCTGCCTTGCGCACTTTATCATAATCAATACGGAACGTATCTTCTTCCACACCGTAAGCCACAAAGTTGTACAGCAAACCAGATGCATTCACAGGGCTTCCGTGAGTCAAGTGTCCACCATGCGCCAAATCCATGCCAAGCACGGTATCTCCTGGCTTCAATGCTGCCAAGTACACAGCCATGTTCGCTTGCGCACCGGAGTGCGGCTGTACATTGACATGCTCAGCGCCGAAGAGTTCCTTCGCACGGTTGCGGGCAATATCCTCAACAATATCCACGTGCTCGCAGCCGCCATAGTAGCGTTTGCCTGGATAACCTTCCGCGTATTTGTTCGTCAGAACCGTCCCCATCGCTTCCATAACCGCCTCACTGACGATGTTTTCAGAAGCAATCAGCTCGATATTGTTGCGCTGACGCTGCAACTCCAAGTCCATTGCTTTCAACACTTCAGGATCTGCTTGTCGTAAATGATCTACCATTGGCATAGCCCTCCCACATTTTCATTCCCTTATTGCAATGTATGACAACGCATCTGCGTTAAGGTTCTATCGTAGCAGTAATAAAAGTGCAACAGCGGCTCTCCCGCCCCACTGCAAATAATTGTGAACAGCCCGCATTCAAACACTGCTCCTATTCACATGAAGACAATCCATCCTCAGTTGGAAGCTGATAGACTGCCCGCTCCCCGCCTATAAGCTTCGGCCGCGTCTTCGCCATATTGACACGCGCCTTGCCAATATATCGCACTTCTGTACGCAGAGGAACAGCTACCCGGCGCAAATGCATGCCAATAAGCGTCTCGCCGATATCGATGCCAGCATGGGCACATATCTCTTCTGCGAGACATGCATCAGTCAGCTGGCGATACGCATAAGCGGCCATCGATCCGCCCGCCTTCCGAACCGGAACTGCCGATACTTCCAGCAGCCGGAGCCGCTCCAATGTGCGGCGTTCAACAACAAGTGCGCGGTTCAAATGCTCACAGCATTGGAATGCAATCTCGAGGCCATAGCTTGAGCGGAGCACGTCGAGACCGGCAAATATCGCCTGCGCGGTATCCGTTGCGCCCGAAGTTCCAATGCGCGCACCTGCCACCTCGCTTGTACTGCAGCCAATGACGACTAGCTGCCCAGGCTTGAGCCCTGCCTCGCGAACGAGGGCATGTGCAGCTGCCTCTGCTTGCTCGCGAACCTGCCCCATTTTCAAGAATGACGATGCTGGCCCTTGATGTTCGTTCTTCTCGATCTCATTCATACTGCCCATTCACCTCCACTCGCTACGCTTGCGAGTGATATTTATGTTCTACGTCCGCGACCTTGCGAAGACGTCCAATATGGCGCTCTCCTTGGCTGAATTCTGTACCCAGCCATACGCGTACAATCTCTTCAGCAAGTCCAGTTCCAATGACACGCTCACCCATAGCAAGTACATTCGTATCATTGTGCTCTCTCGTTGCCTTAGCAGAGAATAAATCATGAACAAGCCCGCAGCGGACGCCTGGCACCTTATTCGCTGCGATGGACATCCCAATCCCGGTACCACATATGAGCACGCCTCGATCTGCTTCGCCTGAGGCAACCATCTCTGCAACAGGTACCGCATAATCCGGATAATCTACTGATGTTGTACAATCGCAGCCTACATCAATGACGTCATGACCAAGCTCCTTGATGACTTGTACAATCCCTTCCTTAAGTCGTACGCCAGCATGGTCTGCACCAATGGCAATTTTCATTGTCGTACCCTCCATCCGTTGTCTTCAATTGTGCTCTCCGTCCATGTTACCATGCTCGGTATGCTACGGGTCTATTATAACGAATTTCCCGCATATTAGACGAGCCAATTGCACGTTACTCCCAGTGTAACATGTCTCATTGATTGAAAAAAAGAGCATAGCACGGCTCTCTATCCGTACACTGCTCTTCTGCCCAGGCGACCGGCCGTATGCTCCGATGCTCCACCGTGGTTCCCCACTTCCGTCGCCAGTTACATCGGATCCTCTCCATATAGAACGATCATAATGGATGTCGCAACCAATTGCAACCGTTATTTTCCTGCCCACTCATACACAGCATCCTACTGCTGCATTTGGCAGTGCCATAAACCCAACACTTAAACCGTCTATGGCTGAAGCTTATCAAGCAACCTAGTCAGCGCAGCCTGAATCTCCGCCGCTGTCATCCGATACTGCTCCAAAGAACCGCCATACGGGTCTGCCACATCCTGATTCGGCATAAGCCGCTGCAATTCAGCAAGCTGTACCAGCTCTTCTTCCGTTGGAGCTTGTCCCATAGCAAGCTTCAATTGAAGATCCGCAACCAATGATTGCAGCTGTTGATATTGCTCCTGCTCTGAATCCGAATTGCTCACATATTCCTTAAGCGCAAATGTCTTGCTCGTTGCACCCGGGAACTGTTGAAGCACATGACGCTTGTGGCTAGTCGTCAATGTCAATATAAGATCTGCCCAATGCACACGCTCTTCATCCAGTGCAGCCGATCGAAAATCTCGATGATTGGCAATATTCTGCTCCTCCAGTACAGTAGAAGCGTGCTGTGACATCGCTGTGCCGTCCCATGCTGCTACACCTGCTGACTGAACATGAATGTCCAAGCCGCGTTCCTCTGCCATATGCTTCAGCATAGCCTCTGCGATTGGACTTCGGCATGTATTGCCTGTACATACAAATAAAATGCGTATCATATGACCCCCTCCCTTCATACCATGAAACCTATCTATAGGGTCGCGCATCTTCATCAATCTCATTCCTGCTTGCTTTGACTTCGCTCCAAAGCTTAAAAAGCTTAGAAAGGCAGCAAAAACAATACCCCAAAGGTAAGCAGGATCGCCCCACCTGCAGCCTCCCCGTACTCACCGAAATGCTTGCCTGCGTGGTGGCCAAGCAGTAAGCCAAAGATCGACATTGCACCGCCAAACAATCCAAAGGCAATGATCGTCATCAACAAATCAGAGCCGAACATGCCGAGCGATATTCCAACGGAAAAGGAGTCTACACTCACACTAAGTGCGAACAGCAGCATCCCCCATACCGTTGAAGTATTAATCATTTGCGAGGATTCACCCTTCAACGAGCTGTATATCATATGCCCCCCTAGCATAATAAGAAGGCCTCCCGCTGCCCATGTGGTTACTTCACCGAGCAGCATGCTCATATACATGCCTGTTGCAACACCCGCCAGCGGCATCAGTACATGGAACAATGCGATAACCCCGCTAATGCGAACTGCATCTCTTCGCCGTACCCCTCTCATACCGATACCTAGACACAGTGAAAAGGCATCTGAGCCCAATGCTGCCGCCATCAAAAAAATCGTGATCCATTGGCCGATTGGCGCTGCCGTTTCCCACATTGCCCCCACTCCTCGTCCCATAGCGTCTGTATCCAACGTATGCGGACAAGGATAGTTTCATGACAAGCAGCAAAGAGATAACAAGGCTTGTCTCTTATAAGCTACATTACCCAAACAAGGTTCATTCACACCAAATGATACGATGACCTGCTGCCTTCATCATACGGTTCATCACTGCAAGACCGATGCCTTCTGTAGTGCAAGCTTCTGCCAGTATATAAGTTGCGCCCGCTTCATCGAAATGCCGCAGGGCATCATATAGCAGTGCGGCTGCCTCTTCCAATACATGCACACTGCCAATCGTTGCTACAATATCAGCTCGGTATTGTTCTGCATGCTCTGCGAAGGCAAGTACACCCGTTGTCTCCCCACGCTGCTGCGCTTCATGCAGCATACGCTGAATGCATTCGGTCACTTGTTCCGCAGACTCCCCCTGCACGATATGCAGCTGACCTTGGGGAGCATAGTGGGTATATTTCATTCCAGGTGAGCGAGGCGCGTTCATCTGGATGTCATTCGCTTGCCCCATATGCCCCGAAGCAGCTTGAAGAGATACCGACTCCTCGCTAATCATGCCGCTCGCTGCTGCCGAAGGATCTGCTTCCTTGTTCACCAGCGGCGTAGACAAGGAATCTCGATCCCCCAGCGCAGATTCTGTAGTTGGTGGAACCTGTGCATGGATCATTCCCCCATTGGGATCGACCGCTGGATCAATCGTTACCTCGGAGGCCACCTCTTGCAGCATCGCTGTTGTTATCCCACCCGGGCGGAGGACATGCACACGACTGCCTATTAATTCTACAACAGTAGACTCTACCCCTACGCCTGTCGCACCGCCATCGACAATACCGTCGATAAGACCGTCCAAATCCTCCCGTACATGCTCCGCACGCGTCGGACTAGGACGTCCTGAACGGTTGGCGCTTGGAGCTGCCACGGGACATCCAGAAGCACGTATAAGAGCCAAAGCTGTATCGTGACCCGGCATCCGTACACCAACCGTATCCAGTCCCGCCGTCACGCGAGGGGATACAGCCCCCATTCGCACCGGCAGCACGATCGTCAACGGACCCGGCCAAAAGCGTTCCATAAGACGAGCAGCGATATCACTATAAGGCAGGACAAGCTCATCAAGCTGATTCCGTTCAGCAATATGAACGATTAGCGGGTTGTCGGATGGACGCCCCTTGGCAGCAAATATACGTTCAACTGCCTTCGTATCACGGGCATCCGCGCCAAGCCCATATACCGTCTCCGTTGGAAAGGCAACGGTGCCTCCGGCAGCTAGAATTGCCGCCCCCTCTGTTATTCCATGCTGCTGTTCAAGCGGCATATGTTCGTCTACCGACCACCACTTCGTGTGCAAACGTTGAGCGCTTCCTTCCGTCACGGTAGTCGCGCTGTCCTTCTGTTCCCGTTCATGTCGAGTATTCATTGAGTACATCCCTTACTTCGATATAGAGTGTATGCTCTCCCGCCCCGATGCCGACATCGACAATAAAAAAAGAAAAGGCGGAAGCAACGCAAGAAAGATGCCAAAGGAGCTTCGGCATCTTCATAAATTGAAGTTTCACACGTATTCGTACTTAATTCAAATCTATAAATAACTGTTGCTTATTTTAGTTGTACCATAATGACGGCAACACGTCCAGACGAGTGGAAGGCACACCTAGTGCATACAATTACTCGATTAGATTACCCAAATATTGCACTGAAAATGGAACCAATCAAACGAAACAATGCCTCTAGAGCCTCCCACAGGAAGAACTTCACTTCTGTCTCGCCTGATTCCATCGCGGCATTGGCTTGAGCCTTCCCGTCTGCAGCCTGAGCATCTCCCTCAGCTGATAGAGCGCCCTTGTCTTGTTCTCCACTCTTAGATGGCGCAGATGACTTGGACCTCGCATCACCAGCTTGTGCTTGAGCCGTACTCCCATCGACGAAGCAGAGCGGCGGGAACAGGACACACCACCAATTCTGTCCGCTTCCCTCGCCTAATGTAACAAGCAATGCTTCATACATCCCGGCAGGATATACTTCGCCTCCATACCACTTGGCCGGGAAGGATACTTCTCCAAGCTTCACCTTGACTCCATACGCCAGTCCTTTTTCGTTTAACACTTGCTCTGCCGTCTGCTTCAGTTCGTCCAAATGCCCTGCTATCAGCTCGCGTGCCTTTTCACGAGTATCCGGCTTCTCTTCTGTCTTAAGCCAGCCGTTAATCTGCTCCACAATCCGATCCCGAACCATGCGCTTCACACGCTGATCGTTATCAACGTCTGAGTTGGCCAATATTCGCAGCCGAATCGCATCCTCGGGAATATGATCCTGCTTCTCTATCTTTTGCTTCTGAATATTTTGATTATCAATGGCCTCCGCATGGCCATTTTCCCAACGCATCAAAGCTCCCGCTGCCAGTACGGCAATCGCGAGACCGAGTACGAACACGCGTAAGTTCATGTTCATCCTGCTCCTTGTGAGGTTGGGCGCGCCTCTTGTCTATCAGTATGTCCGTGAGCAGGATCCTTAAACCTATCAATAGTGGTTTTTTTGATAGATAGATAGATTCGTCAGAGTCTTAGGTGAAACTGGTGGTTATCAAACGGCCTATGAACCGATATCCAACTTTTGAATGCATAAAAAAGGACTGTCCTAGTCGCAGATACGTTCTGCGTCATGGAACAGTCCTTATAGAGTTAAATTTCTTCTAAGCGTCGAACACCAATCACATGGCGCTCAATACCAGCTAGGTCAGGCACAATGATCAACTTCTCATCATAACCTGCTTGCGCGAGCATTGCCGCCACATCTTGCGCTTGTCCTTGACCCACTTCAAAGCCAATCATACGTGGAGCCTTGCCAAGCTCGGACAACATGGTGACAAGCCGTCGATACGGATCCAATCCATCCGCTCCACCATCCAGCGCCGTACGCGGCTCATAGTCGCGCACCTCACGCATCAGATCCGCGATATCACCAGCCGGAATATAAGGTGGATTGGATACGAGAATGTCCAATTCACTACCAGCGAACGGCGCCAGCAGATCCCCCTGTTTCCACGACATCTGCTCTGCAACGCCAAGCCGCCCCGCATTTCGCTTCGCGACAGCAAGCGCCGCTGGCGAGATATCGCCAGCCGTGATATGCCAATGTGGACGCTCATGTGCCAATGTACAAGCAATTGCACCGCTGCCGGTACCAATATCCACAACATGAAGTGATTCATCTTGCGACCAGATCCGGTCAGCTTCAGTCAGAATTGCCTCCACGAGGAGCTCTGTCTCCGGCCTTGGGATAAGCACATCCGACGTCACTTCGAACGGCAAACCATAGAAGTAAGCATCCCCAATAATATATTGGGTCGGCTCACCCGCAGATCGCCGTGTCACTGCCGATTCAAAAGCATGGATTGCATTCTCAGGCATCAGCTCTGTCAATGCAACCAAGTAAGCGACTCGCTCCATACCCAGCACATGCCGCAGCAGCAGTTCGGCATGATGTGCAGCATCATCGACTCCATTCTCTGCTAAAAAAGAAGAAGCCTGCACCCAGGCTTCTCTTATTGTTGCAGGCCATGCGAGGCGATATGGAGCTCTGTCTGCCGCATTTAGCCGACTACGCTCCTCATTCCGTCCGCAAGGCTCACTCATGCTTGATTCTCCCTTTCCAGCAGCTCCGCTTGTTCAGTCAGCGTAAGCGTTTGGATGAGTTCCTCTACATCGCCGTTCATAATTTGATCAAGCTTATGCAGAGTCAAGCCGATACGATGATCTGTCACACGGCTCTGCGGATAGTTGTACGTCCGAATCCGTTCACTGCGATCACCCGTTCCGACCTTACTTTTGCGTTCGCCAGCGTACTTGGCTTCTTCCTCTTGACGCTTAATTTCATAGATGCGTGCACGCAAGACTTGCAATGCCTTCGCCTTATTATCGTTCTGAGACTTCCCGTCCTGACACGTAGCCATGATCCCTGTCGGAATATGTGTAACACGTACCGCCGATTTCGTTGTGTTGACGGACTGACCGCCCGCACCAGAAGAGCAGAATGTATCAACACGGATATCTTTATCGAATATTTCGACTTCTACTTCATCTACCTCTGGCATTACAGCTACAGTCGAAGTTGACGTATGAATACGTCCGCCTGATTCAGTTGCCGGTATGCGTTGAACGCGGTGCGCGCCGCTCTCATACTTCAGCTTGCTGTAAGCACCCTTACCGGATACCGAGAAGATAACTTCTTTGAATCCGCCCAGATCGCTCATGTTCGCTTCCATCAGCTCTGTACGCCATCCTTGTGAATCCGCATAGCGCGTGTACATGCGGTATAAATCAGCAGCGAAGAGCGCAGCTTCATCACCGCCTGCCGCACCGCGAATTTCCACGATCACGTTCTTGTCATCATTCGGATCCTTTGGCAGCAGCAAAATACGAATACGTTCCTCAAGTTCCGTTTGACGCGCACTCAGTTCCTCGATTTCCATCTTCACCATTTCGCGCATCTCATCGTCAAGCTTCTCTTGCATCATTACCTTCGCCGCATCCAGTTCGCTAAGTACATTTTTAAATTCCATAAATGCTTCATAAGCTGGCTGCAGATCGGATTGCTCCTTCGAATACTCACGAAGCTTCTTCGGCTCGTTCGCCACATCCGGGTCACATAGCAATTCACTCAACTTCTCATAGCGATCCGCAAGGGATTGCAGTCTATCTAACATCATACACGCTCACCTCTCTTCTCCAATTCGATACTACCACGTATATTCATGAACCTTGATTTGCGCAATCATGGTTCGTGCTTCAATAAATGAATGATTACGGCATTCCACCATAACCATTTCCGCAACCATTCCCTCGCTCAACCTGCATTACAATGCGCAGATGATCTCACTGCATTAGCTAAGCAAGCGAAGAAGCAGAAGCGCTATACGTTGAAGCGGAAATGCATAACATCGCCGTCTTGAACAACGTATTCCTTACCTTCCAATCTTAGCTTACCCTGTTCCTTCACCGCATTCATAGAACCGCCAGCAACTAGATCATTATAAGAGACCACTTCGGCACGAATGAAGCCGCGCTCAAAGTCGGAGTGGATAACACCTGCCGCTTGCGGGGCCTTCATCCCTTTGCGAATCGTCCAAGCGCGTACTTCTTGTACACCAGCAGTAAAGTACGTATACAGACCAAGCAAGCGATAGGCTGCCTTAATCAAGCGGTTCAGACCGGACTCATCCAGTCCAAGCTCTTCAAGGAACATCTCCTTATCTTCGCCCTCAAGCTCAGCAATTTCTGCTTCTACCTTTGCGCTAATCGGCACAACTTCCGCATTCTCAGCTGCGGCAAAGTCACGTACCTGCTGTACATATGGATTGCTATCCGCATCCTTCACGCCATCTTCGCTTACGTTCGCCGCATACAATACTGGCTTCATCGTGAGCAAGTGCATGTCGCGTACAAGCACCTTTTCTTCGTCGCTCAGTTCCAAGCTGCGTGCTGGCTTATCATTGTACAACGCCTCTTTCAAGCGCTCCAATACAGCAGCCTCTGCCGCATACTTCTTGTCGCCGCTCTTCATGTTCTTCTTTGTGCGATCAAGACGCTTCTCAACCGATTCCAAATCCGCCAGAACGAGCTCCAAATTGATCGTTTGAATATCGCTAACTGGGTCAACCTTTCCGTCAACATGCGTAATATTTTCGTCTTCGAAGCAGCGCACAACGTGTACGATTGCATCTACTTCACGAATGTGAGCCAAGAACTTGTTCCCAAGCCCTTCGCCTTTGCTCGCACCACGTACCAGACCGGCAATATCAACAAATTCAAACGCTGTTGGAACTGTACGGTTTGGAACAACCAACTCAGTCAACTTATCCAAGCGCTCATCTGGAACCTCTACCACGCCGACATTTGGATCGATCGTACAAAACGGATAGTTCGCCGATTCAGCCCCTGCTTGTGTAATCGCATTGAACAACGTCGATTTGCCAACGTTAGGCAGCCCAACAATACCTGCTTTTAATGCCATTTATAAGTACAACTCCTTAGACCGTATATTTGAATAACCATTGTTTCGAACATTACCTTACTATCATAAACCTAGTCTATCAATTATGTTTCATGTATCGTTAAGATGCGTGTAAAAAACACGCAAAAATTCCTTAACCATTATAACCAACAACGCAAAAAAAACCTAGTCATCGACTAGATTTTTTCCGTATTGTCAACTTTTGCTCACTTCAGGAGAGCAGAAAAGCCAGTAGAGGATTCTGCGATCTTAGCAATTTTTATTGTTCGGAATAATAAATCCTTACTCAAGAGCTGCTTGTCTGAAGCCAAGTACGTATCCATCCACTTGCAGCCAGATCTTAATTTTTTTGGAGGTAGCGTTGTCTGATATTTATCTATGTCAACCGTTTCCTTTACCTTGCCTTGGCTCTCCTCGGATAAGGAGACTGTGCACCGAACATACTATTGCTGTAGCTGGATCCAACATTCAATTTCCATCATTTTTGAGTAAAGTGAGGGGCACAACTATGGAGAATAAATCGCATCGTGGCAATTATAAAGGCACTACGGCAATGAAAGCGAAAAATCAAGATATGGCGTTCGTAAATGACACCATTGAAGGAGCAAAATCCGTAACACCTTTCTCCGAGAAAAAGAAAAAGACGGACTAGTTCCGTCTTGCCAGCTTCAATGTCCAATTGTGTATTCACATCATAACTTGTCCAATCGATCTACCTGCGTTTCACCGAAAGTAGGCTTAACCTAGCAAGGGTTCTCTTATGTGATGAATCGATACAGCGAACGAATCGTCATACCCGCTCCGTAGCGTTCTGCATTCGGCATATCGACTTGATTTTGCAAGCATACCTTAATGACACGTGCAGCTGCAGGATGGATCGATACCGTTCCATCTTCCTGCTTCTGCATAACGCTACCGTCTTGACCTGGCGTCTGGAATAAAGAATACAGCATCCCATCTGCAACAAGCATCGGGCTGTTCCAGTTCCATTGCAGCCACTCCTCATCCCACTGAACCGTTGACTCACCTATCTCCCATACTACCTGCCGTGAGCGGCGCTGATGAGCAGATATCGTCTTCTCCAGTGCTTCTTTCCAAAAAGCAGCTCGTTCGTCCAAGGTTGTCCCCTTACTTAAGGAGCGACATGCAGCTTGCGCACATACCGACGCAATAGCGCCGTCCGCCCACGGAAACTGAATGCGATCCATACGAGGCAGCGTACACCCCGATATGAGCTTGCTCATCTCCAGAAGACCGAGTGACTCAGGAGCGGTAACAGCTACGCATACAGCGCGAATCGCTTCGTGAAGCTCATCGTCTTGATGCTGTCCGAACGCTATGGATGGGTTGAATGGCTTACCGATACGGTGCCGATAATCTGCCAACGCAAGCAAGCCATTAAGGCGCACACGTGCTGTAAGGCCATGGAAGGAAGCCTCCTGCAGCGTATCCTCAACAGCCTCATCTGTCCATTGGAGCAAATGCAGCACATAAATCACCTGCACTGCTGTTCGATCATCTTCGTGAATGAGAGACGTCCAATCTGCATAGCGCTCGCGAAGTACGTGAAGCCAGTTCTGCTCCACCTGAAAGGCAATATCTCTAGTCTCCGCATCATCAGCATGTCGATATCGAGAGGGTGTCACCCCAAATGGGAGATGGCTGTCCATCACCGTTCGCAGTACTTGCGCAATCCCATTCAAGATGGATGCCTTCGCAACCGACTTATATCGTACGGTCAAAATATCCAAGAGCGGCTCGATTAGCGCACTAGTTGCTTCATGGACATCATGCTCCATGCACAGCTGCTCGAATAATGCTTGAGCCGCCTCCGCCGATTGCTCCATCGATCCGTTCTCCATGACACAGAGCAATTCCGGCACATTGTCTTCTGAGCCGAACGAATATACCGATCCTGCCCCATTAGCCAAGCCCATTTTCTCTACGCCTCCATAAGCCGCCCGAGTACAGGGGCTGTGGTTTTAATTTCCATTATATCATCTCATGTCAACTTTGGAATGGTTTTATCGAAATATGTCGAAAAAAAGAATACAATAGCCGAAACAGCCCGCAGCCGTGCAAGTGTATGTTAAGAAATCATATTCAAAGATGATTCAAATCATCACTGAATGGTGAATGATAAGTAGCATGACATTCTCCCCCTTTAGATGAATAGGCAATACAAAACAACGCCCCGGAAGGCTCATCCAGCCATCTGGGGCGTTGTTCGGCATTTCTAATTTAGACCAAGCCGATCGACGACAAGAAAATCAATATTATGAGCACAGGAGCTATAATACGCATCGTGAACAGCCATATACTTCTCCACACGGGAGACAGACCCGTCTCTTCTCCGGACTGCTTCCATGCGTATCCGACAAGCAGCGTTACGAACAAACCGCCCAGTGGCAGCATTACATTCGAGGTCAGGAAATCAATCCATTGGAAGAAGTTACGGCCGCCCAGCGTCGCTCCCTCCAGAACCCCTCCTGCTGCCAGCGTGCACGGAAGACCGATGATGTACATGGCAGCAATCACATAAAAGGTTGCCTTGCCACGCCCCAAGTGGTAGCGGCGCATGATATAGGCTACAGGCACTTCCGCAAGGGCCAAGCAAGACGTAACCGCAGCAATTGCCAGGAGCAAGAAGAACAAGCCGCCGAACAATGCACCATAAGGCATCGAGGCGAATGCTGCAGGGAGAGCAACGAAGACAAGTCCCGGCCCTGAATCCGGTTCAATTCCAAATGTAAATATCGTTGGGAAGATGATCAACCCTGCAATAAGCGCATAGATTAAATCACCCGCTCCTACTGCGACAGTCGCAAGCGGTAGCGATTGATGCTTGTCTACGTATGCACCATACGTCAGCATGGCCCCCATACCAAGCGACAAGGAGAAAAATGCAAGCCCCAATGCCATCAGTGCGGAATGGAAGGTCAACTGTGAGAAGTCAGGCTTCAGGAAATAAGAGATTCCTTCAGCAGCGCCGTCCAGCGTAAGCGTACGCACCATCATAACCAATAAAATGATGAGCAGGCCCGGAATAACAATCTTATTGAACTTCTCAATACCACCAGATATCCCTCTGGCAATGATGAATCCGGTTAAGGCAAACACGACAATTTGCCAGACAATCGGCATCATCCCTCCGGTGAAGAGCTTGAAGTGTTCCGCATAATCGCCGCTTTGGAACAAGATTCCGGATACCGACTCAACTGCATAATGGAGCGTCCATCCCGCAATCGTGCTGTAATACGTCATAATCAGGAAGGCAGCCAATACGGCGATGAAGCCCAGTACGCCCCATCCTCTTTTACGTGATAAAGTGGTGAAAGCAGAGACTGCGTCACCGCGTCCGCCACGTCCAACAGCCAGCTCGCCAAGCAATACTGGCAAGCCAACAATTAAGAGACAGGCGATGAATAATAGGAAGAATGCTCCTCCTCCATTTTGCCCCGTAACGTATGGGAACTTCCACATGTTGCCCAACCCGACTGAACTGCCGATAGCGGCCAATATAAATCCTGCAGAGCTGAATTGCTCCGACTTATTTCCCTTCTGAGGATCTTGCTTTGATTGCTTATTTGACATAAATGGGTATGCCACTCCTTCTTTCCTGCTGTATTTTCTAGGGTGCCCCAAGGACTGAGATAAACTCCATTTTATTCAAAAATGCGCTCCGAATCGAATGTAATATTTCTCAAATCCTCCAACCTACTTCAAGCATACCAATCTCCATGCAGCATCCATATGAAAAAAGGCACCCCTTGTGCTGCGTGAGCAGCCAAAGAGCGCCTTAGATCGAGCTATTCACATCCATGCAGCCAAGAGTGGCTCTTACTTAATTCCTGAGTGCATGAAGCTGCTAATAAATTTGCGCTGGAACAGTAAAAATCCAAGAATCAGCGGCCCTACAACAAGCAATGTTGCTGCACTTACTTCTGCCCACTGCGCCCCCGTCTCGAAAGACTGAGCAAACATAGCAAGCCCTACAGTAAGCGGACGATTCTCTACGGAGTTCGTCACAATCAGTGGCCACAGGAAGTTATTCCACTGATAGCTGACCGATACAACCGCAAATGAGATATATACAGGCGCAGACAACGGCACGAAGATGCGCCACAAAATGCCCAGGCGAGAGCAGCCTTCCACCATCGCTGCTTCCTCCAATTCAAGCGGCAGCTGCTTAAATGTCTGGCGGAGCAGAAATATCCCGAATGCTGATGCGAAGTATGGTAGCATGATGCCCAGCTTCGTATCTAGCAAACCAAACTCCTTCAATACATGGTAGTTCGAGAAAATAAGAACATCCGCTGGTACCATAAGTTGTACCAAGAACAGCATAAATACAGCGTCTTTCCCGAAGAAGCGCAGGCGTGCAAATGCGTAAGCAGCCAGTGTTAGGCTGAGAAGCTGCGCAAGTAGCACTCCTCCTGCAATCGTGAAGGTGTTCAAATAATACTGGGCAAATGGAGCACCTTCCCATACCTTTGCAAAGTTAGCTAACGTCCACTCCCATGACCAGAATGAATTCATGCCCGCATCCTTGGGACGGAACGCCGTCCATAACATCCAGATGAGCGGTACAAACCATACGACGCTGACCACGAGCATAATCGCATGCCAGAGCCACTGCTTCATCCGTCGCTTCGTCCGTTCGATCTTCAAGGCTCGATCCGATAAAGGCGGCCTACGGCCTACGGCGCCTGTACTAAATTCTGTGTTGATCCCAACTGATTTGTCCATAAGGCGCCTCCTTTATTGATAATGGATTTTGCGATCCCAGCCGAAAAATTGTAGTGATGATAGTACCAAGAGCAGTGCGATCATAATGACAGTCATGGTCGCCGCCATTCCTTGATCGTAGAAGCTGAAGGCTGTGTCATAAATGTGATACAGAAGCAGGCTGCTCGCATTGTCTGGACCACCCTTGGTCATAATCCACAAATGATCCACAAGCTTGAATGCATTCGTCAGCGCTACAACTGCTACAAACAGCGTAGTAGGCATCGTCAATGGGATTGTAATCCGTGTCGTTACCTTCCAAGTACCAATGCCGTCTACCGAGGCCGATTCATATAAGTCCTTCGGAATATTCTGAAGTCCGGCCAAGTAGAAGATCATGAAGTATCCTGCTTCCTTCCATATCATCATGACGATCATAGCCCACATGACCGTATCGGGATGCCCCAACATATTCATGTCCGCCGACTGTCCAACCCACTTCGCCAGTTGAGCCAACAAACCATACTGAGGTGTGTATATAAACAGCCAAATATTCGCTACCGCGATCATTGGAATCATATTCGGATAGAAAAATGCCACACGAGAGAATGAACGTCCCGCTAGTGCCTTATCAGCGAACAGCGCCATAATGAAAGCAAGCGCCATGGAAGTAGGCACTGTGCCAATCGCAAACCATATATTATTGCTGAATACTTTCTGGAATACAGGGTCTTGGAACAGTGCGGTAAAATTATCAAGCCCTACAAATATCGGCTCTGGTGTAGCCAGGTCGGATTGATACATACTGAGCCAGGCTGTCTTCAGCATTGGATAATAGGTGAAGAGCATGAGGAACAACAGGGACGGGAGCAGCAGCGCCCATGCCAATGTATTGCGGGATAGACGTTCTTTCCATTTGGCGGTCATCATCCTGACCTCCTTCTCCAATGAATTCTAGTAAGTTCATGATGTATATAAATCGGCAGGGCTTAGGCCCTGCCGATACAGCACGCACATAAGGCATGCGATTGCATCTTGAGCGTGTATTACTTGTTGAACGGCTTCAGTGCGCGATCAGCCTCTTCCTGCGCCTTCTTCAATGCAGATGCCGGATCCGTCGTGCCTGTCAGCACCGCTTGCACTTGATCCGTCAATGCTTTGGAGACTTTACCATTGTTGTGCGTAGACAATTCCGCGTAAGCGTGCTCCAATTGATCGCGTGCAACAACTGCTTGCGGGAAATCAGCTGCATATTTCTTCATCACATCTGTGTCGTATGCTGACTTGCGAACGCCAACATAGCCTGTATCAATACTCCATTGAGCAGCTTGCTCCGGCTCTGTCATGAACTTGATGAATTCCCAGGCTGCTGCTTGTTTCTTCGGATCAATGTCCTTGAAGATATACAAGTTGCCGCCGCCTGTAGGTGAACCGTACTGCTTGTTCATCGGCAGGAATGCAACACCGAAGTCAAATTTAGCGTTATTCTTCACATTCGTCAGGTTGCCCGTAGTATGAATCATCATAGCAGTCTTCTGCTCTAAGAAGTCTGTAGGAACTGTTGCCCATTCTACAATACCTTCCGGCATTACCTTGTGCTTCTTCGACAGGTCTTGCCAATACTGCAATGCTTCTACATTCTCTGGTGTATCGAAGAATACTTTCTTGCCGTCTTGGGACATAAGGTTGCCTTTCGGATCAGCCATGTTCTGCAGGGAGAACAGTTGGAACATCCAATAAGCAAATCCGGATCCTGGCACCTCGATGCCTTGGCGACCGTCTTTTTTCAGCTTGGTTGCATATTCTGTAAGCTCAGCCCAAGTCTTCGGCGGTTGATCCGGGTTCAGGCCAACTTCTTTGAAAGCATCCTTGTTGTAATAAAGAACGATAGTACTGCGTTGGAAAGGGATACTGTATGTCTTGTTCTCAACTTGCGAATTTGCCATGAAAGCCGGGTAGAAATCATCAAGGAAACCGTTGCCTTCCTTCGCGATAAAGTCATCAAGCGGAAGGATTGCATTCGTATCCAGCATGCTGAACAGTTCCGTAGACAGCATAACCGCTACATCCGGCGGCTGCTTGGCTTGGATGCCAGCCTGAATCTTCGTCGTCGTATCTGCATAGCTGCCTGTATAAACTGGCTTCACTGTGATGTTCGGGTGCTTCGCGGTGAACTTCGCCGTCATACCCTCAACCACTTTCGTCAGTGGACCACCAACTGCGATAGGAAAATAGAATGTTAATTCCACATTCTCATCCTTCGATGTGGTTGCGTTATCGGCTGGAGCTGTTGTCGCCCCCTCCTGCGTCGCACCTTTCTCTGGCGTCTGTGTTCCTCCTGCTGTCCCTGACTGACCACAGCCGACCAGCAGCGTAAAGCACATAAACAGAAGTAGCATCCACTTAGAGCGCATTTGCATATCCCGTGTTCTCCCCTTTTTCAATATCGTCCTTATTGAGATGGTATGTCTCACACCACCCTTTCATACCATAACCTTGCTCTAGCAAGAGAGTGTTAATTCCATATAAATGTTTTGTTAATGATAGATTCTCAAGTAGATTCCTACGATTCCATTGATTCCATGATCCGGTATCAAAAAAAAGAAAACACCCTCCCAGGTGTCCCAGATAGTTGGTCAAGACCCCATTTAGTGGACATAGAAAAAACACCTAAGCAGCAAGCTGTCGTCGGTACTCTACTGGCGGCAGCTTCTTTAGCTTTCTTTGTGGTCGATTATGATTATAAAAATGAATATATTCTTCAATTCGCCTTTGTGCCTCGTCCAAACTTCGGATATGATAAGGATAGAGCCCTTCCGTTTTGAGATGCGAGAAGAAGCTCTCCATAGAGGCATTATCGTAACAATTGCCTTTCCGAGACATGCTGATTTGGGCGCCAACCTTCGGCAGCATGTCATGGTAAGCGTAGGACGTGTATTGGAAC